>JBGAKK010000029.1:0-4296 GCA_044224425.1 Phycisphaerales bacterium
CTTCGCCGGCGGCAACGAGCCCTGGTACTACAACCACGGCTACAACAGCGCCCCCGCGACCCTCTTCTTCGACGGCCACGTGGCCGTGATGAGCGTCGCCGACGCCATGGAGTCGGACGCCCGGGCCAAGGCCACCAACAGCACCCCGGGCCTCCAGGAGAAGGGCCTCTGGCACCGCAGCACCCCGTTCGGAGCGAACGGCTACTTCGGCGCCCAGAGCTACGACTTCCTCGTGGACACCTCGTACCACACCCTCACGACCAACGGCATCCTCGGTCGTGACACGATCGGTGCGAAGTAATCCCTGAGCGAGCGCCCAGGCGGCATCGAGGCGACCGCTGCCTCGAGCCACCTTGCAGGACACGACGACCGGGCCCACCTTCACGGGTGGGCCCGGTTCGTTTTTGGCCCGAGCTCGCTTCTCGTAGGATGGCGGCGGCCACTGCCATGCCTCTCCCGACCACACCCCCCTCTGGCGGTTTCGGCGCCCTCGGCGGCGCCGTGTTCGCGATCTCGATCCTCCTCACCATGCGGCGCCAGCCGCCGGGGCCAGTCGGCCTCCTCGTCGAGTCGGGAGCGACCGATGCCGAGACCGCCCTCAAGCCGCGCACCGCGGGCATCGTCCGTCCCGACGAGCTGCGCTCCTCGATCAAGAAGGGCGTGGTCGTTCAGCTCGAGGACGGCCGCTGCTGGGTCGACCTCGCCCGCCTGCGGCGTCGGCGCATGAAGCTGGCCCTCGTCGCCTTCTTGGCGGTCATGGTCGCCATCGACGTGATCTGGCTCTTCCTCAGCTGGGTGAAGGCGATCTGACCGGCGCCGGCTGGCGCGGCTGGCGATCGATCACCCAGCAGGAGTCGTGCTGCTTCATCCCGATCGACGGCCCGACGTGCGGGTAGTACGACTTGGCCTTCGGGGCAGCGAGGAGGATGAGCATGGTGTGCTTCCCGGCTGCCTCGTGCGTCCGCCGCATCAGCTCGCGGCCGACTCCCTGCCGCTGGATGGCCTCGTCGACCGCGAGGTCGGCCAGGTACAGGCAGTAGTGGAAGTCGGTGATCGAGCGGGCCACGCCCACCAGCCGGCCGCCGTCGTCGCGGGCGGTGACGATGACCTGGGCCCCGCGCAGCATGCCTTCCATCGTCCGCCGGTCGTCGAGCGGACGGCGCTCGCCGAGGCTCGTCCGGCGGAGGACATCGATGAATTCCTCGACCGAGAGGTCGGGCTCGAGGGCGTAGCGGATGGGCATCCGCCCATGCTAGCCGGGCCGCCAACGAGAACGGGCCCGGGTGCGAGACCCGGGCCCGTCGTGATGGAAGCGGTGGAGAGCGGACTCAGTAGTCCATGTCGTCCATGCCCGCGCCGGCGCCGGCGGGAGCCTTGGCCTTCTTCTCCTTGATCTCGGTGATCGCGCAGTCGGTGGTCAGCAGGAGGCCGGCGATGCTCGCCGCGTTCTGCAGGGCCACGCGCTCGACCTTGGTCGGCACGATCACGCCGGCCTTGACGAGGTCCTCGTACTGGCCGGAGAGGGCGTTGAAGCCGAAGTTGGTCTCGTCGGTCTCCTCGATCTTCTGGGCCACGATCGAGCCGTCATGGCCGCCGTTCGCGGCGATCTGCTTGGCCGGGGCGGCGAGGGCCCGCCAGATGATGTCGACGCCGATCTTCTCGTCGCCGACCAGCGACTTGCGGAGCTTCTCGAGGGCCTTGCGGGCCCGCAGGACGGAGACGCCGCCGCCCGGGAGGATGCCCTCCTCGACCGCAGCCCGGCACGCGTGGAGGGCGTCCTCGACGCGAGCCTTCTTCTCCTTCATCTCGACCTCGGTGGCGGCCCCGACGTTGATCTGGGCCACGCCGCCGGCGAGCTTGGCGAGTCGCTCCTGGAGCTTCTCGCGGTCGTAGTCGCTCGAGGTCCCCTCGATCTGCGACTTGAGCTGCTCGATGCGGCCCTGGATGTCCTTGGTCTTGCCCGCACCCTCGACGATGGTGCAGTTGTCCTTGTCGACGGTGATCTTCTTGGCCCGGCCGAGCTCGCCCAGGGTGAGGTTCTCGAGGGTGATCCCGAGCTCCTCCATGATGGCGGTGCCGCCGGTGAGGACGCCGATATCCTCGAGCATCGCCTTGCGGCGGTCGCCGAAGCCCGGGGCCTTCACGGCGCAGACCTTGAGGACGCCGCGGAGCTTGTTGACGACGAGGGTGGCGAGAGCCTCGCCCTCGATGTCCTCGGCGATGATCAGGATCGACTTGCCGCTCTCGGCGATCTTGCCGAGGACCGGGATGAGGTCCTTGGCCGAGGAGAGCTTCTTCTCGTGGATCAGGACGTAGCAGTCCTCGAGCACGCACTCCATGGTGGTCGGGTTGGTGACGAAGTGCGGGCTGAGGTAGCCCTTGTCGAACTGCATGCCCTCGAGGAGCTCGACCTCGGTCACCAGGCTCTTGCCTTCCTCGACCGTGATCACGCCGTCCTTGCCGACCTTGTCCATGGCCTCGGCGATGATCTTGCCGATCTGCATGTCTTGGTTGGCGGAGCAGGAACCGACCTGGGCGATCTCGGTCGAGTTCTTGACCGGCTTCGAGAGCCGCTTGAGCTCGTCGACGATGCCATCGACGGCCTTGTCGATGCCCCGCTTCACCGCGTTGGCGTTGGCCCCGGCGGTGATGTTCTTGAGGCCTTCCTGGTAGATGGCCTCGGCGTAGACGGTGGCGGTGGTGGTGCCGTCGCCGGCGTCCTTCGACGCCTTGCTGGCCACTTCCTTCACCATCTGGGCGCCCATGTTCTCGTAGGGATCCTCGAGCTCGATCTCCTTGGCGACGGTGACGCCGTCCTTGGTGACGGTCGGGGCGCCGAAGGACTTCTCGAGGACGACCACGCGGCCGCTCGGGCCGAGGGTCACCTTCACCGCCTTGGCGAGCTTCTGGACGCCACGGAGGATCCGCTCGCGGGCGTCGTTGTCGTATGCAATCTGCTTGGCAGCCATTCCTGTGTTTCCTTGTCGAAAGCTTGTGTTCCTGGCCGGAATCAAGTCGTGTTCGTCGTCGTCGCGGCGACCGGGCGACTCACCCGATCTCCACCCATGCCACCCGCTCGGCGTCCACGATGTAGACGTGCGAGCCGTCGGTCACCTTCACCAGCCCGTCAGACTCCTCGGGGATGAGGAGTGCCTTCTTCACGATGCAGCTGGACGCGTGCTCGAATTCGATCCGCATGTCGCGGAGCGCGTTGAGCTCGCGGAGGGCCTTGCGGAGCTGGTCCGCTTGCATCGGATCAGCCTCCGTCCGTCCGGACCTGGTAGGCCAGGGCCACGTGCTCGGGGTCGATCCAGATCTGGTTCTGGCGAGTGGTCACGCGGATCACCTTGTTCCCGCGGAGATCCTCGACGTCGCGGACGTTGCGGATCTCCACGGGCTGGGAGGTGCCGACCATGATCAGATCGAGCTCCGCGTTCGTGTTCTTCATCTCGTTGAGGATCTTGAGCAGCGGTCCTCGGTCCATGGTGGCGCTCCGGAAGGCGTGAGGCGGGAGGGCAAAGGGCCGGGCTTCACTCGATCACGCCGAGGATGTCTTCCTCGGTCATGATGAGGTAGGGCTCGCCGTCGATCTTCACCTCTGTGCCGGCGTAGGAACCGAAGAGGATGCTGTCGCCCTTCTTCACGGTGAAGGGGATGCGCTGTCCCGTCTCCTTGTTGAGGATGCCGTCGCCGACAGCGACGACCTTGCCTTGGCGAGGCTTGTCCTTGGCCGAGTCGGGCAGAAAGATGCCGGAATCGGTCTTGGTGGCGGCCTCGTCGCGCTTGACGAGGATCTTGTCTCCGAGGGGTCGAACCTTCATCGAATCTGTCTCCGGAAGTAAGGACGTGGGGTTGGTTGGACGCGTACAGAGGAACGGCGGCCTGGTGGGTCAGGCTGCCGGCCAGTGGTCTCGATAGTGGCGACGGACGACGCGGCGGAGGACCTCGAGGAGCCCCTCGAGGCGGACCGGGCCGTCCATGACAGCGAAGGCCCCGTCACGCAGGGCGTCGCTCAGGGTGCGAACGCTATCCCGCGAGATCGGCTGCGGGGGCCGCACCACGACCGTGGGCGGCGGCTGGTCGAGCCGGCGGAGGAGCTGGAGGACCCGCGGCCCGGCGGCGATGAACCGCGAGCTGTTGGCCTCCATGGGGATCGACAGGTCGACGATCGCGATGTGGACCGGTGCCCGGCGGAGAAACTCGGTGGCCTCGACGCCCGATCGGCAACGGTGGCAATCGATCCCCATCGGCCCGAGCAGGGTGGGCAACTGGTCGGCGAAGTCGCCGTCCCGCCAC
>JBGAKK010000029.1:4306-52960 GCA_044224425.1 Phycisphaerales bacterium
AGCAGGCTCAGCCGGGCCGGCGAGCAACCCTGGCCGCCGGGCTGGGGATCCGGGCGGGCGCCTGATTCGGGATCGGGATGGTGGAGAGGGCAGACCACGCGTGGACGGAAGCGGCTCGGGGTGCAACGGGCCTCGGGCGCGGCGAACGCGCGACGAGGAGCGGGCCGCTAGGCAACCTCCGTGCCGATTGGCACAAGGTCGCCCACCGACGCCGGGAGCGGTCGGCCGACTCGCGGGCGGTGGCGGAGGACCCGGCCGGCCCTCAAAGTGTGTGTCCACTTCGAGCGCGATCCGCGTCGGCGCTAGCGCAGGCGGGGGTCGCCCGAGCTCGGCTCAGCGACGCCTGCCTGCGCCCTCGTGCACCGGTCCGGCCGGGCTCCCGCCGCTCCATGTCACCGAGCCCCGGCGCTTCCGGCGCCTGCTGCCAAATTGGCACGGGAGGCAACCCCGGGAACGGCAGCCGCCATCCTTTATAGGACGCGCCGTGCCAAACCCAGCCTCCCCCGTCGATCGGCCCTCGGGCTCTTGGTCGCTTGCTCCCCCGGCTGCCCTTCCGAATACTGCCCGGTCTTCGAATCGCCCTCCGACCGAAAGGCCCGCATGCCCGTCCTCCGTATCGCCGACGCCCTCAAGACCCCCACCTCAGAAGCCGGCCGCGAGGCCACCGTCCAGGGCTGGGTCCGCACCCGCCGCGACTCGAAGGCGGGCTGCTCGTTCGTCGCCGTGAGCGACGGCTCCTGCTTCGACGCCATCCAGCTCGTCGTGCCGGCCACCCTCGGCAACTACGCGAGCGAGGTGCTCCATCTCACCGCTGGCTGCGCCATCGAAGCGACCGGCACGCTCGTCCCGAGCCAGGGCAAAGGCCAGGGCATCGAGATGCAGGTGACCTCGCTCAAGGTCTACGGGCTGGTCGACGACCCCGACACCTACCCGATCCAGCCCAAGCAGCACAGCTTCGAGTACCTGCGCGAGGTCGCCCACCTCCGCCCCCGCACCAATACCTTCGGTGCCATCGGGCGCGTCCGGCACACCCTGGCCATGGCCATCCATCGCTTCTTCCACGAGCGAGGCTTCGCCTGGATCCACACCCCGATCGTGACCGGCAGCGATTGCGAAGGCGCCGGGCAGATGTTCCGCGTCTCGACCCTCGATCTCGCCAACCTGCCGCGCACGCCGGACGGGGCCATCGACTACAGCCAGGACTTCTTCGGCAAGCAGTCGCACCTGACGGTCTCCGGCCAACTCAACGTCGAGACCTGGTGCATGGCCCTCTCCAAGGTCTACACCTTCGGGCCGACCTTCCGGGCCGAGAACTCGAACACCAGCCGGCACCTCGCCGAGTTCTGGATGATCGAGCCGGAAATCGCCTTCGCCGACCTCGCCGCAGACGCCGACCTCGCCGAGGCCCTCCTCAAGTACATGTACCGGGCCCTCCTCGAGGAGCGGGCCGACGACATGAAGTTCTTCGCCGAGCGGATCGACAAGACCTGCATCAGCCGGTTGGAGAGCTTCGTCAACGCCACCTTCGAGCGGATCACCTACACCGAAGCCATCTCGCTCCTCGAGAAGGCCGTGGCCAAGGGCCACACCTTCGATTTCGCCCCTCGCTGGGGCATCGACATGCAGTCGGAGCACGAGCGATACCTCACCGAGCAGGTCTTCGGCAAGCCGGTCGCGGTGATCAACTACCCGAAGGACATCAAGGCCTTCTACATGCGGATGAACGACGACGGGAAGACCGTCGCGGCCATGGACATCCTCGCTCCCGGGATCGGGGAGATCGTCGGCGGCTCGCAGCGCGAGGAGCGGCTCGACATGCTCGACAAGCGGCTCGACGAGATGGGCCTGAACAAGGCCGACTACTGGTGGTACCGCGACCTGCGCCGCTACGGCACGGTGCCCCACGCCGGCTTCGGCCTCGGCTTCGAGCGGGCCATCATCTACGCCACCGGCATGCAGAACATCCGCGACGTCATCCCCTTCCCGCGCACGCCGAAGAACTGCCAGTTCTGAGCCCCCCGCCGCAGCCAACTGTCTGCAGAGAGGATCTTCGCCCATGCAGTGCAACATCGACGCTCGAGGGAAGGCCGTGCGGCTCGTCGCCGGCGCCGCGGTCGAGGGGATCGGCCTCGTCCTCGCCGTGCTCTGGTTCCTCGGGTTCCTCCCCGATTGGGCTCTCGGGGTCGGGATCGCGGCCATCGCCAGCGGCTGGTTCATGATCTTCGAGGGGCTCGCCGGCTGGTGCGTCCTGCGGGCCATGGGCTTCAAGACCTCGATCTGAGTCCCCCGACACCGTTCGTTGCGTCCGCATCGCGCGGTACGCTTTCCGGTTTCGCATGCCGCGTGCGATCCGCACCATCTGGCAGGTGACCGAGGGGCAGCGCCTCCGGTACGGACTGGCCCTCGCCGCCCTCGTGGCGTCGGCCGGCGTGCTGTACCTCGTCCCGCTCGTCTCGCAGGCCACGCTCGACGTGGTGCTGGTCCCCGACGCGAACGGCGGCACCGCCCTCTCGAAGGGCATCATCGAGCGGCTCGGCGGACGCGACGCGGTGGCCAGCGAGCTGTGGCGCCCCGGCCTCGCCATGCTGGCCCTGACCGCCGTCGCCGGATTCCTCACCCACCTCCGCACGCGGTACAGCGCGAGCGCCTCGGAGGCGGTGGCCCGCCGCCTGCGCGATCGGCTCTACGACCACCTGCAGCGACTCCCCTGCCGGACGCTCGACCAGCGGCCTTCGGGCGACCTCCTCCAGCGCTGCACCTCCGACGTCGAGACGCTCCGGAACTTCCTCGCCGGGCAGGCCATCGAAATCGGCCGGGCGGTGGTGATGCTCCTCGCCCCGCTCCCCTTGATGCTGGCCCTCGACTGGCGCATGACGATCGCGTCGGTCGTGATCCTTCCCTTCATCGTGACCTTCTCCCTCCTCTTCTTCCGGCGCATGCGGCCGGTCTTCCAGGCCAAGGAAGAGGCGGAAGGGAAGATGACGACGACCATCACCGAGAACCTGACCGGCATCCGCGTGGTGCGGGCCTTCGCCCGGCAGGAGTTCGAGATCGGCAAGTTCGCCGAGACGAGCGGCAGCTTCCGGGCCACCGACCTTCGCCTCTTCGGGCTCTTCGCCACCTACTGGGCGACCTCGGACCTCCTCTGCTTCATCCAGTCGGCCCTCGCGGTCGGCACCGGCCTCGTCCTCCTCGCCACCGACCGGGTCACGGTGGGCACCTTCTTCTGGTTCATCACCGCGATCGGCATGTTCATCTGGCCGGTGCGCATGATGGGCCGCATCCTCGCCGACCTCGGCAAGGCCCTGGTCGCCATCGACCGCGTGCGGGAGATCCTCGACACGCCGGACGAACTGGTCGACGACGCGGCGAGCAACCCGATCGCGCCCTCGGAGCGCGGCCTCTCGCTCGAGTTCCGGAACGTCTCCTACGCCTTCGGCGAGGGGCGCAAGGTCCTCGATGGCGTCTCCTTCTCGATCGAGGCCGGCGGCACGCTCGGCGTGGTCGGGCCCTCGGGAGCGGGCAAGAGCACGATCGTCCATCTCCTCCTCCGCCTCTACGACTACGCGGAGGGTTCGATCCTCGTTGACGGCCACGAGCTCCGCACCATCCCCCGGCACGCCATGCGTTCGCTGGTCGGGACGGTCATGCAGCAGCCGTTCCTCTATTCGAAGTCGCTCCGCGAGAACATCCTGGTGAGCGCCGCCGGGCACCTCAACGACGAGGATGCCATGCGGCAGGCCGCGGCGGTGGCCAGCGTGCACGCCTCGATCGAGGAGTTCCCGCAGCAGTACGAGACGATGGTTGGCGAGCGCGGCATCACCCTGAGCGGCGGCCAGCGGCAGCGCGTCGCGATCGCCCGCTCGCTGGTGCAGGACCCGCGGATCCTCGTCCTCGACGACGCCCTCTCCGCGGTCGACACCCACACCGAGTCGGAGATCCTGCGGGCCTTCCGGGGGCGCACCGCCCGCCACACCACGATCATCGTGGCCCACCGCCTGTCGACCCTGATGCACGCCGACCGGATCATCGTCCTCGAGCATGGCCGCGTGGCCCAAAGCGGCACCCACAACGAGCTGGTGTCGCAGCCAGGGATGTACCGCACGCTCTGGGAGATCCAGACCAGCCTGGACGATCCCGACGACGAGGCGGCCTTGGCCGCCGGGGTGCCGACGCCATGAGCAGCTCGCACCTCGACGACGACTTCAAGGGCAAGTTCGATCCGCGGGTCTGGCGGAAGCTCATCGCCTACCTCGGCGACCACCGCAGCGCCGTGGCCCGACTCGCCGGTGGCGGCACGGCCATCGCGATCATCGAGGCCATCCTCCCGATCCTGGTCGGCAAGCTCATCGACGAAGCCCACACCAACGGCTTCGGCGGACGCCTGGTGCCGTACATCGCCCTCTACCTCTTCCTCTTCGTCATCTTTGCCGGCGGCGTCTGGCTCTTCATCCGGGCCGCCGGCGAGGTGGCCACCGGCGTCGGCTACCAGCTCCGCCGCGACTGCTTCGCCAAGCTGCAGGAGCTCTCCTTCTCCTATTTCGACGCTCGCCCCGTGGGCTGGCTCACCTCGCGCCTGACGAGCGACTGCGGCCGCGTCTCCGGCATCCTGCCGTGGTGCATCCTCGACCTCTTCTGGGGGTCGCTCCTCCTGCTCGGCTCGGTCATCGCCATGTTCCTCCTGAACGTGCGGCTGAGCCTGATCGTCCTGGCCGTCGTCCCCTTCCTCGTCCTGACCAGCGTCGTCTTCCAGCGTCTCATGCTGCACTCGGGTCGCCAATCGCGGCGGACGAACTCGGCGATGACGGCGAGCTTCAACGAGGAGCTCCTCGGCGTGCGCACCACGAAGGCGCTCGTCCGCGAGACCCGCAACCTCTCCGAGTTCCAGGTCCTCTCGACCAAGATGAACTCCTGGATGCTGCGGAACGCTCTGCAGGGCTCGGTCTACCTGCCGCTCATCATGACGATCGGCGCCGCCGGGGCCGGCCTCGCCCTCTGGAAGGGCGGCTCCGATCTCCTTCGGGGCAGCGGCCTGACCCTGGGCCAGCTCATCAGCTTCCTGCAGTTCGCGACGCTCTTCGCCATGCCGATCCAGGAGCTCGCCCAGCGCTTCGCCGACATCCTCAACGCATCGAGCGCCGCGGAGCGCGTCGTCTCCCTGCTCGAGACCAAGCCCGAGATCGCCGACAGCCCGGCGGTCGAGGCGGCGATGGCGTCCCGCGCCGCCAAGCCCGACGAGGGCACCGCCCCCGATGGCGGCTCGCGGCGGATCCGCGAGATCGTCTTCGACCACGTGCAGTTCTGGTACAAGCCCGGCGTCCCGGTCCTGCACGACTTCTCGCTCCGCGTGCGCGAGGGCCAGAGCGTGGCCCTGGTCGGAGCGACCGGCGGCGGCAAGAGCACCATCGTCTCCCTCGTGGCACGCTTCTACGAGCCGCGCGGCGGCCGCATCCTCCTCGACGGCATCGACTACCGGGAGCGCTCGCTGCATTGGCTCCAGTCGAACCTCGGCGTGATCCAACAGGTCGCCCATCTCTTCTCGGGGACCATCCGCGACAACATCCGCTACGGGAAGCTCGACGCCACCGACGCCGAGGTCGAGGCGGCGGCCAAGCGGGTCAACGCCCACGAGATGATCCTCTCCCTCGAGAAGGGCTACGGCTTCGAGGTCGGCGAGTGCGGCGAGCGGCTCTCGACCGGGCAGCGGCAACTGGTCGCCCTGGCCCGGGCGGTGCTGCGCGACCCGCAGATCTTCATCATGGACGAGGCCACGTCGTCGGTCGACACCGCGACCGAGCGGCTGATCCAGAGCGGGATCGACGAGGTCCTCCGCAACAGGATCGCCTTCGTCATCGCCCACCGGCTCTCGACCATTCGCCGGGCCGACCTCATCCTGGTGATCGACGGCGGCCGCATCGTCGAGCAGGGCTCGCACCGCGAATTGATAGCCAAGCGAGGCCGCTACTACGAGCTCTACACGCACCAGTACGCGGCAGAGCGCGAGGCCGAGCTGTTTGGCAACGAGGAAGTCCCCGCCTAACACCAGCTGGGCGAGGAGAGCGGAGAGGGAGACCCGCACCTCCCTCCCCGCTTCCCCTTGCATGGAGTCGGCCCTCAGCGGGCGATGCTCACGACGACCACGCCCCGAGGAGGAGAGCGAGATCCTCGGCACCGACCACGCCATTGCCGCTCAGGTCGGCAGCCCCGGCGCCGCCCCAAGCCCCGAGCAGGACGGCGAGATCCGCGGCGTTGACCAGGCAGTCGCCGTTGAGGTCGGCAGGCGGGCACTGCGGCCCGCAGTCGGGATCGGCCTGGTCATAGAGGTTGTCGCCATCGTTGTCCAAGCCGATGGTGTCGCCGACGCTCCAGTTCTCCTTGTGGCCAGGCGCTGCGTTGCACGGGTCGTCGCACTTCGTGTCCGGCGTGCCGTAGTAGCGCGGCTTGACGCCCTCGCCGAGCGGCACGGGATCGCTGGTGTGGCAAGTGGCGCAGACCGCCACGCCGTTCGTCGCGTGGTGCTTCCGAAGCCCTGCTCCGTTGTTCCCGATGGCTCCGCCGTAGTCGTGCCCGTGGCAACCGGTGCAGCCAACTCCCGGATTGTTGGCGGTGCCGGCGGATTGCCCGATGAAGGGGTTCGAGTAGCCAGAGCCCATGTGGCACAAGGCGCACTTGGTGCCCATGTAGCTGCTGCTCCGGTGCATCTGGTGCTTGTTCCCCTCAGGGAAGATCGTGCCCTGAGGCGAGACGTTGCTCAGAAAGCCACCGTGGCAGTTCTGGCAGCCGTCGTTGTACCGCTCGTACGCCATGCTCGGCGCGGTGAGCGAGACGACTGCACCAAACGCGATCGCGGCTCCCGCGATGGGGAGCACCCTCTTGCAGAAACGAGTTGTCGTGGACATGAAGTCCTCCTTGCGAGGACAAGTCCGGCTCGAAGGCTGCCCGATACGCGATTTCACGCAACCGAGCGCCCGACTCCCCACCAAGATCGCTGCCGAATGAGCGGTGTTTCACGGCCGCGACGGCAACGCTCACGTCGTCGCGTAGACCAGGAAGTCGCAGCCCAAGGGGTCGATGATCCGGGCCACGGTCCCCAGGAAGGGATCGCCACGGCGTTCCTCGACCAAGGCCCCGCCGAGATCGCGGGCCCGACGCACGGTCGCTCCGACGTCGCCGACCTGGATGCAGGGCAGGCAGCGGCTTGTCTCGCCGTCGCCGATCTTCCGCATCGACGCCACGCGCACGCCTTGGTGGGTGAACACGGTGAGCAGCTCGTCGCCCTCGGTCCGCGCCGATTCGGCCTGCCAGCCGAAGGTCTGCCACATGAACATGGCGGTGGCCACCGGGTTCGTGGCTCGGATCTCGTTCCAGCCGACGCAGCCCGGGCCGCGGACGGCGCGGCCGTCGAGGGAGCAGAGCAGCGAGAAGCGGGCGTGGCTTGGGCCAGCCAGCATGGCGTGACGGGAAAGACCGGCGATGCCCGACGGGGCGGCCAAGACGCTCGCCCCGAGCTCGCATCCGCGGGCCACGGAGGCGTCGACGTCGGCGACGCGGATGACGGGGAACCAGCCGCCGACGCGCGGGCCTTCGAGGTCTTCGGTGGAGACGACGCCGGCGACGTCCTCGCCGCCGAGGCTCAGCGTGTGGTACGCCCCCTCGAAGCCGAACTCCTTGACCCGCTCGGTCCAGCCGAACAGGCCGCAGAGGAAGGTCGTGGCCCGGGCGACGTCGGTCGCCGCGTACTCGTTCCACGCCACTCCGCCGAGGCCGATCGTCACGTCCTCGATCCCGCCCACCTTGGTCACCTTCGTCCGCACGTTCGATTCGGTCTTGGTTGCCATCGCGTTCCTCGCATCCGCAGCAACGAATCTACCACCGTCGTGGTGCGGGCGGAACACTATCCCGGGCGATCCGCGCCAAGGCGGGCCGAATGGCGATCGTGCGCCCGATTCATCGCGGCGAGGGCGCCACGGCAGCCGACGCCCGCCAGACGCTCGGCCAGTCGTGCGGCGTCGGGTCAGGCCATGCCCGGGCGCAGGCGCCTCGCTCGGGTGGCGGAGCGCGGCGCCAGGGTCACGCCCAACGCGGCGAGCCCGCGATCGACCGCCGGGGCCCATCCGCGGTTCGCGGCCGGACTCGCCGGACTCGGATGAAGGACGGTGCCGATCGCCGGCCCTGCCGAGCCCAAGGCCCGCCGGGCTCGCTCCGTCGCGAAGCCGCCGAAGCCGATCACGTGGCGCGGCTCGAGGATCCCGACCACCGACCGCAGCGCGGCGTCGCACGCCCTTTCCAACGGCTCGCGCTCCGCGGCGGGGAGCTTGTCGGGCGTGATGTTGGCGCCGCTCTCGGCGACAAACGCCAGCGGGCACCAGTTCCAGATGAAGGCGAGGTCGAAGAACGCGTCGGCCGAGCCGAAGCGATCAGCCACCCAGCCCCAGACCCGCCGACCGCTGACCTCGCTTCGGCGACAGGCGAACCCCACGACCGGCCGCTTGGGATGCTCGCGCCGCGGCCGGCCGACGGGAGCCTCGATCTTGAGGAAGTCGCGCACCGCAGCGACCTCTCCGAAGGGCACGCCGGTCTGGGCCATCCCGAAGGGTCCCGGATTCATGCCCACGAAAAGGGCCTCGGTCCCGGTGCGGGCGAACCGCTCGAGGTACATCCGGTGCGGCTCCCACGCGTATTCGAGCGGGTGGTAGACGTAGGCCACGGGCGACCCGAAGCGGAGCTTCGCCACGGACCGGGCCAACCGCTGGGCGACGGGGACGAGCGACATGCCTGCACGATACCGCCCACCGACGCTGTTCCCGCCCCCGTCCTTTGGGGTAGGATCGGAACCCGTACGGGGTGTAGCTCAGCTTGGTAGAGCGCTTGCTTTGGGAGCAAGAAGTCGTCGGTTCGAATCCGGCCACCCCGATTGACAAAGGCCGCCCCGAAAGGGCGGCCTTGTCAATCGAGAGCAGCCGCCACAGAGCGCAGCGAAGCAGACAAGACGCAACGGCTGCGGTCTGTCTCGGCTGCTCTGCTGGTCTACCCTGCTGCTCTCCTGCTGCTCCCCCGCTGCTCTACCCCCCGCTCCGCCCCCCCTGCTCCGCCACCGCCGTCCGCTGAAACACCTCCTCGATCCGCTTGCCGAAGACCTCGGCGATGCGGAAGGCGACTTCGAGCGAGGGCGAGTATTTGCCGGCTTCGATCGCGGCGATCGTCTGGCGGGTGAGGCCGACCCGCTGGCCGAGGTCGGCCTGGGTCATCTCGCCCTGCAGGAAGCGAAGGGTCCGGATCGAGTTGGTGAAGCCGATGTCACTCATGGAAACCTCGCCGGTAGCACCAGACCACGGTGCTGTCGCGCACCACTTCGGCGAGCAAGATCATGAGGAACGCGGGGCGGGCGACCTCCCATCCAACGCGGGTGAAGGGCAAGATGCCGCCGACCACGATCATCCCGGCCATGAGGAGTCCATACGCGACGGTGAGGCTCCGCCGGGCGATGGCCCGATCGCGTTCATCCATCGGAAGCCGAGCCTCGTCGGCGCACTGCCAAAGGAGCCAGAGCCGACCCACCCCGTAGATGAGGGCGCTCGACCCCGACGCGAACCCGAAGGCCCAGAGCGAGGTCGCCATGGACGCGGTCGCTGCCCCTTCGGCAAAGGCGACCCAGGCGAAGTACGGCAGGTAGGGCAGCGTGAACGCGGCGATCGAGACCCAAGCGACCCGCTCTCGGTACGCGATCGTTGACACTGCGGTATCTGTTGTTTCCATGATGTACAGAATACTTGACTTCATGTGCAAGTCAAGCGACTTGATAGAAGATCTGGCGGATGCCTCCCCCCGCCATGGTCGGGCGTCCGTTCGCAGCGTCAAGGATCGAGGACACTGCCTTCGCCGTCGGCGTCGAGACCTCAGGCGACTCTCGGTCGGGGGGGACGTGCGCCCGATCATCGTTCCGACGCTCGGAGGTTCCATGCCCGCTGCCCATCCCTTCGGCTCGCTCGCTTCGCTCGGGACTAGGCTGGGCCCGCTCACCGAAGGTCATCTCCTCGCCACCTTCCGCCGCATCATGGGAGGCCCCGAGGTCACCTTCGCCCCCGGCTACGTGCGGCTTCTGACCGGTGAGCCACACCCCTTCGCGAACTTCACGTTGCTCGCCAACGGTCACGACCTGAGCGCCGCCGAGGAAGCCATCGCCCCCCTGACCACCTGTGGAGCGCCCGCCGCTGTCCTGACCACCGGTGCTGCCTCCGAGGCGATGAGCGCCCGACTGCAAGCGGCCGGCTTCTTCCGCCACGGCGGATTGCCGGCCATGGCGGTGGCGATCGATGCGTTGGCCCCGACCCAACTGCCCGCCGGCTACACCTTCCGTCGCTACTGCGGCGCCCAACACATCGGCTCGTGGTCCGACGCGTTTGCCCGCGGCTATGAGTTGCCCCCCAAGGTGGGCCAGCAGTTTGCGGCGGGGCTCGATGGCGATCCAGCCGACGCGGCCCCGCTCCAGTACTTCGGGATCGAGCGGGGCGGCGAGATCGTCTGCACCTCGATGGTCCACTGCCTCGACGGCGTGGCCGGCATCTACGGCGTGGCGACCCTGCCCGAGGAGCGGAAGCGAGGCCTCGGGGCCCACGCCACGGCCGAAGCCCTCCGCCGCGTCCGTCCGCTCGGGTATCGCGTCGGCGTGCTCCAAGCCTCCGAGGCCGGGCACCCTGTTTACCTTCGGTTAGGCTTCACCGACGTCGGCGACGTGCCGCTCTTCGTGCGGATCCCGTCCTGACTCGACCCCAGTCCACCTCGCAAACGGAGAGCATCCATGAAGACCGCCCTCGGCGCCGTGTCCTGCCTCGCCCTCGCGATCGGAGCCTCGTTCCTCACCATCGCGGCCGGACCGGCGGCGAGCGCCGGGGACGAGGCCAAGCTCCTCGCCAAGCTCGATGACGACTGGTCCAAGGCCGCCGCCACGCGCGACGCGGCGAAGGTCGCCTCCTTCTACGCCGAGGACGCCTGCGCCTACCCGCCGAGCGAGCCGCTGGCCACCGGCCGCGCCGCCGCCCAGAAGGTGTGGGCAGCGTATTTCGCCGACCCCTCCTTCACCATCTCCTGGAGCACCACCAAGTCCGAGGTCGAGGGCAACCTCGGCTACACGGCCGGCACCTACGAGGACTCCTTCAAGGGCGGGGACGGCAAGGTGGTCCACGAGAAGGGCAAGTACCTCTGCGTCTGGAAGAAGCAGAAGGACGGCTCGTGGAAGGCGATCCAGGACATGTGGAATGCCGACGCCAAGTGATCCGCGGGGCCCGTGACGTCCAACCATCGCTCCTATGAAAAGAGGCCCCCGGCTCGTGCCGGGGGCCTCGTGTCAGACGCAAGCGTCGTGGACCCTTACGGGCACGGACCCCACGCCCCGAGGAGCAGGGCGAGGTCTTCCGGACCGACCGAGCCGTTGCCGCTGAGGTCGGCGGTGCCGGCACCGCCCCACTGGCCGAGCAGCGTGGCGAGGTCGGCCGCTCCGACCACTTGATCGCCATTCAGGTCCGCCGGGCAGGGCTGGCCGCCGCCGCACTGCGAGAAGTCGCCGTTGATGTTGACGACCCACTGGAGGTCGGCGAAGCCGATCGATCCCACCGTGACGAAGGTGTTGATCGCGCAGGACGTCGCCTTGATGTAGGTCGGGGCCGACTCGCCGGCGCCGTTGCCGGAGTAGGTGGCGAAGCCGGTGTTCGAATCGGCGATGTCAAGGACGACCACGATCGGATCGGTGTTGCCGTCGAGGCAGATCGGCTCCTCGAAGGCAGCGGTGATCGGCACGTTGGTCGCCGACGGGAGCAGGAAGTCGCGCTCCGCGATCAGGACCAGGTCGACGCCGATATCGGTGGGTTCGCCACCGTCGGTGTCGCGATAGATGCCGAGGGTCGCGGCGATCGGGTCGCCGCCGTTCGACCAGCCGAACTCGACGCAGCGGATCTCACCCGATCCGAGGCCGGTGAAGCTGCGGGCGTAGGTGTTGGGGGTGGTGATGCCACCGGCGCCGCAGGCCACGCCGCCCACGGTCAGGTCGCTGCTCGAGTTCTGCGTGGCCACGTCCGGGCCGGGGTTGTCGCAGGTATCGCCGCTCGACGGGCAGGTCGCCGGCTCGCCGGAAAGGACGCCGACGTAGCTATTGAAGACGCCGCTGCCGCAGGGCGTCCCCGTGAACCCGTTCACCGCCGCGAAGACGCGGTAGGTGCCGGGCACGAGGCAGGCGCTGGCCGAAGCCGGGCAAGCCCCCGAGCCGGTCGCGATGACCGAGGTCGGGCAATCCGCGCTCAGGATGAAGGCGGTGGTGAACGACGCGGAGTAGACGCTCCACGTGACGTTGGTCTCGGCGGAGACGGTGAACTCGTACCAGTCGGTGTCGCGGAGGTTGTTGTCGGCCCAGAAGGTGCCGGCCACGGCGTCGCCGATCGAGATCGACTCGGTGGGCGAGCCGGACGCGGCGTTGCAGCCACCGTTGGTGTCGGCGCCGCAGGCCTCGGCCTCGGTCTTGTTGCTCGAGGGGAGCTGGCAGGGGTCAGGCAGGGAGAAGCTGATCGTCCCGTTTCCGGTCTCCTGCAGGTATCCGCCGATGCGGGCCAGGTAGGTGTGCCCGGCCGTCACCGAGGACTCGAGGAGCGAGGTGTAGTTGTCGCACCCGTCGCCGTCCTCGTTGCAGGCCACGAACATCTGCGGCAGGAGGCTCGGGTCGAAGCTGGCCCAGTCGCCCACGTCGTAGAGGGCGATCTTGGTGTCGAAGTTGGCCGTGCTGCAGCAGGAGACGACCGCGATGCCGTTGGCCGGAGCGGTGAAGCGGTACCAAAGGTCCGACCAGATGGGCAGGTCGCCAGCCCCGGAGTTGCAGCCGGCCTCGTCCGGACCGTCGGTGTTGGCGGTCGTGGTGTTGAAGGCCTTGGCGTCGCCGTCGAAGACCAGCATGGCGTTGGGGGCGCAGTCGTTCGACGGGCCGCCCGGCGTGCACTCGTAGCTGAAGATGCCGCACAGCGACTCGGCCAACGCGACGCACGCGGTGTCCCAGCCGAAGCCTTCCTCGCAGCAGAGCGGGTCGGCGCTGCACACCGCGTTGCAGCAGATCGGGTCGTCGCAGCCGATGCCGGCGTGCGCCAAGCCGCAAGAACCGCTGGCGTTGGTGCAGACCTCGGAGACGGGGTTGAAGGTCAGCAGGAAGCTGCCGGTGCCCGACGCCCCGTTCCAGCCGCCAATCCGCAGGTAGTAGGTGGTGTTGGCGTCGACACCGACATCCGGCAGGTACGACTGGAAGTCGGTCGCGCTCGGGCAACTGTCGTCGTCGCAGCCGATGCGAGTCAGCGCTCCGCAGGAGCCGGTGTAGAGGACGATCGACGTGTCGTAGCCCGAGGCGCAGAAGTCGAAGGTGGCGATGCCGCTCTGGGTCGGCGTCCACACGAACCAGACGTCGTTGCTATTGCCCCAATCGAGGAAGGTGCAGGTCTCGTCCGCCGGCGGATCAGCGCTCGGCGTCGCGGTCGTGGTGTCGAAGTTGTTGACTCCGACCACCATCTGGACCGCGTTCGAGCACTCATCGCCAGGCCCGGCGTACGCGGTACTTGCAACCACCAACGCCAAACCGAGCGACGACGTCGCCCACCCAAGTCTCGTACCTTGCATGAAAACCTCCTTGGCCGGGCAAGCGACCGCTCCCCGGCGAACTTCATGGGTTCCCCAACAACATGCGTTGTGCCCTCGAGAGGAGGCTCCCCACCTGGCCACATGGGCAGCGACGGGTGACTTCGATCCCGAGCCGCGCAATCGCTGTCATCAACGTAGTGCGGATGCCTCGTTCCAACAACACGGTTCCGTCGTTCCGAACGTGTTTTGCCAAGAGCGCCGCTGGCCGTCTGCGTCGGTCTCGGATGATTGCCCGTCGATCAGCTACCCTCCGCAGGCGATCCCGGACAATTGCAAGGCGATTGCCATCTGCGCCTCAGGCAAGGAGTTGCGACATGCCGCTGCCGAACGACGCCGCCTCGATGGAGGATCGGGAGCTGGTCCTCACCCGCCTCATCAACGCCCCGGCGGAGAAGCTCTACCGGGCTTGGACCGATCCGACACTCATCGTGCGGTGGTTCACCCCGCCGCCCTGGAAGACGGTCGCGGCGGAGCTCGACGTGCGCCCGGGTGGCTCGTCCTACGTCCTGATGCGCGGGCCGAACGGCGAGGAGATGCCGAACCGCGGGGTCTACCTCGAGGTGGTGCCGAACCGGAAGCTCGTCTTCACCGACGCGTTCGTGAGGGCTTGGGAGCCGTCGGGGCACGCCTTCATGACCGGCACGCTGATCTTCGAGCCGCAGGGGACGAAGACCCTCTACACCGCCCGTGTCCAGCACTGGAGCGTGGCCGACCGCGAAGCCCATGAGCAGATGGGGTTCCACGCCGGCTGGGGGATCGCGACCGACCAGTTGGCGGCGCTGGCCGCGACGCTCTGAGCCCTCGCGGGCTGTGATACCGTCCGGCGATGCCCGACACGCGCCGCGAGTTCCTCATCGCCGCAGCAGCCGCAGCGGCCAGTGCCGCCAGCCTGGCCCGAGCCGCTCCGCGAGCCGCCGACCCGCCGGCCGGCATCTCGCCCGATGCCCTCCGAGCGGCGGAAGAGATCCTCGGCATCCGCTTCACCGACGCCGAGCGGGACCAGATCGCCAAGACGATCGGCGAGCACACCGAGCTCCTGGCGAGCATCCGCAAGCAGGGCGACCTGCCCAACAGCTTGGCCCCGGCCAGGGTGTTCCGGGCCCGGCTGCCGGACCGCCCGAGCCGTCGGGTCACGACGAGCGGCGACCCCGACGAGATCCCGGCTCCGCCGCCGCTGCCCTCGGGCGACGAAGACATCGCCTTCGCCCCGCTCGTCCACCTCGCAGGGTGGTTGCGGGCCAAGGCCCTGACCAGCGAGCGACTCACCGCGATCTACCTCGAGCGGCTGGCCCGGGTGGCTCCGACGCTGCACTGCGCCATCACCATCACCGCCGGCCTCGCCCGCGAGCAGGCCAAGCGGGCCGATCGCGAACTCAGGGCGGGACGCTGGCAGGGGCCGTTGCACGGCGTGCCGTACGGCTTGAAGGACATCGTCGACACCGCGGGGATCGCGACGACCTGGGGCGCCGAGCCGTGGCGCGACCGGGTGCCCGAGACCGATGCGTGGGTGACCCAACGGCTGGAAGAGGCCGGGGCCGTCCTCGTCGCCAAGACCGCGGTCGGAGCCCTGGCCTACGGCGACATCTGGTTTGGCGGCACCTGCCGCTCGCCCTGGAACACGCAACGCGGTTCGTCCGGTTCGAGCGCCGGCTCGGCGGCGGGCGTGGCCGCCGGGCTTTTCGGCTTCGCCATCGGCACCGAGACGCTCGGCTCGATCGTCTCCCCCTGCGACCGCTGCGGCGCCGCCGGACTTCGCCCCACGTTCGGGCGCGTGCCGCGGACCGGGGTGATGGCTCTCGTCTGGAGCATGGACAAGATCGGGGCCCTGGCTCGCTCGGTCGTCGACACCGCCCTCGTCCTCCACGCCATCAACGGCCTCGACCCGCACGACGCCTCGAGCGTCGACGAGCCCTTCCACTACGAGGCTCGGCAATCGGCCCGCGGCCTGCGGGTGGGGATCGATCCATCGTGGAAGGACGGCCATCCCTACGCGGCGAGCTTCGCCGCAGCGCTCGACGCGGCCACCGCGGCCGGCTGCGAGATCGTCGAGCTGCCGGCCCCTTCCATCGATCCGACGCCGGCCATCCTCACGCTCTACGCCGAGGCCGCCGCCGCCTTCGATGCCATGACCCGCTCGAACGCCGACGACCAGCTCAGCTGGCAAGCCGACGAAGCGTGGCCCAACAGCTTCCGCCGCACGCACCTCCTCGCCGCGGTCGACCTGGTGCAGGCCGACCGGATCCGGCGGCGGACGATGGAGGCGATGCACGACTTCTTCGAGTCGGTCGACTGCGTGCTCGCCCCGCCTTTCGCGAGCGGGCTTCTCGTCCACACCAACGCCACCGGCCAGCCCTGCGCCGTGGTGCGGGCCGGCTTCACGCCGGAGGGCGAACCGCAAGCGGTGACCATCCTCGGCCGGGTTTTCGACGAAGGGACCGTCCTCCGCGTGGCCGCAGCGATCGAAGCCAAGCTCGGGTTGTGGACGCGTCGACCGCCGCTCACGGGGCGTTGACGGGAGCTGCGTCCGAGACGGTGAGACCGGACCGCTCGCAGGCCGACCGGACCAGCTCGCGAAGGAACGCCGCGTAGCGATAGCCTCCGCGCCGCGCCGCCTCGGTCGCGGCGCTGGCCTTGGCGATCGACGGCGCGACATGGACGAAGACGACGTGGGCGTCGCCCGCCTGGTCGATCACGATGTCGACCCGGGAGAGGTCGCGGGCCCCGCAGGCCTTGGCTGCGCCGACGGCCAAGGCCTGGAGGCGCTGCGACCGTTCGTCGTCGAGTGGGGCCGGGCATAGCCGGTGGTCATGGCCATCGGCACCCGCCACCGTCTCGACCACCGGCAGGGCTCGGGCCGGAGCATCGCCGAGCACGGTCACGGTGAGGCGGCGACCCTCGAGGTGCGACTCGACGATCGCCTCGCAGCGGCACCGGGCCAGCACCGCGTGCACCGCGACGTCGAGCTCGGCGCGATTCGAGACCAGCCGCGGCAGCCGCGCCGCCCCGGCGTCGCGAGGCCGCACCACGAGCGGAAACTCGAGCTCCCCGATCGACGCCCCGACCTCGCGGTGGACGATGGCCCGCGGGGTGGGCAGCCCCGCCGCACGGAGCGATTGGCGAAGGAGGAAGAGGTCGGCGCAGCAGGCCCGGCCCAGCGGTCCGGCACCGGTGTACGGAACGCCGGCGAGTTCGAGCATCGCCGGCACGTGGCAGCCCGGCGCCATCCCCTGGATGCCGTCGGCGAGATTGAGGACGACGCCGCGGACCCGCTTCGTCCGCGGGTCGACCGGCAGGAAGGTCCGCAGTCGCTCGTGGAGCCCGACGTCTCCCTCGAACACCTCGGCTGCGAAGCCCGCGCTGCGCAGGGCGTCGAGCACCCGCTGGATTCCCTTTCGCGAGTAGGCCTTCACCGCGCGCCGGCCCGTAGCACGGCCCAGCACGCCGCGTCGCGAGCGGTTGCGGACGACGGCCACGCGGAGCGGGCCGGCGAGGAGCGTCGGATCGGTGACCGGCGTGGGCCCCGGGCGCTGTCGCCGGCGGGCAGGAGGCGGCGCGTCGTCGCCGAGGAGCCGCACATCAAACAGCTCGCTGATCACGATCAGGGCGACGACCTGGAGGACGAGGAGCTCGGGATAGGCGATCAACGCGGCCCGCAGCGGTTCGAGCCCCACCAGCGCGGCGATGGCGACGCCAGCGACCACGGTGGCCAGGAACCGCCGGGCCAGGGCCCCGACGCCTTCCCGGGCCACGATGCGCGACGAGGTGTCCCCGGTGAGGGCGAGGACGATGATCGGGAAGTACGCGACGCGGGTGAGGTCCGCCGCTCCCGAGGCGGACGCAGCGACCAGGACGAGGGCCATGATGCAGGTGACCGCGCTCACCATGGTCAGGACGCGACCGTAGTAGGGAAGCCCGATGCGCCGCGTCCAGGGCCGCAGCACCATCACCAATCCCGTGACCAGGGCGAAGAAGACGAGCCCCAGTCCGTAGCCCACCGATTCGAAGGCCATGGCCAGGAGGATGGCCCGGAACGGACCGAGCATCCGCAGGTTCAGCGTGAGGCGGGCGAGGGCGATGACGAGGGCCCCGACCGGGACGACAAACAGGTGGCCGAGCCTCGCCTGCAGGGTCGGCGCCAGGTGCCCGAGCGTCACGGCGTCGGCGAGCGCGGTGGCCCCGGCGAGCTTGGCGAGCGCCACTCCAGCCGCCAGCGCCGCGAGGCCGCCGATCGCCAGCCACGTGCGGGCGGAGAGCCGGCCTTTCGGACGGATCCAACGGCGGACGCGGGGCTGGTCGGCGGCAAGGCGGGCGGTGGTCATGGTGGCGAGCTCGGGTCGGAGGTGCCCGAGCGGAGACGCCTGGCTCGCTTCCGATACGTCGAAAAGACGAGGACGACCGAGCGCCGCCTAGGCCGATTTGCGAGGAGAGCGCCACGCGCCGCCGCAGAGACAGGAATCCCCGAGAAGTGCGGAAATCACCGGAGCTCCGTATCTCCGCCCCGGCCCTTCCCTCTGCATGGCCGCCGCGCGACTGGCCTGTCTGCCGTCGCCCGGTCTCACCCCGCGGTGCATCCATGCGATACGAGCCAGAGCCGAACCAATCCCCTGTCATCTCCGTCGATCCCATCGCGGTCCGTCGCGTCGTCGAGCGCGAGGCCCCGTCCAGCCCGGCCACTCCGAGCCCCTTCCGCGTGGCCGTGGTCCGCAACCGCTCCGACAGCGGCGTGATCCGTTCCTTCGGTCGCAAGTGCCCGGAGAGCTACGGGAAGAAGGCGGTGCAGGCCGTGCTCGACTCGCTCCGTCGCGGCGGCTACGAGGCTGCCGCGTTCGAGGGCGACATGGGCATGGTCGACGGGCTCCGCGGTTACATCGGCGGACTGGACGATGCGGGCCGCCCGGACGGGCTCGTCTTCAACATGGGCTACGGCATCCAGGGCGATTCGCGCTACACGCACGTGCCGGCGATGCTCGAGATGGCCGGCGTGCCCTACACCGGGGCCGATCCGCTCGGCCACGCCGTGTCGCTCGACAAGGTGGTCACCAAGATCCTCATCGTCGACGCCGGCGTGCCCACCCCGCGCTACGCGGTGATGCGCACGCCGAACGATGCGGTCGGCGACCTCCGCTATCCGCTCATCGTCAAGCCCCGCCACGAGTCGACCAGCTTCGGCTTGCAGGTGGTGCGGAGCGAGCAGGACCTCCGCGAGGCGGCGGCGGCGATCATCGCCCAGTACAAACAGGACGCCTTGGTCGAGGAGTTCATCGACGGCGCCGAGTACTGCGTGGCCCTCCTGGGCAACGACCCGGTCGAGTGTCTGCCGATCGTCGAGATGGACTTCGGCGACCGCGAGCTCAACGCCCTCACCTGGGCCGACAAGTTCCACAAGACCGCCGACGAGCCGACCCGGGTCTGCCCGGCGCGGATCGACGACGCACTCGCCGAGCGGCTACGCGACCTCGCCCGCCGCACCTTCAAGGCCTGCCACTGCCGCGACTACGCCCGGGTCGACTTCCGCGTCGACCGCGACGGCCAGCCCTACGTCCTCGAGATCAACTCCATGGCCTCGCTCGGGGCCGGCGGCTCGTACGTCCTGGCCGCCAAGACCGCCGGCCTCGACTTCGGCCAGCTTGTCTGCCGCATCGTCGACCTCGCCCATCGCCGCTACTTCGGCGAGGAAGTCCCCTCCGGCCGCCGCTGCGCCGCGGCGCCGGCAGGCTCGGACGACGACGGCGTCGCGGCTCAATCGGCCGCATCGCTCCCCGAGCGCCCCCGCTACAAGGCGATCACCAGGGCGAACATCGCCTCGCTTCCCGAGTGGCAGTCGGCGGACCCCGACCTGCGGCGGGCCCTCGAGGCGGTCTCCCTCGTCCTTCCCTTCCGGACCAACGAGTACCTCGTCCGCGAGCTCATCGACTGGAGCCGCGTCCCCGACGATCCCATCTTCCAGCTCACCTTCTCGCAGCGCGGCATGCTCGATCCGGCCGACTTCGCCGCCGTGCGCGAGGGGCTCGACCGCGGCCTCACGCCCAAGGAGCTCGAGCCGACCATCGCCGAGATCCGCCGCCGCCTGAACCCACACCCCTGCGGGCAGACCACGCACAACGTGCCGGTCCTCGACGGGCGCCCGCTCGAAGGTCTGCAGCACAAGTACCGCGAGACGGTCCTCTTCTTCCCCTCGGCCGGCCAGACCTGCCACGCCTACTGCTCGTTCTGCTTCCGATGGGCCCAATTCGTGGAGACCGACGAAGGCCGCTTCGCCGCGGCCGAGACCGCCGACCTGGTGGCCTACCTCCGCCAGCATCCGGCGGTGAGCGACGTCCTCTTCACCGGCGGCGACCCGCTCATCATGAACGCGGCCACGCTGGCCCGCTACGTCGAGCCGCTCCTCGACCTCGACACGGTGCGGACCATTCGGATCGGCACCAAGGCCCCGCTCTACTGGCCGCACCGCTTCGTCACCGACACCGACGCCGACGACCTCCTGCGGCTCTTCGAGCGGGTCGTGGCCAGCGGCAAACACCTGGCGGTGATGACCCACCTCTCGCATCCGGTCGAGCTCTCGACCTCGATCGCCCAGCAGGCCTTCCGCCGGATCCGGGCCACCGGGGCCAACATCCGCCTCCAGTCGCCGGTCATCCGCCACGTGAACGACGATCCGGCCGTCTGGTCCCGCATGTGGGCCGACGGCGTGCAGCTCGGCGGCATGCCCTACTACATGTTTGTGGAGCGCGACACCGGGGCCAAGCGCTACTTCGAGCTCCCGCTCGTCCGCTGCTGGGAGATCTTCCGCGACGCCTATCAACACGTGGCCGGCACGGCCCGCACTGCCCGCGGTCCGGTGATGTCGGCCTTCCCCGGCAAGTGCCACCTCCTCGGCGTGGTCGAGGTCGAGGGCCGCAAGGCCTTCGCCCTCGAGTACCTGCAGGCCCGCCGGGCCGAGCTGGTGCGCCGTCCCTTCTTCGCCGCCTTCGACCCGCACGCGACCTGGTTCGACCAGCTCCGGCCGCTGCGCCCGATCGACCGGGAGTTCTTCCCGACCCACGAGCCCATCGGCACGCCGCTGACGGTCAGCGCCGATCCGATGCCCGGCTCCGTCCAACCGCTGGTCATCGCCTGAACAGGAAAGAGAGTCCCCGCATGCTGTTTGCCACTTCGATCGCCGCGACGCTCCTGGCGTCACCCGCCTGGGGCGCCGCCGGCGCCGACAAGACCACGCCCGTCCTCCGCGCCGTGGGCCCCGCCGAGGCCATCGCCGCCGCCGTGAACGACCTCGCCGAGACCGCCCACGGCATTACCCTCGACCATCCGCGGCACCGCGCCGAGTTCGACGCCGACGGCGTTCGCTTCCTGCCCAAGCGCGGCGGTCCGGCCTGGCGCTGGAGCCTCGCCTCCGCCGCCGGTTCCGCGGCCTGCCCCACCGAGCCGACCATCGCCCCCGACCGCCGCTCCGTCCGCTTCGACCGCGGCGGCATCGTCGAGGAGTACCGGCTCGGCACGACCGGCATCGAGCAAGTCTTCGTGGTGCCCGCGGCGCTGACCGCCCCCGGCGAAGAGTTGGTCGTGGTCGGCAGCATCGACTGCCAAGGCCAGTTCGAGTCCTCCGACCAAGGCTGGCTGTGGCGCACCACCGACGGCGTGGTGAGCCTCGGCCGCGTCCACGTCTTCGACGCCGCCCATCGCACCATCGCCGCTTCCATGCGGGTCGAGGGCGACTCGGCGACGATCGCCATCGAGGCATCGGCCCTGGCCGGGGCCGCCTATCCGCTGACCATCGATCCCGAGATCGGCACCAACGACTTCCGCCTCTCGACCATGGGTCCTGACGGCGATATCGACTACGACGCCCTCCGCCCGGCGGTGGCCTACAACAGCCTGAACAACGAGTACCTCGTGGTCTGGGCCGGCGACGACGACGCTAACGGCGTGACCGATGGCGAGTTCGAGATCTTCGCTCAGCGCATCAACGCCGCGACCGGAGCTGCGGTCGGCTCGAATGACTTCCGCATCAGCGACATGGGACCCGACGGCGACGGCCAATACGACGCCGCCTTCCCCGACGTCGCCTACAACGCGACCAACAACGAGTACCTCGTGGTGTGGGAGGGCGACGACAACTCGCCCGGCCTGATCGACGGGGCCAACGAGATCTTCGGCCAACGGCTGAACGCCGCGACCGGCGCCGAGGTCGGCCTCAACGACTTCCGGATCAGCGACATGGGCGTCGACAGCGACGCCCTGCTCGATGCCGAGCGGGCGGCGGTGGCCTGGAACTCGGTCGACAACGTCTACCTCGTGGTCTGGTCGGGCGACGACGACACGGCACCCCTGGTGAACGGCGAGTCGGAGATCTTTGGCCAGCTCCTGGCCGGGGCGACCGGCGCCGAGGTCGGGCCCAACGACTTCCGGATCAGCGACATGGGCCCGAACGGGAATGGCAGCTACGACGCCATCGTGCCCGACGTCGCCTTCAACGCCGCCAACGACGAGTTCCTGGTGGTCTGGCAGGGCGACGACAACACCGCCCCGCTCGTCGACGGTGAGAACGAGATCTTCGGCCAGCGGATCGCCGGGCGACCGGCGCCGAGCTCGGCACCAACGACATGCGGCTCAGCGACATGGGCACCAACGGCGATTCGACCTTCGACGCCGAGGATCCGGCGGTGGCGTGGAGCAGCGCCAACAACCAATACCTCGTGGTGTGGAGCGGCGACGACAACACCGGCACCATCGTCAATGGCGAGTCGGAGATCTTCGGCCAATTCGTGAGCGGCCGCACCGGAGCCCAGATCGGGGCCAACGACTTCCGGATCAGCGAGATGGGGAACGATGGCGACGTCCTCTTCGACGCCTTGGCCCCCGATGTCGCCTACAACGCAGCGGGCGGCGAGTTCATCGTCACCTGGGAGGCCAAACGACGACAGCAGCCAGCTCGTCAACGGCGAGTTCGAGGCCTACATGCGCCGCGTCGACAACACCGGCGACATCCTCGACAACGACGACGTGCGCCTCAGCGACATGGGCGAGAACGACGGTTCGATCGCCTACAACGCCTTCTCCGCCGCGGTGGCGGCCGGCGGCTCGAACGGATTCTTCGTGGCTTGGCAGGGCGACGACGACGCCACCGGCGTCCTCTCCGACGAGGAGTTCGAGATCTACGGCCAGAAGGTGACCGTGGCCGGCGTGGAAGCTTGGCACCAACGACGCCCGCCTCAGCGACATGGGTCCGGACGGCGACGAGCACTTCGACGCCAACACACCGGCCGTCGCCTACGACAGCGTGGATAACGAATACCTCGTGGTCTGGTCGGGCGACGACCGCACGGGCGCGCTCGTCGACGGCGAACTCGAGATCTTCGCCCAGCGGATCGACGCCGCGACTGGCGCCGAGCTCGGCGGTGACGACGCCCGCCTCAGCGACATGGGTCCGGACGGCGACGAGCACTTCGACGCCAACACGCCGGCCGTCGCCTACGACAGCGTGGATAACGAATACCTCGTGGTCTGGTCGGGCGACGACCGCACGGCGCCGCTCGTCGACGGCGAACTCGAGATCTTCGCCCAGCGGATCGACGCCGCGACTGGCGCCGAGCTCGGCGGTGACGACATCCGCATCAGCGACATGGGTCCCGACGGCGACAGCCTCTACGACGCCGTGCGGCCGGCAGTGGCCTATGACCCGATCGACAACGAGTACCTCGTGGTCTGGCAGGGCGAGGACAACACCGGGCTCCTCATCGACGGCGAGTTCGAGATCTTCGGCCAGCGCATCGCTGGCGGCAGCGGACTCGAGGTCGGGGCCAACGACTTCCGGATCAGCGACATGGGCACGGACGGCGACGGCCTGCACGACGCCGAGAAGCCGGCCGTCGCCGCCAACAGCCTGAACGGCGACTACCTCGTGGTCTGGGCGGGCGACGACAACACCGGCCTCCTGGTCGACGGCGAGAGCGAGATCTTCGCCCAGCGGCTCTCGCCCTTCGGCACCGAGGTCGGGGCCAACGACATCCGCCTGAGCGACATGGGTCCCGATGGCGACGTGGCCTTCGACGCCTTCGCCCCGGCGGTCGCCTTCAACAGCGTGCACGGCGAGTTCCTCGTGGCCTGGGAAGGCGAAGACGACCTCTTCGGGCAGGCCGACGGGGAGACCGAGATCTTCGTGCAGCGCGTCGCGGCCGACGGCACCCAACTCGGGTCCAACGACCTGCGGGTCTCGCACATGGGCCTCGACGGCGATCCGCTCAGCGACGCGAGCGACGTGCGCGTCGCGTACAGCGCGTCGCTCGACGAGTATGTCCTCGTCTGGTCGGCCGACGGCGGCCTCGGCCTCGCCGACGGCGAGCAAGAGGTCTACGGCCAGCGGCTCGACGGCGGAACGGCGAACCCGGTGGGTGACATTGCCTTCCGGATCAGCGACATGGGGAACGTCGACGGCGACTCCCTCTATGACGGCCTGGTCCCCACCGTGGCGATGTCGAGCGCGAGCGGCGACCTGATGGTGGCCTGGAGCGGCGACGACGGCACGGCGCCGACCGGGGACGACGAGTTCGAGATCTTTGCCCAGCGCTATCTGATCGACATCCCGTGCCCAGCCGACCTCGACGGCGACGGGGCGATCGGCGCCGCCGACCTGAGCGTCCTGCTCGGGGCCTGGGGACCGTGCACCGGTTGCGCCGCCGACCTCGATGGCGACGGCCAGGTCGGTGCCGCGGACCTGAGCATCCTGCTCGGGGCGTGGGGCCCCTGCTGATCGCAGCCCATCCTCGACCTCTCCATTCGGCAGGGCCGCGGCCACTTGGTCGCGGCCCTGTCGCTTGCGCCGCTGGCCCGGCGGTCGGGCCTTTCCGTTACCATGCCCTCCCTGCCCGCCTCCTGACGGATGCCGTCGGAGGCAGGCGTCGGAGCCAGCCGTGACGACCCTCGCCGCAGTCGACCTCACCGCCTACATCCCGGTCTTCGTCATCCTCCTGATGGCGATCGCCTTCGTGGTGGCGACGATCATCGCCTCGTCGCTCATCGGCCCCCAGGCCCAAGGCGTGGTGAAGGGCATCCCGGTCGAGTCGGGCATGGACCCGATCGGCTCGACCAAGAAGCGGTTCAACGTCCGCTTCTACATGCTGGCGATGACCTTCCTCGTCTTCGACGTCGAGATCATCTTCCTCTACCCGTGGGCGGTGACCTTCACCCAGCTCACCCCAGCGGCCCCCGAGTCGGTCATGTTCCTCGGCCGCATCCTCTTCTTCGTGGCCACCGGCATCGCCGCGTACATCTATGCGTGGCGCAAGGGTGTGTTCCGCTGGGATTGATGGGGGCGGCTGGCTCGCCCGGCACGGCCCCCTCTGCTTCGCTTCGCTCAGCATCTCCCCCAACGCGAGGCGCGTTGGGAGAGAGCGGTGAGCAGACAGCAGACAGCAGAGAGGCGCCGCTCTCCCGCGTAGCGCAGCGAAGCGGGGGAGCTGCCGAGCGCCCTTCTATGGGGGCGAGGCTGAGGGGGCGGTTGCTGCAACATTTCTGTCTGGCACGACCGCCTCTGCGGCGGACTAACGCTTCGCGAGGCGCCGGCCCCCTAAGGTTTCGGTCGTCTCACGCTCGCCTGCGCGGTCCATTGCCGTTTGCAGTCGGCGGTGACAGTGGAGCGAGGGGTTTGAATGCCGCGTCACCGCATGGATCGAATCCGTCGGGCCAGCAGCATTCAAAGCGAAGGAGTAGCCGCTGCTGGAGCGGTGCCGTTGGGTTCACTCGGCGCACAGCGAGTTCAATCTGGTCCGGATCACAGGTTTCGCAGAGACTCCGCACATCCGCTGCGAGATACCGGGGCACGTACCCGATCAGGTATCTCCCCTCTCGATCGGATGTGCACACCGCGACCGCCTGAGCATCTGCAGGGTTTCCGATCTCGAGCAGGAGCCGCAACTCCTCGTTCAGCTTCAACGACGCCACCCTCTCGTGCGCTGCCGGCGGCATCCACCGCAAGCCGTGCAGGAAGAACGTCGCTGTGAACCTGCCTTCCGGCGTCTGGGTCGGGCACGGGAAGACCTCGATCCAATCGGTCTGTCGGAGCCCTTGGGTCACACCCAGGAGTGCGAGCGGCTCCGGCGGCTGCGCCGGATCGAAGCCGCTCCATCGCAGGAACGACTCGTACTCCGGCCGCGAGGGGGACAGGAGTCGGTTGGCGAAGAGAGGGAAGAGCGATTCCGATTCGTAGACGCCGTGGAGGTCGTCCATCTCCGGGAACGGCCTGAAGCCGGGCAATCGCTCCGCACCCTCCGTGTACACGAACCGAAACAACCCCTCGTCGTGCTCAAGGCGGCCAACCGGACTCCAGAAGCCGGGAGTCCCGTCAGGTCCTCGGGATGCCACGTACACCACGCGTTTCATGCGGGCTCATCGGCGAGCAAGCGCCGCCTATTCTCCTGGAGCAGGGCCAGTGTAAACGTCCGGCAGACCGGAGTCATCCGTACGGCGGGGATCTTCTCGAGGATCTCCTCGATTTGAGCCTCGTTCATCCCCTCGAGGCGGCGCAACCATGCAGCCGCCCCTTGAGGCGCGAGAGCCCTGAACGCCTGCCACGTCTCCACGGTGGTCAGCGCCCGAAGGGCGCCTTCCCCGCCGTAGAACGCGGATCGTGCGCGTCGAACGAACGCGGGAATCGCCTGTCGCATGTCTGTGGTGGCGAGGCGACGCTCCCGCTCCTCGTCGGCGAGGTTCCGAGCCAACGCTGCACCATGATCGAAGGTCGGCGCCAGGACCAACCGCTTCTGGTCCCACAGCGCGCTCCAATTCTCGTGGTGGCGGTCCTGGTTCGCCGTTAGCGCGTCGAGCAGCGCGTACCCTGCGAAAACCTCATGTGCGGTCGCCACCACGGGCGGAGATTCATGCATCCAGTCGCGAGGCGGCGCCAACAAGCCCACGACCCTCGATACCGCTTCCACCGTGTGCGCCGTGACCTTGAATCGCCGGCCGCCCGTCGGGTAGTCACGATCGAGCGCGAACAGCAACTGATTGCCTGGCACAAGGGCGAGCGGGCGAGGCGCGCAGGACTCGCAGACGACACCGGGCCTACCAGTCCCCACCTCGATCGCAAGCTCGTACTTGACGTGGGGCAGCCCCATCAGCGCAGCGAGTTCGCAAGCCACCTTCTCAGCCCAGTCCTCGCCAGTGCCTCGATCGTCTGCCTTGAACAGGACGCGAGCTTCGCCTTGGCGGAACCAGTACTTCCGCTTGGTTCCCATCTGCTCAGGCGCCACCGCCGATCCAGGATCCACTTCCACAATCGGATAGGTCATCGCCCATGCTCCGATATCAGCTTGATCGATCAAGCCCCTCGTGCCAGGTGCTCGCCTTCGCACGCTCGGCACAAGCCCCTCGCAATGCCCGGACTCGTCACTTTGCTTTGACGCATCCCGCCGCGCCGTCGTGCTCGCCCGCGAGTCTACCACTCGCGCCGCCCCCTCCCTCATTCCACCCTGAAAACCTTCATCACTTCGTCGCCGAGGTGATTGATGACCTTTACCGCGATGCGGCCGCTCGTCGGCTTTGAGAACGGTCGCGAGGTATCGCTGTTCAGCGTGGCCCAGGCTTCTTCGTTGATCTCGGCCTTGAGCGTGGTCTTGAGCGCCTTGTACGGGTCGTTCGCGCCGAGGAAGTACGCGTGGCGGACGAAGAAGCTCTCCTCGTTGTAGTCGGTGTCGATGAACCAGCAGGCGATGCCTTCGGCGCCGTCGCTGCGCACTTCGCCGGTCTGTGGGTGGAAGACGTCGACGCCGCGGATCTGGACGACGTACTTCCCGTCCTTCTCCTCGCGGATCTCGATGTCGGGCTCGCCGAAGATGACGAAGAGGTTGCCCTTGCCGGTCGACTTGAGTTCCGAGCCCATGTGCAGTTCGGCGTTCATGCGGGCCTTGAGGATCGGGATGCGGCCGAGCCTGTTGAAGTCGGCGACATGGGCCTCGTAGTTGAAGGCGCAGGCGATGAGGACATCGAACTTGGCGTCGCCTGCCTCGCGGGCGGCCTCGACGAGGTCATGCCGGGCGACCGTGCCGAACTCGGGGCCGATGAAGATGCCGGCCCGCTTGGTGGTTCCGCTGCCGTCTGCGTAAGTGCCCTCCGCGCAGATGAGTGCACCCGGCCAGGCGACGAGCGAATCGAAGGTAATCCGGTCTTCCTTGTGGGCCTGCTGGACGCCAGCGGCCTTGAGGTTGGTCAGGATCATCTGGGCGAAGTCGGCTGCCTCGGTCGGACGGTCCGGCTTGGGGGCGGTTGGGTCGATGAGTTCGTCGCTCTCGCCGACGATGAGCGTCCGGTGCGGCGAGAGGCTCTCGACCGTGAACGGCCCGGCGACGCGGACCTTGCCGTCGTCCCGGTAGGGCTTGTCGTAGAGGAACTCGAACTCGGCCTTTGCTTGGATCGACGCATCGATTTCGCGTTGGCGGTCGATCCTCGCCTTCCACCATGCTGCGTGGGCTGACTTCGCTGCCTCGGACCACGATGCGTCCGCCTCGCGGGGGATCTCCCATTCCTCCCAAGTCTGCTTCAACGCCTTGTTGAGGGCGGCGCGAAGCGGTTCCAAGGTGGCCTGCCACTTCTCCCAGAGGACATCGATCTCGGTGTTGTTGGCGATCGACTTCAGCGTAATGTGCGGCACGCGTTCGTACACGAAGCCGAGGCGGATGTTGCTCCGCGTCGGCTGCGAACTCGGCGCCGTGCGGGTGACTTCGGCCTCCTTGAGTTGCCCCTCGCGTGAGTCGGCGAGGAGGTAGTACGGGTACCGAGCGCCCATGATGCGCGCCCGAGCGAGAGCCAGGGCCACGCGCGAGGTGTCGATCGTGATCCAGCGGCGGCCCCACTGCTCGGCGACGTAGGCCGTGGTGCCGGAGCCGCAGGTCGGATCGAGCACAAGGTCGCCGGGGTCGGTGGCCATGAGGAGACAACGTTGCACCGCGCCGGCAGCAGTCTCCACAACATATTGCTTGTCGGTCCTCACGGCCAAGTCCGACCAGATGTTGCTGATCTCGAATGCTGGATAGTCATCGAGGAACCGCCTGAACTGAACGCTCTTGCCAGTGCAGACCAGGCGCGCCGCCCGCTCGAGTCGACCCATACCCATAGGGTTGGTCTTCCAGCTACGTCCGCCCCCAGGCGAGAACTCGCCTCCTTGAAAGCGGAGGATGAAGGTGCACGTGGGCGTGTAACCCGACGAGACCAGGTTGTCAGATCGAAAGGTCCGGACTGAGTTCGGAACGAGCGTCGGGTTCAGTCGTTCCGCGGCCGTCAGCGTCCGGTACCGACCCGAATCCAGCTCATAGCAGCTCGAGTATCGCTCGCCAGTGGAGTCGCCCTCTCCTTGCTCCTTGTCTAGCAGCAGCTTTCTGGCTTTCAATTGCTCTAGGGTTCTCGAGTACCAGAGCACGTAATCAGACACGGCCTTCAGCCGTGCAGACCCCAGGCCGCCCGTCTTCTTGAGCGTGATCTGACTGACGAAGTTCTGCTCTCCAAAGACTTCATCCATCACCGCCCGCACGCGGTGAACGTTCTCATCCCCAATCTGCACAAAGATCGACCCTGACTCAGTGAGAAGATCCCTCGCCACCGTCAGCCGGTCTCGCAGATAGGTCAGGTAGCTGTGGATCCCATCACGCCACGTGTCGCGAAAGGCCTTGACCTGTTCGGGCTCACGCGTGATGTGGTCGGTCTTCCCGTCCTTGACATCGCGACTCGTCGTCGACCACTGGAAGTTCGAGTTGAACTTGATGCCGTAGGGCGGATCGAAGTAGATGCACTGGACCATGCCGCGTAGACCTTCTCGCTCGGCGAGGCTCGCCATCACCTGCAACGAGTCGCCGAGGATCATGCGGTTCGACCAGTTGTGGTCGTGCTTGTAGAACTCGGTCTTGGCGTCGGAGTCGGGCAGTCCGTTGAACGCAGCGTAGAGATCGAGCTGCTGCTCGGCGTCCTGCTCGCGCTTGGCGCTCTCCGAGCGGCGCACGAGATCGTCGATCAGGACCTTGGGATGGACCTTCTCCTGGATGAAGAGGGGCGGCGCTTGCACCACGAGATCGGACCAATCCTGTTCGTCCTTGCCGCGCCAAACGAGCTGCGGGTCGAGGTCGCGATTGCGCCTCTCATAGGCCACGCGGACCGGCGATTGGTCCGACTCGGCCATGACCGACTGGAGCTCAGCGGTCGGGATGTTCTTCCGCGAGGCTTCCTCGTGGGTGATGGCCACGACTGATTTGCCCGCGTCCTTCGCGTAGACCTTGGTTCGCTTGGCCATCGCCTACTCACCCCTTCGTGGCAGCGAGCGTGGCGCTGCCCTTGGTCACTTCCTGGATCATCCGATGGAACTCCGCCTCGACCTTCTTCGCGAAGTCACTCTCGATCTGATACGCCTCGGTGAACTCAGCGAACGCCCAGCGGCCGAAGGAACCGAGCTGGTTCACGCCGGGCACCCAGTAGCGTTCCATCGTCAGCTTCTTCTCCTTGGCGTCTTCGCGGCGATAGCCCTTGATCTCGACCACGAGATGCAAGGGATCGTCGCGGCCGTGCCCGTCGTCGACGAGGACAATGAAGTCCGGTCGATAGCGACGGTTCTCCGAACCATAGCGGTACGGCACCTCGAGCCCGAGGTTGTGGTTCTTCACATAGGCGAGGACCCGTTCATGCTGCTCGGCGACGCGGCAGAACTCGCCCTCCCAGTCGCTGTCGAGGACGACGTAGTTGATGTGGCAGCGAACTGCGCTCTTGGTGTCCCATCGCTCGGTCTTCGAGGTGGTGAACCGGACATGGGCGGTCGATCCGCGCGGGTTGAACGCATCGAGGATGGCCTTGATGGGCCGCTCGCCTTCGTGGGCGAGGGTGATGCCGTTCGTGATCCGCTCGCAGGCCATGTCGGCGAGTTCGAGATAGGCGAGTTGCCCCGGCATCGTCCCGCCCTTGCAGACGAGATGGCCACGGAGCCACTGGCGGACCACCGCTTTCAGTTGCCCGAAGAGATGGAGCTGCGGCTCGCCGCTCGGATCCTGCCACTTGGTCTCGATGAGGCGCTGGGCCAGCAGGTAGACGAGCGTGTTCTCTCGCACCTGGTCGAGGTGCTTCACATCAAGCTGGACGGCCTCGCCGATGATGCCCTCGTTCCTGACCTGGGTCGGGCCCACGAGGTCGGGCGTCAACTCCAAGGTGTGATCGGCGGTGAAGTTCGCCCGCACCTGGGTCGCGGGCAGCTCGACGCGGTAGCCGTCGACCCGAGGGAACTCGATGGTGCAGGCCTCGCGTTCGGGCAGGGCGCGGACGAGGATCGTCTCCCGCGGCGGCTGGGGCGGGGCAACCTCGGGCTTCGCCGTGAAGTCGAAGGGGATGCCGAGGACGTCGGCGTACTCGACGTTGAAGAGCCCCTCCTCGTTGAGCTCGTAGGACTGGCGACGCAGAGCCCGGCCGATGACCTGCTCGCAGAGAAGCTGGGTGCCGAATGCCCGTACACCAAGCACGTGGGTCACGGTGTTGGCGTCCCAGCCCTCGGTCAGCATGGAGACGGAGACCACGCAGCGGATCTCGCCTCCCAATCGCCCTTCCTTGCCAACCGTGTTCATGACCTCGCGGAGGATCTCTTCGTCTGGCATCGAGTCCGCTGCGTGCCGATCGCCGGTTCGCTCGACCTTCTCGCGCCGGAACTGTTCGATCTCTTCGGCCGCGAACTCGCGGAAGGAGGTGTCGAGACCTTCGCCCGACTCGAGCTGCTCGCTGTCGATGAGCAAGGTCCGCGGCTTCGGCAGCGGCTGGCCGAGGTCGTCGTAATTCCGGAAGAGCGGCAGGCGCCCTTGGTGGAAGGGACCCGGGCCGTTCTCGGTCGCCATGTGGAAGCCGGCGATGTAGTCGTAGACCAGCTTCGACGAGGCAGTGTTGTTGCACACCACGATGAAGCAAGGCGGGGTCTTGATCCCTCTCGCAGCCCAGCCTTCGTACGTCTTGGCGTAGTGCCCGTAGAGGGCCTCGAGCGCGGTCTGCAGTTCGACGGGGAGGGCGAGCGGATTGGCGGCGCCGGCCTTGGCACGTCCCTTCTTCGGCATGCTCGGACCGACGTGCTTCCAGAGCTCGCGGTACTTCGGCATGTCGCCGCCCGGGATGTTGTCGGCGACGGGAACGCGGGGGAGCTTCACGATCCCGCACTCGATCGCGTCCATGAGGGAGAAGTCGCTCATGGTCCATGGGAAGAGTGTGCCTTCGGCGTAGCCGGAGCCAGCCAGAAAGAACGGTGTCGCGGAGAGGTCGAGGACCCGCGAGGCGCCAAGGAGCCGCGTCACGGTCTCGATGCCGCTGATCCAGACGCGGGCCGCCTTGCGGTTCGCCTCCGCGTCTTCGCGCACGTCGGCGGTGATGTCCTCGTCGGACTCCTCAGGTGGCTTCTCGCGATAGCAGTGATGGGCCTCGTCGTTCAGGATCATCACGTTCTTCATGCCCATGAGGCTGGGCATGACGCGCTGGAGCATCTGCCCTTCGGTCTCCAGCGTCGAGATCTCGGGACCGCGGCCTTGGAGCAGAGCTCGGTTGCCGGCAGCGAGTTCAAGCGTCTCGCGGCGCATGAAGGCGTGGTAGTTGGTGATGACGATCTTGGCACGCCCGATGTCGCCAAGCATGTCGGGCGGCACCAGTTCCCGGCGGGCGTAGTAGCTGTCCGGGTCGTTCGGCTGGAGGACTCGCAAGCGATCCTTGATGGTGATGCCCGGCGTCACGACCAGGAAGCCGCGGGTGAACCGCTTGCTGTTCGGATGGCGCACCGCGTTCACGGTCTGCCAGGCGATGAGCATGGCCATGACCGTGGTCTTGCCAGCGCCGGTCGCAAGCTTCAGGGCGAGCCGACTGAGCCCCGGATTGCACGCTTCGTTCGAGTGCTCGAGGTGGTCGAGGAAGAGCCGCGCGTCCTTGCCGAGTTGCGGCGCGACCTCGGTGAGCCAAATGGCTGTCTCGACCGCTTCGATCTGGCAGAAGAAGGGACGGACATCCTGGAAGTCGTGGTGCCGCCAGTGTTGGAGCAGCCGCGCCGTCTCCGGCGAGACGCCCCAATCGTTCGGGTTGGTCAGCGACCGCCAGGCATCGAGCCTTCCGCGCAACGCGTTGATGATCGGCGTCGGGTCGTACTGCTGGGCCTGCGTTGAGAGCTTCTTGCCCTCGTCGAAGACCATCTCGGCCTGCTTCGAGCCACCCCGTTGCTTCTTCGGCTTGGGAATGGGGGTGATGTACTCGGCCTTGCGGCGCGATTCGATGATCTGGTGGGTCGGTTGCCCGTCTTGGTCCAGTTCCCAGTGCCGATTGGGTCGGACGTAGGGCGCGTTCAGGATGGGATGGGTGAAGAAGCGGTGCATCGATCACCCGCCCCCGAGCAGATTCAGAATCGGATCGCAGACCATCACACACTACCCTCGCGTCGAGGTCGGAGCTTCGCGGGCTCCGATCGTGATGGCAGTGTAGAGGATGGCGAGGCGGTCACGCTACGTCTGAAGCGAGCGGTTGGCGGAGTCGGACGCGGGTTCCTGGCCGCGGCTTCTTCGCAGAGAGGCCCCGCTATCCGCCGAAGTGCCGAGCGCCCGTCACTGGGGGCGAGGCCGAGGGGGCGGCAGACGTCTCGCTGGCTCGCCCGGCACGGCCCCCTCTGCTTCGCTTCGCTCAGCATCTCCCCCAACGCGAGGCGCGTTGGGAGAGGCTTCCGCGAGCGGTGAGTCGAAAGCGGACACGCGCCGCTCTCCCGCGTAGCGCAGCGAAGCGGGGGAGCTGCCGAGCGCCAGCGAGGCTGAGGGGGTGGTCGACGGCTCGACGGCTCGCCCGGCACGGCCCGGCTGTCCATATCGCAGCTCCGCTGCGAGGGGCTTCGCTTCGCTCAGCATCTCCCCCAACGCGAGGCGCGTTGGGAGAGAGGCGCGGCCCCCGCCGCGTTCACCACCGATCGTCATCGCCCGTCGGGCTCAAGGCGAAGAAGTCGCCCTTGAGACCGTTGATCGTCGTGCCGTTGTGGATGCCGGCCCGGACGTACTCGAGGAACTCCCATGGGAAGGGGCGGTCGACGGCGCTGGCCTCGTCGAGGCGCTTGGTGTCCTCGGCGGTCAGCCGGACCTCGCAGGCGGCGAGGTTGTCCTCGAGTTGCTGCATGGTGCGGGCCCCGATGATCGTGCTCTGCACGCCGTCCCGGTCCATGCACCAGCGGAGCGCCGCTTGGGCCACCGAGCAGCCGCGGGCCTTGGCCACGGCCTGCAGGGCGTCGACCACCTTCCAGGCGTGCTCGGTGAGCCGCTTGCTCTCCGGCTTGAGGCGGGTGTCGCCGTCCGAGCGCGGCGGGTTGCTGCGCGAGAACTTGCCGCTCAGGAGGCCGCCGGCGAGCGGGCTCCACGGCGTCACGCCCATGCCCATGGCCTTGGCCATGCTCATGAGTTCGGGCTCGACGGTCCGCTGCAAGAGGCTGTACTCGATCTGCAGGGCGACGAGCGGCGTCCAGCCCTTGAAGATCGCCTCGTACTGGGCCTGCACGCAGACCCACGCCGGATGGTCGCTGAACCCGATGTAGCGCACCTTGCCCTGCTTCACCACCTGGTCGAGGGTCGACATCATCTCGTCGATCGGCGTGTTGCGATCCCAGAAGTGGGCCCAGTAGAGGTCGATGTAGTCAGACTTCAGCCGCCGCAGCGAGTGGTGGAGCTGGTCGAGGATCGCCTTCCGCCCGGCTCCGCCGCCGTTCGGGTCGCCTTGGTACATGTTGCCCATGAACTTGGTGGCGATCACCACCCGGTCGCGATACCCGGCCCCGAGGCCCTTGGTGAAGTAGTTGCCGAGGATGACCTCGGAGTGCCCCTTGGTGTACATGTTGGCGGTGTCGATGAAGTTGCCGCCGAGCTCGAGGAATCGCGAGATGACCTTCTCCGAGGTGGGAACGTCGGAACCCCATCCCCACTCGGTGCCGAAGGTCATGGCCCCGAGGCAAAGCGGCGAGACGCGCAGGCCGGAACGGCCCAGCGTGACGTAGTCGGTGAGAGCGGTGACCGGGTGCATGGCGCGGAGTGTACGGCGCGGCCTCGGCCCCGTCTCACTCGAAGCGAATCGCCACCGCCGCCGCGGTGGCGGGAGTTCGCACGATCACCGTCCCCGCCATCTCCGAGGTGGTCGCCTCGAGCTGTTGGCCGTTCCAGCCGCGGGCCTCGATGGCGGTGATCCGCACGCCCTCCGGGAGCCGCAGCGGCAGGGCGAGCGGCATCGCCGCTTCGCCGGCCTTCTCGACCACCATGGTGCGCGGCTTGCCACCGCGCCACTCGAGCGTCACCAACCGACCGCCGCGGGCGCAGAGCCGGTACGTTCCGTCGGGCCACGCTTGGGGCAAGGCGGGCAGGAGATCGAGCACGAAGTTGGGCCGGTCACCATCCCACACCAGTTGGTGCGACTGGAGGAGCATCTCGCAGACGCCGGCCAGGCCGCCGAAGTTGCCGTCGATCTGGAAGGGCGGGTGGTCGTCGAAGAGATTGGGCAGGGTCGAGGAGGCGATCAGCTTCGCCACGTGGCCGTACGCCGCCTCGCCATCCCGCATGCGGGCAGCGAGGTTGATGAGCCAGGCCCGGCTCCAGCCGGTGTGGCCGCCGCCGTTGGCGAGGCGGGCGGCCAGGCTCTTCTTGGCCGCCTCGAGGTACTCCGGCTTCGACCACGGCGTGAACTGGGCCGAGGGATAGACGCCATAGAGATGGCTCACGTGCCGGTGCCCGGGCTCCGACTCCTTGAACGGCCGCGACCACTCCTGCAGCCGACCGTCCTTGCCGATGGTCGGCCAGGCCAGCTTGCCGTAGGCGACGCGGACCCGCTCGACGACCGGATCGTCCTTCAGGCCGAGGACCTTGGCCGCGTCGAGGAGGTTGGTGAAGCAGTCCCAGACGATCTCCTGGTCCATCGCGTTCCCCATGCCGACGTCGGCCCGCTTGCCGTTGTCGAGGAGGAACGTGTTCTCGGGGCTCGAGGAGGGACCGCCGACCAGCTTGCCGGTGGTCGGATCCTCGGAGAGCCAGTCGAGGTAGAACTCGCACGCCCCGCGCATCACGGGGAAGGCCCGGTTCCGCAGGAACTCCTCGTCGAGCGTATAGCAGTAGTGCTCCCAGAGGTGCCGTGTGAGCCAGCCGCCGCCGTGCGGCCAGAGGCCCCAGACGGTCCGGCCGACCGGCACGGTGAAGCCCCGGGCGTCGCTCGTGTGGTGGGCGACCCAACCGTTCGCGTTGTAGAGGGCCTTGGCCGTGATGCGGCCGTCAGAGGCGAGGCGGTCGATGAAGTCGGCGAGGGCGAGGACCCGGTCCCCTTCCCCCACCGCCTCGACCGGCCAGTAGTTCATCTGGAGATTGATGTTGGTGTGGTAGTCGGCGTTCCACGGAGCGAGGAGGTGCTCGCTCCAGAGCCCTTGCAGGTTGGCGGGCAGCGATCCGGGCCGCGAGGCGCTCCGCACGAGGTGGAGGTTGAAGTCGAGGTAGTCCTCGACGAGGGTCGGATCGAGCGTGCCCGACTTGGCCTGGGCCAAGCGAGTCGGAATTGGCGTCGCGCTCGGCGGGGTGTCGCTCGGTTCGTCGTCGCCCTTGGGCTTCAGCGAGGCGAGGACCGACTCGATGGTTGCATCCTTGCCCAGGCGGATCGCCGCTCGACGGGCGGGACCGAGCCCGTTCGCGTCGGCCGTGGCGTCGCTCGCCAGGGCCGCACGGGCCAGGCCGATCGGATCGCCACCCGAGAAGTCGGTGGCCGCGGCGATCGAGACGAGGACGACGCCCGCTCCCTCGACGGTCACCCCGACGCTCGCCGCCGGGGGCACGCCGAGCCCGGCGAGCATGTCGCCTTGGAACGGCTTCAGCGTCCCGTTCGGGGCGACGATGCGCACGATCGCCGCGAAGCGCACGCCGGCGTACGCCCCGTTCTTGGCTCGGCCGGTGAGGAGGAGCTGCGTGGCGTACGGTCCGGTCGAGAGGGCCTCGACGCGCCCATCGGGCAGTTCGATGCGCCCGAGCTCGATGCGCAGCGGAGCCGGCGTGCCGCCTTGGGCGATGGCCAGCTCGATGGTGTCGCGGGCTGCCCGCACCACCCGCCGCACGGTGCGGTCGCCGGCCCGGAAGGTGGTGACGGCGCTGTTCGATTCGGTGTCGAGCCACCGGGCGTAGTCGGTGACCGGGCCTTCGATGTCCATGCCGATCGCGAGGTCGCCGAGCGTCTGGTACGAGACGTCGAGGTCCTCGGACATGAACTCCTGCTGCATCAACTCCTGGCAACCGAGGATGTCGCCGGCGAACCAGCGGGCCTTGGCCTTGGCCAAGGTCCCTTCGGCCGGACGCCGCACGCGATCGGTCGGGCCTTGGGCCCACACCGAGATCTCGTTGAGCTGGAGCCGCTCGACCTCGACGCCTCCGAAGACCATGGCCCCGAGGCGGCCGTTCCCGATGGGCAAGGCCTCGGTCCATTGCTCCGCGGGCTGCTCGTAGCGCTGCCGCGCCGCCCCGAGCGGTGCGGCGGAGGGAGCGACGGTGACCGCGGCCCGCTGTCCGGCAGCGCCGTTGCCGCCGCGGGCGAGGAAGGCCCGGGCGTCGCCTTCAGGATCGGCGCTTGTCGCCCACGCCGGGTCATCGCCGAGGCGGAAGTCCCACGCTCCGCGCAGGGAGAGCATGCGGGCCGGCGTCGCCAGGCGGAGCGGTCCGCGCACGATGCCGCCGTTCCCGCCCGAGTCGTGCACGCGCACCGCGATCACGTTCCAGCCGATGGTGAGCCCGGCAGCCGGCACCACGTAGCTTCGCTCGGCGCTCCACGACGAGTTCGCCTGGGGCGGCATGCCGCCGGTCGAGCCGACCTTCTTGCCGTTCACGAAGCACTCGTCGGCGTCGTCGATGGCGCCGAGGACGAGCGTCGCGTCGGCGGCCACGTCAGCCTGGTCGAGGCGCACGAAGGCCCGGTACCAGGCGAAGCCGTCGTAGTTGGCTGCTGCCGCAAGTCCGGACTTTTCCCACGCCCCGGGGGCCGGGATCGATCGCCAGTCGTCGGCCAGCGGAAGGCTTGCCCCCGCCAACCCCATCCACGTCAGGCAGGCCACATGAGTCGCTGCGAGCATGCGGGCATGGTACGGCCCGCGGCGCCCGACGCACGTCTACCGTCAGCGGCCGCCGGTCACTCCCGCGGCTTGCTGGCCTTCAGGATCACGACCACTTCCATCTCCTTGCCTTCGCGGCGGAGAAGGACCTTGACGTGGTCGCCGGGCTGGTGCTCCTTGAGGCGGGCCATCATGTCGCCGGGGCCGGTCAGGTCCTTGCCGTTCCACGACAGGAGGACGTCGCCCGGCTTGATGCCGGCGTCAGCGGCCGAGGTCTCCGCGGAGACGTTCTCGACCTTGACGCCGCCCTCGTCAGAATCGCCCATCGCGGGCATCACGCCCAGCCGCACCGAGGCGTAGCCGCGATCGGCGGTCTTGGTGCCGTCGGTCGACTGGAAGACGAGCTTCTCGGGATCGCTCGCGAAGCGGGTCGCGATGTCCTTCGCCAGGTGGATCACCTTCACCGCCCCGGCCGGGTTCACCGTGTAGCCCTTGTCGCCAGGCTTGTGGTAGACGTCGTGGGTGCCGGTGAAGAAGAAGAGGACGGGGATGCCGGCGTTGTAGAAGCTCGAATGGTCGCTCGGACCGCGACCGGTCGGGTCGGCGTGGACGGTGAGCCCGCTCTTCTTGAAGATCGGATCCAGCTTGTCCGTGAAGTCCTTGGCCGTGCCCACGCCGCCGATGCTCAGTTCGTCGGAACGGAGGCGACCGATCATGTCCATGTTGAGCATCAGGTCGACCGACTCGGCCTTCAGGCTCGGGTTCTTGGTCCAATGCCGCGAGCCATCGAGGCCGCTCTCCTCGGCGCTGAAGGCGAGGAAGAGGACGCTGCGGAGGTTGGCGTCGTCGGGCGCCGCGTCGTAGTCGGCCTTGAGCGACTTGGCGAGGACGAGGACGCCGGAGCTGCCGCTGGCGTTGTCATCGGCACCGGGATGGAGCTTGCCGCGGTTCGAGGGGTCGGCCCCGAAAAGGCCGTAGCCGACGTGGTCGAAGTGCCCGCCGATCACGATCCACTCGTCCTTCAGCTTGCCCTTCCCGGGCAGGATGCCGCCGATGTTGGTGGCCGGCACCGTGCCGTCGGTCAGCTCGGTGGTGACGGTGAGCATGGCGTCGGGCTTCATGGCGAAGTCCTTCACCGAGCCGGCGTCGCAGAGCTTGCGGAGGTCGACCAGGCTGCGGCCCTCTGGATCGGCGGCCCGCACCACGCCGTCGGCGACGTCGGTGTCGAGCTGGACGACCGGGATCGAGAGCCGATCGCCCCACCGGCTGGTGCGAAGGTCTTCGAGCGTCTTCTTCGATTGGTTCGCACCCGGGGGGTTGACCAAGACGACCGCGGCGGCCCCGGCGTCGCTCAGCGTCTTCAGCTTGCTGGCCATCGCCGAGTGCGAGCTGGCCCGCCGGCCGCCCCACTGGAAGTCGCCCTTGTCGTCGAGCGGCTCGTAGCGGAGGACGACCGCGATCCTGCCCTTCACGTCGTCGTCGCCGTCGAAGCTGGTGTAGCCGTTGTCGCCTTCCTTGATGCCGTAGCCGACGAAGACGATCGGGGCGGTGACGCTGCCCGAGCCCGAGGCCCCGAGGATCGCGAACTCCTTGCCGCGGGCGAACTCCTTGCCGCGGAGGGCAAGGGTGCCGCCCTTCACCTTGGGCTCGCGGCCGGTGAGGTTGAAGGGCTGGCGGTAGGTCTTCTCGGTCGAGCCGCTGGCGTCGTCGTTGAAGGCGGGCTCAAGACCGATCTGCTCCATCCACCATTGGAAGTAGGCGGCGGCCCGCTCGTGGCCGTCGGTCCCGGGGGCGCGACCCTCGAACCAAGGGTTCGAGAGGGTCTGCACGTGCTGGTACCACTCGATCGCCTCCGGCCCGAGGTCGGTGAAGATCCCCTTCAGGTCGACGTTCGAGGCATCGACCTTGGTCGAGTCGTCCTTGGGGGCGAAGCCGTAGGGGTTGACCGTCTCCTGGATGACCTTGCCTTCCTTGGCCGGGGCCGCCGGGGCCTGGGCGTCCTGTTTGGCGGCTGGCTGGGCTGGGGCTTCGTTCTGGGGGGCGAAGCCGGCGAGGCCGGCGGCGAAGGCGAGGGAGGCGACGGTCAGGATGAAGGCACGCGGTCGGAGGATCGGCATGGAGGATTCCCGCAGGGAGGTCGGCATTGGACCGGATTCGGGACCCGGCCGCGAGGGGCGAGGGGGCGAACCAACCGGGATGCCTCGGGTTGCGAGGTGGCCGCCACCAGTGTCGGAATCGCCCCCTGCATCCTTCTATACTCTCCTCTCTCGCCCCAACCGCCGTTTTCGCCGTCGTTTTCACCCTTCGGCGGGCGGCGACCCACCGCGTCCCTCCCCATGCCACAGTCGACCCTCGACCACGCCCCATCGACCTCCGCCCACCCGTTCCCGCCCACCGATGTCTTCCGTCGCCGCCACATCGGCCCGAGCGACGCCGACCAAGGGGCGATGCTCAAGACCCTCGGCTTCGCGTCGATGGAGGAGTTCATCCGCTCGACCATCCCCGAGTCGATCCGCCTCCGTCGCCCGCTCAACCTGCCTGACCCGACCAACACCGGCGGCTTCGCCGAGCGCGGCGAGTTCGAGACGATCGAGGCCCTCAAGCGGGTGGCCAGCAAGAACCAGATCCACCGCAGCTTCCTCGGCCTCGGCTACCACGACACGATCACCCCGGGCGTGATCCTGCGGAACATCCTCGAGGCTCCGGGTTGGTACACGCAGTACACGCCCTACCAGGCCGAGATCGCCCAAGGCCGCCTCGAAGCGCTCCTCAACTTCCAGACCATGATCGCCGACCTCACCGGCCTGCCCCTGGCCGGTGCGTCGCTCCTCGATGAAGGCACCGCGGCGGCCGAGGCCATGATCATGGCCCACGCCGTGGTCAACGGCGACAGCGGCACCCGGCACACCTTCTTCGTGGCCGAGGACTGCCACCCGCAGACGATCGCGGTGATCGAAGGCCGGGCCAAGCACCTTGGGATCAAGGTCGCCATCGGCAACCCGCTCAGCACCGAGTTCGGTCCCGAGCACTGCGGCGTCCTCGTCCAGTACCCGACCAGCGACGGCCGCGTCGAGGACTACCGCGCGGTGGCCGAGAAGGCCCACAAGGCCGGGGCCCTCCTCGTCGCCGCTGCCGACCTCCTCGCTCTCACCCTCCTCGCCCCGCCCGGCGAATGGGGCGCCGACGTCTGCATCGGCAACTCGCAGCGCTTCGGCGTGCCGCTCGGGTTCGGCGGTCCGCACGCCGCGTTCATCGCCACCAAGAGCGAATACATCCGGAAGATGCCGGGCCGGATCATCGGCGTGAGCCGCGACAGCCACGGCAACCCGGCCCTCCGCATGGCCATCCAGACCCGCGAGCAGCACATCCGCCGCGAGCGGGCCACGAGCAACATCTGCACCGCCCAGGTGCTCCTGGCGATCATCGCCGGCATGTACGGGACCTACCACGGCCCGGACGGCGTGAAGGCCATCGCGACCCGCGTCCATCGCATGACCTGCGGCCTCGCCGCGGCCCTCCGCGAGCTCGGGCACGACGTCGGCACCAAGCCCTTCTTCGACACCCTGCGGGTCAAGCTCGGCGGCGGCATGAAGGCCGCCGACGTGCACGCCGCGGCCGCCGCCAAGCACTTCAACCTGCGGCACTACGGCGACGGCACGGTCGGCGTGGCCCTCGACGAGTGCACCAGCGAGGCCGAGCTCATCGCCCTCGCCTCCTGCTTCGCCGGCTCGAAGCAGGCCCCGGGCCTCGCTGCCATGGGCAAGGCCGCGTCGACCATCCCCGCTGGCCTCAAGCGCAGCTCGAGCTTCATGACCCATCCGGTCTTCCATCGCTACCACAGCGAGACCGAGCTCCTCCGCTACATCAACCGCCTGATGTCGCGGGACCTCTCCCTCGCCCAGTCGATGATCTCGCTCGGCTCCTGCACCATGAAGCTGAACGCGACCGCCGAGATGATCCCGGTCACTTGGAGCGAATTCGGGCGCATGCACCCCTTCGTGCCCAAGGAGCAGGCCCTCGGCTACCACGAGATGTTCACCCAGCTCGAGAGCTGGCTCGCCGAGATCACCGGCTTCTCCGCCGTCTCCCTCCAGCCGAACGCCGGCTCGCAGGGCGAGTACACCGGCCTCCTCGTGATCCGGGCCTATCACGAGCACCGCGGCGACAAGCACCGCGACATCTGCCTGATCCCGGAGACCGCCCACGGCACCAACCCGGCCAGCGCCGTGGTGGCCGGCCTGAAGGTGGTGGCGGTGTCCTGCGACGAGCAGGGCTACATCGACCTCGCCGACCTGCGGGCCAAGGCTGCGGAACACGCGGCGAACCTGGCCGCGATCATGGTCACCTACCCCTCGACCGCCGGCATCTTCGAGGAGAGCATCAAGGAGGTCTGCGAGATCGTGCACAAGCACGGCGGGCAGGTCTACATGGACGGCGCCAACATGAACGCCCAGGTCGGCCTCTCGCGGCCTGGCGACATCGGGGCCGACGTCTGCCACCTCAACCTGCACAAGACCTTCTGCATCCCGCACGGCGGCGGCGGCCCGGGCATGGGCCCGATCGGCGTCGCTGCGCACCTCGCGGAGTTCCTGCCCGGGCACCCCGTGTCGCGGCCGACCTCGGCCGGGCGGCACGCCATCGCCCCGGTCAGCGCCGCCCCCTACGGCAGCCCGTCGATCCTCCCCATCTCCTGGATCTACATCGCCCTCATGGGACCGGAAGGGCTGAAGCGGGCAACCGAGGTGGCCATCCTCAACGCCAACTACATGGCCCACCGGCTCAAGGACCACTACAAGGTCCTCTTCGCCAGCCACACCGGTCGCCAGGCCCATGAGTTCATCATCGACTGCCGCCCCTTCGAAGCCAGCGCCGGCGTGAAGATCGACGACGTGGCCAAGCGGCTCATCGACTACGGGTTCCACGCCCCGACCATGAGTTGGCCGGTGCCCGGGGCCCTGATGATCGAGCCGACGGAGAGCGAGTCGAAGGAGGAGGTCGATCGCTTCTGCGACGCCCTCATCGCGATCCGCGAGGAGATCCGGGCCATCGAGCAGGGCAAGGCGAGCCGCGAGGACAACGTTCTCAAGGGCGCTCCGCACACCGCAGCCGCGGTTTCCGCCAACGAGTGGAAGCACGCCTATCCGCGCGAGCAGGCCGCCTACCCGGCGACCTGGCTCAAGGACTTCAAGTTCTGGCCGGCCGTCGGCCGCGTCGACAACCCCTACGGCGATCGCAACCTGGTCTGCGCCTGCCCCCCGATGCAGGACTACCGCTAACCGAACGCCAAGGCTGAGAACCAACCGCCGCCGTCGTCCCGCCCCACGCCACCGGGGCCGGACGGCGGCGGCGGCCTTTTCGGAATCCGCAGCAAGATTCGGCGACGTCGACCGCAGTTTCCTCGACGGCCCGTCCCCAACGTCGCCGGAGGAAACCGATGTCGCTCGCCCTCGCCTTGTCGTCCAGCCTCGTCTCCCTCGCCCTCGGCGCCGCCGCCGTGGCCGGGGACAGCGCCTGCAACCCGACCGGGGACTGCTTCGCCGCCCACGATGCCCCTGGCTGCAGCAACCTGAGCTGCTGCCTCAGCACCTGCGCCGTCGACCCCTACTGCTGCAGCGTCGAGTGGGACGTGACCTGCGTCTCCCACGCCTTCAACAACCCGAGCTGCTACTCGGTGCCGCCTTGCGCGGGCGTGAAGGCCTTCACCTGCCAAGGCGGATGCGAGGACGACTTCGCTGGCGGCCCCGACGGCCCGGCCGGCAACCCCTTCGACGTGGTCAACGTCAACCAGCTCTTCAGCTACTCCTTCAGCGGCTGCTGGCCGAACTGTGGCCCGGGAAGCTGCGGCCCGTTCACCTGCGGCACGGTGACCGGAGCCAAGATCGAGATGCGGGTACGGGCCGAACTGGGCGGGTCGAGCAACGACAAGATCTATCTCACGAACGGCAGCACCATCCTCTGGGCGGAGTCGATCGCCACCCTCATGGGCGGTCCCTGGAACGCCGGCAACGTGGCCACCATCACGCTCGACCTCCAGTACCTGCCCAACAGCTTGCCGGGCGTGGTGCTCGCTTCCCTCTGCGACGGCGAGCTCGGCCTCCTCGTCCAGGACGACACCACGGTCGACTTCGCCAACCTCACCGTGCAGTGGTGCCCCTGCCAGTTCCCCTTCATGTCGATCGTCGACCGCGACGAACCCGGCTTCGACACGCCGTCGCCGACCACGCCGCAGCCTGCCCTCGTCGCCGCCGACCCGGCCTGCGAGGCCTTCGTCCCCTACGACCAGAGCTACGGCGGCGAAGCCTGCTTCATCGACACCATCGACGGCATCCCCACCTGCCTGCGGGGCTGCACGCTGAAGATGGGCGTCTGGTGGTTCTCGAACGCCACCATCTACCTCGACCTCGACGGGACCTGCACGACCTTCCGCTGGAGCTACGACCTCCAACAGCTCGAGAACATGGGCTACGTCAACCCGCCGCACGGCTTCCTGCAGCCGGGCATCCTCACCCTCGACCTCGACAACCTGCCGCCCGATGCCAACGGCACGCGGTCGATCCTCTCCGGGCTCCTCGACGGGAGGCTCGACATCAAGGTGAAGGCCTCGAAGCCGGGCGTGGACTTCGTGCACCTCGAGTTCGACGCCTGCGGCTGCGACACGCCAAACACGAGCGGCGCCTGCTGCTTTCTCAACGAGAACGACGCCTTCCAGTGCGTGATCACCGACCAGCTCAGCTGCGAGAAGGTCCTCGGCGGGACCTGGGGCGGCCCAGGCACGACCTGCGCCGACGTCGATTGCCCGCCGGGTTGCGCCGAGCCGCCAGCCCAGATGGTCCTCTGGATGCCCTTCGTCTCCATCACCGGCACCATCACCGAGGACAACGCCTGGAAGAACTACGGCACGCTCATGAACAGCCCGTTCTTTGTGCCCGGCGTGGTGGGCACGGGCCTCTCCTTCGACGGGATCGACGACTACGTCTCGGTGCCGAACTCGAGCTCCCTCAACATGGGCACCAGCGACTTCTCGATCGACCTTTGGATGAGGATGCCGCCCCTCTTCAACGTCCGGAGCATCGTCGACAAGCGTGACCTGAGCTCCTCGGCTCTCGGCTACACCTTCTTCACCTGGTCCGGATTCCTCAGCCTGCAGCTCGCCGACGCCGGCTCCCCGCCGTTCACCAACTACGTCTCGAACCTCTACGTTGCCGACGGCAACTGGCACCATGTCGCGGTGACGGTGGACCGCGACTCGCCGACCGGGATCGTCTTCTATCTCGATGGCGTCGCCGACATCCCGCAGAATCCGATGGCCCGCCAAGGAAGCCTCTCGAATCCGGCGCCCCTCCTGATCGGGAAGCATGCCTCCTTCACCGAGAGCTCTTTCCAAGGCCAGATGGACGAGCTCGAGATCTTTCGCAAGGTGCTGAAGCCGGTCGAGGTCGCCGACATCTACGAGGCCGGCGCCTACGGCAAGTGCAAGCTGACCTGCGCCGCCACCAACGACCAGCTCCTCGACTTCAGCCTGCCAGTCAGCTACGTGGTCAGCGGCCTGGTCTGCAACAACTCGAGCGTCGACCGCACGGTGACTTGGAGCGTGAACCCGAGCTCCGGCCCCGGCTGCAACCTCACCGGCACGCTGGCCTTCACGCCGAGCTCGGGCACCATCACCGTGCCCGGCAACACCTGCCAACCGGTCATCGTCGGGCTGATCCCTCCGGCCGGCGCCTTCCCCGGCCAAAAGGGTTGCTACACCTTCACCTTCATCGACGAGGCCAGCGGCGAGGGATGCCAGTCCGACGGCAGCGTGATCATCGGCAACATGCCCATCGTCATCAGCCCGCTCGACCCGACGGCGGTGGCCTACGGAAGCGCGGCGATCGACGTGGGATTCACGATTGGCTGGAGCGGGCCGAAACCCCTCGACGCCGTCGCCGCCCTCAAGGTGTTCGATCACGCGGACGGCTCGGAGGCAGCCACGGTCTCCCTCAACCAACTTCCGCCCGGGACGCGCTACATCGAGCCCTTCTTCGTCCTCCCCGGCACGACGAAGACCGTGAGCGCGACGCTCGTCTTCCTCGAACCCTCGCCGCTCCGCGTGTACGACGTGCGGCTCCTCCTCGCCCAGGACGGGGCGTTCCAGCCGGTCGGCACGGTGATGGTGACCAACGCGCCACCCAATACGCCGCCTTGCGTGGCGGACCTCGACCACAACGGGCACGTCGACGCTGCCGACCTGGCCATCTTGCTCGGGGCCTGGGGCCTGGCCGGCAGTAGCGCCGACCTCACCGGCGACGGCCTGGTGAGCGGCGCCGACCTCGCCGTCCTCCTCGGGGCGTGGGGCCCCTGCCCGTGACGACCGTCCCAGGTGACGGTTCGTCGTCGACATGGTGAAATCCCCGCCGCGGTGCTTGACGCGAGGAGGACACCATGGGACGGACGTTCGTCGGCGGACTGCGGATCGGCGTGCTGGCAGCGTGCGTGGCGATGGGAGCGGCCCACCGGGCGGCGGCGCACGGCGCGTTCCCCCAAGACGTACCCATCGATCGCGTGGTCGCCAACCTCGAAGCATCGTTGAAGGCGCGTCCGAACGACCCCGAGGCCTACTACCGGCTCGGTCGGGCCCACACGCTCGCCCTCGAGACGAAATCGGGCTTCGTCCCGGTCTTCGAGAACGGCGACCAGATGGTGCCGGTGGCCGGGGCCTTCGCCAGCAGGCGGTTCCGCGGCGAACCTCCCAAGACCACCGAGACGCGCGAGCAGCTCCTCGCCCACCTCAAGGCGGCGGTCACCAACCTGAACAAGGCGATCGCCCTTCGTCCCACCGCGCCGCACTACCGGTTGACCTTGGCCTGTGCCCTCGAGGCGGGCGAGAGCATGGCCGGCGACGTCGACGTCTGGCCGCTCTGTCCGGTGGCCGGGGCCGCCGACATCACGCTCGATCGAGGCGGCAGCTCCATGGAGTGGATCCGCTCTCGCATCGAGAACCTCCCCAAGGCCCCCAAGGCGATGGAGGAGCTGCTGCACGACCTGGCCCAGAACAGTTGGCAGTTCGGGTTCCGCGACACGGTCATGACGGTGGCGTACTCCCTCCGCAGCCGGCCGGAGCTGGCCGAGTCGCTCAAGGCCTTGCGGCTCGCCGACTGGCACGAGCTCATCGAGGACCAGTTCTTCACCGCCATGTGCTACGCCCTGCCCACCAACGGTCGGGCCGACAGCCTTCCGATCTGGGGCGGCCCGGAGGACTGGGTCGCCTACGAGGCAGCCAAGGACTTCGTGCGCCTGCTCGGGGCGCGAAAGGCCCAGCCCACCGATGCGGTGCGCCTCAAGGTGGCCCAAGCGACGGTCAAGGCCTTCGACGAATTGCCCCCGCCAAACGCGATCACGCCGCTCATCTTCGACCCCGCCGGACGACCGCTGCAGGAACTGACCATCGATACCCCGACCGCCTTCGACCTCGACGGCAGCGGACGCCCGCAGCGCTATCGCTGGGTGAAGCCGACGGTCGGCATCCTGGCCTGGGACCCCGAGCGCACCGGACGGATCACCAGCGGTCGGCAGCTCTTTGGCTCCGTGTCCTGGTGGATCTTCTTCGACCACGGGTACCAGGCTCTCGACACCCTCGACGACGACCGCGACGGCATGGTCCGCGGCGCCGAACTCAACGGCATTGTGGTCTGGACCGACCGGGACAGCGATGGCGTCTCGGACCCCGGCGAAGTGATCACCGCCCAAGAGGCCGGAATCGAATGGCTCTCGGTGCAGGCCACCGGAACCACCGGCCGCTCCCCCTGCAACCTGCACGGCATCGGCTTGGCGGGCGGGCGGGTGGTGCCGAGCTACGACTGGATCGCCACCGGCGTCGAGGCCTCGAGCCCGGCAACCAAGCCTGTGCAGCCTTGAGCGTGTCCGAGAAGTGACCGCCTTCCGCCGACTTTCGAGAAATTGGCGGCTCGACTCATCCTCTAGCCCGTACACGGGTTACAACTTGAGGTGGAGGGAACTGGGACGCGCCACCTCGGCGCGGGATCCGGTTCCGCGCGGCCTTGGCGAACCCTTCTTCGCCGCCGCTCTCCTCCCACACCGGGGGCAACGGACCGACTCCCGCACCGCGACCGTCGCGGCGCGTGCGATCGCCCTTTCTCGTGGTCTTGGCTGTCAAGACCGTGTCCCGTTCCCTTCATAGGTGAGATCCCATGACCCGTATCACGACCCTTGCCGCCGTCCTGGCTGCGACCGTCGCCCCCCTCGCTGCCGCTGACGCGATCTACACGCACGGCACCGAGACCGGCTTCCGCTACAACCCGAACTCGGGTGGCAGCACCAGCCTCCAGGCGTACACCAACACGTACTGGAACACGAGCGCGACCGGCCTCCAGATCGACAGCCTGACCTTCGGCATCCGCCGCTTGGCCTCCGCCCCCGATGTCACCCTCCACTTCTACGTGGCCCAGATGAGCGGCACCGGCGACTTCGACAGCTCGACGATCGTCGACCTCGGCACCGTCGACCTCCTCGCCAACGGGGCCAGCTCGGTCACCCAGCTCGTGACCATCAACCCGGGCATCACCATGGCCCTCAACGACCTCGCCGCTGGCGGCTCCGCCGGCTACGCGGGTCTCTGGTTCGGCCTTCGCTTCGAGGGCGTCAACGCCACCAACAACTCGAACGGTTGGCGCATCACGAACGCCCCGGCCCTCGGATTCACCGACGACGTCTTCGCCGCCTGGGACCCCTCGACCGCGTCGCTGAACTACTACAACTTCGCCGCCGCCCCGCCAGCGTACTTCTACCTCGACGTGAACGGCTCGTTCGTTCCCGCCCCGGGCGCCTTCGCCCTGCTCGGCGCCGCTGGTCTCGTCGGTGGCCGTCGCCGCCGGGCTTGAGTCAGCACCCGTTCCTTCTCTTCACCAGCAGTCGCCGCC
>JBGAKK010000030.1:0-52253 GCA_044224425.1 Phycisphaerales bacterium
AGCGAGTCCTCCACCTGCCTGAGTTGCCACGACGGATCTGCCGCGGTAGATGTCGGCTACCACATCGCAGGCGAGCGGCGGATGAATGTTCGGGGTATGGAAGGGCCCTCCAGCCACCCGATTGGGGTCGTCTACAGCACCGCCCCTTCCTCTCGCTCGATCCAGCTCCGCCCGCGCGACGCCGTGGACCGGCGGATCCGGCTCTTCGACCAGAAAGTGGGCTGTGGAACGTGCCACTCGCTCTACTCGAAGGAGGAACACCTCCTTCCCTTCCGGAATGAGCGGAGCGCCCTCTGTCTGAGTTGCCACCGGATGTGAGGTCGGTCCAAGGCGGCCGGGCTGCATGGAGGCATGGGGCGGCCGACTTCCCAGAGCCAGTATCCGTGATCGCAACTCCGTCCCAAGGTTGGGAATGGAGTTGACGACCGAACGCCGATCTGGGCGAATGGTGAGGCATCGCAGGGGGTTCGACCGACCGCCGACCGATCGGCGTGAATTGGCACCGCTCTTGCGACTGGGGTCCCGAACGACCTAGCCTCGAGTACGCCATGACCCCCATTCGAATAAAGCTGATCGGTGCCGGCCTCGTGATCGCTGCGGCGGCTACTTTCCTCGCCTTCTCCGGCATGCGCGAAGGGTGGGTCTACTTCCTGCCAGTCGACGAATTCGTCGAGAGCCAGGCTCGCTGGGGCGAGCGGGTTCGCCTGCACGGCAAGGTCGGCGACAACAACATGCAGGTCGACCGGGCCGGCCTCAAGGCCGACTTTGACCTCTGCGGCCCGACCAAGTCGCTGCACGTCGCCTACACCGGCGTCGTCCCCGAGATGTTCGACCAGGGACGCGACGTGGTGGTCGAGGGCCGTCGCGATGCGAGCGGCGTCTTCGTCGCCGACACCCTCATGACCAAGTGCGCCAGCAAGTACGAGTCGTCGGACGGCCAGGCGCCGCACGCCGATCCGCACCTGAAGGACAAGGCCGAGGGAGCCGCCTGCGATCCGGCGACGCACCCCGCGTCGGCTGCCAGCGGTACCACCAACGGGACCGGGAGCGCTGAATGATCGAAACCCTGGGCAACCTGAGCCTCAGCGGGGCCACCCTCGCTGCGGCGAGCGCGATGCTTGCATCCATCGTCGCCGCCCGCCGGGGAGGGCAACAGGCCTCGGTGCCCTGGATGCGTGCCGCTCGCTGGCTCCTCGTGCTGGTGGCCCTTCTCTTCTCGGTCGCCGCGGGGCTCCTCCTCACCGCCCTGCAGACCGATGACTTCCGCTTCGCCTACGTCGTCGACTACTCCGAGCGGGCCATGCTCGGCGGCTACAAGTTCGCCGCCCTCTGGGCAGGGCAGGCGGGCAGCCTGCTCCTCTGGGGCTGGCTCCTCTCGGTCCTTGGCGCCATCGCCGTCTTCGGCTGGAGGCGCCTCCCGGGCCGCGAGCACGCCATGGCCCACGCCTGCCTGGCCCTCGTCTGCGGCTTCTTCGCGACGCTTCTCCTCTTCTCCGCCAATCCTTTCGCCCTAACCGAGGGCGGACCGACGGCCGACGGCCGCGGCCTGAATCCGCAGCTCCAGGACTTGGCGATGATCATCCACCCGCCGCTCCTCTTCCTGGGGTACGCGGGCTTCACGATGCCCTTCGCCATGCTGGTCGGCGTCCTCATCGCGAAGCCGGGTGACAGCAAGTGGATCGCGAGCATCCGTCGCTGGGTGCTCTTCTCGTGGATCTTCCTCGGCGCCGGCATCCTGATGGGCGCCTGGTGGGCCTATATCGAGCTCGGGTGGGGCGGCTACTGGGCGTGGGACCCGGTCGAGAACGCCTCGCTCTTGCCGTGGCTCACCAGCACTGCCCTCCTGCACTCGATGTTCGTGCAGCAGCACCGCGGCATGTTCAAGATCTGGAACGCGTCGCTGGTCGCCACCACGTTCCTCCTCTGCATCTTCGGAACCTATATCACGCGAAGCGGAGTGATCGACTCGGTCCACGCCTTCGCCGCGAGCCTGATTGGCGTCTTCTTCCTTGTCTTCCTTCTTGGCACGACAGCCCTTTCGATCGGCCTGATCCTCTGGCGCCGCAAGGCGCTCGCTCCTCCCAGGCCGATCGAGGGGCTGGTCAGCCGTGAGGGCGCCATCCTCGCCGCCAACGTCCTCCTCACCATCATGATGATGGTGACCCTCATCGGCACCATCTTCCCGCTGATCGGACCGCTGGTCGGGGCGGCCGGGGTGACGGTGAAGGCGCCGTTCTACAACCGCGTCGTGGCTCCCATGGGGATCGCCCTCGTCGGCCTCATGTCGATGGCCCCGATCCTCGCCTTCGGTCAGCAGGCGGCGTCGAAGATCCTCCGTTCCCTCCGTTGGCCGGCCGTCGCAGGCCTCGTGGTGACCGGCCTCGTCGCCGTCACGATCACCCACAACATCTGGGCCCTCCTCTGCGTGGCCATCGTGACCGTCGGCACCGCTGCGGTCATCGTCGACTTCGCTCGCTCGGTCGGGGCCCGCCGCCGGAGCACCGGCGAGTCGCTCGGCCGGGCCGTGATCCGCCTCATCGACCGCGACCATCGCCGCTACGGCGGGCAGCTCGCCCACCTCGGTCTCATGATGATCGTGGTCGGCGTGGCCGGCTCGAGCCTCTTCGGCGTCGAGAGCACCCACAAGGTCACCCCCGGCACGAGCTTCGACGCCGCCGGCTTCACCCTCCGCTTCGACGGCATCAAGGACCTTCGCGGTCCGAACTACTCGGCCGTTCAGGCCTCGGTGCAATTGGTCGACCCGAGCGGCCGCACCGAGACGATCACGCCGCAGGTTCGCTTCTACGACAAGTGGTCCGAGCAGCCCAACGCCGAGATCGCCCTGCGCTCGACCTGGACCGAGGATCTCTACATCTCGCTCGCCGGCTGGGAAGCCGGCGGCACGGTCGCGGCCATCGCGGTGCACGTGAATCCGGTGGTGGTATGGATCTGGCTGGGCGGGATCGTCATGGTCTTGGGCGGCGTCTTCTGCATGCTGCCCCGCGTGGTGCCGCAGTTCGGCCGAACCGCGGGAGCAGTGGACGAGACGCTCGACAGCGACGTGCCACTCACGGCCGGCTCGGCGATCCCTGCGGTGTCGCGTTCGGTGCAACCCGCGGTGGAGGCCACGGCATGAGGCGGACCGCGGTCGCCTCGCTCCTCCTCCTCGCTACGGGCAGTGTGTTCGCCCAGAGCCCGCCTCCAAGCCCGGCCGATGCGCCGCCGGCAGGCACGACGGCGCCCGCGGCGAACCCGGCAGGCAGCCTCAGCATCCGCGTGGTGCAGGGCACTCCCGGCGAGCCGCCGATCGGGGCGATCCCGGTCGTCGTCGAGCTCTACCACCGCGGCATGGTGCTCGACACCATCAAGACCGAGACCGACGAGCACGGGGTGGTCATCCTCGAGCAGATCTCGCTCGGCATGCCGGTGCAACCGCTGGTCAAGGTGAACTTCGGCGGCCTCGACTACCAAATCGGCGGCGGCCCCCTCGACGCGACGCACCCCCACCAGGACCTCGAGGTCGTCTGCTTTGCCCCCACCGAGACGCCTCCCGCATGGAAGGTCCCGATGGTCCACATGATGGTGGTCCCGGAGCCGGGCGGGTTGCGGGTCACCGAGATCATGGTCGTCCAGAACCCCGAGCAGCGGACCTGGATCGGGGCTCTCGGCATGGGTCCCAAGCGGGTCACCACCCTGTTCCCGCTGCCTGAGTCGGCCAAGGACGTCCAGCTTGGACGCGGCTTCCACAAGTGGTGCTGCTCGACCCTCGATCGTGGCAAGCTCGTGAACCACCTGCCGCTCATGCCGGAGACGACGGAGATGATGTTCTCCTATCTCCTGCCGCCGAAGGACGGGATGGCGACCCTCGACATCACCGCTCCGGCCGCCGTCGACAACCTGATGGTGGTCGTCCCGGCGTCGATCGAGACGGGCGGTCTCGAGGGGCTGAACTACGGTGGCGAACAATCGATGGACAACGGCCAGAAGGGCGAGATGAAGGTGCGCGTCTACAACGCCGCCGGCCTCACTCCCGGCCAGAAGGTCTCGCTCACCTTCGGCGGCCTGGCCACCGTGGCCCCAGCCGATCCCACCGCGCCGAGCGGCAGCGGGCTCGCCAAGCTCGTCGCCGCTGTCGGCGGCGGCATCATCCTCCTCGCGGCGGCGGTGATCCTCCTTCGCCGTCCAAGCGGAGAAGACGCCGCCTCGGGCTCGGCATGATCGTGGCACTCGCGATGACGCAATCCTCGATCCAAGCCAGCAACGCGGACGGCGAGCGCATCGCTGCGGCTGCGGCGACTGCGCTGCCATCGCAGGCCGCCCTCGCCATCCGAACCGAGTCGCTGGGACGCGAGATCGACGGTCGGGCCATCCTGCACCACATCGACCTGAACGTGGCCCGCGGCGAGTTCGTCGCCCTGCTTGGGGCGAACGGTGCGGGCAAGAGCACGCTCCTCAAGATCCTGGCCATGCTCGTCCCGGCGACCAGCGGCAAGCTCTTCCTCTTCGGCGAGGCGTGCGGACTCGAGGCGGCCCGCCTGCGGGCGAGGATCGGCCTGATCGGGCACGGGGCGATGCTCTACCGCGACCTGTCGCCGCTCGAGAACCTCGTCTTCTTCGGCCGTCTCTACGGGGTGCAGGAGCCTCGCGAGCGGGCCAAGCAGCTGCTCGATTGGCTCGAGCTCGGCCGCCGGGCCAACGATCCGGTCAAGACCTTCAGCCGCGGCATGCTGCAGCGGGTGGCGATCGCCCGAGCCTTGATGCACGAGCCGGAGCTTCTTCTCGCCGACGAGCCCTTCGCCGGGCTCGACGCCCCGTCGATGGACGCCCTCTCCCGGATGCTCACCTCGCTCCACGAGGAAGGCCGGACCATCATCCTGACCAACCACGACATCGCACAATCGATCGGCCTCGCCCACCGGGCGGTGGTCCTGCGGCGCGGGCGAGTGGTGATCGATGCTCCAACCGCCTCGATGTCCGCCGCGGCCATCCTCCGTGAAGTGATCGGCGACAACGCAGCGGGGGGGCAGCCGCGATGATGTCCTTCCCCCAGCAAGTCGCCCTCCTCCTCGGCAAGGACCTCCGCATCGAGGCCCGCGGCCGGCACACGGTCGGCCTGGTCATCGTCCTCGGGGTCCTGATCATGGTTGTCCTCGGCCTCGGGCTCGGGGCGGGCAAGCCGGTCGGCGGCTTCGGGGCCAGCGCCATCCTCTGGGTCGCCTACCTCTTCGGCGGCGTCCTCTGCTTCGAGCGGACCATGGCCTGGGAACGCCACGACGATGCCCTGGCCGGGCTCCTCGCGGCGCCGGTCAGCCGTAGCGCGATCTACGTCTCGAAGCTGGTCGCGAACGTGGCCCTCATGTTCACGCTGGCCATCGTGGTCACGCCGATCGCCATCGCCCTCTTCCGCTTCGACCTCTCGAGCGCCGCCGGGGCCTTCGCCCTGGTCATGGGCCTCGGGATGCTCGGGTTCGCGGCGGTGGGGACGCTCTTCGCCGCGGCGGTCAGCTCGTCGCGGCTCCAGGGCGGCCTCCTCGCCATGCTGGTCTTCCCCCTCTGCCTGCCGGTCGTGATCCTCTCGACCCAGGTCATGCGTCATGTCTTCGAGCAGGGGGAGAGCGTGATGGGCAGCGGCCTGGCCACGCTCGTCGCGGGCGATGTCATCTACCTTGTCGCCAGTTGGATCGTCTTCGAGCTCGTGCTCGAGCCCTAGGAACCTCTCCCGATGAACCAAGGATCCAGCCTCCGATCGACCCTCTTCTGGCTCCTCACGGCGCTTCTCTTCGTCGTGGTGACCTGCATGTCGATCTGGTACGCGCCTGTCGAGAAGTCGATGGGCTTGCCGCAGAAGATCTTCTACGCCCACTTGCCGGTGGCCATCAACACCTTCGTCGCGGCGTTCATCGTCTTCGTGGCCAGCGTCGGCTACCTCTGGCAACGCCAGCTCTGGTGGGACGATCTCGCCGCCGCGGCGGGCAAGGTGACGGCCCTCTTCTGCGCCATCGTCCTCCTGACCGGCATGACCTGGGCCCGGAGCGCCTGGGGCGTGTGGTGGACCTGGAGCCCCCGGCTCACCTTCAGCCTGGCCCTCCTCCTCCTCTATGTGGTCTATCCGATGGTGCGGTCGGCGATCGAGTCGCCGCAGCGCCGGGCGGTGGTCAGCGCCGTCTACGGCGTGGTGGCCTTCCTCGACGTCCCGCTCGTCTACCTGTCGGTGAAGCTGATGCCCGACATGCACCCCTCGTCGATCTCGCTCGAGCCGGAGATGAAGCACACGCTGCTGGCCTGGTTCGTGCCGGTGACCATGATGATGGCTGGCCTGATCTACGAGACCTACCACCTGCACCGAGCTCTCCGCCCGAGGAACGAGATGGATCCGAGCATGCGAAGCGGAATCGCCGGCGCCGCCGGCAACGGAGGTGTGTCGTGAGCGATGCCGGCGTCGTCTATGTCGTCCTCGGCTACTCGGTCGCCCTCGGCTTCCTCTGGGGGTACGCCGGGCTCGTCCTCTGGCAACGTCAGATGCTCCGAAGCCGCCGCGAGTCGGGCGGCCCGGAGGATCGGAGCTGAACTCGAAGCGAAATCCAACCGCTTGCCTCCGGCCCTGGCCCGAGGGGAGCGACCGTCGGTGAAGGAGCCTGTCATGAAGAAGTCCCTGCTCGCCCTCTTGGCTGCCACCGCCCTCAGCGCCGCCCTCGGCGCCACCCAGGGCACGCCGCCAGCCAATCCGCCTGCGTTGCCGCCGGGCCACCCGCCTGCGCCCGGGCAGCCCCAGGACCAGCTCCCAAGCGGCCACCCGCCGATGCCTGGCCAAGAGCCGCCCATGGAGCTCTCCCCCGACTGGCCGGTCGGAAAGCCGGAGGATGTGAAGTCGGTCGACGCCATCATCACCGCCTACTACGCGACGGTTTCCGGGGCGAAGGGCGAGGCTCGCGACTGGAATCGCCTGCGGTCCCTGATGCTCCCCGAGGCCAAGATGTTCTCGAGTCGGATGGCCGGCAACCGGCCCATCCCGATCGTCCTCACCATCGACCAGTACATCGATGCCAACCGGAAGTACTTCGAGCGCGGCGGGTACTACGAGAAGGAGATCCACCGCAAGGCGGATACCTTCGGCAACATCGCCCAGGTCTTCAGCACCTACGAGTCACGTCGGGCGGCCGAGGCTCCGCAGCCCTACAGCCGCGGCCTCAACAGCTTCCAGTTGATCAACGACGGCGAGCGCTGGTGGATCGTGAGCGTGCTCTGGACCTCGGAGACGCCGGAGCACCAGATCCCGGTCGAGTTGCTCGGCACGCCGCCGGCGATCGCTGCGCCGGCCCCCGAGAAGAAGTAGTCGGCAGAACGTACACTGCGTCCAGACCATCTGGTCCCCTCGCCCGGCGAGGGGAGGGAGGCACGACGGTGCCACTCCCAGGCGGATTCGGAAGTCGGAAGCGAGGACGCCCGCGGCTGAGAGGTCGCGGGCGTTCTGTTTGCCAGCGAGCGGATCACAGCCAACTCGTCGGCGTTTGGGGGAGTCCACGCTCGCGCCTCGGCGCTGTGTCCATGGGGGCGGGTTCCAGTGGCCGGCCGGATCAGGTCAGCGCTACGCTGCACTTGACTAGGAGCGACGCCTGGCTCCTCGCGCCGGATCGCTCGCCGCTCTCCCCAAATGCCTTCGCCCCGCGGCGTCGGCCAGAAAGGTCCCCATGTCGATCGTTCGCCCGGCACTCTTCGCCGCCAGCCTCAGCGTCGTCGCCTCCTCCGCCGCCATGGCGGTCGACCTCATTGCCTACGAAGGCTTCAACTACAACCCGAGCACCACGCTCGTCGGCCTCAACGGCGGCAGTGGTTGGAGCGGCGCCTGGGGCGTCGTCCAGAACATCCCGACCGGCATCGCCTCGGGCGGCGGCCTCACCTGGCCCAACCTCCAGACCACGGGCAACTGCGCCGTGACGCCGGCCTACGGCAGCTCGAGCTACTCGATCTACAGCCGGGTGCTTGCCCCCTACACCACGACCGACGGCGTGGTCTACGTGTCCTTCCTCTTCGAGCCGATGTTCCTCTTTGGCGAGGGTGGCGGCCTCGAGTTCGGCAGCCTCGTGAACGGGATGATCGTCGGGGCCCATCCGGGCACCGGCTACTACGGCCTCATGGACACCGGCTTCAACGGCGCCAACACCACGGTGCCGGTTCAAGAGGGGGTCACCGCCCTCTGCGTGGTGCGGATCACCAACAACTTCAACGGCACCATCACCTACGGCATGTGGGTGAACCCGCCGCTGACCGCCACGCCGCCGACGGCGCCGGAAGCGAGCTACACCATGACCGGCACCTTACCGACCGCGGTGAAGATCCTGAACGACGGCGGCTTCCTCACCGACGAGATCCGCGTGGGCAAGACCTTCGGCAGCGTGCTGCCCTCGCTTCCGCCGGCCTGCGCGGGCGACTTCAACGACTCGGGGGCCATCGACGCCGGCGACCTCGCCATCCTGCTCGGGGCGTGGGGCGGCCCGGGCGGCGACGTCGACGGAAACGGCACCACCGACGCTGCGGACCTCGCATTCCTGCTCGGCTCCTGGGGCACCTGCCCGTCCTGAGCCCGAGCTCGGCAAGCCTGTCGTTTGTTGGACCTCTCATGCCGGCGAGGACCGCAGCGCGACGCAGCGGGCTCGCCGGTTTTCATCCGCCATCCCAAGCAGGAGTCGAGCATGCGGCGCATTCTGGTCTGGGATCTCCCGACCCGGCTCTTCCATTGGCTGCTCGCGGCCGGCTTCCTCGCGGCTGCGGCCATCGCGTTTCTCCTCGACGACGACCACCAGGCGTATCCGCTGCACATGCTGATCGGCCTGGGGCTCGCCCTCCTCGTCCTTCTCCGCATCGCGTGGGGGGTGCTGGGGACGCGGCACGCCCGATTCGCCGACTTCGTGCGGGGGCCAGCGGCGGTCGCCCGCTACCTCCGAGGTTTGGCGGGAGCGGCGCCCGACCGACACATCGGCCACAACCCCGCCTCGGCCTACGCCATCCTCCTCATGCTGGTCGGGGTCCTCGGCCTCGCCGCGACGGGCGTCGCCATGGCCCGCGGCCAGCGGCAGGTGAAGGAATTGCACGAGCTGTTGGCCTACGCGATGCTCGCGGTGGTGGCGGCGCATGTGGTCGGCGTCGTGCTCCACTCGCTTCGCCACCGGGAGAACATCACGCGGAGCATGATCGACGGGCGGAAGCTCGTCCCCGAAGCCGAGGCGTCCCAAGCGATCGGCTCGGGGCGACCGATCGTGGCGCTCCTCCTCCTTGCTGCGCTGGCCTTCTGGATGGGCGGGTTGGTCCGCAGCTACGACTCGACGACCCGCCGGGCGACGCTGCCGCTCCTCGGGGTGCCGCTCGACCTGGGGGGAGGCGAGGGCGGCGAGCGGGGCGACCGGCGGGGCGGTCGGGAACACGACGAGGACGATTGAGGCAGCGCCGCGCGTCGTCCATCTCGATCGCTTCCGGGCGCGACCGCGGTTAGACTGGGACCGGATGTCGGCGATGCACGACGAGCGGACGATTGTCTGGTGCGCGTCCTTGGTGGCGGCGCTGCTGCCGGTTTCCCTGGCTCCAGCGGGTTCCTGCGGAGCCGAACTCGTCATCGGCGCCGAGCCCGGCGCCGGCTATTACGGGGTGGTGGCCGGGCTCGGGGACGTGAACGGCGACGGCATCCCCGACTTCGCCGTCGGCGCCATGCAGTCGGACTTCGCTGGCCTCGACACGGGGCGCGTCTACGTCTACGCCGGTGGTTCGTCGCCCACGCTCCTCTACACGCTGGATGGGATCACGCCCTTCGCCCTCTTCGGGGACCGGATCCGAGGCTTGGGCGACGTGGACGGTGACGGCCGTGGCGACTTCGCCGTCGCCGCCACCGGATCGAATTCGTATCGCGGCCGCGTCACCATCCACTCGGGGGCCGACGGGCATGTCCTCTTCGCCTATGCCGGGGTCACGCCGGGGGACTTCCTTGGTTCGTCCCTTGGAGGCGGGGGCGATGTCAACGGCGATGTGCGGCCCGACTTCGCCATCGGCGGCTGGGGTTGGGACGATCCGATCCTCGGCGTCGACGTGGGCAAGGTCGAAGTCCGCTCGGGCGCGGACGGCACGCTTCTCTACACGATGCTCGGGGGACTGCCCGGCGACCAGCTTGGGTCGGCGGTCACCATCCTCGGCGACCAGGATGGCGACGGACACGCTGAATTCGCGGTGGGGGCGGCTGGCTTCGACGCCGACGATCCGACCGTCGAGGACGACTACGGCCGGGTGACCGTGCACGATGGAGCCGACGGGCGGCTGCGAGCCGAGTACGTTGGCCAGTTCCCCTACGACGCGTGGGGCGTCAGCCTCTCGGTCCTCGGCGACGTCAACGCCGACGGGGTCGTCGACTGGGCGATCGGCGGCTACCGCTCGATCGTCGTGTCGGGGCTCGATGGCTCGCTCCTCGCCCGTCCAGCGGCTCCCACCATCTGGGCCTATGGGTTCGGCGTTGGCGACTTCGACGGCGACGGCTCGGCCGACATCCTCTACCGCAGGTTTACCGAGAACCCAGGCCAGGCCTATCACCTCACGCCGCACCTCGTGGCCGGCCCCGGCTCGGCGAGAGGAACAGATCGCGTGCTGGGCCAGGTCGTCATGCCGGACTTCTACTTCTGGGAGGCGCCGACTCCCCTCGGCGACATGAACCTCGACGGCTTCAGCGATCTCCTCGTCGGCTTCCCTGTCAACGGGGGCGCGGGCGAGGTCCACATCCTGTTTGGCGGGCCGCGGCCTTCCCCCGACCTCGATGGCAGCGGCAGCGTCGACGCCGGGGATCTGGGGCTCCTCCTCGGTGCGTGGGGAAAGGCCACCGATCCGGCCTTCGACCTCGACGCGAGCGGATCGGTCGATGCCTGCGACTTCGAACTCCTGTTCCTGAACTGGGGCTGAGCCGGAGCCTCCGACCCGCGTCTGCGGTGGCCCGACGCTCGGGGCGCTGATACGGTGGCCGCATGCGCCTGGCTCGACTCCCGATCGTCGCCTGCCTTCTCGTCGCCGCGTCCCTCCTCGGCTGCCGCAGCCAGCCGCCCTCGCGGCTCCTCGCCCCGACTTCGATCGGCTCGCTCAAGAACGCGAAGGTGGCGATCGAGCGGCCCGACCCGCACCACCAGCTCGTCTACTTCGCCCGCGAGGTGAGCCCCGAACAGGCCGCCGAGTTGGCCACGCTTGCCCCGCACCTCACGGTCGTCAGCGGGCTGACCCGCGAGGAAGCGGAACGCCGCGCCGCCGAGGCCGCGGGCGCCGACGCCTACTACGCGACGCCGGCCTTCCTCAAGGCCGCAACCCAACTCCGCTGGCTCCAGGCCCAGAGCGCGGGTGTCGACCGCATCGTGGGCATGCCCGAGCTGAAGGCTCGCCCGGAGATCGTCCTCACCAACATGCGGGCGGTGCACGGCCCGGTCATCGCCGAGCATAGCTTCGCCATGCTCCTCGCCCTCACCCGCGAACTGCCGCAGGCCTTGGAGGACGAGAAGGCCGAGCGCTGGGATCGTCACGACGGCGGTCGCGAGCGGGTCACGCTCGAAGGCCGCACGCTGCTCGTGGTCGGGCTCGGCGGCATCGGGACGGAAATCGCCGCCCGCGGCAACGCCTTCGGCATGCGGGTGATCGCCATCCGCCGTGGCGACGATCCCGGACCGGATTACGTCGAAGAGCTCGGCAAGGCCAAGGACCTCCACGCCATGCTGGCCGAGGCCGACGTGGTGGCCATCGCCGTCCCGCTCACCGACGAGACCCGCGGCATGTTCGACGCCGCCGCCTTCGCCGCCATGAAGCGGGGCAGCTACCTCATCAACATCGCCCGTGGGCAGGTGGTGGTGACCGACGCCCTCGTCGCCGCTCTCCGCGACGGTCGGCTGGCCGGAGCTGGCCTCGACGTGACCGATCCCGAGCCGCTTCCCAAGGGCCATCCGCTGTGGACCGCGCCCAACGTGATCATCACGCCGCACGTCGCCGCCGACGGGGCCCTCACCGAGGAGCGGGCTTGGATCGTCTTCCGCGAGAATCTCCGCCGTTTCGAGTCGGGCGAGCCGCTCCTCAACACGGTCAGCATCGCGGCGGGCTACTGAGCGAACGTTGCGGCGACGGCGCAGGCGGCGACGACGGCCACGGTCGGCACGCGGCGCGAGGCGAGGAGACAGAGGGCCACCGCGGCGATCGCGATGTCGGCGCCACTCCGGATCGATTCGCTCGCGATCGGCGTGCACCACGCCGCCAACAGCACGCCGACCACGGCGGCATTGGCCCCGCGGAGGGCGGCTTGGGCCCCCGCTCGACGACGGAGGGCGGACCAGAAGGGGAGGGCCCCGCCGATGAGGAGCCACGCGGGCAGGAAGATCGCGACGAGGCACCAGAGTCCGCCGGCGATCGCGGGGAGCAGGCCGTCGAGGGCGAAGATCGCGGCGCCGAGGAAGCCGGCGAAGCTGAAGAGGGGACCGGGCAGGGCTTGGGCTGCTCCGTAGCCGGCGAGGAAGAGGTCTTCCGTGATCCAGCCGCGGGGGATCGTCTCGGCTCGGAGGAGCGGCAGGACGACATGCCCGCCGCCGACGACGAGCGAGCCGGCGCGGTAGCAGGTGTCGAATGTTTGAATCGGGCGGGCGCCCGTCGCCTCGGCCAGGATCGGCAAGGCGACGAGGAGGAGGGCGAAGGTGAGCAGGGCAGCGGCGCCGCCGCGCCGCGAGAAGCGGCGTCCGAGGACCGGCATCGACGGGTCGCTGGGGACCGGGACTGCGAACCCGAGGAGGCCCACCAGCGCTCCGCCCGCGATGATCGCGATCTGGGTCCACGCGGAGGGAGCGAGCAAGGCCACGATGCAGGCGATGGCCCCGAGGCTGGCCCGCTTCCAATCGGGGCAGAGGGTGTGGGCCATGACCCAGACCGCTTGGGCCACCACCGCCACCGCCGCCAAGGCGAGGCCGTGCAGCCAAGCGGCCTTGGCGAGGTCCGGGGCAGCGCCGAGGCCGCAGCCGACGGCGATCATGACCGCCGCGGAGGGAAGGAGGAACGCGATCGACGCGGCGAGGCCGCCGAGGGTACCGGCCCGCTCGGCCCCGATCGCATAGGCAAGTTGGCTGCTGGCCGGGCCGGGGAGGAACTGGCAGAGGGCGAGATGGTCGGCGAAGGTGGCGTCGTCGAGCCAGCGGCGGCGGTCGACGAACGTCTCGTGGAAGTATCCCACGTGGGCGATCGGCCCGCCGAAGGAGCGGAGCCCTAACCAAAGGAACGCCGTCCAGACCTCGCCCACGGTCCCGGAGCCTGGTGTCGCGTGCGACCCGCTCATCCGGCCCGTCGGAAGAGGTCGAGGAAGCGGTCTTCGTACTTCTTGAAGACGCCGAGCCGATCGAGCTCCTGCTTCAGGGCCAGCGATTTCGAGGTGTCCTTGCGGGCCTCCTCGAAGAGCTGCTCGATGCGCTTGCGGGCCGCGAAGTCGAGCTTGGGTTCGCCGGGCGCGGCGGGGGCGGCTGGCGGGGCGGGCGGTTCCGGCGCCTCGCCCTGCTCGGGTCGGACAGCCTCCGACGACTCCTCGTCGTCGTCTCCCTCCTCGTCCTCGTCGGGCTTCTCGTCTTGCGAGCGCTCCATCTGCTCGAAGGCCTCGATGAGGGCTTGGTCGACGGCTGCCGCGTGCTGGTCGAGCTCCTCGAGGCTCACCTCGATCCCGGAAAGGACGCAGAAGACGCTGAGCGCCGCCCGGGCCGCCTTCGGATTGGGTACGGCCGCGGCGAAGAAGGGGATCTCGGCCAGGAGGCAGAAGCCGGGCAGCCCGCGCTCCGCCGCGGCGGAGAGGAGCAGGCCGTTCAGGCCGCCGATCTCGCCGTCGCCGAGCGGCTCGACCTCGAGCTCGCCAAGCTCGGCCAGGGTCGCCGCGTCGGTGGCCACGCCGTAGACCTTCGGGTTGTCGGCCGGATGGAGCGAAGACGCCATGGAGGCGAAGGTGACCACCCGGCGGACTCCGAAGGCCGCGGCCGCGTCCAACAGCTCGCGGGCGTAGGCCGTGCTGCCGCTGGTCGGCTGGGCCTCGCCGAGGAAGACGATGAGTTCGCGCTGGCCCCCGGGGCGCTGCCAGCGGAAGAAGACGCCGCGTGGGGGGCGGACCGGGACGACGAGCCCCTCGCGGACCGTGACCTCGTTGACGTCGAAGTGGTGGTTCGGCGGGAGTTCGCCCGTCTCGGTCATGCCCAACTGCTGGACGAGGTAGCCGGCCGACAGGACGGCCACGCTGCCCATGCCTGGCCACGCCGCGATCATCCATGCTTCGCCCGTTGGTGGGCCGTCCGGCATCGTCGCACCTCCCAGGGATGCAACGACAGTCTATCGCCCTCGCCCGCTGCCGACCGCGCTGGTACGTTCGTGGCATGTCCGCCGTCCTCGACCTCCTCCATCGCCACCGTTCGATCCGCAGCTTCGCCCCGACGCCCGTCCCCGAGGCCGACATCCGCCGCGCGGTCGCCGCCGGGCAGATGGCCTCGACGAGCTCCGCCGTCCAGGCCTATTCGGTCCTCCATCTCACCGATCCCGCCCTGCGTCGCCAACTCGTCCCGCTCACCGGCGACCAGGAGAAGGTCGCCAGCAGCGGGGCCTTCCTCGTCATCTGCGGGGACGCTCGCCGGCACCGGCTGGCGGCGGAGCGCGAGGGCCTCGCCTACCGGCAGTCGCTCGAGGCGTTCCTTGTCGCGGTGATCGACGCCTCGCTCTTCGCCCAGAACATGGCGGTGGCCTTCGAGGCCATGGGCTACGGCATCTGCTACATCGGGGCTCTCCGCAACCGACTGGGCGAGGTCGACCGCCTCCTGCGCCTCCCGGAGGGCGTCTATCCCTTCTTCGGGATGTGCGTGGGCACGCCGGCCGAATCGCCCGATGCCAAGCCTCGCCTGCCGGTCGAGGCGGTCCTCTTCACCGATCGCTATCCCGACGACGCCACGATGCACGCCCACCTCGACCGCTACGACGCGGCGCACGCCGAGGCCCTTGTCCGTCGGGGAGCGAAGCCCAACCGCTGGTCGGAGCGCATGGCGACGCGAAGCGCTGCCCCCGAGCGTCCCGAGCTCGCCTCCTACTACCGGTCGAAAGGCGCGTCGCTCGATTGACCGAGGTTAGGCCAGGAGGCCCGGCACCACGGTTCCGGCCACGTCGGTGAGGCGGAAGTCGCGCCCTTGGAAGCGGTAGGTGAGCCGCTCGTGGTCGATACCGAGGAGGTGGAGGAGCGTGGCATGCAGGTCGTGGACGTGGACGCCGCCCTCCACGATGTTGTAGCCGAAGTCGTCGGTCCTGCCGTGGACGTGGCCGCGGCGCACGCCGCCGCCGGCGAGCCAGATCGAGAAGCAGCGCGGATGGTGGTCGCGTCCGTAGTTGCCCTCGACGAGCGTGCCTTGGCAATAGGCGGTCCGCCCGAACTCGCCGCCCCAGATGACCAGCGTGTCGTCGAGGAGTCCGCGGCGCTTGAGGTCGAGGACGAGGGCGGCGGAAGGTTGGTCGGTCTGCCGGCACTGGGTGGTGATCTGGCCGGGGAGGTTGCCGTGCTGGTCCCAGCCTTGGTGGAAGAGCTGGACGAAGCGGACCCCGCGCTCGACGAGGCGGCGGGCGAGCAAACAGTTGGCGGCGTAGGTGCCGGGGACGCGGGAGTCGGGGCCGTAGAGGTCGTAGACCTCGTCCGGCTCGCCGGCCACGTCGGTCGCCTCGGGCACGCTCGTCTGCATGCGGTAGGCCATCTCGGCCTGGGCGGTGCGGGCGGCGACCTCGGGATCGAGGGTGGCCTCGGACTGGTCGCGGTTCAGGGCGGCAAGGGCGTCCAGCATGGCCCGCCGGGCATGTGGCGAGACGCCCTCGGGATTGGTGAGGTACAGCACCGGTTCCTTGCCGGCCCGGAACTGGACGCCCTGGTGGTCGCTCGGCAGGAAGCCGTTCCCCCACAGCCGCGAATACAGCGGCTGGTCGCGGTTGGCGTTCTTCGAGACGAGGACGATGAAGGCCGGCAGGTTCGCATTCAGGCTGCCTAACCCGTACGAGAGCCACGAGCCCATCGAGGGTCGGCCGGCGATCTGGCTCCCGGTGCAGAAGAAGGTGATGGCCGGATCGTGGTTGATGGCCTCGGTGAAGAGGGTGCGGACGACGCAGATCTCGTCGGCGATCGAGGCGGTGTGCGGCAGGAGGCTGCTCACCTCGAGCCCTGATCGCCCGTGGCGGGCGAAGTCGACGAAGGAGCCAGCGAGCGGCAGGACCGCCTGGTTGCCGCTCATCCCGGTCAGCCGCTGCCCGCCGCGGACCGAGTCGGGCAGCGGTTGGCCGTGCCGGGCGCGGAGGAGCGGCTTCGGGTCGAGCGTCTCCATCTGCGAGGGGCCGCCGGCCTGGAAGAGGTAGATGACCCGCTTGGCCCGCGGGGCAAAGTGCGGGGCGAACGGTCGAGCGGTCGATGCCGCCCCGCTTGCCGTTTCGCCCAGGATCGACGCCAAGGCGACACTCCCGAGCCCGAGGGCCGAGAGGCCCAGGAAGTGGCGGCGGGTGAGGCCGAGGAGTCGGTGGTGGGCGGGATGCATGGCGGGGCTAACGTGTGGTCAGGGCGGCGTCGGAGGCGAGGACGGTCGAGGCCACCAGGCTGAGAGCGGCAAGTTCGGGATCGGGGTCCGCGCCGAGCAGCGCCGCGGCTGCGGCCGGATCGGCGCGGAAGTCGTCGCGGCGGGAGGCGAGGAGATCGAGCAGGGCGGCTCGCTCCGCCGGCCGCGGCGGGCGCGAGGCGAGCAGGGCGAAGATCCGCTCCACGCGGCCCGCGTCGTCGGGGCGCTCCGCGGCCGCCCGGCGGGCCAGGGCCACCGCGCACTCGACGAAGACCGGGTCGTTGAGGAGGACGAGCTGTTGGAGCGGCGTGTTGGTGGGGAGGCGACGGGCTTGGCACTGCTCGCGGCTCCCGGCGTCGAAGAGGATCATGTCGGGCGGCGGTGCGGTGCGCTTGCGGAAGGTGTAGAGGCTGCGGCGATGGGCGGCGGGACCCTGGTCGGGCACGTAGGTGGCGCCGCCGCCGACGCCGGCGTCCTCCCAGAGGCCGGGTGGCTGCCAGGGCTTCACGCTGGGCCCGCCGACCGTCTCGACCAGGAGCCGCTGGCGGCGGGAGCGCTCGATCTCGCGGAGCATCTCGGCGCTCAGTCGCCCGCTCGGCCCGCGGGAGTGGAGGGCATTCGAGGGATCGCGTTCGAGCGAGGCGGCGGTCGCCTGCGAGGCCTGGCGGAAGGTCGAGGAGAGGACGATCCGTCGCAGCATGGCCTTCACCTTCCAACCGCTGGCCACGAAGTCGACGGCCAGGAGGTCGAGGAGCTCGGGCTCGCTCGGCCGCTCGCCCTGCACGCCGAAGTTCTCCTGGGTGACCACCAGGCCGCGGCCGAAGCAGCTGGCCCAGAGGCGGTTGACCGCCACGCGGGCGGTGAGGGGGTTCCGGGGATCGGTGACCCAGCGGGCGAGACCGGCCCGGTCGTGCGGCCAACCGGGATCGAAGGGGAGGAGGGCATCGATGGCCCGGTCGCTGGCCACCGGACGAGCGTGGTCGGGCTGGTCGTACCGACCGCGAGTCAGGACGTAGGAGGGCCGCGTGTAGGTCGTCGGAGCCATCACCATCAGTTCAGGCAGGGCTTCGAGGACCTCCTGTTCCCGGCTCCGGGCCTGGCGCAGGGCATCGAGCGCCGCCCGGTCGTCGGCGCCGGCCGCGACCAGTTGGCGGGCCGCCTCCGACGCAGGGATCTTCTCGAGCGCCCCGGGGCGCCGTAGTTCGGCGACCTCGACTGGGGCCAGGCAGCGATCAAACAGCTGGAGGTCGGCGACGCTGCCGCCGGCGAAGCCGAGGTCCCGCGAGCGATGGCCGATCTCGAGGGTACGGAGCGGCGTCGGCCCGTCGAGGCGGTCGCGCACCGTACGCTGGGCCACTGGCTCGCCGTCGAGGTAGATCCGCATGCCGCCGGCGGTCGAGGAGCCGTCGTAGGTCGCCGCGACCTGCACCCAGCGTCCCAGCGGCAAGGGCTCGACAGTCTCGACCGCCGCAGCCGAGCCGGGCCAGAGGTGGATGACCTCCCAGGCCAGCCGGCCGTCCTTCATCATGAGCTGGTAGCCCTGCTGGTCGCTCTCCAACGTGAACTGCGAGGTGTGCAGGATGGTGGCCCGCGGCTTGGCCTCGCTGGCCCGGATCCAGAGGACGACGGTCAGCGGTTGGGAACGGCGGAAGGCAGGCGGGTCCTTGGCCGAGGGACCGCTGTCGCCATCGAGCGAGGTCGCCTTCGCCCCGCCCAGTTCCGGCGGGCCGTCGATCCCGCCGGCGAGTTCGGCCCGGAGGATGGGGACCGGCGCCGGCAGTCGCTCGCCGCGAGCGAGGCGGGCGGCGAGGGCCTCGACCCGCGGGCCGGTGCTCGAGCCGACGGCAGCCTCCGCGTCAGCGACGGCCGAGGCCAGCGAGGCTAGCTTCGCCTCGTCCTCCGCGCTCCCTAACCGCATCGTCGGCGATGGCAAGTCGGGCATCGAGTAGGGGTAGGTGCCGGCTTCGTCGATGGCTCCGAAGTGGGCGGCGAGGCTGTAGTAGTCGCGCTGCGGGATGGGGTCGTACTTGTGGTCGTGGCAGCGGGCGCACTCGAGGGTGAGGCCGAGCATCGCGGTGCCGAAGGTCTGCACGCGGTCAGCGATCGCCTCCTGGCGGAACTCCTCGTCGATCGAGCCGCCTTCGTTGGTCTGGCGATGCAGCCGGTTGAAGGCGCTCGCGATCCGCGTCGAACGGGTCGCGTCGGGCAACAGGTCGCCGGCCAATTGTTGGGTCAGGAACCGGTCGTAGGGGAGATCGTCGTTGAAGGCCGCGATGACCCAGTCCCGCCACGGCCAGGTGCGGCACTCCCAGTCCGACTGGTAGCCGAAGGTGTCGGCATAGCGGGCCGCATCGAGCCAATCGCTTGCCATCCGTTCGCCGAAGCGGGGCGAAGCGAGGAGGCGGTCGACCTCCCGCTCGTAGGCGTCCGGACGCTGATCGACCTCGAAGGCCGCCGTCTCCTCGGGTGTCGGCGGGATTCCGGTGAGGGCCAGGGCGACGCGGCGGAGGAGGGTGGCCCGGTCGGCTTCCGGGGCGAAGGCGAGTCCCTCGGACTCGAGCCGTGCCTCGACGTAGGAATCGAGGGGGTCGGCCACGAACACGGCCCGGCGCATCGCCGGCCGCTCGGGCCGCCGCGGGGCGACAAACGCCCAGTGCGGGGCGTACACCGCGCCCGCCGCGATCCAGTCGAGGAGGAGCCGTTTCTCCCGCTCCTCCAGGACGAGCTTCGAGTCGGGCGGCGGCATCAACTCCTCGGGGTCGTGGCTCGCGATCCGCGCCGCGAGCGATCCGTCGGCGACCACGGCCCGCGAGCCCTCTTCGGTATCGAGGCGGAGATCGTGCTTGCGGGAGGCCGAGTCAGGCCCGTGGCAGCGGAAGCAGCGGTCGGCGAGGATCGGACGGATGGCGCGGTCGAAGTCGGGGCCGGTCCGCGGGGCAGGCGGTGCTGCTGCGGAAGGCAGGCTGGATGTGCCGCCCGTGAGAAGGACACCCTCCGCCGCGAGGACGCTCGCAAGGAGGATGGCGATGACGATCCGCATCGCCGCCGAGTATAGAGGCGGCCCACGCGATCCTGAAGCGCCGACGGGCCGGGCGGCGGGCGGTCAGGCCCGCTTCGAGGACTTCTTCTTCGCGGCCTGCTTGCCGGCCGTCTTCCTCGTGCTGGTCGCCTTCTTGGTGGCGGTCTTCTTGGCGGCCGGCTTCTTGCTGGCGGCCTTCTTCCGCGAAGCCTGCCCATCCCGCAGGCTCACGTACTTCGCGATGTACGCCTTGGACGGCACGCGGCGCACCGCCTCGGCGATCACCTCGAGGGCCATGTCCTCGGGCTTCTTGAAGGTGATGCAGGACTTGCCCATGTCGAGCTTCTTGCCCGTCTTGGCCCAGGCCTTCTCGAACCAGGCTCGCTCGGCGGGATCGAGGTAGACGCACATCAGGTAGAACGAGATGCCGCTCTTCCGCGAGGCCATGCCGGCGAAGGGCAGCGGCTTGCTCGGGTCGCAGTGGTAGCCGTCGGGGAAGACGCGGTGCGGCACCACGATATGCGGCATTCCGTACAGGAACGCCTCCTCGTAGCCCTTGTCGAGGTTCTTTCGGAGCACCTCGCGCAGGGTGTTGATGGCGGCGCGATGCTCGGCGGGGATGTTGGCGAGGTAGGAGTCGATGGTGGTCGGAGCGGCTGGCATGCGCCTATTCTGCCCGCCAGCCGGGTAGGCTGCACGCGACGCCATGGATGTCACCGTGATCATGCAGCGGGCCGCCGCGGGCGACGAGCAGGCGGCGGCCGAGCTCCTCCCTCTCGTCTATCAGCAGTTGCGGCAGTCGGCCCAGCTGGCGATGGGCCGGGAGCGGGCCGACCACACCCTGCAGGCGACGGCCTTGGTCCACGAGGCGTACCTCAAGCTGGTCGGTCCGCGGGAGATCCCTTGGCAGGGGCGGGCCCACTTCTATGCTGCGGCCGCCGAGGCCATGCGGCGGATCCTGGTCGACCGGGCCCGGGCCAAGGCCGCGGGGATCCGAGGCGGGCCGCGGGCCAAGCGGGCGGCGCTCGAACTGAGTTCCCTGCCCGACATGCGGACGGAGGAGGAATCGGCCGGATTCCTGATCCTCGACGACGCCATCGCCCGCTTGGAGCAGGTGGATAGGGAGGCGGCGACGGTCGTCCGCCTCCGGTTCTTTGCCGGGCTGAGCGTCGAGCAAACCGCTGAGGCGATGGGGGTCTCGACCCCGACCGTGAAGCGGACCTGGGCCTTCGCCCGGAGTTGGCTGAAGGAAGCGATCGAGGCCGAGCGGTGCTGAGCACCTGACGGCCCAGGCGGGCAAGGAACCATGGACGAACGACAGCACCGAGAGCTTCGGCAGATCTTCGATCGCCTGATCGAGACGCCCGCCGCCCAGCGCGAGGCTGCCATCGTCGCCGCCAGCAAGGGCGACCCCGAGTTCGAGCGCCGCCTGCGGGGCATGCTCGCGGCGGCGGAAGGGGAGACCGCGTTTCTCGCCTCGCCGTCGGCCATCGCCGGCGGCGTCGACGTCGACCGGCACGACGAGGTGGAGGGGCCGGGCACGCACATCGGCCCCTACAAGCTGCTGCAGCGGATCGGCGAGGGCGGCTTCGGCTCGGTCTTCATGGCCGAGCAGGAGCAACCGGTCCGCCGCAAGGTGGCCCTCAAGATCATCAAGCTGGGCATGGACACCCGGCAGGTCGTGGCCCGCTTCGAGCAGGAGCGGCAGGCCTTGGCCATGATGGACCACCCCAACATCGCCAAGGTGCTCGACGCCGGGGCGACCTCGACGGGGCGGCCGTACTTCGTGATGGAACTCGTCCGCGGCGTCCCCATCACCGAGTATTGCGACCAGAACATGCTCACGCCGGAGGAGCGGCTGGCCCTCTTCGTCCCCATCTGCCACGCCGTCCAGCACGCCCACCAGAAGGGCATCATCCACCGCGACATCAAGCCCTCGAACATCCTGGTGACGCTGCACGACGGGAAGCCGGTCCCCAAGGTGATCGACTTCGGCATCGCCAAGGCGACCAGCGCCCGGCTCACCGAGAAGACGCTCTTCACCGAGCACCGCCAGCTCATCGGGACGCCGGCCTACATGTCGCCCGAGCAGGCCGAGATGAGCGGGCTCGACATCGACACGCGGAGCGACATCTACTCGCTGGGCGTCCTCCTGTACGAACTCCTCACCGGCACCACGCCCTTCGACACCAAGGAGTTGGTGCGGGCCGGATACGCCGAGATCCAGCGGATGATCCGCGAGGTCGACCCGCCCAAGCCGAGCACGCGGGTCGGCACGTTAGGCGACACGGCGACCACCGTGGCTTCGCGGCGGCGCACCGAGCTGGCCAGGCTGGGGACGCTCCTCCGCGGCGACCTCGACTGGATCATCATGAAGGCCCTCGACAAGGACCGCACGCGGCGCTACGAGACGGCTAACGGCTTCGCCGCCGACGTCGAGCGCCACCTGCGCGGCGAGCCGGTCGAGGCCGCGCCGCCGAGCAGCATGTATCGGCTGCGGAAGTTCGTCCGCCGCCGCCGCGGGCTGGTGGTCGCGGTGTCGGCGGTCACCCTGGCCGTGGTGGCCGGCTCGGCGGGCACGGCGGTCGGGTTGGTCCAAGCCAACCGGGCCCTCGACGACGCCCGCCTGGCCCGCGACACGGCCACCGCGGAGCGGGCCCGGGCCGAGGCCACGGCGGAGTTCCTGCGCGAGATGCTCTCCTCCATCGACCCCGAGAAGGCCAAGGGGCAGGACGTCTCGGTCAAGGAGATCCTCGACGACGCGGCGGCCAAGGTCAGCAGGTCGCTGGCCGACCAACCCGAGGCCGAGGCCGCCGTCCGCCACACGTTAGGCGAGACCTACAACCAGTTGGCCCGCTACCGCGAGTCGAAGGAGCAGTTCGCCCGGGCCGCCGAGATCCGGGCCCGGGTGCTGGGGAGCGAGCATCGCGGCACGCTCAGCGACCGCTTCGGCGTGGGCATCGAGACGCTGCAGCTCGGCGACGCCCAGGCGGCCATCACGATCTTGCGCGAAACGCACGACATCCAGGCCCGCGTCCTCGGGCCGCAGGACGGCGACACCCTCCAGACCCGCAGCAACCTGGGCTTCGCCATGCAGATCGCCGGCGACGAGGCCGGCGCCCTCGAGGTCTACCGCCAGACCCTGGCCGACCAGGTGGCGACGCTCGGCCAGGGCCACAAGACGACGCTCGAGACCATGAGCAGCGTGGCCGACGTGCTGCAGGACCTCGGCCAGTTGGCCGAGGCGGAGAAGGTGGCCCGCGAGCTGGTCGACATCGCGACCAAGGCCCAGGGGGCCGACGGGGCCCAGACGCTGGGGGCGAAGAGCATCCTCGTCTCGATCCTCAACGACCTTGGCCGCTACGCCGAGGCAGAGCAGCTGGGTCGCGAGGTGTTGGCGACCAAGATGCGGATCTTCGGCCCGGACCACACCCAGACGCTCACCACGGCGAACATCGTGGCCCAGACCCTCGAGCAGCTCGAGAAGTACCGCGATGCCATCGCCATCCTCGAAAAGGCCTCGGAGTCCGCGGCCCGCACGCTCGGGACGGAACACAACACCACGCTCACCTACCAGGCGAACCTGGCCCGGAACCAGCAGTTAGCCGGCGATCTCGACAGCGCCGAGGCGTCCCTCCGGCGGATCCTCGAGGTCCGGCTGCGGGTCTCGGGCGAGGGGGATACGTCGACGCTGGCGGTGATGAACAACCTCGGGCTGCTTCTCCTGGCCCGAAACAAGCCAGCCGACGCCGAGCCCATCATGCGCCGCATGGAGGCGGGCGTGGCAAAGGCGGTCCCCGAGACGCACTGGATGCGCGGCCAGGCCAAGGTCAATCTGGCCCGCTCGATCGCCGCCCAAGGACGCTACGCGGAGGCGGAGCCGATCATGGTCTCGGGCTACGAACAGCTCGCCAAGGCCCTTCCCGCCGGCCACACCCGCCGCACCATCGCCGCCGAGGCCATCGCCGAGATGTACGGACAGTGGGGGAAGCCCGACCAGCAGGCGGCGTGGAAGGCCAAGGACTGAGGCCTGCCGAGCTGCCGGCGGTTAGCCCCAGGCTCCGAGCAGGATGGCCAGATCGGCCGCATTCACGGTGCCATCGCCGTTGAGATCGCTGGCCGGGCTGGAGGTGCCCCAGGCTCCGAGCAGGACGGCGAGGTCCGAGGCGTCGACGTGCCCGTCGTGGTTGATGTCGGCGGGGTTCGAGGTGCTGAGGACGATGTCGTCGCTCGTCGCGCTGCTGCAGGGGTTGGTCGCGGTGAGCGTGTAGGTGCCGACGTCGGTTGCCGCAAAGTTAGTGATGGTCAGGGCCGTCGTGGTCGCTCCGGCGATGGTGCTGCCGTGGCCGGTCGGCCCGTTCGAGAGGGGCTGGCCGTTCCGCTCCCATTGGAAGGTCAGCGGGGCCCCGCCGGTCGCGGTGGCGGTGAGGTTCACCGTTTGCCCGATGGAGACCGACTGGGACGGCGACTGGTTCGGCACGGCCGGGCAGGCCCCGGTGTAGAGCCGCTCCACGCTCGACAATGCGCCGTTCGCACCCATCCCGCCTATCACGTAGATGTAGTTGTCGTCGCCGAGCACGGCCCCGAAGTCGTAGCGGGCCACGTTGAGGGCGGGGCCGACGGAGAGGATCGGGGTATTGCTGCCCGGCTCGAGGATCCAGACGTTCGTCGTCGGCAGTCCGGTGTAGGCCCCGGCCAAGCCGCCGATCAGGTAGATGTTCCCGTCCGCGCCGAGGACGGCCTTGGCATCGCTCGTCTCGATCGGGACATAGGCCATGCCGATCGACTCCCAGGTGTTGGTGGCGATGGTGTACTTGATCGTGTCGTGGATGCGGGGCAGGCCGAACGAGGTGTACCCGCCGAAGCCCCAGATGTGGCCTTGCCCGTCGTACGCCGCAGCGATCGAGGAGCGCGAGTAGGGCAAGTAGGCGATCTGTTCCCAACTGTCGGTCACGCCGTTGTATCGCGTGCAGTAGCCATAGTTGAGGAAGCAGTCGTCGCATCCGCCGCCGAGCCGGTAGATCCGCTTCTGTCCGTCGACCGCGTAGCCGAAGTTCAAGGGCGGGGCGTTGATGCTGGCGTCGGTGATCCAGTCGATCGGCCCGTCCACCGGCTCGTAGGAGCGACCCGGCGAGATGTCGCCGTTGGTGGCGACGCCACCGAAGACGATGATGTGGTTGTTGGCGTCGACGCCGCCGCCCTGGCCACTCACCGGCCCCATCCCCTCCAGCGGGAACGCGGTGGTCCAGGTCCCGTTCGCGTTGAGCTTGTAGACGCTGCCGTCCTGGTCGTTCCCGTTGACCCACGGCGCGCCGCCCACCATGTAGATCAGCCCGTTGTACTTGACCGCCAAGGTGTTGGCCTTGGGGGCGGGCATCGACGTGTACATCTGCCAGTCACTGGCTTGGGCGTGGCTGGCGATGAGCGAACCGAGGACGAGCAGGGAAGCGATCGAATATCGAGGGGAGAGACGCATGGGGCCTCGCAGGAAAGGTGGACCCGCGGCGATCCGCGGGGACCATCACCCTAGTGCGGGTAGGCCCTTCCGAGATACGTCATCGCTCAACTCGTCGTCCCCAAGCCCCGAGAAGTCTCGGACGATCGTTCCGGGATTAGGGGATCAGGCTCCGGGCTGGCCGGCTTGGACCAAGAGCGAACTCGCCCACCACTCGTCGAAGGTATGGTCGCCGAGGGACGCGTCGTTGGCCCCCAGCCACCCCTGCACCGTGGAGATGTCGGGCGCATCGACCACGAAGAACCCGCGGGTGCCCTTGACCCGACCGGCGATGATCAGCTTGCCGGGCGGGAGCGCGGTGGCCAAGGCCTGCTCGGCCCGGTTGCCGTCGTCGGCCTCGATGACCACGTAGGCCCGGATCGCCTTCCGCATCTCCTCGGGGCTCGAGGGGTCGACGCCCGCCTTCTTGAGCTCGGCGGCGCGGGCCTGGCTCGCGCTCCACGCCGCCTCGAGGTTGGCCTCGGTGGTGAAGGGAGCCAGGTCGAAGACGAGGGTCTGGGTCTCGACGGCGGGGTCGGTCTCGGTCGCCGTCCACGCTTGGTCGATGGTCGGCACGTTGAGGATGAAGATGCCCCGGGCAGTCGGATCGTGGTGGACCTGTCCATAGGGGCCAGCGACGTAGAGGATCCCCCGGTCGGCGAGGCGACCGATGTTCTCGAGGTGTCCCTTCTGGATGGCCACGCCTTCCTCGGCCGGATAGGTGCCGGCCTTCGGCCCCCGGTGGAGCGTCACCAGGATGTAGTTCGTCGAGTGCTCCTGCGGCGGGGCAGGCGGCGTGGTGGCGCAGGCGGGCAGGAAGAGGGCGACGAGGACGAGGAGGGACGCGATGGTGGAGAGTCGCATGCCGGCACGATACCCGTGGGCGGGGGAGGGCGGAGCCCGAGCCACCGGCTAACCGATCACGAGGCGGGCCAGGAGGGCCCCGACCAGGAGGCTGACCGTGGTCGCCACGAGCCCGGGCAGCATGAAGCTGTGGTTGAGGACGTAGCGCCCGATGCGAGTGGTCCCGGTCTGGTCGAAGGCCACGGCGGCCACGATCGTCCCGTAGGTCGGGAGGAAGAAGTAGCCGTTCACGGCGGGGAAGTAGGCGATCAGCGTGGCCGGGGCGAGCCCGAGGGCGAGGCCGACCGGCATCAGGGCGGCCACCGTCGAGGCCTGGCTGAAGAGGAGGATCGACAGCACGAAGAGGGCCATGGCGAAGACCCATGGGTGGGCCTGCACCACGTCGCTCAGCCCGGTGACGATCGCGTCGCGGTTCCCTTGGAAGAAGCAGGAGCCGAGCCAGCCGAGGCCGAGGATCGAGATGACCGCGATGACGCCCGCCTTGGCGATGGGGCTCGCTGAGGCGACATCGGGCTTGGCCCGACAGGTCAGCATGGTGATGCCGGCCGCGATGTACATCACGAGCTGGATGAGGACCGGCATGCCGAGGGCCTTCGCCGCCTCGTCGGGATCATGGGCCGGCGGGAAGGCGGGGCGTAGGGCCGGGAAGAGGCCGAAGGCGACGATGGCGACGGCTCCCAGGCCGAAGAGGCCGACTGCAAGGAGGGCCCGCCGCTTGGTGGCCGGGTCCATGGTCGGGAGCGGCTTCGGCGTCTCCACCTCGCCGGCGGCGAGGCGACGCTGGTACTCGGGATCGTCGGCCAGCTCGCGGCCGCGTCGAGAGACGGCGAAGGCCCCGGCCAGGACGCCGATCAAGGTCGCCGGCAGGCAGACCGCGATGACATGGCCCAGTCCGATGTGATGGTCGGCCCCGGGTTTGTCGAGGAGGGCGATCATGCCGGCCGTCGCGGCCGAGAGCGGGCTGGCGGTGATCGCTTGTTGGGAAGCGATCACGCTGATCGAGAGCGGACGCTCCGGCCGCACGCCCGCCTTGCGGGAGACCTCGGCGATGACCGGGAGGACCGCGTAGGCCACGTGCCCGGTGCCGGCGCAGAAGGTGAAGAAGTAGGCCACGATCGGGGCCACGAAGGTGATCGCCCGGGGGTGGGCTCGCAGGGCCCGGTCGGCCCAGGCCACGAGGAGGTCCATGCCTCCGGCGGCCTGCAGCGTGGAGGTCGCGGTGACCACCGCCACGATGATGGCTAACACCTCGGCGGGCGGCGAGCTGGGCGGCAGGCCGAATCCGAAGACGAGGATGCCGAGGCCGATCGCGGCCACCGTGCCGAGGCCGACGCCGCCCACGTTGGCCCCCACCACGATGGCGGCGAGGACCACGCCAAGTTCGAGCCAGAGCATCATGGGCACCTCCGGTCGGGGGCAGGGTCAGCGCTTGGCGCGGGGTTGGCCACGACGGGCCCGGGGAGCCCGTCCGGTCATCGTCGCCGGGTCGAGGATCTTCCGGATCTCGGCGTCGGTGAGCAGCCGGTGTTCGCGGACGAGTTCGACGATGCCCTTTCCGGTCTTCATCGCCTCTGCCGCGAGCTGGGTCGACTTCTCGTAGCCGAGGTGCGGGTTGAGGGCCGTCACCACGCCGATCGAACGCTCGATGAACCGCTGGCACTCGTCCCGGTTGGCGGTGATCCCGTCGATGCACAGGGTGCGGAGCGTGTCGACCGCGTTGCCGAGGAGCTTCTGCCCCTCGAAGACGCAGGCCGCGATCACCGGCTCCATGACGTTGAGCTGGAGCTGGCCTGCCTCGGCCGCCATGGTGATGGTGAGGTCGTTCCCGATGACGCGGAAGCAGACCTGGTTGACCACCTCGGGGATGACCGGGTTCACCTTGCCTGGCATGATCGAGGAGCCCGGCTGCATGGCCGGGAGATTCAGCTCGTGGAGCCCGGCCCGCGGACCGGAGGCCAGGAGGCGCAGGTCGTTGCAGACCTTGGAGAGCTTGATCGCCAGGCTCTTCATCACCGAGGAGTAGAGCACGTAGGCCTGCGTGTCCTGCGTCCCTTCGATGAGGTCGGTGGCCAGCCGGATCGGCTTGCCGACGATCTTCGCCAAGTGGCGGGCGCAGCGCGGGGCGTAGCCCGGCAGGGCGTTGAGCCCGGTGCCGATCGCCGTCGCTCCCATGTTGACCTCGCACAGGGCCCGTTCCACGGCCCGCAAGGTGCGGCCTTCGTCCGCGATGCTCGCCGCCCACGCGTCGAACTCCTGGCCCACGGTCATGGGCACGGCGTCCTGCAGTTGGGTGCGGCCCATCTTGAGGATGGTGCGGAACTCGCGGGCCTTGGCCCGGAAGGCGGACACCAGGGCCTCGACGGCCGCGAAGAGCCGGTCGTTCCCCAGCAGGATCGCCACGTGCAGGGCCGACGGATACGCGTCGTTGGTCGACTGCCCGAGGTTGACGTGGTCGTGCGGATCGCAGAAGCGGTAGTCGCCCTTCCGCTTCCCCATGTGCTCCAGGGCCCGGTTGGCGATCACCTCGTTGGCGTTCATGTTGGTCGAGGTGCCGGCGCCGCCTTGGATCACGTCCACCTCGAACTGGTCGAGGAGCTGGCCGTCGATGAGGTCCCGGCACGCCTTCTCGATCCCGCGGAGGATCGGGGCGGAGAGGCCGCCGCAATCGCGGTTGGCCCGGGCCGCGGCCATCTTCACCATGCCGAGGGCCTTGATGAGGTCGGGGTAGTGGCGGAGGGGGACTCCCGAGATCCGGAAGTTCTCCATGGCCCGGGCGGTCTGCACGCCGTAGTAGGCGGAGGCGGGGACGGTCTTCGGACCAAGGAGATCGTGCTCCACGCGGCCGCGGGGGGCGCGGGCGGTGCGCGGGCGGGATCGGTCACGCGGCATGGGATGGCTCCGAGGGGCGGCGCCCGCGGCGGCGGGCGGCCGGCGAGCTATCATGTTAGTCCGATCGGCGGTGCGATGGGCGGGTTGCGACTCGCAGCTCCTCGCGAGGCGAACGCATCGTCGAGCTGCCGCGGCTCCACACGGCGCCACGCGCCGGGAGGCGATCATGTTGGCGAGCGTTCTCGCAGCGACGATCCTCCTCGCCGCCCAGGAGGGGCCGGCGGCGCCGCCTGAGGTCCAGTCAGCCCTCGAGGGTCCCGACGCCCACTTTGGAGCCGAGCCCGACGGCTCGGTGCAGGGGGAGCTGAGCGAGGCCGGAAACCCGGGGCAGGCCGGCCTCTTCCCCGTCGGGCCGGTCTCCCTCATCGAGCCGGTGTGGGGCCACTGGACCGACGCCATCGACGAGGCCGTCGGCCTCCGCCTCGGCTTCTCCTTCACCGCCCTCTATCAGCACGCCTTCTCCAGCCCCGGGTACCGCGACGTGTTTGGCGGCGACCTCGACTTCATCGGGAAGTGGCGGCTGCTCGGCGAGAAAGGCGGGCCGAACAACGGCTACCTCGGCTTCTACACCGAGTGGCGCATGGAACTCGGGGCGCCCGTCCCCTCGACGCTGGGTCCCGAGATCGGCTCGGCGTGGAAGACGACCGACGGCTTCACCGACCAGCCTTACTGCATCAACCAACTCTGGTGGGAACAGCATCTCTTCGACGACGCCTTGGTGGTCACCCTCGGAAAGCTCGACCCCGACAACTACTACAACACCAACCGGGCGGCGAGCGCCAACCTCCTCTTCCTGAACAAGGCCTTCTCCTCGAACCCGGCCCGCGACTTCCCGAGCAACGGGTTAGGGGCGACGGCCCGCATCCAGACCGACCTGTGGTACGTCGCCGGCGGCTTCCAGGATGCCCAAGGCAAGAAGACGACGAGCGGGTTCAGCACCTTCGGCGATGGCGACTTCTTCTACGCTGGCGAATTGGGCCTGACTCCGCTCTTCGAGGGACTGGGACAGGGGAACTACCGCTTCACCTATTGGTACTCCGACGCCATCCCGGCGGCCGGGGACCCGAGCGACCAGGGCTTCGCCTTCAGCTTCGACCAGGAGCTGGTGCCCGAGGTCTTCGGGGCGTTCCTCCGCTACGGCTACGCCCAGGGCGACGTGACCGGGATCGAGCAGATCGTCTCCGGCGGCGTGGGCGGGACGTTCGTCCCCGGCCGCCCCGACGATGTGGTCGGGATCGGGCTCGCCTGGGGCGAACCCACCGGATCGGCCCGCGAGCAGTGGACGAGCGAGATCTTCTACCGCATCCAGCTCGCCGAGCGGAGCAGCTCACGGTCGGCGTGCAGTTCATCTCTGACCCCTCCTACAACCTGGACCAGGACCTGATCGAGGTCTTCGAGACCCGCCTGCGGATCGCCTTCTAGCCGCCCGCTCACGGCTTGCGGTTCATCTCCGCCTCGCGGCGCTCGGCCTCGGCCAGGGTCGGGACGTGCATGATGGTCCGCAGCTGGTCGGTGATGGTGCCGTCGACCGGGCTCAGCTTCCACGGGGCTCCCGGGCTGTCGGAACGGTACTGCGTGCCGAATTGTTGGGGCTTCCCTTGGTGGTCGAGATAGCGGTCGAGGGTCGCCGCGGCGAGCCAGCGGGCTGGCTCCGAGCCGAGGGCGATGGCGGCCACGCACCAGTCGTGGGCCAGGAGGTAGTCGGCGGGCTCGGACGCATGTTGGAGAACCATCGCCGCGTGGTACCAGTCGGCCGCCGACTCGAAGGCTCCTGGCGGTAGAGCTCCTTGACCCGGGCCTCGCGTTCGCGATCGCGGGTGCTGATCGCGTCCCAATCGATGGCCCGGATGTCGTCGACCTGGCGGTCGGCCTGGTCGGCAACGAAAAGATCGCTTCGAGCTCCGTGCTTGCCGGACCGCGCTGTGGGGCCGGTGCGGTGGCACAGGCGGCGACGGGAAGTAAGACGGCGAGGAGGGCAGGGCAACGGACCTTCATGGCGCGGACGATACCCGCGGCCCCGATTCATGCCATGATGCGCGTGCAGCTTCCACGCCGCTTGGTCGCCCTGCCGTGGCTCGTCCTGCCGCTCGCGTCCTGCCAGCCGGAGGGGCCCGCGCCGGCCGCCCCGAGAGCGGTGGAGCCCGCTCCGCAGCCGCCTGCGAGCGTGGATCTGCGGCCAGCCCTCGATGGGCTCGGCCTCGGCCCGCGGGCCCAAGGCCCGCGTGGCACCTGCTCAGTCTTCACCACCTGCGAGGCCCTCGAGTTCGCCTTGGCGAAGTCCACGGGCAAGCCGCTGCGGCTGAGCGTCGAGCACCTGAACTGGGCTGCCAACGAAGCCTCGGGCCGCGTCGACGACGGTTCCTTCTTCCACGAGGCGATCGCCGGCTTCGAGCGGTTTGGGGCTTGCAGCGAGGCGGCCATGCCCTACGCGGCGTCGTTCGACTCGCACGGCGTCCCGCCGCCCGGGGCGGCCACCGAGGCGGCGGCCATCCGACCGGTGATCGCCGAGAAGCTCGCCGTCCACTGGATCGTGCCGTGGCAAAGCGGGCAGCGCGGCGTCCGACCGGAGCAGATCGAGGCCATCAAGGCGGTGCTGGCCAGCGGTTATCCCGTGGCCGCCGGTTCCGGCCACAGCCGGCTTCTCGTCGGATACCGCGACGACCCCGCTGCGGAGGGCGGCGGGATCTTCCTCACCGAGGACTCCGCCCTGGCCCGCTACGACCAGGTCACCTATCGCTTCGTCGCCGACCAGGTGTGCGACGTCTTCTGGGTGGAGGCCAAGTGAACACGGGCCGAGCCCGGCCCGATCTCACTTGGCCGGCAAGATGCCTTGCTTCTTGAGCTCGGCGACGGTGGCCTTGGCCACCTGGACGATCATGTCGTCGATGCTCGCAGGGTCGGTGGAGGTGCTGCTCCCGGCCCAGATGAGCTTGTCGGTCGCCACGTCGAAGATGCTGATCTGGGCCTGGATCGTGGTGGTGGTCACCGTGTAGCCCGATCCGTAGATCGGCCCCTCGCTGAATTGATAGAGCGACTGCGGGCCTTGGTAATTGATGATGTCGCCCTCCTGGGCCATCACGGTCGGGGGGATGTACTCGGTCGAGTTCTCCCGCGACACGAGGCGCAGCACGATGGCCCCGTCGACCCCGTGCTGCTTGAGGATGGCCTCGACCTTGGCCCGGTCCTTGAGGTCGGCGTCCGACACCATGGTGTAGGAGGGGATGGCGTGGGAACGGGTCACGCAGTTGGCCATCTCGTCTTCGCCGGCCCGTCGCTCGGCGGGGGTGGCGTTGACGACGATGGTGACCACCTTGTCGAAGGGCTCCTTCGGCATGGCGTCGGGGCTCTTCCAGACCGTGCGGAGCGTGGTCTGCGAGCCGCAGCCGACGAGGAACCCGGCGACCAGGGCGAGGAGGGCGAACGTCGCGAGACGAGGGAGGGTGCGTGGCATGGCGAACCTTCGGTGTGGGGGCCGAGCGCCGACCCCGGATCGGAGCGGCAGGAGCGGGTATCGTAGCGGGTGACGGTGGCAGACTCGCCGCTGTCGAGCCCCGAGGAACGTCGCGTGGTCGAGGTCCGGCGATGAGCGTGCGTCGAGTGATGTTTGGGCCCGGGATCCTGCTGTCGATGGCGGCCTGCGCCTTGGCCTTCCCGGTCGCGCCGGATCCGCCGGCTGCCGCCCCGAGCGCGAAGCCGGAACAACCGGCGGCGACTGCTCCAACCGATGGCCAGGCCGAGGACTGGCGATCGCTCGAGGGGATCGGGTCGATCCCCATGGGCGAGCCGTCGGAGCAATTCATCGAGGCCGTCAATCGCCGCTCGACGGTCCGCCTCTCCGAGGGGCCGGCTGCCGCGGATGCTGCCCTCACCGAGATCGTCGGCACCACCTTCCGCACCTGGCGCGGCTCCCCCGACACCACCTTCCTCGGCCTCCCGCTGCAAGCGATCGCCCTGTCCACGTCGCGCGGCGACGGGCGCCTCGCAGCGGTGGTGATCGACTTCGCCCCGTCGGATGCGACGAAGGAGTTGCCCGGCGCCGGGTCGCGGCGCACCGAGATCGCCAATCGGTTGGTCCGAGTCCTCGGACCGGCCAGTAAGCCCGCGGGGGATGGCGGTCCCCTCAACTGGCGCACCGACCGCAGCGTGGTCTGGCTCGACGCGGATGGTGAGCTGACCCTGATCTCGAAGGCGTCGAGCATCGCCCTGATCCGCGCCGTCGACGAGCGTCAGCGGCTCCTCGTCGCCGACGCCCTCGACCAGAAGCTCGCCGACCTCAAAGCCCTCGTGCAGCGCGATCCCGACGCCCTGGCCCGCGCCAAGAGCTACGGCTCGCCGCTCGCGGCGTGGACCGCCCGCGACGTGCCGGTGACGCGGCTCGAGACTGGCTCTGGCGAGACGCTCGTCACCTTCGGGGCGCTCCGCAAGGAGGACGACGCCATCTGGCGGGTGGTGCTCCTCGAAGGGCGTTTCCGCACCAAGGACGGGGCGGCCCTCGGCGGGCGGGAATGGGTGGCCTATCCGCCGATCAGCAAGGCGGTCCGGGCCACGGTCGGCGGCGACCGTTAGGCCGCCGTGGCGTGGGGCGATTTGCTGGTTCTCGCTGGCATCGGGGCCGCGGGCACCATAGAACAACGGCATCCGAGATCGGAGGCTGTGATGTTCGGGATCGCGATCGATGTGGCGTTCCAGGTGGCGGTCGCCGCCATGCAGGTGGCCGGTGTCCCCGAGCGGGGCGACGTTCCCGAGCATGGGCGAGTCAGCACCTTCGGGAATTCGGCGCAGTTCGAGGCCGCCCTCGCACGCCTGGCCTCCGGCGACCTCGCGGTGGTCTGGACCAGCCGGCGGCAGCAGGAGGGGTCGGCGGGCATCTACCTCGAGCGGCTCGATCGGGACGGGGCGGCCCTCGGGGGCGAACAAGCGGTCAATCTCTGGACTCCCGGAGCCCAGACCTCTCCGGCGATCGCCAGCCTCGCCGACGGCGGCTTCCTCATCGTCTGGCAGTCGCATGGGCAGGACGGCGATCGCGGCTCGATCGTGGCTCGCCGCTTCGACCGGCACGGCGTCGGCGGTGACGAACGTCTGGTGAATGCGACGGCCGACGGCGACCAGGCCGCACCGGTCGTGGCCAGCGCTGCGGACGGCTCGGCCTGCGTGGCGTGGGCGAGCGACGAGGACGCGATCGTGCTGCGGCCCGTGCTGGCGGACGGGGCGTGGGGCGAGGAGCTGCGGGTGTCGCGCGGCACCGCCGTGCGAACGCCGAGCATCGCGATGTCCTCCCCGGATCGAGCCATGGTCGCCTGGACCGAGGACGATCGGCGCGGCGATCCCTGCGTGCGGCTGGCCTTGGTCGATCTGGTGGCCGAGCGGGTCCTCGATGTCGAGACCGTGGCCTATGACGCCTACGAGCCGACGCTCGCCGCTGGCGGCGACGGCGGGGCGATCCTCACCTACGAAGCGGCGATCCGCGACGGCGCTCAGGCCGCGTGCGCCCACGAGGCATGGGCGGCGCTCGTCGATGCCCGCGGCTGTGTCGTGTCGACGCCGGTCTGCCTCGGTCCGGCGGTCGCCGCCAGTCCGACCCTGCTCGATGGCCCCGATCCCTCGCGGCGCTACGCGGTCGCCCTCGGCGCCCCGACGCTTCCGCCGAGCGGTTCCGACCAGCCCATCCGTTCGCGGGTCAGCATCGCGTTCCTCGACGAGGCGGGGCGGGCGTGCGGTCCGGTCGAGCGGCTGACCGACGCCCTGCCCGGCGGGCAATCGCTTCGCCAGGCGGCTGGAACATCCCGATTGGTCGCCCTCGCCGGTGGCGGGTACGCCATCGCGTGGGACGGCGACGCCGGCCTGGGTGACGCGAGCGCGGCCCATGTCACGATCGCCGGCGGCCAACCGCTGGCTCGGGCGACCGGCACGCCGCTGGGCATCGATCCCGCGACGGCCAGGGCGGCGAGCGGTGCGGACGGCACGGCCAGCCCGCATGTGCCGCCGACCTTTGATCCGCGCGATGTCGAGCGAGGTCCGCGGACGATCGCCTGGAGCGACCTCGGCGTCGGGTTCGACGCGGTGGTCGACACCGGCTGGACACCGCCCGACTGCTCGATGGCGGTCGGGCCGAACCATGTCCTGGCCATGACCAACGGCCGCATCTCGATCTTCACCAAGGCCGGCGCCCTCCTCTTCACCGACGAGATCGAAGGGGCCAGCGGCTTCTGGGGTTCGGTGGGGGCGACGAGTTTCGTGTTCGACCCGGAGTGCGTCTACGACCCGATCCACGATCGCTACTGGGCCATGGCTTCGGAGGCGGCGTCGGCGACGGGCAAGTCCTACGCCCTCATCGCGGTGAGTGACGACGGGGATCCGATCGGCACGTGGTATCGCTATCGATTGGAGACGACGGCCCTCGCCGGAACCGTCTTCGACTCGCCCAACATCTCGATCGGCGACCAGGCGGTCTACGTCACCGGCGACGGGAACGCCGGCAACTACCAGGTCTTCATCTGGGACGTGGCGTCCTTCCTCGCCGGCCAGGCCCCGGCCATCGCCAAGTCGCTCAACATCTCGACCGCCGTCCAATCGGCCGGGATGCCGCCGATCGCGGATCCCACCGCGCCGGGGCTCTACCTCCTCGAGCACAAGGAGGCCGGCAGCAACACCAAGGTCAAGATCTACTGCCTGCGCCAGGCGCTCACCACGCCGATCGTCTCGAGCGTCGAAGTGACCGTTCCCACCTACGGTCCGCCCGAGGATCCGCCGCAGAAGGGGACGACCGTGCGGCCCGACACCTTCGACGCCCGCTTCTGGAGCGTCGACTACCGGAACGGATCGCTGTGGGGGACCCACCACGTCAACGCCTCGCGCGTGGTGGCCAGGTGGTATGAGTTCCAGATGAACGGTTGGCCGACCTCGGGCAGCCTTCCGACCCTTCGGCAGTCGGGCAGCATCGACCTCGGGGCCACGGTCCGCACCTTCTTCAGCGCGATCGGCGTCGACGACCAGGGGAACGCAGCCCTCACCTGCGCCCGGAGCTCGCCGGACGAGTACATCTCGATGCTGACCACCTTCCGCACGCCGAGCGATCCGCTGGGCACGATGCGGTTGCCGATCATCGCCAAGACGAACACCGGGGCCTACACCGAGGCGTCGCGGTGGGGGGACTACGCGGCGGTGCGCCGCGACCCGGCCGCGCCGCCGACCGCACCGGTCTTCTGGGCCAACCATGAGTACGCGGTGAGCGCAAGCTCCTGGCGCTCGTGGGTCCAGTCGTTCACGGTGCCCGGCCCGTCGCCCGACCTGAATGGCGATGGGAGCGTGAACGCGACGGACCTCGCCGTCCTCCTCGGAGGCTGGGGCGGGGCCGGGCTCGGGGATCTCGACCTCGACGGGACCATCGGGCCGGCCGACTTGGCCCTCTTGCTCGGCGCCTGGAGCTGATCCGCCGGTTCAGGCCCGGTGGCTTGGCCAGCCGTGCAGCGACGCCATCTGGTCGAGGTAGGGCCGGATCCGCTGGTCCTTGCTCGCCGCGAACTCGGCGTAGGTGCCGTCGAAGAGGATGCCTCCGCCGTGCAGCATGACCACCCGCGGGGCGAGCCGCCGCAGGAGCTGCGTGTCGTGGGTGACCACTACGCTGGTGCGGGCGATCCCGGGGCGGGTGCGGGCCAGGGCGGGCTGCGTCTCGTGGGTCTGGGCGATGAGCTCGTGGATCTGCGAACACATCTCGGGGTCGAGCCCCGCGGTCGGCTCGTCGTAGAGGATCAGGATCGGATCCATGACCAGGGCCCGGGCGATCGCCACCCGCTTGGCCATGCCGCCCGAAAGCTGTTCGCGATCGCGTTCGAGGACGAGGTCGGGATCGAGACCGACGGCGACCAGGGCCCGGCGGGCGAGAGGCAGGATCTCGGCGTCGGTCATGGAGCGAAGCTCGCGCGGCGACATGGCGAGGTTGCGGAAGACGGTGCCGGAGAGGAGGGCGTTCCGCTGGAAGACGACCGCCCAGTGGACGCGGATCTGGTCGAGTTCGAGCGGGGTGAGTGCGGCGACGTCGCGGAGCGGTGCGTTGCCGGCGGCGTCGGGCTCGGCGTCATGGTCGGCCACCAGGACCCGACCTCGCTCCGGCACGAAGTGGCCGGTGATGTGCTTGAGGAGGACGGTCTTCCCGCAGCCGGAGCCGCCCACGATCGCCACCAGCTCGCCGCGGCGGATGGTGAGGTTCACGCCGGCCAGGACGGGCTTTCCGTCGAAGGACTTGTGCAGGTCCTCGATGACCACCTCGGGGGCGGCGGGGGACTCGGGCGTTGCGGCGGCGGCCATCCATGGAGCGTAGCGGGTTCGGGCCCGCCGCGGCGCTCAGTCCGCTTCGTCCGCCAACGCCTCGACCCGCGACCGCGGGTCTTGGCGATACCAGCCGGCCAACGCGTCGTAGAGCGTCGCGTCCCAGTCGTAGAGCTCCTCCGGCCGCTCGAAGAAGACTTCGGTGGCGACGGCAAAGAACTCGCCCGGGTTGGTCAGGGCGTAGGGGCGGAGCGGGGCGGGCAACCCGAGGCGCTGCGACTCGGCGAGTCGCCCGCTCGCTTCCGACATCGCCTCGTGCCAGGCCCTGGCTTGGGCTGGCGAATCCATGCGCGGCGTGCCGTCGACCACGCCGTTAGCCATGTCGAGCTTGTGGGCGAACTCGTGGAGGACCACGTTCTCGCCGTCATCGCCGACGATCGCCCCTTCCAAGGTGTGTCGCCAGGAGAGGATCACCGGCCCGCGGTCGTAGGCCTGTCCGAGGACCGGCGTGCCGTCCGCCCGCTGGATGCGGGGCGGTCCGCCGAGCACCGACTGCTCGGGGTTCCGGGCGAAGTAGCCGCTCGGGTAGACGAGGATCGCCGTCACGTTGGAGAAGCGTTCGCCGGGGCGACCGAGTAGGAGACGGCACGCCTGGGCCGCGATGATGACCTGGATCTCCTCGGTGAGGGTCAGTCCGCCGCAGCCTTCCCAATGCCGCTCGGCGATGAAGAAGCGGATCTCGTCCTCGATGCGGGCCTGCTCGTCGGCGGTGAGCCCCGACCAGAAGCGCATGTTGCGGTGGAGGATGATCCGCCAGCCCGGCGGGAAGGGGGTGCGCCGGATGCGGCGACGCTTGAGCCAGCGGAAGAACATCGCTGCCGGGAGCGTAGCGGCCCCCGGCAGCGGTTCCAAGCGTTGGTTGCCCGCCTCCTACTCAGCCCGTCCAGGCCCCGAGCAGGAGGGCGAGGTCGGCCGCCCCGACCACGGAGTCGCCGTTCAGGTCGGCGATGCCGCCGCCGCCCCAGGCTCCGAGCAGGATGGCGAGGTCGGCCGCGTTGACGTGGCCGTCGCCGTTCAGGTCCCCGAAGAGCGGGTTCACGGTGGTGAAGACGTAGGCGCTTCCCGACTCGCTGCCGAGGTCGTTGTCGTAGGGGACGCCGACCACCCGGGCCACGTCACCGACATCGACCGCGTAGCCGAAGCCCTCGAGCGAGTCGTTGGTGGCTGCGGTGAGCTTCTGCTCCTCGAGCCAGGCGACCCCGGAGTGCTTGTAGCGATAGGCGGCACCCGAGCGTATCGAGGTCGCGTCGTTGAAGGGGGCGCCGACGACCGCATCGTCGCCGCGCAGGGCCACGCTCGTCCCGAAGAGGTCGCCGGCCCCGTTGTCGTCGCTGGTCAGCTTGACCTCCTGGACCCAGGTGCTCCCGCTCGCGGCGAACACGTAGGCAGCGCCCGCGTCCCAGCCGTGCTGGTCATCGCCCCAGGCCCCGACCATGGCTCGGGTCCCGTCGGTGCTGACGCTGATCCCGAACTGGGCACTCGAGCTGAAGTCGGTGGCCTTGATCTTGGCCTCCTGGACCCACGAGCCGCCCAGCAGGCGGAAAACGTAGGCCGAGCCCGAGGCGTTGCCGCTCGCGTCGTCGAAGGGGGCGCCGACGAGGGCCACGTCGCCAGCGATCGACACCGAGGTGCCGAAGTGGTCGAAGACGCCGCCGTCGCTGGCCAGGATCTTGGCTTCCTGCACCCACTGCAGTCCGTCGAAGTGGAAGACGTAGGCGGCCCCGGCGCCGCTGCCCTTGTCGTCGTCCTCGAACGCCCCGACCAGGATGCGGTCGCCGTCGATGCCGACCGACCAGCCGAAGTAGTCGAAGGAGGCGGCGTCGTTGGCGAGGAGTTCCGCCTCCTGCACCCAGCTATTGCCAGTGAAGCGGTAGACGTAGGCGGCGCCGGTGTCCATCGCCGCGCCATCGTGGAAGCGAGCCCCGACCACCAGCCGATCGCCGTCGAGGGCGACCGCGTAGCCGAAGCGGTCGTGGGCGGCGCCGTCGGACGCATGGAGCTTCGCCTCCTGGATCCAGGCCACGCCGTTGAAGCGGAAGACGTTGACGGTGCCCGAGCTGGTGCCCTTGTCGTCATCGAGCGGCGAGCCGAGGGCGACCACGTTGCCGCTCGTCGCCACCGCCAAGCCAGCCAAGTCGTAGGCCTTCCCGTCCGCGGGGACAAGTTCGGCTTGAGCCAACGCCGTCGACGAAGCGAATACCGCTGCGGCCAGGGCCGGCAGGGCAGTGGACATGCGCGCCTTCATGGGCACCTCCCAGGCGGACCCCCTCTCGATGCGGGTTCGCCGATGTCGTCGTGGCGGCTGCTCCGAGGCGGCATCGCTCCAACGATGCGTCGGCCTCACGATTCGCAGCCCGTCGCCACGTGCCACCACGGTAGCGAATCTCGGTGGCGGGATCTATCGGAGGAGGCAAGTTCCGTGCTTCAGGCAAGGTGGTGCCATGAGGCGACGGAAGCCGGATTGGGGGCGACTCCGGCGCACCGTCGCCGACCGCTGCGAGCTGTTGGAATCACCGCCACTTCCTCCGCTGTCGTCCTTGCGGAAAGGGCCGGAGCGGGCGACTGCCTCGGCGCTACCGTCGCGGCCAACGCCGCCAGAAGGTCGTTGATTGTCGGGCCCCGCTCAGGCCGCCGCCGGCGCCGTGAGCTCGCGCCAGGGGCGGGTGGCCAAGGCGAGGAGGAGGAGTCCGGCGAGGACCGGCACCACCAGGAAGTACGGCCCGGCAAGCTGCTCGAATCGCTCGGGACCGACGCCCAGCCAGCCCGCGATCGGGGCCAGGTAGTAGCGGGCGTGCATCAGGAGGAGGAAGGGGGCGAGGAGCGGGGCGAGGCGGGCGAGCCGGGGCGCCGAACGAGCGATGGTGGCGGCACCCGCGAGGAGGAAGACCGCCGAGCCGATGAAGACGAGGGTGTACACCGAGCCGGCGATCGGTTGGAGGGCCCGCATCGAGTCGTGCCAGGTCGAATACGCCGGCCACGAGAAGCACGCCACGGCGAGTCCGATCGACAGTCCCCGAGCCCGGCTCGGAGCGTGGCGATCGGCGCTGGTGGTGCCGGTCCGGTTGGGGCGCATGAGCGGGACGACGAGAAGGCAGAGGAGACCAAGGGCGACATCGACGATCATGGTCCGCGGATAGCCCCACGCCTCGGTGGCCACGCCTTGCCAGGTCGAACTCATGGCGATCGAGACGTTCATGAGGGCCATGTAGGCCGTGAACTGGGTCGCGGCGACGGCCGGGTTGGTCACGTCCATGAAGGCCGCGGAGCGCGTCCCGTACATGAGCCCGTTGACCGCGGCGTAGGCGAGGGTGGCCACCCAGAAGGCGGTGAGGACCGCAGTCGGCGGCTCGGGGCGCGAGGTCGCCGTCGGATCGACCGGATGGATCCATCCGGCCTGCCAGAGCACGTTGGCGAGGTAGAGGACCGGAACACCCATCAGGACGATCGTCGTGATCAGGACGCGTCGCCGCCCGAGCCGGTCAGAGAGGAATCCGCCGAGGACGCAGCAGACGGCCGCGGTGATGGCCGAGGCCGAGTTGAGCAAGCCGATCTTGGTGTCGTCGAGGCCAAGCTCGACGCCGAGGTTGTTCTGGAGGGCCAGCCCGAGCGACATCGCACCAGCGGGGAGGAGGGCGGCGAAGAGGCCGCTGAAGGCCCCGGTCGAGCCGAGGAACGAGCGGAACGAGCCGAGGGCGAAGGTGTGGAGCTCGCGGGCCACCGATCCGCGTCCATCGGGCGACTCGACCGGCTGCGGCTCGCGCATCGGCACGACCACGAAGAGCGTCACCAGGAAGATCGCCGCCGCGACGAACACGAAGCTCGGTTGGAAGCCGAAGTAGGGGATGAGGAAGAGGACGGCGCCGCCCACCATGCTGCCGATGGAGGCTCCGGCGAACATCAGGCCGTTAGCCAGGCCGCGTTCGCTCGGGTCGAGCGTATTGCAGGCCAAGGCGTCGATGGCCACGTCCTGGGTCGCCCCGAAGACGTTGTGGACGAGGATCACCGCGGTCAGCAGCCCGAGTTGCTCGGGCAAGCGGATGGCGATCGCGGCCAGGATGGTCAGGATCATCATGGACTGCGTGATGAGGATCCAACCGCGGCGCTTCCCGAGGCGGCGGAACCAGATCACGTCGACGAAGGGGCCGTAGGCCCACTTGAAGGCCCACGGCAGGTAGAGCGAGCCGACGAAGGCGCCGATCTCGGCCGGCCCGACTCCTTGCCGACGCAGCTGCGTCCCGATCGCATTGGCGGCGAAGCCAAGCGGAATCCCCTCGGTCAAGTACAGGAAGAAGAACGCCGCCAACCGGCCGAAGCGGGTGGCGAGAGGATTCGGGAGACGCATCGCCGGCGAGGCTGGCAGGTCGGTCGTCGGCTGTCAAGAAGAGGGTCCGGGGTCGGCCGTCAACCCTTGGTGCGACCGCGGCGGCAGGGCTGGAGCGGCGGGATGGCGTCACGCCCGCAGGCGGCAGTCCTCGCCGGTGGCCGCCTGCGGTGCGGCTCAGGTCGGCGCGTCATCTGTTTGCACGTCGTCCGTTCCCCTCGCGCCTGTCGACGTCAATTCCGAATCCGGAGGATCGATCGTCTTTCGCCGGCGCGATGGGCGATCGGCCTTGCATCGAGCAAGCGTCTCTATCATGGCTGCAGCGGCCCGATCGATGCTCGAGCGGGGCCGCTCGCTGCGGCGAGCACGAGCCGCGGCGCAGGAAGAGGTCGGCACAGGATCGTCTCCGTTCCGCCCGCTCGGCGGGCATCGGACGAACCATGGTCGAAGGGGCCTCGCATCCGCGCTCGGTGGCGCCGGAGCATCGTCGAGACGCTCCAGCTGACGCCGCGCCCGTCGCCCCGCTCTTCGAGCGACCGATCCATCCATCGTCTCCCTCCTGCACCCGTCCGCGACGCGGCTCGTCCGCGCCGGCGATCGATCGCCTGCGCGCACGAACCGGCACCGCAGCGAGGCAGCGGGGGATCACTTCGTTCGCCACCTCCTAGCCGGAGATCCCATGCGCCACGCGCTCCTCCTCGCCACCCTCGCCGGCACCTGCCTCGCGACCAGCCTCTGCGCTCTCGCGAGCGACGGCCGCAGCGACGGGCAGACCCCACCGCTGCCACGCTACCGCGAAGGCGGCACGCCCTACGACCCCAACCAATCGCTCGTCCCCTACGCCCTGGTCACCCTCCCGGAAGACAGGCCCAGCACTGGGCTCGTCGCCTCGCCGCCCGAATACAGCCCGGCCCGCGGCGTGCTGTTTGAATACGGCGGCGGCTGGACCAGCGTGGTCACGGCCTGCGTCAAGGCCCTGACCGCCCCCGGCCACGACGAGATCGCCTACGTCGTCGTCTCCAGCCAGTCGGTCGCCAACAGCGCGGCGGCCGCCTTCAGCGCCGCCGGCGCCGACCTCTCCAAGGTCGTCTTCTACATCCACCCCAACGACTCGATCTGGCTCCGCGACTACGGTCCGCACTTCATCTGGCAAGACGGGACGATGGCCATCGTCGACAGCCAGTACTACCCGGGCCGGCCCCTCGACAACTTCATTCCGACGCTCCTCGGCGATGAGCGCTTCGTTGTCCCGACCTACGACGTCGGCCTCTACTACTCGGGCGGCAACTTCCAGCCCGGCCCGAACCGGAGCGGCTTCGTCACCTCCTTGGTCACCGCCGACAATCCGGCAAGCGCCGGCTACGACACCAACCTGATCAAGGAGCGCTACGCCGAGTACCAGGGGATCGACACCCTGCACATCATGCCGCAGCTTCCCTTCGCGGTGGATGGGACCGGGCACATCGACATGTGGATGTACCTGGTCGACGAGGACTCGGTGATCATCTCCGAGTTCATCCCCGGCTCGAACGCCACCGCCATCTCGATCACCAACAACGCCGTGCCATACATGCAGGCCCTCGGCTTCGAGGTCTTCCGTCCCAAGGCCTGGAACGTCGGCAGCACGCACTACACCTACACCAACGCCTTCCGCGTCAACGACCGGATCTTCGTGCCGGTCTACGGCACCTCGATCGTGGCCGGCGGCAATGCCTCCTACAACGACGAGGACGCCGACGCCATGGCCAAGTGGCAGGCTGCGGCCGGCCCGGACGTCGAGCTGGTGCCCATCCAGTGCTACAGCATCATCCCCGCGGCCGGCGCCATCCACTGCATCGTGATGCAGGTGCCGCGCTACGTCGAGTCGATGCCCGCGGCCTGCGTCGGCGCGCCCTCGGGTGGCGAGGTCTGGATCAACGGCACCACCGAGCGCATCCGCTGGAACGCGACCGACACCGACAACGTCGCCCTGGCCTCGGTCGACCTGCACTACTCGCTCGACAACGGGGAGACGTGGACGCCCATCGCCCTCGGCATCCCCGACAGCGGCCAGTACGACTGGCTCGTGCCCTCCGGGGCGAGCATGAAGTCCCGCATCATGGTGACCGTGCACGCTGCGGACGGCGAGGAGATCGCCGCCGTGAGCGGCACCTACCACCATGCGGCGGGCACCGCCAAGGTCTACGACTTCGCGACGGGGGCGGGGATCGACAAGTTCGGCTGGGGTCGCCAGACCTCGAGCTGGAGTTCCGTCAACGGCAATCCGTCGCCGGTGAACGTCGCCCTCACCGCTGCCAACTACGTGGCCCTCGCCACCTCGAACGCGACCGGCGGCGACGCCGACGCCAACCGCTACATCTCGCTGGCCCCCTCCTCGGGCTACGAGTCGACCCACCTCTTCACCTTCCAGGTCGCCGAGGATCCTGCCGACATCGCCGAGATCGACGTCCGCTGGGAAGGCTACGCCGACAACTGCACCCAAGCCGAGCTCTACGTGTGGGACTTCCTCGCCCACCAGTGGGGCGACGGACGCGGGTTGCTGGGCCAGAACCGTTACATGGACAACTTCGCCGGCAACCGCGACGAGACGCTGGTCGGCATGATGCGCTACGACCTCGGCAACTACATCGATGCCGACGGCACCATGCGTTTCCTGGTCTACGCCTCGCGCCCCGCCGACGAGACCTTCCATGACTACATGTCGGTCACCGTGAAGGAGGTCAACCTCTGCAGCGGCGATGTCGACATGAACGGCACGGTCGACGGCACCGACCTCGCGCTCGTCCTCGGGTCGTGGGGCCTCTGCCCGTCCTGCGACGCCGACCTCGACGGGAGCGGCATCATCGACGGTGCGGACCTCGCCATCCTGCTCGGCGCATGGGGGCCGTGCCCGTGACCGATCGATCCCGGGTCGCCTGAGACCTGCTGCGACAGCACTCTCTTGGCGAAGGGCCGTTCCCCTCCCAACGTTCGGGGAGGGGGGCGGCCTTTCTCGCAGCGACCCACTCCTGCGATCGCGACGGAAGGGCGGAATCCCGACGGAAGCGTGGCGGTGCGGAGGCCGAAACGGTGCGGTGTGGCGGGGAGCGCGGCGGCCTCACCGCGAATCCGCCTCGTTTCACCTCCCCGACTTCGACCAAGGAGACCGCCATGCCGCGCCTCGCGACCGCATTGCCCATCCCGACGGCGCTCGCCAGCTTGCTGGCGGCGGCCGCGACCGCCGACGTCCTGCAGGTCTATTGGACCGTCCCGTTCGGCGACACGATCCTTCGTGTGAACGGCGACGGTGGCGGCGCCGGAGCCGTGGTCGTCTCGCCCAACGGCGATCCGATGGGTGTCGCCTTCGACGAGGCGAGCGGATCGATGTACTGGGTCACCTCCTACATCAACGGGCTCGATCGCGTCTACAAGTGCCCGATCGACGGCGGGGGACCGGCGGACGTCGTGGCCGTCGTCACCGAGGTCAACGGTCTCGGCTCGGACATCGAGCTCGACCTCGACGCAGGCAAGCTCTACTGGTGCGCGTGGAGCGGCCAATCGCCTAACGGCGGCGGCATCTACCGATGCAATCTCGACGGCTCCGGGCAGGAGCCGATCGTGACCGGGCTCGACCGGCCGACGCGAATGGTGCTCGATCCGGAAGGCGACCAGGTGTACTGGACCGACTCGGGCACCTGGCTGATCCAGCGCGCCAGCACCCTCGGACTCAATCTCGCGGTGACCACGCTCATTCCAAACCCGATCAGCCCGGAAGGCTTGGCCATCGACCTCGAGTCGGGCTACGCCTACTGGAGCGAGTTCAACACCGGGACGATCAAGAGGGCCAGCCTGGGCGGGCTCGGCCTCGACACCGTGGTCCTGGTCGACGACCTCGACGGGGCGAGCCCGCCCCGCGACCTGGCGGTGGACTTCGTGGCCGAGGAGATGTACTGGACCGATCCCGTCCACGCCAAGATCCGCAAGGCCAACCTGGACGGGAGCGGGATCGTGTCGCTCTACGGTCCGGCCTCGGCCTGCGTGGGCATCGCCCTCCGCCTCGCGCCGCCGCCGGCAGCCTGTCCAGCCGACACCACCGGTGACGGCGCGGTGGACGCGGCCGACCTGGCCGGGTTGCTCGGCGCCTGGGGCACCGTCGGTCGCTCGCCCTTCGACTTGACCGGCGATCGCGTCGTCGACGCCGCCGACCTCGCCTCGCTGCTCGGAGCGTGGGGGTCGTGCGAGTAGACCGCCTTGGAGGGCGCCTACCCATCCGATTCGAGCAAGGCGGCAAGCCTCCGTCGCCGCTCGGGCGTGGCGAGTTCCGCGTGGGCCTCGAGCGAATCCTGCACCGAACGGACCATGGCCGCGACGGCCACGGCGTTGCCCGTGCCTTGGAGAGCCTCGGCCGCGCTCAGGCGGGCGTCGATCGTCCGGGCATGGGCATCGCCGAGCGATCGGGCGCAACGGGCGGCGAGGTCGCTGTAGGCCTCGGCTGCGGCGTCGAGGCGGTCGGCGCGGCGGAGGGCGGCCGCCCGCCGCTCGACGATGCCGATGGTGACGCGGTGGTCGGGGCCGGAGACCGCCTCGTGAATGGCGAGGGCAGCCGTGAAGTGCGGTATGGCATCATCGAAGCGACCGGCGTCCACCAGCATCGCTCCCCAGTTGTTCTCCACCAGGGCTACCTCCGCGTGGATGGGTCCGCGGATCGCGGTGAAGCGGTCGCGAGCCGACTGGAAGTGGGGCTCCGACTCCCCGAAGCGACCTCGCTCATGCAACGACTGGGCCAAGGCATTCTCCGCCATGGCGGTCATGGCGTGGTCCGGCCCATGCAAGGCGACGAAGCCCTCGAAGGCCGCCTCGCGCAGTTCGAGCGCCTCGTCCGGCCGGCCGGCGCGGCGGCAGAGCGCTGCCAGGTTGCCCATGGTGATGAGCGTCGCCTCCGCGTGCGGCCCGACGGCCCGCTTCTGAGCCGCGAGCACCGCTCGCAGCTCCGTCTCGGCGCCCGCACGGTCGCCCGTACCCTCGAGCAGGACAGCCAGGTTGTTGCGCACCACGAGCGTCTTCGCATGGTCGGGCCCGAGCAGGAGGGTCCGACCCTCCAAGGCCCGACGGTAGTGACGCTTTGCCTCGTCGGGGCGCCCGAGGTGGGCGAGGGACTGCCCGAGGGCGTTCACCGAATCGAGCGTCGCCTCGGCGCCGCCGCCGAGGATCGGCTCGCGGAGGCGAAGCGACTCCGCATACTCCCGGGCTGCTTCGGCGAAGAGGCGGAGGTTGTAAAAGATCGTGCCCGCCTCCTCGTGCACCGCGGCGGCCGGTAGCGGCTGCTCGCGAAGGGTGGGGCCCACCTCGGCCAGGGTCCGCTCGACCAGGTCGCGAATGTCGACCGTGGTCCCGCGGTTGGGGTCGATGTTGGCCAGGGTGCGGGCGAGAAAGTCGGACACCGCCTGCGAGGTGCCGGCCGCGACGGTCGCCGCCTCCGCAGCGCGGCGCGCTGTGCGCGCCTCGTTGGCGTAGAGGACCGTCGCGGCCGCCAGGACGAGCACGATGGCTGCGAGCGACGCGACCAACCCGCGGTGGCGTCGGGCGAACGTGCGCAGAACGTAGCCCCTGGTGGCCGGTCGGGCCTCGACGGCTTCGCCGCGGAGCCAGCGTCGCAGGTCGAGGCCGAGATCCCGCGCCGAGGCGTAGCGACGCGAGGGCTCGCGCTCGATCGCCTTCATGGCGATGCACTCGAGGTCGCGATCGATGGCCGGAGCGACGCGTCGCAAGGCGGGCGGGTCGCTGCGGGCGACCAGGTCGACCCATGCGGCGATCGACCCACTCGGGGCATCGAAGGGCAGGCGCCCGCTGAGGAGTTCGTAGGCCATCACGCCAAGGGCGTACACGTCGGCCCGCGTGTCGACGGCCTCGGCCAGCCCGCTCATCTGCTCGGGGCTCATGTAGCGCAGGGTTCCGACCATGAGGCCGGGGGCGGTGGGAGCCATCGTTCGGAGCGGGTCCGCCTCGACAAGCCGGGCGATACCGAAGTCGAGGACCCGCGGGCTGCGCTCCTCGTCCACCAGCACGTTCGACGGCTTCAGGTCGCGGTGGATCACGCCCCGCTCGTGGGCGTGCTGCACGGCTTCCGCGATGTCGGCGAGGAGCACGACCCGCTCAGCCACCGACCAGGCTCCGCGGCCCAGGGCCTGGTCGAGGGGGCGCCCGGCAACCAGCTCCATCACGAGGTACGAGACCTCCTGCCCGTCGATCGTCGCCCGTCCCGCGCCGAACACCTGGGCGATCCGGGGATGGCGCAGGCGGCTGAGCACCTCTGCCTCCTGGGCCAATCGCCGGGCAAGGCTGGGCGAGTCGATCGAGGGGCGAACAACCTTGAGGGCGACTCGGCGGCGCGGGGCGTCCTGCTCGGCCTCGTACACCGCGCCCATCCCGCCAGTCGCGATGTGGCGCAGGACGCGGAAGCCGCCCACCGAACGGCCGACGAGCCACGCGCCGCCCACCTCGGTGGCGAGCGGCGCTGCCACGGGCGATTCCAGAAACCGACCGGCCTCGGCATCCAACGCGATGAGACGGTCGGCCTCCTCGCGCATCCTGGCGTCGCCGGCGCACGCCGCGTCGAGGAAGGTCGATCGCTCGGCGGGCGGCAAGAGGATCGCCTCGCCCACGATCTCGCTCAGGCGATCCCAGTCCTCAGCTCTCACGAGCCGACCTCTCGATCTCCCCCTTGAGCCACGCTCGGGCTGCAGCCCAGTCCCGCTCGACGGACCGCGTGGAGCGGCCGGTGAGCTCGGCGATCTGCTCCGAGCCGAGCCCGGCGAAGAAGCGAAGCTCGACGATCTCGGCTTGGCGGGCGTGAAGTGTGCGAAGCCGCTCGAGCGCTGCGTCGAGCTCCCCAAGGTCGCCCGAACGCTCCTCGAAGCGGTCTGCCAGCTCGTCGAGTGGCTGGCGGGTTCGGTCACCGCCGCGCTTCAGGCGTTTCCGATCACGGGCGTGGTTGACCAGGATGCGCCGCATCGCGGTCGCTGCGACGGCGAAGAAGTGGGCCCGATCGCGCCACGAAGCTCGTTCCTCCCGGACCAGGCGCAGGTAGACCTCGTGCACCAAGGCGGTCGGGGGGAGCGTGTGCCCCGGTCGCTCGTTCCGCATGTGGCTCGCCGCCAAGGCCCGTAGCTGCTCGTACACCAAGGGGAGCAACTCGCGCGCCGCACCCTCGTCGCCGCCAGCGGCGGCGCTCAAGATGTGCGTCAGGTCCGGGCCAGGGTCCTCGGCCAGGCGATCCTCCCATCGACAGGGGCGTTGGACGGAAGATACCTCCGTGGGCGATTGCCACGGAAGCCCGTGTCCCCAGTCGCCCCGAGCCGCTGCGTCCGCCGTAGAGGTTCTCACTCGTCCCAATCGCGCCACGCCACGCGATGGAGCTCGACGTAGCGGTCGACCGCCTGGCCCAGCGTCCGGAAGAAGCTGGCCTCGCCGAGCCGTCCGAAGACGCCGTAGCGGGCCAGATGGTCCTTGGCCGGCCCCTTCAACTCGGCCAGGCAGAGGTCCATGCCGCGGGCGTGCAGTTCCTCATCGAGCGAGGCCAGCATGTCGGCGGCGGTGGTGTCGATGTCGGTGACCGGTTCGGCGGCCACCACGACCCACCTGGTCGGCGTGGGGGACCGCTCGATCGCCTCGCGGACGCGGTGGCGGAAGATCTCGGCGTTGGCGAAGAAGAGCGGGGCGTCCCAGCGGAAGAGGACAAGTCCCGGGATGCGGCGAGCCTCGGGATGCCGGGTGATGTCGTGGTAGCCCTTCAGGCCGTCGACGCGTCCGAGGACCGCGGAGTACGGTCGCCACGCCCGCCACACGAAAGCGAGGAGGGCGAACCCGACGGCGAGGAAGATCCCCGGGAGGTTGCCGAGGAAGACGACCCCGAGCGTGCAGAGGATCGACACCGCGAACTCGCCGCGCCGGAGTCGATAGAGGCGGGCCACGCCGTCGACTTCGACGAGTGAGAGGCAGGCTGCGATGACGATCGCGGCAAGGGCGCTGAGGGGCAGGGGAGCGAGGAGGCTGGGGGCGGCGACGAGGAGGGCGGCGAGTGCCACGGCCCCGGCCACGCAACTCACTTGGGTTTTGGCGCCGGCCGCTTCGGCCACCGGCGTGCGCGAGGAGCTGCTCGAGATCGGGAAGCCTTGGAAGAAGCCGGTCGCGATGTTAGCGGCGCCGAGGGCGACCAGCTCCTGGCTCGAATCCACCTCGTGCCCGTTCCGCATGGCGAGCGAGCGCGAGAGGACGCTGGTGTCGGCGAAGGAGACAAGCGAGATGGCCACCGCGGCCGAGAGGAGCGTCGACCATTCGAGCGACGACCACGCCGGAAGGGCGAAGGCGGGCAGGCCGGCGGGTAGTTGGCCGACGACCGCGATGCCGGCGCTCGACGCGAGACCAAGGCCGGCGACGGCGAGGCTGGACGCGACCACGGCGACGAGGACGCCCGGCACGCGCGGGACCCAACGCCGCCCGGCCACGATGAGGACGAGACAACCGATGCCGATGGCGGCGGCGGTCCCGTTCACGCTGCCGTCGCGGATCGCCCGGACGATGGCCCCGAGCTTGGCGAGCACGCCATCCCCGCCCCCTCCGAAGCCGCCGAGCGTGGGGACTTGCCCGATGAGGACGGTGATGGCGATCCCGTTGAGGAACCCGTAGCGGATCGGCTTCGAGAAGAGGTCGGCGACGAACCCCGCCTTGGCGAGGCCAGCGAGGAGGGAGATGCCGCCGGAGAGGACCGCGAGCGTTCCGGCCAGGGCCACGGCCTTGGCTGGATCGCCGCCAGAAAGCGGGAGGATCGTCGCCGCGATCAAGGCGCAGAGCGAGGAGTCGGGCCCGAGGACCATGATCCGGCTCGGCCCAAGGAGGGCATAGACGAGGAGCGGGACGATCGTCGCGTAGAGGCCGTGGACCGGCGGTAGGCCCGAGGCTTGGGCGTACCCCATGCCGACCGGAACCAGCATGGCGGTGAGGACGAGCCCAGCCCCGAGGTCGCGGACCAGCCACGACTTCCGGTAGGTGCGAAGGACCGCGAGTCCAGGGACCCAGCGTTCGAAGGCACCGCGGGCGAGCGGTTGGGCGGCATGGACCTCGGCCTCTCCCATGCCGGAATCCTACGGGCTCAGGCCCGACTTCCCGTACCGTGTCGACCTGCAAGCCCGGCTCTCCCTTTCCGAAGATCCGGGCCCCAGCGGACGATCTTCCATGCCACGCCCCCGATCCCGACTCGCCCACGCCGCCCTTCTCGTGAGCACCGCCCTCGCGGTGGCCCTCCTCGACGGGTGCAGCGCGATCTTCCTCCAGCCGCCCGGAACCGGTCCGGCCCCGGCGACACCGGCCGAGATCGCCGCCAAGCATCCGCCGGCTGAACTGCACGGCGACCTCGACGCCATGGTCAGCCTGCACGAGGCGGCCTGTCCCGATCCCTACATGCGGGTCGGCCGGGCCACTGTCCTCGCCACCCGCGATCGGCTCAAGGCTGCGATCACCGAACCGCAGACGAGGATCGAGTTCCTCCCGGCGGTCATGGAGCTCGAAGCCTGCTACCAGATCGACCACATGATGATGGGCGTGCCGGGCGAGGACCTCCTCGCTGCGGTCGAGGCCGGCTCGTTGCTCGTTCCGTTTCGGGCCACGCCCGCCGCCGACGGCCTGCGGGTCGTCGCGGTGAGCGAGGCGGAGACGGGCCTCCAGCCGGGCGAGACGATCGTCGTCCTGAACGGCCGACCGGCCAGCGAGTGGGTCGCCGCCATCGGTCGCCTCGTGCCCGCGGAGGAAGCTCGCTTCCAGCAGGCCCGGATCGAAGGCTCCTTCCGCAGCCTCGCCTTCCTCGCCGGGGCTCGCCAGCCGTTCGAAGCCGATGTGCGCGGCACCGACGGCAGCGTGCGGCACGCGACGCTGGCCGGCGTCGGCCGCAACGCCCGGGTCAACGAGCGGCAGGCCGCTGCCACCGCGACCCCCGTCGTGAACGGCATCGCACTCGTCGCCTCGAAGCCCTATCGCTGCATCCTCCTGCCAGGCGAAGGCGCCCCCATCGCGTACATCGATTTTCCGACCATGGACGGCACGCTGGCCGCGCAATGGTCGGAGTTCCTCGACCGGTCCTTCGCGGCGATGGCCGAGCACCACGTCGCCGGACTCGTCGTCGACATCCGCCGCAACGGAGGCGGCAGCTCCGACCTCGGCGAGGAGCTCATCGCCCATCTCACCGACCATCCCTACCGCATGGCGGCCGGCGTGGTCTGGCGGAAGAGCGAGGAAGGCGTCGAGTCGATGAGCCAACGGCTGCGTCCGATGTGGCGCTGGCTCACCCCGATCGCCATGCCCATGTTCGTCGGCGACTACGCCAAGCTGAAGGACGGCGAGGACCTCGTCGGCAACGAGGAGCCGGCGAGCCATCCGCTGCGCCCGCCGACCTTCACCGGCCCGGCCGTCCTCCTGATCGGCGAGGGCACCTTCTCGAGCGCCATGATGCTGGCCGACGCCGCCCGCACCTACGACCTCATGGTCACCATCGGCGAACCGACCGGCGGCCTGCCGACTTCGTTAGGGGAGCTCGGGTTCCACGAGCTGCCGGCGACCAAGCTCCGCGTCCCCTTCTGCCAGAAGAAGTTCCTGCGTGCGAGCGGCGACGAGCACGACATCGGCCCGGTGGTCCCGCGTGTCGAGGTGGGGAGCGAGCCCGGCCGCGACGCCCCGCTCGAAAGGGCGGTGGCGGAGATCCGGTCGCGGGCCGGTGGGTGAGGC
>JBGAKK010000031.1:0-52552 GCA_044224425.1 Phycisphaerales bacterium
GCGGGCAGATGCCCGCGGCGGCCGAAGAACGAAGAACGAGCGCTGGTCACGCCCCACCTCCGGACATCATCTCGAGGGCGCCGAGGATCAGCGCCTCGCGGAGCCCGTCGGGGAGCTCCTCGACGAACGTGCTGAGCTCCTCGATGGTGTCGAAGCCGAACCACGCCACGAGGTCCATCGCGGTGGGGGCGGAGCCGGCCGTCATGGCCTCGGCGTTGAGGTCGGTGGCGTCCATCGGGTCGTCGCCGTCGAGGTCGCGGGAGACGATGGTCGGGTACAGATCCCGGCGACGTGGCTTGCCGCAAGAGGGCAGGTGGCCACCTTGGATGCTGACGAGCTTGCCGGTGTGCACGTGGTAGGTCCTGGTCTGGGAGACGTTCGTGTCGATCGGTTCCGATGCCTCATAGGTCCCCGCCGCCACGTAGATGATGCCGTCGGTTGAGGCCATGTCCAGCGCGTGTTCGGCGGTTGCGAAGCCAACCTCCCACAGATCCCCGCGGTCGGCACCCGACCCAACGGACGCCCGAACGAACCAGTTTGCCGCCCCAGCAGCGGTCCCGATGGCGAGCAGGGAAAATACGCGAGCAACCCTAACCCCCCTATCGCAGTTCCTGATCCTGCTCTGTCGCTTCGATGTCGCAGGGTGTTTCCTCATTCGAAGGATGTCGGCCCGGAGCCGTCCGGGCCCATGGGCCCGTCCGCTGCACTCGATCGGCAGGCGGTGCCAAGGATTGGCAGCAGCGGCCGATCTGTGCAGGGGATTCTGCCGGATCGGGAAAAAGGAACGTTCGTCGGCGATCTCCGCGGCGTGAGCGGCTGGCAACCGAACCGAGGCGTCGACGCGATCCGCTCGCGCTCCCCGGCCGGAGCGAGTTGCTCCGCGAGGCCGAGATCGACGCTAACAGCCCGTTCGAGGACGCCCTCGGCGTCACCGTGCGCTCGTTCCCGATCGAAGGCGCCGGCGACACGGGGCCGTGCGTCTGCACCGGCAAGCCGGCCACGAATCGCTTGGTGTTCGCGACGGCGCATTGAGGCGCGCCGCCTCGCTCAACTACAAGGCCACGCCTAGTGACGAGAAACGTATGCCGACGCCCCGTCGCTCAGAAACGCGGGAGAGCGGGGCTCTCTCGAAACAAACCACTCCGGCCGCACCGTGTGACGTCGGTGAGCGACGTCGCGTGGTGCGGCCGGAGCGTTGGATCAGCGGCTTCTCACCGGCTCACTTGGCCGGCTTGGCGGTGTCCTTGATGCCTTCGATCAGGGCCGTCCACGCCTCGCGCTGGGCGTCGACGGTCTTGGCCGGGCCGAGCAGGCGGAGGAAGACGCGGCGGCGCGGGCCTTCGATGATCGCCGCGAACTGCTTGGTGTCGGCCTGCGGACCGGGGGTGCCCATGCCGTTGTAGGTGCCCTCGAGCTCGAGCAGGATCACGTTCAGGCCGTCGACCTGCTTGGTGCTCTTCTTCGGCGTGATCGGCTTGCCGTCGGGGGTGCGGAACTGGTTCACCCAACGGTCGATGTTCGAATCGGTCGGACCGCCGTCGCCGTCGACGAAGACGCTGACGATGAGGTCGGCCGAGCCGGTCGAGTCGCCGGCCCCGGGGATGGTGTACTGCAGGGTCCGGAACTGCATGGTGGGCTGGATCCAAGTCCAGGCCACGGGCTTCGGAGCCTTGATGCCGCCGACTTCCATGAAGGCGGAGTCGTCGTTCGCGCCCGAGACCCGGAACGTGGCCGGGTCGACGCCGCCGTCGAGCGACGGATGGCCGGCGGGAAGCTGGCCCTGGCCCGGCATCTGGCCTGGCATCTGGCCCGGCATCTGGCCAGCGGGCACCGAACCGAGATCCGACTTGGGCGGCTCGGGGGCCTTCACCATGGGGCTCGAATCGGGCGGCTTGGGCTTGGGGTCGTCGCCGCAGCCAAGCGGCAGGACGAAGGCGAAGAGGAGCGACGCTGGAAGGAGGAGGCGTGAAGTCATGGGTAGGCTCGCAATCAAGACCGGCCGCGGGGATCGCTCCGGCCGAACCGTACGATAGCCGGGCATGGTGGAACCTGTCAGCGAGCCGCTCGTCCTGGAGGGCGCCCTGGTCCGGACCATGGACGGGCGCCGCCCGCTGGCCCGTTCCGTGGCCATCGCGGGCGGTCGGATCGCCGCCCTCGACCAACCGCTTGCGGGAGCGAGACGCCTCCGGTTGGACGGGGCCACCGTCGTTCCCGGCCTCCTCGATAGCCACCTGCACCTGACCTTGGGCGGGGAGACGCTCCTCCAACTCGATCTCTCGGCGGCGAGCTCGAAAGCGGACGTCGCCTCGCTCGTCGCCGAGCGGCATCGCGTCCTTCCGCCCGAGGCGTGGCTCGTGGCCATGGGTTGGAACGAGGACGGCTTCGACGGCCGCACCGTGCCGGACCGCACATGGCTCGCCGCAGCGGGCCTCCGGCCGGCCGTCGCTTGGCGGATGGACCAGCACGCCGTGGTGGTGAACGATGCGGTGCTCGATCGCCTCGGCCCGGAGCGCCTCGCGAGCGATCCGCCGGGCGGACGCATCGCCCGCGGCGCCGATGGGCGACCCACCGGACTCTTCCAAGAGGCAGCGGCGTGGGAACTCATCCGGCCGCTCATGCCGTCGCCCTCGACCGCCGAGCGCCGCCGCGCCGTCGGCCTCGCCCATCGCACGCTCGCCGCCTGCGGCCTCACCGCGGTCGGCTCCATGGAATACGGCTCGATCGTCCGCGATGTCCTCCTCCCGGTGCGCTCCGATCCCGAGGCCTTCCGCCTGCGCATGCGGCTCACGCTCCTCGATCGCGACTGGCCGCTCGACCTCGGCTTCGCCCGCGAGCTCGCGGCGAGGCCCCACGATCCCATGCTCGGCCTCGTGGGCATGAAGGCCTTCGTCGACGGCACGCTCGGCTCGCGCACCGCCCGCATGCTCGCCCCCTACGCTGACGACGCTCCGAACCAGGGCCTGTGGGTCGAACTCGCCGAGCGCGGCGTCCTCGCCGAGTGGGTGCGGGTGGTGCGGGCGGCGGGCCTCTCGCCCTCCATGCACGCGATCGGCGACGCCGCGGTGCGGCTCGCCCTCGAGGCCCTCGAGGCGAGCGATGGGCCCGGCGCCCCGCCCGGCCGCATCGAGCATGCCCAGACCGTCGCTCCCGAGGACCTGCCTCGCTTCCGCGGGCGCTTCGCCAGCATGCAGCCGCTGCACAAGGCCTACGACGCCCGCAGCGCCGCCACGCGCCTCGGGCCTCACCGCATGGATCGCTTCTTCCCCTTCCGCCGGCTGCGCGAGGCGGGAGCCATCCTCGCCTTCGGGAGCGACTGGCCGATCGTGAGTCCCGATCCGATCCTCGGCATGCAGGCGGCGATCACCGGCCGCGACCTCGACGGCGTGGTGGTGCGGAGCGAGGAGAATGTCGCTCCGATCGATGCCCTCCGCGCCTACACCGTCGATGCGGCGCGCTGCCTCGGTCTCGACGGCTGCGGCACCATCGCCGCCGGCCAGCACGGCGACTGCACGGTGCTCGACCGCGACCCCGTGACCTGCGATTGGGAACGGGAGCGTCCGCGGGTCCTCGCCACCATCGTCGGCGGGCGGATCGTGCATGATCAGGCTTCGATCCCCTGCTAGGATCGCCGCCCATGGACACCGGCTGGTGGGTCGGCAACCTGATCAGTAGCGGACGGACCGCCGAGCTCGCCTCGTGGGTCTTCTGGGTCATCTTCTCGATCTGCCTGCACGAACTCGCCCACGGCTGGGCCGCCCTCTGGCAAGGCGACGACACGCCCCGCGCCACGGGGCACATGACCATCAACCCGCTGGTCCACATGGGACCGTGGTCGCTCCTCGCCTTCGCCCTCACGGGGCTCGCCTGGGGAGCGATGCCGGTCAACCCGAGCCGCTTCCGCTGGGGGACGCGCGGCGACATCGTGGTCTCGGGGGCGGGCCCGGCCATGAACTTCCTGCTCGCCAGCATCGCGGTGGTCGCCGCCGGGGTCGCCTTGGGGCTCGCCTGGCGGAGCGGCAACCCGTCCGACACGGCCATCCGCGTGATCGACTTCTTCATGGACGGGGCCTACCTCAACATCATCCTCGGCTGCATGAACCTGCTGCCGGTCCCGCCCTTGGACGGCTCGCACATCCTGTCCGCCCTCTCTTGGCGGGTCAGCCGCTTCTACAGCGAGCCGCAAGTCCAGAGCATCGGGATGCTCGTCCTCGTCATCATCTGCTTCCCCATCGCCCGCGGACCGATCGCCCGCGGCGCGGAATGGCTCAGCTACACGGCGGCGAGCGGCATCGCCCACTGGATCGCCCCGACCTGAGCGCGGATAACGGCGCATTCGGACCTTCCGTCCGATCCTCCCCTCGCCTCCATCGCCGCAAGGCTTGCTTGCCTCGGGCCCGCCCGTTACCTTTCGCGGTTCGCATCCGACCGCCGAAGGTGCACCGCACGGCGAATCGGCCTTGGCGTCCTGCCAGGGTTGGCTCGCCCCACAGTCACCCGGTCCGTGCCCCGCGTCGCGCGACGCGGCGGAACCGAGGCGGACGCTTGACGAGGAACCTCCATGGTTGTTCTCCGTCTGAAGCGCATGGGCCGGGCCCACCGTCCCTTCTATCGCCTTGGGGCGATGGACAAGCGCAACCCCCGTGATGGCCGCGTGATCGAGGAGCTCGGCTGGTACGACCCCGTCGGCGCCGGCAACCAGATCAACTTCAACGCGGAGCGCGTCCGGCACTGGCTCTCCCTCGGCGCCCAGCCCAGCGAGACCGTGACCAACCTGCTCAAGAAGGCTGGCATCGACGCGACCGTCGGCAAGGGCCACGGCGTGAAGAAGAAGCCCGCCTCGACCAAGTGATCGAATAGGCCTCGCCCCGAAGAGGGGTCGCCTGAAGCGACGGGAGGTGATCGTTGCGAATCGATCTCCTCACCCTCTTCCCGGAGATGTTCCCGCCCGTCTTGGGTGCGAGCATCGTCGGACGGGCGGCCCAGAGCGGCATCGCGTCGTACCACGTGCACGACATCCGCTCCTGGGCCGACAACAAGCATCGCAAGGTCGATGACCGCCCTTTCGGGGGCGGACCGGGCATGGTGATGATCTGCCAGCCGGTCTTCGATGCGGTGCAAGCGGTCGAGGCCCTGGATGGACGACGGGCCGTCCGCGTGCTGATGACCCCGCAAGGCGAACCCTTGCGGCAGCAGCGGGTGGAGTGGCTGGCGAAGCAAGAGCGGTTGCTCCTGATCGCCGGGCACTACGAAGGGATCGACGAGCGGGTGATCGAGGAGCTAGCCCCCCTCGAACTCTCGATCGGAGACTTCGTCCTGTCAGGCGGCGAGCTGCCGGCGCTCGTCGTCGTCGATGCGGTCGTCCGGCTCCTTCCCGGAGCCCTCGGCCACGAACAGTCGGCAGCGGAGGATTCGTTCTCCGCGACCGTGCCAGGCGGGCAGGAATTGCTGGACTGCCCGCACTACACCCGGCCCCGCGAGTGGCGAGGCCGGACCATTCCCGAGGTGCTCCTGAGCGGAGACCATGCCGACATCGCGGCATGGCGCCAGGGGCAGAGGCTGGAACGGACGCGACAGCGCCCGACCCGACCTCCTCACCCGACCGCCCCAGGCCCAGGGTGAACCCCACCACCAGCGACCGCTCGCCGCGACCAGCTCCGCCGATGTCGCAGAAGCGGACGGCCTCCTCGGATCCCCGGGAGCTGCCCGCGAAAGAAGGCCGAGAAGGCCACGAGGTCAGGACATGAACCGCACAGAGATCATCGAAGGCGTCGTCGCCAGCCAGCTCAAGCCGGAGAACGCGTATCCCAAGTTCGATCGGCGACACCATCGACGTCCACTACCGGATCATCGAAGGCGACAAGGAGCGCGTGCAGGTCTTCCAAGGCGTCTTCATCGCCGAGAAGGGCCGCGGGATCAATAAGACGATCACCGTCCGCCGCATCGTCGCCAACGAGGGCGTGGAGCGCATCTTCCCGATCCACTCGCCGCGACTCGCCAAGATCGACCTGGTCCGCCGCGGCGACGCCCGCCGGGCCAAGCTCTTCTACCTCCGCGACCGCTTCGGCAAGGCCCGCCGCCTGCGCGATCAGCGCCGCGGCCTGAAGGGCGAAGGCGAGACCGCCGCGACGACGGCCTGAGTTCCCCGAACGCTCACCCGGCGCGGAGGGGTTCGCCTCTCCGCGCCGGTCTTTTTTTCCTCTTGAGGCCCCTCGACGCCGAGAGCTTCGCCATGCACGTTCGACTCGTGAAGAGTTTCGGCTTCGAGGCCGCCCACTTCCTGCCCTCCTTCCCCGAGGGTCACAAGTGCCGGCGCATGCACGGGCACTCCTTCCGCGTCGACATCGTGGTGGAAGGCGAGCTCGATCCGGCCAAGGGCTACCTCGTCGACTACGGCGACATAAAGCGGCTCACCGAGCCGATCGAGAAGTCGCTCGACCACTGCTGCCTGAACGAGATCACCGGCCTCGAGAACCCGACCAGCGAGATGATCGCCAAGTGGATCTGGGACCGGCTCAAGCCGTCGCTCGCTCCGCTTGCCGAGGTCGTGGTGCACGAGACCTGCACCAGCCGGTGCCACTTCCGCGGCAGCGACCGCTGAAGCCCCCTCGGACCGTTGGAATCTTGGAATCATGGCCAACCCTGCCACCAGCACCGGCCCGCTCGGCACGCGCCCGGTCTACGTCCAGCACGACGCCGCCCTCTTGGCCCGACTGGTCGGCGCCGGACACCCCTGCTGCCAAGGGGTGATCCTCCCCTTCCCGATGCCGGCTCCCGGGGCCATGGAGGTCTTCGCCTCGTTTGCCGACGGCAACCCCCTCGCGACGGACTGGCTCCTCGACCTCGATATCCCCGGGGAGCGGATCGTGGCCTGGTCGGGGACGATGTCGGACGAACTCTTCGGCGACGACCCGCGGACCTGGATGCCGGCCGGCCAGGAGGCCTTCCGCCAGTTCTGCGACAGCGCCGCGCCGACCCTCCTCCTGCGGGGTCGCCGCCTCGCCTTCCGCCCCCATGCCCGGCACGTCCTGAGCGACGTGCAGAGCTCGCTCACCTTTCTCCGGACCCGGGCCGGACAGCCCTTCGAGATCCTCCTTGCCCCGGCCGACCTGCTGACCCCGGCTCTTCTGGCCGACGCCGAAGACCACCTGACCCGGGCCTTCGAGGCCCTCGGGCCTCGGGCCTCGGGCGTCCTCCTCCAAGACGCCGTGGTGGAGGGCGATCGGCTGCGTCCGGTCCCCCTCGGCGAGGGGCTTCTACCTGCCGCTCCGCTCAGGGCCCTCCTCGACCGCTGCGTGCCGGCGGACACGCCGATCATCCTCTCCCCCGCCCGGCTCGACGCCCAGCTCCGCTGGCTTGCCGGCTGACCGCCCTGTCAACCCGTAGGGGATGTGCCGGTCGTACCGTCCGTGGCGGGAGACCGGCGATGCTTCGCGCAGCCTTTGCCCCGCTCTGGACCGATTCGTTAGTATTGCCAGCCACACTCACGGTCGGAGACCGTGACGGCTGCACTCCTGCCCCCGGGCCGGAGCAGGCGGGATCCTCGGGGCCCGAGGTGCAGGATGACCAGTGTCGGGACCACTGTCGTGACCAATGTCGTGACGGCCCTGGATGCCAAGGTGCTCGTCCTGAATCGCGTCTTTGCCGCGGTCCGAGTGGTCGATGCGCGCCGCGCCTTCACCATGCTCGTGAAGGACGTCGCCGAAGTCATCGCCATCGAGAACGGGTCCTACGCGAGCTACAGCTTCGCCACGTGGGCCGATGCCGCCCAGTACCAGCACGAACACGAGGAAGACCAGCACGACTGGGTCCGCACCTCGCGGGTGACCATCGCCGTCCCCAAGATCATCCGGCTGCTCGGCTATGACCGCTTCCCGAAGGAGCACGTCAAGCTGAACCGCCGCAACATCTACGCCCGCGACGGAAGCCGTTGCCAATACTGCGGCAAGCACTTCCCGACCCGCGAGCTGACCCTCGACCACATCCGGCCGCGGGTCCAAGGTGGCGACAACTCCTGGACCAACCTGGTCTGCGCCTGCGTCCGGTGCAACGCCCGCAAGGGTGGCCGCACGCCCGACCAGGCCGGGATGCGGCTCATCCGGCAGCCGGTCAAGCCCAAGCGGAACCCGGCCATCACCATCCGGCTGGGATCGCCCAAGTACCAGTCGTGGCGAGCCTTCCTCGACGAGGCCTACTGGACGGTCGAACTGACCGACTGACCGCCCGTTCCGCGGCGGATGTGACGTTTCCACCGGTTCTCCGCAAGGCCCCGCAGTGCCGGTTCCCTATGGCATCAATTGCACGATCCCACTACCGTTTCTTCCATGGCCAAGAAGGCAACCAAGACGAAGTCAGAGAAGAAGGCAGCCAAGGCTGCCAAGCGCACCCAAGCTCCCGAATCGGGCAGCCCGATGTGGAAGCACGTCGACAAGAAGAAGCTCTCGACCGGCAAGGGGGCGACCGCCGCCGAGATCGGCAGGAGCCTGGTCGAACTCTTCAACGCCGGGAAGAGCGACGAGGTCGAGAAGCTCTGGCACCACAAGAAGATCGAGTCGATCGAAGCCGACGGCACGGTCTTCCTGGGCCGCAAGGGCGTCGCCGAGAAGAACGCCTGGTGGACCAACACCTTCGAGGTGCACTCGGCGAAGGCCGAAGGCCCCTTCGTCGGCGCCACCGGCTTCTCCGTGCACTTCACCATCGAGACCTCCGCCAAGGCCGGGCAGTGCGCCGGCAAGCGGATGGCGATGAAGGAGATCGGCGTCTACACCGTCTCCAAGGGCAAGATCGTCCGCGAGGAGTTCATGTGCGAACCCTGCTGCGGCGACGAGTGCTGCGGCGACGGGTGCGCTGACAAGTGCCCCGAGAAGTGCTGCGACGGCGCCTGCTCGAAGGGCTGAGTCACCTTCCGCCCCGGCTGGCCGGGATCGCCCGCAGCGCTCCGTGCAGGACTCCGCCGCGGGCGTGATCTCGTGCGCGGGCGAAAGGCGGGACGGCCCCCCGGCTTTTCGCGTATCGGCCCGTCCCGAGACCGCCTCGGGCCCCTTGCCCTCCCCGTGCCTCGCTCCTCGACCAACCTCATCCGCGCGGCGCTCCTCCACGTCGCCGTCTTCGCCGCGATCCTCGCCGCGAGCGAGATCGGGTTCCAGACTGGCTCGGTGGCCGGGCACGCCGCCGGCACCAGTTCGGTCGGGGCCCGCACGCCGCTCCTCTGGCTGCCGCCGGCAATCGCCTTGGCGGCCAGCATCCTGGGCGGGCTGCGGATGGCCCCGACGATCATCGTCTCCGCCGCGGTGAGCTTCCTGATCGCCCGCTGTTTCGGGGTGGCTGCCATTCCGATGGCCTTCGGCGCCGGCCTCGCCCCGGGGCTCGTGGCGTGGGGACTCCGCACCAGCGGCCGCTTCGACCCGCGACTCTCCCGGCCCGCCGATCTCGGCCGACTCCTCGCCATCGCCATCCCCTGCGCTGCCGGCCTCGATCTTCTGGTGACCGTGCTCGCCCTGCGCTGGATCGAGGGCTGGACCATGGACTGGCTCAGCATCTGGTCGATCTGGAGTAGCGCGAGCGTGGTCTGCTCCGCCCTCCTCGTTCCGCCCATCCTCCTCTTCGCCGCCCATCGGCCGAGCATGCCGCGGATGGGCCGGGTCCTCGAGTTCGCCGGCCTGACCGCCGGGCTCGCGGGGTGCGCCTGGCTCGGTCTCGTCCACCCCACCGAGCTTGGCGTCCTCGAACCGGCTGGCAGCTTCCTGCCGGTGCCGCTCGCCATGCTGCTCGCGGTGCGCTTCGACCGGGTCGGCGCCGCCGTCGGGGCTCTCGTGATCGGCGGCACCGCCCTCGGCGGGGCTGCGATCGGGGTCGGCATCTACGCGCCGGACTCGGCCGTCGGCGCGGACTCGCTTCACGCCGTCCTCAACCTCTGGAGCCTCGTCCTCGGCCTCGGCTCGACCACACTCCTGGTCGGCGTGACCGTCGCCGCCCAGCGTCGCCGCGAAGCCGAGGTGCTGACCGTGGCCGAGCGCTGGCGGCGGGTCGTCGACGCCGCCCATCTCGGTTCGTGGCTCCTCGACAACGAGTGGCGCACCGTGGAGGCCAACCCGCGGCTCGCCGCCATGCTGGGAACGACGGCCGAAGGTCTGCGCGGCCGGTCCATCCTCGACTTCGTGGCCGAGCCCGCCCGCGAGCGGGCCCGTCGCATGCTGCTCGAGGCCCGGTCGAGCGGGGCCGAAGTGGAACTCGAGTGCCAGCGCCGCGACGGGCGCACCGCGTGGCTCGGGCTGCACCTCAGCCGTTCCCTCGGCGACGACGGGGGCGGCGTGCTGGCCGCGGTCGAAGACCTCGCCGAGCGACGAAGGGCCGAGGCGGAGTGGCTGCGGCTTGAGTCCAACATGCTGCACGCCCAGAAGCTCGAGAGCCTTGGCGTCCTCGCTGGGGGCATCGCCCACGACTTCAACAACATCGTGATGGGGATTCGCGGCAACGCGGGGCTCCTCCGCGTACGCGAGCCGAGCGTCGACAACGCCCGGGAGAGCGCCCATCGCATCGACGCCCTCTGCGAGCGGGCCGCGGAACTCGTCTCCACGCTCCTCGCCTACGCCGGCAAGGCGACCTTCACGCCGGAACGCGTCGACCTCGTGCGGGCCATCCGCGAGTCGATCAGCGTGGCCCGCCTCGCAGCGCCGCTCGCCGCCCGCATCGAGTTCGAGGTCCCCACCGCGCCGCTCGTCCTCGAGGCCGATCCGCTCCAGCTGCGGCAGCTTCTCGTCGCCATCCTCACCAACGGCACCGAGGCCCTCGGCACCTCCGGCGGCACCGTTCGGGTGCGGACCCGGTTAGCCGGCTCGCCCGCCGGGAGCGGGGTCGAGATCGAAGTCACCGACGACGGATGCGGGATGGACGCCAACACCATGCGCCGCATCTTCGAGCCCTTCTTCTCGACCAAGGGCGTCGGCCGCGGCCTCGGCATGTCGGCGGCGCTGGGCATCGCCCGCCGAGCTGGCGGGGATGTGACCGTGCAGAGCGAGTTGGGCCACGGGACCCAGGTGGCAGTTCGCCTCCCGCTCGCGGCCCGTGCCGCCGAGCCGCCGCGGCCCGGACGCCCGGCCATCGATCGCCGTCCGACAGCCCTCCTGTGGGAACCCGACGAGGGGCTCCGCCGCCTGGTCGCGGCGGGCCTCGAGGTCCGTGGCTACGCCATCACCGAGATCAGTTCCTTCGCTGCCCTTCTCGAGGCTGCCCGCACCCGACCGCCGTCCCTGATCGTGGCGGCCAGCGGCGACTCCTCGCTCGAGGCGATCGAGGCGGTGCGGCGGCTCCGCGAGCGAGGCTGCCGCTCCGCCATCGTCCTCACCAACGACGACCGCGAGCGGGTGGTGCTCCATCCGCAAGATGCCCGCACCCTCTGGCTGGCCCGGCCCTTCGAGCTGCGCGGATTGCTCGACGCGATCGACCGGGCGGCGGAAGCAGCGGTCCCGGTCTAACCGTCGGCCATCGAATCACGGCCCGCCCGGCAGGCTGGCCGGTGGCGGCGGGGCGGAGTGCGCGGGCTGCTCGGTCGGGGCCGGTTCGCGGGTGAGCGGCGCGGGCCCCGGGGTCTCGACGGGCGCCGGAGCGGGCTCGGTCGGCTTTTCGGGCGGGACTTGCTCGGCGGCGTCGGCTTCCTCCGCACCGACCGCCCGCTCGGGGGTGATGCGGATGGTCGCCTCGTAGGCCACGCCCTCGGCGAGCGTGCGGCGATGCTCGATCAGTTCGACCAGCATCGAACGCGGATTGACGAAGAGGTCGAGGCTGGTGGTGCCGGCCGGAACGGTGGCCGACGCCGCGACAACGTGGTCGGGCCGAGGCTCGGCGGCGGGTGCAGCGAGACCGTCGGTGTTGGCCGCCGGCGCCGACCCCGACTGGACGAGGTGGAGTCGCAGATAGGACTTCCCGCCGATCAAGACCTCGTCGACCTGGGTCGGGACCAGCGAGCCGCCGGTGCCGTCCATCGAGACCAGCGGCTCGTCGGCGAAGCGAAGGGCGAGGTGCGGCAGCGACCAGAGCTGGCTGGCCAAGCGGATACGGCTCGCCGGCGAGGCATCCTTGGTGTCGAGGCGGCTGGTCGAGGCGACCGACGAGCTGTTCACCGCCAAGGTCGAACCTTGGACGTGGCAATCGAGCCGTTCCCCCACCGCGCTTGCAGCAGGGGCCGACGACTCGACGGTGCGCCGTTCGAGGGTCACCGAGTCGCTGTACTCGCTCAGCCCGCGATAGCGATCGACCAGGGAGCGGAAGAAGACGAGGGGATCGCGACACTCCTCCGACGCCGCGAGCCCCACGCCGGCCAGCGCGACGAGCGACGCGGCGGAAGCGAGGAACCGGGCCACGCAGAGGAGGGGTCGCCTCATGAACGACATTCTGTCCGCGATTGCCGGCCGATGGAAGGCCTGAAGCGACGAAGTCCCGCCAATCCGGTCACACCAGGCCGAGGACGATATTGAGACCCAGCGTGACGAAGTTGGTCAATCCGTGGGCCACCATGCCCGGGAGAAGCGATCCCCGCCACTCGCGGGCCAGGCAGAAGCCGGTGGCCAGCCCGCCGAGCACCGGGATGAAGAAGAAGCCCTGGGGATGAATGGCGGCAAACAGCACGCTCGAGAGGAGGGTGGCGGCCAGGACGCTGACCAAGGCCCCCAGGAAGCTCGTCGCATCGCGGAGATGGCGATAGAGGACCCCGCGGAACATGGTCTCCTCGACGATCGGGGCCGCCACGCAGGCCAAGAGGAAGAGGGTGATGAGGCGAGGCAAGGTGGACTCGGCGATCCCTTCGACCGCCGGGTGCGACGGCTGCGGCGTGGTGCCGCTCAGATGGCTGAGCAGCATGAAGAGGATGGCCCCGGCGCCCATCAGCGGAAGGCTCATCGCGTAGGCGGCGAGTCCGGTCATGATCGAACGCAGGATGCTGCCGTCGACGGTCCAGCCGATGTCGCGGCGGACGTCGCTCCACGTCGCCCCTCGCACCACCGGCCAGCCGAGCGCCACCAGGCTTCCGAAGAAGATGATCGGGTTCATGGCGGCGGCCAGTTGGTTCCAGCCCAGCTCGGCGAGGATGGCGCCGACCACGAGGTTGCCGCCGAAGAAGAGCACCATCCATAGGGCGAAGGTCTCCGCGTAGAGGAGCCCGCGCGGACTGCGTTCGCCGAACCCTCGCCGCGAACCGAGGCCGAGGAAGACGAGGAGGACGACAAGCCCGATGAAGCCGCCGAGGCCCATCACGACGTACCACGCGACCACCCCGCCGAGGACGACGAGGATGCCCGTGGCCGGCTGAGCCTTCCCGGCCAGCACCTCGGCGAAGACGCCTAACCGCTCTGCGTCGGCCGCCTCGAGGGTTCGCTCGGCGACCGGCTTCCCGTCCTGCCAGGCGACCATCCGCTCGTGCACCGCGGCAGCGAGCTCGCGATCGGCCTGCGGCACGTCGTCCGCGGCCCGGATCGCATCGATCAGCTCAAGCCCTGCCTCTGGTCCGTCGACCTCCGCGGCCAGGATCGCGTAGGCGATCCGCTCGACCGAGCTCCCCTCCTTGAGCGGCTCGGCCTGCTTCAGGAAGACGCCGGGCGACACGCCGCTCGTTCCGCCCATCGATCGGCCGGCCAGCACCATGCGGGCGGTGAGTTCGTTGATGGCCGTGACCCGGGCGGGCTGACCGCCGGGAGCCGCGGCGTCGCTCTCCATCCGATGCACCGCGATCCAGCCAGCCGAGGCGAGGAGGATCACCATCCACGCCACGAGGGCCCCGCCCACGGAGCCATAGGCCTTCCGGGGTCCCCCGCTTGCGGGCTGGTGGGGCTCCCCCGCGTGCGTGGCGCTTGGCTCGATGGGGGGTGGCGTCGGAGAGGTTGGCTCTGGCAAGGCGTACCTCGGGGGGGGCGTACGGCGGGCTTTGGGGGCCGGCTTTGGGGGCCGGCTGGGCGACCGGCGGCGACGATTGTCGCCCAACTGGACGGAACCCGGCGGGCCGGCCCGCGGCGGGTCGGTCCAGCGGCTCCCTCCTCTCGATCGGCCCGGATGGGCCTCGACGGGGAAAAGCGGACCTCGATCGCCGGTGTGGATCGCCTCGGGACGCTGGACCCCGACCCCCACTCGGATGGCCTGAACCCTTGACACCCCCCCCGGGGTGGCTATCTTGTCCGATTCCCCCCTGCGGCCGTCGACCGGTCGACGCTCCTCGCCCCGAGGCGAGGCCCGATGCAAGCGTCACCGGAGGGCAGCCCGTGGGGGAAGAACGACCACCGCGGTCGTTCGTTCCATGCGACTCCTTTCGAGCGGTAGCGCCATGCCTCGCCAGACGTTCCTTGCAAAGCCCGGTGAAGTGAAGACCGTTTGGCGTCACGTCGATGCCGAGGGCAAGACCTTGGGTCGCCTCGCCACCGAGGTCGCCACCGTCCTCATGGGCAAGCATCGCCCCGAGTACACCTCGCACGTGGTCACCGGCGACTCCGTCATCGTGACCAACGCTTCGAAGGTCGTGATGACCGGCCGCAAGCTCGACCAGAAGACCCGTCGCCGCTGGAGCGGCTATCCGGGCGGCCTCAAGGTCCGCACCTATCGCGAGGTGATGGAGACCAAGCCGGAGCGTCTCGTCTACGAGGCGATCGTCCGCATGTTGCCCCGCGGCCGCCTCGGCCGGCACATCGCGACCCGGCTCCGCGTCTTCCCCGGCGCGACCCACACCCACCAGGCCCAGAACCCGGTGGCCTTCGACGCCAGGCCCGAGCCGCACGTCCCCGCCGCGAGCTAAACCCGACTTCCAAGCGACCGACCTCGACTGCACCTTCCGACGGACACCTGAGTCATGAGTGACACCGCTACCGCCACCTCGCAGAGCACCACACTGATCAGCCGCGGCGCCGACGCCCAAGGCTGGTATTGGGGCACCGGCCGCCGCAAGACCGCAGTCGCTCGCGTGGCCGTGAAGCCCGGCTCCGGCTCCTTCATGGTGAACGGCAAGCCGCTCGAGGCGTTCTTCACCGAAGAGCGGGACCTCAAGAACATCAACTCCCTGCTCGAGAAGACCAACACCAAGGGTTCGCTCGACGTGCGGGTCAATGCCACCGGCGGCGGCTTCACCGGCCAGTCGGGGGCGATCATCCTCGGCCTCGGCCGGGCCCTGATCAACTACGACGCCAACCTCTTCCCGATCCTCCGCGAGGCCGGGGCCCTCACCCGCGACGACCGCAAGGTCGAGCGAAAGAAGTACGGCCAGGCCGGCGCCCGCCGCCGCTTCCAGTTCAGCAAGCGCTGAGCCCTGCCGCGAACGCGAACCACCAAAGCCCGGGCCTCGGCCCGGGTTTTTTCTTTCCGCCTTGCGCCTCGACATCGCCCGCCCTCGCGGACACCATGCCCCTCGCTCAGCGAGAGGAGGCGTCGATGGATCGGACATGGCGCATCGTCGGACGCTCGTGGACGGCAACGCTCCGGCTGCTCGCCGCGGTGGCCGCTCTCCTCCTTGCCCGGCCCGCGGCGGCCCAGGGGTTCGAGCCCGAGATCCCCGATCCCCTCTCGACCATCCGCCTGCGGCTCCTCCTCGAGGACGCCGTGCCCTTGGGCGACCCGCGCTGGACCGACATCGAGCGGCGGCACGACGCCTACCTCGAGGCCTACCGCGCCGACATCGGCGAGCGGCTCAAGGCGCTCGGGCCGAAGATCGTGATCGGGAGCGGCGACCCTCGATCCGCCGAGGACGTCCGGCGGATCGCCACCGCCGTCGCCGCCCTTGATGAGCGGTTCTTCGCCGAGCTCACCACGGCGCTCGGCGACGATGCCGCAGCAGCGGTCGCCTCGGCCCGCGATCGGCGCACCCGCGAGCGGTTGGCGAGGCCCCTCTATGTCGGAAGCGGGATCGGCGACGCGGTCCGCGCCGCCGTGCACGATCCGGAGCGGCTGAGGGCCCTCGAGCCAGAACTCAGGAGCTACGACCAGAAGTCGGTCGCCATACTGCGCCGGGCGGTGGAGAAATCGGCGCGAGCGACGGAAGACGGACTCCGCGCCACGCGCGAGGCCAAGCTGCCGCCGCCCGACGACGCCGCGCCAGAGGCCATGCGGGCCTGGTGGGACGCCTACCGGGCGGGCGCCGCCGCCGGCTGGAAGGACGTGCAGGCGGCGCTCGGCGACCTGCGCGAACTCGATGGGAAGGTCCTTCGACAGCTTCGCCCCTCGCTCACGCCCTCCGAACGGCGGCAGATCCGCTGGGCGGTCGCGGCACCCTACGGCAACGAGATCAGCTCGGCGGCCTGGATCGACGTCCTCTTCCAACTCGCCCTGCACTCACCGGACGTCGACGAAGCGGGGAAGGCGGCTGCCGCCAAGGCCCTCGAGGCGTGGTGCGCGGAAGAAGAGGCCCTCACCGACGCCCTCGACGCAATCGACAGCGGGACGCCGGAGGGCCAGGCCGCAGCGCGGGCCCAAGAGGAGGCCATCCGCAAGGCCAACCACGATCGATCGAACGCCCTCCTCAGCTCCAAGGAGCCGTGGGCCCAAGCGGTCAACGATCGCTGGATCGCCCTCGTCAATGGCAAACACCCCGACGAACTCGCCCCCTTCGACCCGACCTTCCTGACCGATGCGGCGGCGGAGAAGCCCTACAACCACAATGCCCGCTGGCAGCCCCGCCCCGTCTCCTCCGACCGTGTCCAACAGCTGGCCCGGGAGCTCAAGCTCGACGACGACGAGCTGCGCACCCTGAGCACCATGCAGATCGATGCCGCCGAGCGGTGGAAGGAAGCGGCCACCCGCTGGCAGGGCGAGATGCAGAAGGCCGAGTCGGCCATGCAGCGGATCGAGGGCAACCGGGTGGTGACCCAGGTGGAGCACGTGGAGGAAGTGGTCGCCGAGCGGCTGCGCCTCCTCGAGGAAGCCGCCAGCCTCGACAACGCCTTCTTCGACAGCGTCGAGGCGGCGTTCGGCGACGGCGGCGCCGGCAGCTCGGCGAGCATCGAGCTGGCCCGGCTGAGCCGGGCCTTGGAGCGGCTCGGTGTCGGCGACTGGTCGATGTACCTGCCGACCTACGCGATCCTCCGTCCAGTCGACGTGGTGGCCGTCGTCGATTCGCTCCAGCTCGACGAGGCGCGGCGCCAACTCCTGCGGACGAAATTGCTCGAGGCCCGCGATCCGCTCATCGCTGCGGCAACCGCGCGGGCCAAGGCCCAAGCCGGTCTCGGGGACCGCAGCCAAGCCAACGTCGATGGCGGTTTCGCCGCCCAGGAGGCTGCCGCCAACCCGGAGTTGAGCGAAGAGGAACGGGCAGCGCTCCAGGCCAAGGTGGCGGACGCCTGGCGCCGCCACAACGAACAGTTGGCGAAGGACATCGCCGACCGCCTCTCCGGCGACCGCGAGACGCGGGCCATCTTCGTCGCGGCCATCGCCGATCTGCCGGAGTCTGAGCGCATAGCTGCCCGCGAGGCCTACGAGCGGCGGGCCGTACCCGAGTTCTTCGCCGATTCCCGGGCCGCGAGCACCCTCCTCGAGCAGGCCCGCGGCGTCCGCGACCTGACCCCGGAAGCCGCCGCGGCGATCGACGTCCTCGCTGCCCGCTACCGGCGCGAGCGGACCGCGCTCGCCGTGCGGATGGGCGAGCTGCGGGCCTCGCCCGTCGCCCAACAGCAGACAGTCCGCGGCTTCGACGACGCCCGGGCCGCGGTCGAGCGGGCCATCCTCTTCGAGCGCGACGAGCTCTCCGCCCGCACCGTCGGGGCCTTGCGTCGCCTCCTCACCGCCGAGCAGCGGGCCCTGGTCCGCGGCCTCGACGACTACGAACGACGGGTGGCGGTGCCGCGCCGGGTCTTCATCCGCTTCGCCGACTGACTCGTGGCAACGGCGGCCCCCCCGAGCCTCGCAGCAAAGCGGCGCCTCTCTCCCGAGCACGAAGTGCTTGGGGGAGATGTCGGCGCAGCCGACAGAGGGGGTCGTTCCTCCGACGCGAACACGAACGCCAGCCCTCACCGCCTCAGCAATCGCTCGGCATCCGCCACCCGCTTGGTGACCTGGGCGATCGTGGTCCGCTCCTCGTTCGCGAGCTCGGGGAGGGATCGCGGATAAGTGCCGCCCCACCCGTGGCGGCGGGCCAGCAAGCTGCGGGCGGCAGGCTCGAGCGTCGGGAGCCGGGCCCGCCGCCGGTCGAGCCAGGCGATGTCCTCGCTCCACGTTGCGATCCCGTCGAAGAGGCCGGCTAACGGCACGCTGCCTCGCTCGTGCCGCACCGCCGCCCGGGAGCGGCGGCCGATGCCGGACTGGGCCAGCATGCGGTCGGTCTCGAGGGCGACCACCCGCCGCGCCGATTGTCGGCGCGAGGGGTCGAGCCCCTCGATCGCCTCCGCTACCGTGGCCACGCACCGCTCCAACAACTGGCGGATCTCCTCGGCCGGTGAACGCACCAGCGGCCCGCCCAACACCTGCTCGACCCGGGCCTCGGCGGTGGGAAGCAGGCTCTCAACCAGCCGCCGCTTGAGACGAAGGGCCCAGCGGAGATCGGTCTCGGCCCGATCGATCTCGAGGCGATCGGGAGCCGATCCCAGGCTCGCGATGCGGGTCTTGGCCCGGCGCTTCAGGAGGTTGTACGCAGCCAGCATCGAATCCTCGTCGGCCGCTGCCTTGGCCCCGCCATTCCGCAGCACCGCCGTGGCCTCGAGCATCGCCGTCGCCTCGGGCGGATCAAACACCGGGTCGAGTCCGCCGCGCACCGCCGGGGCGGCGAGGATCGTCTCCTCCGCGTCGGGCCGCTCGAAGGTCACGAAGTCGATCCAGGCGAGCCGCATCGAGCGCAGCCGCTCGGCCCGCCCAGCGTCGATCCGGCGCCGCACGGCGTCGGGCTTCGACCGCGTCCGCTCGGCGATCGCCTCGGGCGCCACGCCCCACCGCCACGCCCGGTAGGCGAAGCGCCGCTCGCGGCGCACGCGGTCGCTGCGTTCGGTTGGAACGACCTCGCCAGTCCGCTGGAGGAGCTGGCGGATGGCCTCGTGCGAGCGGCCGAGGGCCGAGGCGGCGTCCTTGGCAGCGAGGTTTCGCGTGCGGCCTTGGCCCACGAAGCGCTGCACGGCAGTGACCGCGGCCCGGGCCGTGGCGTCGTCCATGCGCGAGAAGTTGGTGGCCGAGGCCACGAGGTCGGGGTTGGCGATGGCGAAGCGCTCGAACTCGCTGCGGAAGATGGCGATCCGGCTCCGCCCGTCGGCGAAGCGCACGCGATGGGAGAGGAGGCCGCGGCTCCGCCAGCGCCGCAGCGTCTTCTCCGCCACGTTGAGCTCGCGGGCCAAGTCGCCCACCGTCGACGCTCCCCCCGTCCGCTCCTCGGCGGCGACCTCGACGCGATCGGAGAGGTGGAGGATGAAGGTGGCGAGATCGCCGCGCAGCGTCGCCCCAGCGATCGGCTTGGGGGCGGCTTCGTCGGGCCGGAAGCCGGTCAGCCGCCAGACCACGAACTCGAAGGGATAGGTGGCCCCGGGATCGACTTCGTGGGCCAACCGCTCGGCCGCATCCATCTGCCGGCGCAGCGCCTCCGGCGGCGCGAACGCCAATTGCCGCTCGAGCTCCTCGAGGAGCCCCGTCCTGTAGCGAGCCCGCCGAGGCATGGCGGCGATTCTAGGGGAGGAGGACGCGGAGGGTCCGGAGCCCGGTGAGGGAGAGGGGGAGGCGGGGCTGTCAGATTTCCGGATCGCCGCAGAGTCGCAGAGTCCGCAGAGTCCTCGCAGAGGAAGGCAGGAATGCAGGGTGGCCGTCCGCACGGCGATGCCGTGGCTTGGGATCGAGCGGCCATGAAGGCCTGACCCGAAGCCTCAATTCCTTGTCTGCTCCGCGACGGCTCCGCGTCCTCCGCGCCTCCGTGCCATTCCGGCTGACGGCGACGATCGCTGGGAAAGACCCAGATTGCCGCGGAGGCGCAGAGAGCGCGGAGCCGTCGCGGAGGAAGGCATCGAAGACGGGGTGGCCGTCCGCGCGGCGATGCCGTGGCGTGGAATCGAACGGCCATGAAGGCTTGTCCCGAAGCCCCAATTCCCCTTCTGCTCTGCGAGGACTCTGCGCACTCTGCGTCTCTGCGGCCATCCGGTGCGAGCCACAGCCAGCCCGGGCCACCGGACCGCCATCAAGCCTCCCCTCTCCCTCACCGGGCTCCGGACCCTCCGCGGCCTCCCTCCCTTGGACAGGTGCCGCGTCGCAGCCGATACTCACCACCCGTGAGGTCGCTCGCCCGCTCGTTGCTCGCTCGTTCCGTCCATCGTTCGCCGCGCCTGCGGGGCATGCTGGCCGGGCTGCTCGGCCACCACCTCACCACGCTCGACATCGACTTCCTGCGCTCCCTGCCCGACGGGCTGGTGGTCGACCTCGACCGGCAGCTCGACCTCGAGCGGAGCGAGCCGGGACTGCCGAGCCTCCTGTGGTCGATCTTGTGGGAAGCGAGCGCCGCCCGGCGGCTGCCGCCGGGATTCACCAAACAGGTGACCTTCTCCCTGCGCGGTCATCGATTCACCATGGAGCTCGACCTCTCGGAGAGCCCGGAGTGCGGCTACCTGCTGCGGAACCCGACCGTGGCCATCACGCGGCGGCTCCTCCGCGGCGGCTCGACCATGCTCGACATCGGGGCCAACGCCGGCTTCCACGCCATCTCGGCCGGGCTCCTCTACCGCTCGGTGATTGCCTTCGAGCCGACGCCGGCTACCTTCGCCCGGCTCGAGCGGAACATCGCCCTCTCCCAACTGCCTAACGTGCGGGCCCTGGCCATCGCCCTCTCCGACCGGGAGGGCGAGGCGAGCTTCGCCATCAACCCGGCCCACTGCGGCGCCAATCGCCTCGCCGACGCCCCCGGTGCGGCCGCGGGGCAGACGGTCACCGTGCGCCTCCGGACCCTCGACAGCCTCGACGCCGCGGCCTCGGTCGGCCCCATCGACTTCATGAAGATCGACGTCGAGGGCCACGAGTGCGAGGTGATCGCCGGGGCCAGCAAGGTGATCGGCCGCGATCGCCCGACCATCGTCGCCGAGTTCAACAGCCCCGAGCTGTTTGACCGCTTCCGCAGCCTGCTGCCGTCGGGCTATCGCGCGGTCCGCGACCGGAGCGACGGCACCAGCGTGCCGGTGGCCGGCGGCCAGGAGGCGGTCGCCGCCCGCGACGTGGTGTTCGAGGCGCGGTGAGCCGGAGGGCGGCTCCGACCAGCTAACGCAGCCGCACCGCGTCGATGGTGAGGCCTGGCCCGAAAGCGATGCAGTCGACGGGGCGTTCGCCGCCGCTCCCGAGGTAGCGGTCGAGGACGAAGAGGACGCTGCCTGAACTCATGTTGCCGAAGTCGCGGAGGATGGCCCGGCTCGCCGGCAGCGAACGCGGGTCGAGGCCGAGGTCGGCCACGCTGCGTTCGATCGCATCGAGGATGGCCGCCCCGCCGGGATGGACGGCGATCCCCCGCGGCGGATCCTCGGCGATGAAGCCGCCGATGGCCCGCTCGAGGGCCGGCGGCACCTCGCGGGTCAGGGTCATGGCGAAACCGTCGTCCTCGATGCGCCAACTCATCTCCTCGCGCGACTCATGCAGGACCCGCGTGCGCCCGAGGCTGAGGCGGCCGAGCGGTTGGCAGGGCCGCTCCGCCCCGACCACCACCGCTGCGGCGGCGCCGTCGGCGAAGATCCCCGCCGCGACGAGCTGTTGGGCGTCGGGTCGGCGCCGCAAGTGGAGCGAGCAGAGTTCGACGCAGACGACGAGGACGACCGCTTGAGGATCGGCGCTGGCCAAGCCGCAGGCGGTGCGCAATCCGATGATGCCGCCGAAACAGCCCATGAATCCGATCTGGCTGTGCCGGACGTTGGGCGAAAGCCCGAGCGGACCGATGATGGCGTGGCCGACGCCGGGAGCGGTGAAGCCGGTGCAGGTCACGATCACCAAATCGGTCACCGCGTCGCCGGCGAGGCCGGCCCGGGCCAGGGCGGCGGCCCCCGCTTCGGCGGCGAGGATCGGGGCCATGCCTTCGAACAACCGCATCCGCTCGGCGGTCGAGAGGCCGAGGGCCCGCTCGATCGAGCCCACCGCATGGCGGCGCTCGATCCCGCTTCCTTGGACGATCCGCAGCCAACGATCGCGCTCCCGCGGAGCGAGTCCCCACGCTTCCGCCAAGGCCGAGATCAGATCCTCCTGCCGATGGCTACGGGGAACGGCGAAGCCAAGGCCGGCGAGGGTGGGCCCCGCAGCAGCGCTCATCGCGGCACCAACCTTCGGCGCACCGAGTCGGTGAGACGGGCCGCCAGCCCGGGAGCGAATCCGGCCACGGCGCCGAAGGCCGCCACCACCCGCGGGCGAGCCACCAGCTTGGCGACGAGCGAGGCCCGGGCGTGGCAGCGGGCGAGCGCCGCTTGCCAACGCGCTTCGTAGCGGGCCCGGGCCGCCGCGTCCCAGCGGCCGGGCGAATCGACCGACTCGGCCAAGGCCAGGGCCGACTCGATCGCCCACCAGATCCCTTCGCCGGTGAAGGGTTCGATGTAGCCCGCTGCGTCGCCGACCAAGGCGAGAGCGCCGGTGGAGCGGGCCTGCGTGCGCCACGGCATGGGGCCGATCGCGGTGGCCGGCCCGGCTCGATTCCGCCAGCCGTTCCCGAGGGCCGCTTCGAGCTCGCCAAACAATTGGGCGAACCGCGCCACCACCTCGAGCGGAGCGGCCCCGCCCAAGGCCTTCGGCTCGGCGCAGGCTGCACAGTGGAGGCCATCCCCGTGGCCCACCACGCCGAGGTAGGCGCCGTCGGCGACCAGCATGGCGATCCGCTCCCGCTTCCAGCGATGGGGCGGCGTGTGGGCGATGTCGACGGCGAAGCCGTAGCGTCGAGCACTGCCCAGCTCAACCGCAGCGAGCCCGGCGGCGCGGGCCAGTCCGCTGCCGAGCCCGTCCGCAGCCACGACGAGGGCGGGCTCGACCCGTTCGTCGCCGAGAAGGAGTCCGCCGTCCGACCATCGAGCCTGCACGCCGTGCTCGATGGCCACGCCAGCGCCGCTCGCTGCGTCAAGGAGGATCGGATCCAACCGCTCGCGGGCGATCACCAGGCCGCCCTCGTCGAATCCCGTCTCGACCGCCCGACGGGCCTTGCCGCGGCCCGCGACCCACACCTCGCCGCGCCGCGACGGACCTTCGCTCGCCGCGGCGACCCGCTCGCCGAGGCCGAGCGACGCGAACCGCTCCACGGCCCGCGGATGGAGGCAATGGCCGCAGCACTTGGCCCGGCCGCGCGGCCCGCGATCGACTAGGAGAACCCGCCAGCCGCGGCGGGCGAGAGCGAACGCCGCGACGCTGCCGGCTGGACCGGCACCGACGACGATGGCCTCCGCTGTGCGCCGCGCTCCGTGCATGGAGACGAGCGTAGCCGGGACGCGGCGCCGTGTCCTCGGCCATCAGCCAGCTGCGGCGACGCCGGGCGAACTCGCGGTCGAGGCGACCGGCTCGCTGTTCTCGATCGCCCCGTCGATCACGTACAGCCGACGGATGCGGGAATGGATGCGGCAGAGCATCTCGTGGGGGATCATCCCGCTCCGGGCGGCGAGCCGCGGGAGATGGTTGGGGGCCGAGGCGTCGGGACTCACGATCTCGACCGTCATCCCCAGCCCCTGCTGCGGCTGCCCGAGGAGATCGACGTCGGTGAGGTCGACGGTGATCTGGTCCATGTTCACCGCACCAACCACGGGCACGTACTCGCGGACGATCCCCTTGGGCGTCTCGCGGAGGACCGCGATCTTCTGGCCGCCCGACTCGCCGTCGGTTGCATTCGGATCGGGCCGGTAGACGGGGAAGCCGTCGGCATACCCGACCGGCACGAGCCCGATGACCGAGGGCCGCTTGGCGACCCAGCGCGAGCCGTAGCCGACGGGAGCGCCGGCCGGAAGCCGCTTGAGCTGCACCACGCGGCTCCGCCATCGGAGGCAGGGCCGCAGGAAGTCGTTGCCGAGTTCGAGTTCGCCGCCTTCGAGCTCCTCGAGGCCGAAGCCGGCCCAGGCCAACCCGAAGCGGACCATCGAACGGTGGTAGCGCCGCCCGCGGAAGAGGGCGTAGGTGCTGGCGACGTGGATCGCGCAGTCGCTCGGGAGGAGCGCTCCGCAGGCGTTGAGCAAGGAGTCGAATCGCGTCAGTTGCCCGTCGGTCGCGGTGCGGTCGACGCGGGAGTTGGCGAAGTGGGTGAAGATCCCGCGCAACGAGAGGCGATGGCCGGTCGCGATGCGCTCGATCAGCTTGGCCGCGTCCTCCGGGCGAGCCCCGCCGCGGGACATGCCGGTGTCGACCTCGACATGGACCGGGACGCGGGTCGCGAAGCGGTCGGCGACCTCCTCGATCGCCTCGAGCTGGGCGAGGTCGTGGATCGTCAGGTGGAGTCGCCCGCCGGCGAGCATGCGGGCCGTCTCGTCGCCGCGGCGGATCTCGGCGACCGGCATGAGGACGAGGGCCGGGATGGCCAGGTTGCTCGCCCCGAGCTCGGCGGCCTGGGGCAGCGAGTAGACCGCGACCATGGAGGCCCCCGACGTGGCCAGCCGGCGGGCCACCCGGGCGGCGCCCAGGCCGTACGCGTCGGCCTTCACGATCGGGCAGAGCTGGCAGTCGGGGCCGACGAGTTGCCGGACCGCCGCCATGTTCTGGTCGACGGCGGAGAGATTGACCTCAAGGACGCTCGGCTCGTGCATGATCATCAGGCCACCGCTGCGGGTCGCATTATGGCGGCGGCTCCCAAAGTGCAATGGCTTCGCAGCGGCCCCGGGAGAAACCCACAGGTGATCCGACGCGGTCGCGTTTGTATCGACCCCCGAACGCCCGTACCATGACCATTCGGACCGCTTCCCCGGGCGATTCTCGACCGGGGTTCGGAGGCCGCCTCCGAGGCGGCTCGCGAGGGGCGCGACCGGCTGCCGGAGCCACCCCGAACGCCCCATCCACCCCCTTCCGCCGCCCCCCTGTCCACGGGTCCGCCGGGGTGAGACCGCCCCGCCCCCCGCCGCCGGACCGGCTGAACGCACGACCACCGCAATGGAAGAGATCTTCGACCTCACCAAGACCTTTCGCGACCTTGGCCTGAAGGACGCGCTCCTGGAAGGGATCGAAGCCCGCGGCTTTCGCCACCCGACCCACATCCAAGCCTCGCTGATCCCGTTGGCCCTCACCGGCCGCGACATCCTCGGACAGGCCAAGACCGGCAGCGGGAAGACCGCCGCGTTCGGGCTCCCGCTCCTCCAGATGCTCAAGCCGGAGGAAGGCTTCTCCGCCCTGATCCTGGTCCCCACCCGCGAACTCGCCGTGCAGGTCGCCGAGGAGCTGCGCGAGCTCGGCTCCTTCGCCAAGGTCGACGTGGTGGCCATCTACGGCGGACAACCGATCCGCAAGCAAGTCCCCAAGCTCGAGCAGCGCCCCGCCATCGTGGTGGGCACGCCCGGCCGGGTGATGGATCTCGCCGAGCGGCGGCTCCTCCCCTACGACCAGGTCCGCTTCGCCATCCTCGACGAAGTCGACCGCATGCTCGACATCGGCTTCCGCGACGACATCCGGAAGATCCTCACCGCCCTCAGGAAGGGCCCGCAGACCATCTTCGTCTCGGCCACCATCAGCCCCGAGATCGAGCGGCTGGCCCGCTCGTACATGAAGAACCCCGAGAAGATCGTGAGCGTGGCCAAGAGCCTCACGGTCGAGAAGGTCAACCAGAGCTACCTGCCGGTCGAGCACTGGGACAAGCGGCGGCTCCTCGTCCACCTCCTGACCCACGAGTCGCCGGCCGTCACCCTCGTCTTCTGCCGCATGAAGAAGACCGTCGACGACGTGACCAAGTACCTCAAGGACAAGGGCATCGACGCCTTCGCCATGCACGGCGACATGTACCAGACCAAGCGCGACCGGGTCATGGAGCGGCTCCGCGAAGGCAACCTCAAGGTGCTGGTGGCGAGCGACCTGGCCAGCCGCGGCCTCGACGTCGAGGACATCTCGCACGTCATCAACTACGACCTGCCCGAGGATCCCGAGGTCTACGTCCACCGCATCGGCCGCACCGCCCGGGCCGGCCGCGACGGGATCGCCTGGACCTTCGTCTGTCCCGACCAGGGGCAACTCCTCTCGAACATCGAGGCCCTCGCCAACATCGAGATCCCGCGGAAGGAATACCCCGACTTCAAGCCCGGCCCGATCCCCGAAGAGGTGAAGCAGCGGCGGGCGGCCGAGGTCAAGAAGAAGGAAGAGTTGGCCCAGATGCGGAACCGCTTCACTCCAGCTCCGGTCGAGGAGACGGTGAAGAAGGCCGACTCCGCCGCCTTCCCCGACGGGCTCGTCCCCATCGCCCTGCCCGAGAAGCGGATGGGTGGACGGATCCGGACCACGCGCGGCCGGTGAGCCACGCGTCGCGGCGGCGGCGGGGCGAGCGATCGGCACAACCGCCTCCGACCTGATCGACATGCTTCCCCTGCGGATCCATCCTGAGGTGCTCGAGGCGTCGCGCAGCGGGCAACCCGTCGTCGCCCTCGAGACGGCGGTCCTGACCCATGGCTTGCCCCGCGAGCCGATGGCGGCGCCGACGTGCTGCTCGAGCATGCTGGCCGGAACCCGCGGTTGGGACGCGACCGGCCCGGCTAACCTCGAGCTGGCTCGAAGCATGACTGCCGCGGTGCGGAAGGCAGGCGCCATCCCGGCCACGATCGGGGTGCTCGGCGGAACCGTCGTGGTCGGCCTCGACGACGCCGAACTCCTGCGGTTAGGCGCCGACCGGCAGGCCGTGAAGGTCTCGACCCGCGACCTCGCCGTGGCCTGCGCCCTCGGCCAGTCTGGCGGCACAACGGTGGCCGGGACGCTGGCGGCGATCGATCTCGCCAACGCCAGCCTGCCGCGGCCGATCCGCGTCTTCGCGACCGGCGGGATCGGCGGCGTGCATCGCGGCTGGACCGCCCGGCCGGATGTCTCGAACGACCTGGCCACCCTGGCCCGCGTCGCGGCCTGCGTGGTCAGCGCCGGGGCCAAGTCGATCCTCGACCTCGAGGCGACCATCGAGGTCCTCGACTCACTCGGCGTCCCCGTCCTCGGGCTGGGAACCGAGTGGTTCCCACGGTTCCTGACCGCCGGCGCCGCCCCGCTCCGGGTGCAGCGTGCGGTGCCCGACGCGGCGACCGCGGCCCGGATCTGCGCCGTCCATTGGGGTCCGCTCGGGCAGCGCGGCGGCGTCCTCCTCGCCAACCCGCCACCCGCCGCATTCGCCATGCCGCTTGAGGCGATGGAAGCGACGGTCGCCGCCGGCATCGCGGACGCAGCGCGGCAGGGCGTGCAGGCGGCCGAGGTGACGCCCTATCTCCTCGCCCATCTGGCCCGAGCCACCGGCGGACGGAGCGTCGAGGCCAACGTTGCGGCCCTCCTCCACAACGCCACCGTGGCGGCCGACCTGGCCCGGTGCCTCGCCGGGAGCTAACCATGGCCGAGGCCGTCCCTGCCGGCTTCACCGTGACCCGCACCGGCCCGGACTCCTTCGAGATCGCCCATCGCCGTCGCGGCATGGGCTGCATGAACCTCTTCCTACTGGCGTGGCTCGCCTTTTGGACGGTGGGCTGCGTGATGATCACGGTCCAGTACGCGAAGGGCGGCACCATGGAGTCCGGCGAGCCGATGCCCGCCTGGTTCCCGGCGGTCTTCTGGCTCGCCGAGCTCCTGGTTGGATCGCTCCTCCTCTACCTCCTCTTCAGCCAGATCACCTATCGCGCCGACCCCGAGGCCTTGGTGGTCGAGACGCGGCTGCTCGGCCTCTCCCGGCGACGCCGGTTCGAGCGGGCGACCATCCGCCGCTTCGTGCAGGTCAAGGACGGCGGCGAAGACGAAGACAGCTTCCCGAGCTGGGGCCTGCGGGTCGAAGCGGACCGACCCCGCACGATCCTCTATCGTCAGCCCTACGAGGCGAGCGGTTGGCTCGGGCGGATCCTGGCCCTCTGGGCGGAGGTCGAATTCGCCCCCGCACTCCCGCCGCCCAACCTCCGGCAGGTTCCGGAAACCCCATCCGACGCTTGACACCCCCCGGCGTGAATGCTCTACTCGTCCCGTCCTGTTGTTGGCCGCTTTGGGCTCCACGGCTCGAAGCGACGGAGTCCCGCCCATCCCGCGGCCAGCCGGCCCGGTGATCGACGGGACCTCTCTTCCGCCGGAACTCGTTGGAGCCGGATCTCGTCGGGGGCCGGATCTCGTCGGGGCCGGATCTCGTCGGGGATGGACCGCCGGGAATCCCGCCCGGAGTCCTCGCCTGTTCGGGCCCCCCATCGAGCCGGCACCCGGTCGCCTCAACCTCCCGTCGCTTGAGCCCCGCTTGGCCTCGGCCATCGCTCGGCTCGACGCATCGGTCCGCACGTGGGCCTCCCCCCGGAGGCCGCTCGGTCCGCTCGCGGAGGCGCCCCCTCTTCGATTCTCGGCTTGGCGTTGAGGCCTGGGCCGGGTTGGAGTTCGGCAGGCATGCCCGCCGTCCCGCAGCACTCACCCGAATCGTCCGACCTTCCGCCCGCCCCGTCGGTTCCCGCCGCGGAACCCGCGGGCACGCCGCCGACCTCTGACCCTGGCGACGGCTCCCCGCGGAAGCGCCGCCGGCGACGACGCGGCCGCCGCAAGCGCGGCCAGGGTGGCGCCCCCACCGATGGGCAGGCCACGACGCCGAATGCCGTGACGGCCGCCGCGGCGCCATCGGCCACGGTCGACCAGATCGACGACGGCCCCGACGACGGCCCCGACGACGGCTCCTCCGACGACTCGCCCGAACCCGGGGCGAGCGAGCCCGAACAGCCCGTCCCGACCTACAGCTACACCGGCATTCTCGACGTTCCTATGGCCAACGGTCGCCCGAACGCGAGCGCCGAGACCCGCCTCCGCCAGTTCGCCGACGGCCTCATCGACGGGGCAGACGATCCGCTCGTCCCGCCCGACCTCTTCCAACGCTATCCGCTGCGCCCCTCGCAACGGCTCACCGCGGACGTCGCCCTGCGCAAGCCGCGGCGGCGCCGGGCGGGAGGCCGCAAGCCGCGGCCGGTGGTCGAAGCGGTGCAGGCGATCGAAGGACTGGCCCCCGAGGTCTACGCCGAGCGCAAGCAGTTCGCCGACCTGACCCCGCTCGACCCCGCCCCGCGGATGACGCTCGAGTACAAGAACTGCCCGCCCGCCTGCCGCCTGATCGACCTCTTCTGCCCCATCGGGTTCGGCACCCGCGGCCTGATCGTGGCTCCGCCCAAGGCCGGCAAGACGATCCTCCTCCAGAACATCGCCTTCGGGATCAAGCAGAACCACCCGAACGTCGAGCTGGTGGCCCTCCTGATCGACGAGCGGCCGGAGGAAGTGACCGACTTCAAGCGGAACGTGCCGGCCCAGGTGTTAGCCTCGAGCAACGACCAGGACCTCGACCGCCACCTCTCGCTCGGCATCCTGGCCATCGAGCGGGCCAAGCGGATGGTCGAGGCCGGCAAGGACGTGGTCGTTCTGCTCGACTCCCTGACCCGCCTGGGGCGGGCCTTCAACAACAGCAAGCGCTACGGCTCGTCGGGCAAGATCATGTCCGGCGGCCTCGATTCGCGGGCCCTCGAGGTGCCCAAGCAGCTCTTCGGAGCCGCCCGGCGGGCCGAGGAGGGCGGCTCCTTGACCATCATCGCGAGTTGCCTGGTCGACACCGGCTCGCGGGCCGACCAGATCATCTTCGAGGAGTTCAAGGGCACCGGAAACATGGAGCTCATCCTCGATCGGGAGATCTCCGAGAAGCGGCTCTTCCCCGCCATCAACCTCGCAGCGAGCGGCACCCGCAAGGAGCACCTCCTCCTCACCGAGCGCGAGCTCAAGACGGTCACCGCCCTGCGCCGCCGGCTCCTGGCCGTGCCGCCGTGGGTGCAGATCGAGCAGTTGCTCGGGGCCCTGCAGCGCTTCCCCACCAACGAGGCACTGGTCGCCGGCTGACGAACACGTGCATGGGCAGAGGCCTCGGTTTTCCGCCCCACGCCGCCGGTCGCCCTGGGGCGAAGCCAGTATCATCCGTCTTCCATGGCCTCCGGGAACGAACGCAGCCGGAACAACATTCGGGCAGGGCTCTTCGTCCTCATGGCGTTGGTGCTGGGGCTCGGGACGTTCATCACCCTCCAGAAGCTGAACTTCGGTGCCCGCCACAGCTACCGCCTGCGCTTCCGGGTCGACACCGGCGTCAACGGCCTCTTTCCCGGTAGCGAAGTCCGAGTCGGCGGCCTGCGCCGCGGCCGCGTCTTGGCCATCACCCCGATCATCGAGGGCGGTCGGCTGACCCGGATCGAGGCCGACATCGAGCTCGACGCCTCGATCACGCTGTACACGAACGCCGAAGTCATGCGGGTCGCCCCGATCCTCGGGAACACCTCCTGGCTCAACTTCAGCTCGATCGGCGGGCCGCGCGACTCTGACGGCGACGGCAAGGTCGAGCAGGTCCAGGTGCTCCAGCCGGGCGGCACGCTCGATGCGGGCGAAGCTCCGGGCCTCCTCGCCAACATCGTCGGCGGCCGCTCCGCCGAGCGCATCGTGAACATCATCGAGCGCACCGAGACCTTCTCCGAGATCCTGGAGCGAGCCCCCGCCGACTACAAGGAACGGATCCTGCCCGCGATCGACGCCGCCTCGACCACGGTGGTCCAGCTTCGCGACGACTACAGCGGCTGGCGGGTCAAGGTGGACGAGACGCTGACCTCAGCCGCCGCAGCGGCCCGCAACCTCGAGAGCGGCACCAAGGACGCCGAAGGCCTCATCGCCGACGCCCGCTCGACGCTCACCGAGAACCGCGGCAACATCCTGACCACGACCGGCAACCTCGCCTCGGCCAGCGGCACGGCGAAGGAGATCGTCGACCGGATCCGCGACGAGACGCTGCCCCAAATCGCCAAGGTCCTCGGCGACGGCGACCAGGCGATCGGCGAGCTCGCTTCGCTGCTCGACCGGGCCGACGCGGCGCTGGCCACCACGCTGCCGGACATCCGGACCATGGTCGCCGACCTCCGCTCGGCCGCCGGCCAGCTCAAGCTCGCCACCATCGAGGTCCGCCGCAGCCCGTGGCGGCTTCTCTACCGGCCCTCGACCGATGTCATCGCCCACGAGCAGCTCTACGACGCGGCCCGCAGCTATGCGGCCGCGAGTGCCGACGTCCGCTCCGCGACGGCCGGGCTCGAAGAGCTCCTCCGCGTGCGGCCCGACCTCTTCAACAGCAACCCCGAGCTGCGCGATCGCCTGCAGAAGGCCCTGCTCGATTCGGTGACCCGCTACGAGGAGGCCCAGCGGCGCCTGTACGGAGTCTTGGTCGGGGATCAGTGATGCGCGACGCCCGGAGCGAGTACCGGCTCGGCGCGGTCACGCTCGGAGTGATCACGGCGCTCTCCCTTTCCGCCATCTTCCTGCCGCAGATCCTGGCCCAAGCCACGGTGCGGTACGAGGTGCGATCGACGCTGGCCGACGACATCACCGGCCTCGGTCCCGGCTCGAAGGTCCGCATGGCAGGCATGCCCTGTGGCGAGGTGATCGAGCTGCGCGACGAGGTCCGCTCCGACGGGCACGTCGACGTCCTGATCGAGATCGAGATCGCCCTGTCACCCGCCATCTATCCGGGAGCGAAGCTCCGGGTGACCCGCGACCCGATCTCGCAGATGGCCGCGGTCGACATCTACGACGTGGGCACGCCGGGCGGGAGCGAAACGCCGCTCCAGGCGGGCAGCGTGCTCGTCCTCGCCCAGCACGGCCCCGATATGAGCGGGATCATGAACCCCTCGCTTGCCGGCTCCCTTTCCACCATCGGCGAGCGGTTCGAGCAGGCCCGCACGGCGTTCAGCGGGCTCGAGTCCCCCACACCCCGCTTCCACACCCTGCGCGACGCAGCCAGCGAGTTGCGCGACTGGTTGGCGACGGACCTGCCGAGCGACCGCGAGCGGATCAACGAGCTTGCCGACCGCTTCCGTGGCATCCGAGATGCCATCCGGGACCGGATCGACGAGGCGCGGACCCTGGTCGACGGCTTCCAGCCCATCAAGGCCTCCTTCTCGCTGAGCGCATCCGAAGGCGGATCGTGGGCCATTGCCAGCGAGGAGATGCACGCCGCCATGGAGGCATGGCAGGCGACGGCGCCGACCCGCGCCGCGATCACCGCCACGCTCGACCGATGGCGGGCCCACGGCGAGGCGGTCCGGGCCGCTGGCGAGCGCGTCCGCGACCGCTTCCGCGAGGTCGGCGAGGTCCTTGCCATGCGCGATGTGGCGGCCAACCTCTCGCTCACCGGGACCGGGGTCTCGAAGCTCTACGCGGAGATCTTCGCCGATCCGCTCAAGGCCCTCATCCCCTACGAGTCGGAGCGCGACCGGAAGCTCGATGCGGTCGAGACCGTGATGCGCACCCTGCTCTTCTCGCTCGACGAAGCCGAGGTCGCCGAGGCCAACCTGCGAGCGTTGGCCAGGGCCGGCTCGAGCCTCGAAGCCGGGGCGAGCGATGCCCTTCGCCAGCTCGAGGACGCCTTGAAGCACCTCGCGAGCGTCGAGGAGGCGATCCGCACCCTGCGCGACGCAGCCGAGGCCCCCGGCCCGAAGCCATGAGCCTCGCGGCGATCGAACTCGCCCCGCGCCGCGACGGGCAAGCGCCGCTGGCGTCACTCTTGCCGACGGGCCGCGCCGACCTGGCCGAGCTCCTCGCCCGCTACGACGACGCTCGGGACCGCGACCTCCGAGGGTCTGACCGCCGCTTCGTGGTCGAGGGCGAGCGCGTGGTCCGCCGCTTCCTGCGCAGCCCCTTCGGCTGCGAATCGCTGCTCCTCACCCCGCCGGCATGGGAGCGGCTCCGGCCGCTCGCACACGGCCGCACCTCGACCGTGTTCGTGGCCGACCCGGCGATCATGACCTCGATCGCCGGCCACCAGCACCACGGCGGATGCCTAGCGATCGGCGAGCGGAGCTGGTGGCCGAGCCCGACCGACGAACTCCTCGCTCGCCTCCCCGCGGCCGGGCCGGTGCGGCTCCTCGTCGCCGAGCGGGTCATCCAGGCGGAGAACCTCGGCACCCTCTTCCGGAACGCCGCCTGCCTCGGTGCCCACGGCGTCCTTCTCGACGGGGCGTGCACCGATCCTCTCCTGCGCAAGCCGATCCGCTTCTCGATGGGCCGAGTCTTCGACGTCCCGTGGGCCATGAGCCGCGATCTGCCGAGCGACCTCGCCCGCCTCCGCTCCCTCGGCTTCGCGGTGTGGGCGATCGAGCTCCTTGCCGGCGCTCGCCCCCTGGCCGAACTTCCGCGTCGCGAACGCACCGCGATCGTGGTCGGAAGCGAGGGGCACGGCCTCTCGCCGGCCGTCCTCGCCGCCTGCGACGGGACCTACGTGATACCGGCCCCGCCGCCCGATGAGGACGGCGAGGCCGTATCGCTGAACGTGGGCGTCGCGGCGGGGATCGCTCTCTACGAACTCAGCCGCTGAAGGCCGGACGCGGCCGGCCGGTCACTCCGCGCCCGCCATCGCCTCGGCCAGGGCCTTGGCCTCGGCCGGCTCGGGACGGAACCGCTCGATCCGGGCCCCAAGGAGGTTGAGGGTCTCCTCCATGCGGGCGTAGCCACGGTCGAGGTGGTAGATGCGGCTGACGATCGTCTCGCCCTCGGCGGCGAGGCCGGCGAGCACCATCGAGGCGCTGGCCCGCAGATCGCTGGCCATGACCGGGGCCCCGCGGAGGGGCGTGCCGCCGATGACCATGACCGTCGGGCCCTGCCGGTAGAGCTTGGCACCCATCCGGCTGAGCTCGGCGACGTGCATGAATCGCTCGGGGTAGATCTTCTCGGTGATGATCGAGTTCCCCTGGGCCAGGCAGAGGAGGGTCATGAACTGGGCCTGGAGGTCGGTCGGGAAGCCGGGGTGCGGCTGGGTGGTGATGGTGGTCGGGCGGAGCAGCCGCTCGCTGGTCACGCGGACCGTGCAGCGGGCCATGTCCTCCGATTCGTCCAGCCGCTCGACGTGCACCCCCACCTCGTTGAAGCGGTCGATGGCCGCGAGGAGGGAGTCGTAGGGGAAGTCCTCGAGGATGACGTCGCCATTGGTGATGGCGGCCGCCACGGCGTAGGTCCCGGCCACGATGCGGTCAGGGAGGACCGTGTGGTCGGCCCCGCCGAGCTCCTCGACGCCGTCGACGACGATGCGGGGCGACCCGGCACCGCGGATCTTCGCCCCCATGGCGTTGAGCAGGTTGGCCAGGTCGACGACCTCGGGCTCGCAGGCCGCCGACTCGATGATGGTCCGGCCCTCGGCGAGCGTCGCGGCGCTCATCACGTTGGCGGTGCCCAAGACGGTCGAGCCGAAGGGTCCGCCGAGGAAGATGGTGGCGCCCTTGAGCCGGGGCGCGGTCACCACGATGTCGCCGCCCTGGAGCTCGATCTTGGCCCCCAAGGCCTGCATGCCGCGGAGGTGGAGGTCGACCGGACGCGAGCCGAAGGCGCAGCCGCCCGGCATGGCCACCACGGCCCGCTTGCGGCGGGCCAGGGTCGGGCCCAACACGCAGATCGAGGCTCGCATGGTCTTGACGATGTCGTAGTGGGCGTGGATCTGGTTTTCGTCGACGCTGGTCATCCGGATGGTGCCGCAATCGCCCTCCACCTCGACGCCCACCGAGCGGAGGAGGCGGCCCATGTTCTGGATGTCCGAGAGCGCCGGCACGTTGCGCAGGGTGACCGTCTGGTCGGTGAGAAGCGAAGCCGCCATCAGAGGCAGCGCCGCGTTCTTCGAACCCTCGATCGCCACCCGACCCGCCAGCCGTCGCCCGCCTTGGATTCGGAAGTAGTCCATCTCTATGTCCTGCTGCGGGTCGAAAACCCGCTCAAGGGCGCTATCTCTCGGGCAGGTCCCGCCGGACTCGCCATCTGGATGCGCCGGTCCGTTCCCGGAACCATTCGATCGGCCCGCCGCAGCGAACCGCTGCAGCGATTCGAGGGGCGAATCGCCCGTCCATCCTGGTCGGAATAGACGGAACACCTTCGCGCCCCCGGACGGCCTTTCGTCTCCTGCGGCTTGGACCGCGCGGGCGGAATCGTACCGTCGGGAGGAGTGAACGGAATGCCCCCATTGAGCGGGGCAAGGAGCCCGACATGAACCGACGAATCCTGATCCCGTCCCTTGCCGCCGCGTCCGTCTCTGCAGGCCTGATCGGCATCGCCCCGAGCCCGGCGGCCCCGTTGCCCGCAGACGACCCACAAACCATCACCCTCACCGGCATCGTCCGGGACTTCAAGGAGAAGACGGTCCCGGGCGGGCACGTCGACTTCGAGGTGACGCCGAGCCGCGGGTTCGCCCACTACTCGAAGAACGTCGCGCTCAACCTGGGCGAGGACGGCAAGCCGGTCTTCACCGGCGGCGGCAAGAAGCTCACCAAGGAGTTCACCACCGCCGCGGGCAAGAACATCAGCTACTCGCTCTACGACGCCAGCAAGGGCGACAAGGCTGGTTCCTGGGATACCGTCGTCTCGACCGGCGGCATCACCAGCGCCGACAGCTTCAACCAGTGGTTCAACGACGCCCTGGGGGTGAACATCTCGGCTCCCTTGAGCCTGACGCTCACCAAGCAGAGCGGCGGCTCGTACGTCTTCGACAGCCAGACCGACCCCTACTACTCGTCGCTCGGCGGCTTCTTCCCGATCGAGCACCAGCTCTACGGGAACCCCGGCGGCAGCCCTGACCGAAACTTCCACTTCACCTACGAGCTCCACACCGAGTTCACGTACAAGAGCTCCGACAACCAGGTCTTCACCTTCCGTGGTGACGACGACGTGTGGGTCTACATCGACGGGAAGCTGGTCATCGACCTGGGCGGCATCCACAGCGCGGTCGAACAGCAGGTCGAGCTGAACCGCCTCGGCCTCGAGGACGGCAAGACCTACACCCTGGACTTCTTCTTCGCCGAGCGGCACCGCACGCAGTCGAACTTCAAGATCACCACCAACTTGAAGCTGGTGAGCCCGCAGTTCCCGACGGTCTCGAACGCCTTCGACTGACCCCGACCGGCCGCCGCGGCGGCCTGACAAGGAACCCCACCGGCCTACGGCCCGGGCCCGCTCCACGCGGGTTCGGGCCGTGCCCTTTCCCGGAGTTCGTGGCTGCTGTCGCGGCCGGCGTTGGCTGTCGGAGCAAGGTGCTACAGTTCGGTTTTCGCCCTCCGCGGCGATCCGTTTCCGAACCTATTCGCCCCCAATATCCGGGGAGCTGTGCGATGAGCGAGACGACCACCGCCCGCAAGGGCACCAAAGCCGACGACGACACCGAGCCCCGCATCGAGGGCGAACCCACCCTGCCCGAGGCCCAGATGCACGTGGTGCTCCCCACCGCGCCCGTGACCGGCCGGATCGCCGGCACCCGCCTCTGCCTGAAGGGGAAGTCGGCGAACTTCATCCGCCACGTCGACTTCGACATCAAGGGAACGCCGCTCGTCGGCACCTTCCGGGCCGGCCAGTCCTTCGGCGTCGTCCCCCCGGGGACCGACAAGAACGGCAAGCCGCACAAGGTCCGACTCTACTCCCTGGCCAGCCCGAGCTGGGGCGAGGACGGACACGGCTCGGTCATCGCCACCACCCCCAAGCGGGTCATCGCCGAACGCGAGCCGCAGACCCCGGCCGACGACCCCCACGACCACAGCCTCTTCGTCGGGGTGTGCAGCAACTACATCTGCGACCGCCGGGTGGGCGACGAGGTGAAGGTGTCGGGCCCCAACGGCAAGCGGTTCCTCCTGCCGGTCGACCCCAACGCCCACGACTACCTCTTCCTGGCGACCGGGACGGGCATCGCCCCCTTCCGCGGCTTCGTGAGGGAACTGCTCGAGCAGCCGCCCGAAGGCTCCCCCTGGCGTGCGGCGTGGAAGCCCTGCACCAGTCAGATCCACCTCGTGATGGGCTCCCCCTACACGAGCGACCTCCTCTACGACGACCTCTTCCGCTCGCTGGCCGCCAAGCACGGCAACTTCCACTACCACACGGTGATCAGCCGCGAGCTCCGGGCCGACGGCGGCAAGGGCGAATACGTCCACCAGTACATCGAGCGGACCCTGCCGACGACCTTCGGCTCGTTCCTCCGTTCGCGACGCACCTTGATCTACATCTGCGGCCTGGCCGGCATGCAAGTCGGCATCTTCCAAATGCTCGGCAAGCACGGCCTGGGCGACGGCTACCTCACGGTGAGCGAGGACCTGGCCAACGTCCCGCCGGCGGAATGGACCAGCGAACAGATCAAGCGCCGCGTGCGGGCGACGCACCGCTGCATGCTTGAGGTGTACTGAACCGGACGATCCGGCCGTCCCCGATCACCCGCCCCCCGGCCCCTTCCCGCCGGGCTTGGTCATGGCCGTCGGGTCGAGCAGCTTGGCGAGTTGCTTGGGCTCGACCAGCTTGTTCCGGGTGACGTACTCGCGGACCGTCTCGCCGCTCTTGAAGGCTTCCTTGGCCACCTTGGCGGCGGCGTCGTAGCCGATCACCGGGGCAAGCGAGGTGCACATCATGAGGCTCTTCTCGACGGTGCCGGTGGCGATCGCCTCGTTCAGCTCGAGGCCGTCGATGCACTTCTCGGCGAACATCACCGAGGCGTTGGCGAGGAGCTCGATCGACTCGATGGTCCGCTCGCTGATGACCGGCATGGCCACGTTGAGTTCGAAGAGGGAGCCGATGCCGCCGAGGCCGGCCACGGTGACTGCGGCATCGTTCCCGAGCACCTGGCAAGCGACCATCATCACCGACTCGCAGATCACCGGGTTCACCTTGCCGGGCATGATCGAGCTGCCGGGCTGCGTGGCCGGAAGGGAGAGCTCAAAGAGGCCGCAGCGCGGGCCGGAGCCGAGCCAGCGGATGTCGTTGGCCACCTTGCTCAGGCTCACCGCGATCGTCTTCAGGTGGCCGGAAGCCTCGACAAAGCAGTCGCGGGTCGACTGGGCCTCGAAGTGGTTGCGAGCCTCGCGGAAGCGGATGCCCGTCGCCTTGCTCAGCTTCTCGCAGACGGTCTTCCCGAACTTCGGGTTGGCGTTGATGCCGGTGCCGACCGCGGTGCCGCCGATCGGCATGTTCGAGGCCAGGGCCTCGATCGCCTTCCTGGCCCGCTCGATGCCGTAGTCGATCGCCGCGGCGTAGCCAGAGAACTCCTGCCCCACGCGGATCGGCGTGGCGTCCATGAGGTGGGTGCGGCCGATCTTGACCACCTTGTCCCAGGCCTTCGACTTGGCCCACAGGGCCTTGGCCAGCCGCTCCAGCCCCGGCACGAGCCGGGCGTGCAGCAGTTGGGCCGCCGCGATCTGCATGGAGCTCGGGAAGGTGTCGTTCGAGGATTGGCCGTAGTTGACGTGGTCGTTGGGGTGGATCGGGTCCTTGGCCCCGATCGGTCTCCCGGCCCGGAGGCTCGCGATGTTCGAGATCACCTCGTTCACGTTCATGTTGGTCGAGGTGCCCGACCCGGTCTGGAAGATGTCGATCGGGAAGTGCCGCATCAGGTGATGCCGGTCGTGGGCCGCCGCCTTCGGCTGGCGGAAGCCCTCCAACAGCTCGTCGCACGCGGCGATGATGGCGTCGGTCTTCTCCTTGGGCAGTTCCTTCAGTTCTGCGTTGGCCTCGGCGGCCGCCCGCTTGAGAAGGACGTGGGCCTCGATCTGGGCCTGCGGAACCATGCGGAAGGAGACCGGGAAGTTGAGGACGGCCCGCTGCGTGGTGGCCCCGAAGAGGGCGTCGCCGGGCACTTCCATCGCTCCCATCGAATCGGTCTCGGTGCGGGAGCGGGAGGCTGCGGGAACGGAGGCGGTCGAGGCCTTGCGCTTCGGAGTGGGCGTCTTCACTTGGGTGCTCATGGTGGTCCTCCCGCCCGGAGCCGCCAAACGAGGGGCCTCGAGCAGTGCCGGAAGGGGCAATGATAGGGCAAAGCCCGATGCGATCGGCCCGTTCAGCGGTCGATCGGGACGGTGGCCGAGGCTGGAATCGCCGGCAGCGAACGGCGCAACCGCTCGAAGGTGGCCTTGTCCTCGCCCACCAGTCGGCCGCCGAAGCGGAGCGAGATCTCGTCGGCGATGGGCCGGGCCAGCGGCGGGTCGCCGATCACGCTCGAGAGGACCTGAAGCCATGGCCCGGGCTCGCTGCGCATCTCGGCCGCAGCCTGGAAGTCGCCGGAGAGGACGCGAAGGCGGAAGAGCGCCGCGAAAGCCGGTTCGTCGGCCTTCGCCTGCAGCCGGGCGAGTTCGTCGCCCGCTTGGGCCCCTTGCCCGCTCCGGCTCATCAGGTCGACGTAGCGATCGAGCCCGCGCTGGGCAAGCTCGGCGGGAAGCGCCGCCCGCGATGCGGAGACCAGCCGGCCCAGGCCGACCCGCCGCGTCGCCGGCTCGCACGCCGCGACCTCGGCGAGCAGGACATCCGCGTCGACCAGATCGGAGGGCGGCACGTCGCGCAGGACGCGAGCCACCGCGGCGTTCCACTCGGCAACCATGTCGGGCGGCGGCGGAACGGAGGCGAAGGAACGGATGGTCTCGATCGTCTTGGCGTCCTCGGACATGGCTACGAGGAGCGGACCGTAGATGGCCGAGTCGCCGGAACGCTCGAGGAGCGGGCGTCGCACGCCGCGCCGCCGCAGGCCCTCCGCGGCGCCGCGCCGCACCGAGGCGTCGCCGGAGTCAAGGAGCGCGGTCACCCGCTGCAGATCCGCGTCGTCGCCGGCGACGGCGAGGAGCTGCACCGCCGCACCGCTGGGACGGGCCGCGACGACCTCGCGCACCGCCGGCAGCACCTGCGTCTTCCACTCGCTCGGGACCATCCCCTTCTCGACCAGGCGATTGAGGACGCGGAACGCGCCCTCGCCGAGGGCCGCATCGCGGACGAGGGGCAGGACGGCGTTGAAGGCGGCGGCGTTGGGACGATTGGCGAGGGCGGCGAGTTCGGCCGCAGCCACTTCGGGGTCGCGCTCCCTCGGTAGACGTTCCACGATCCGGGTGGGAAGGTCCTCGGCTCCGAGGTCGTCGAGGAGTCGAACCCCGCGAACGCGGAGGGCGGGGACGGGATCGTCGAGGAGCACCACCGCGGCCCGCCGCGTGGCGTCGTCGGCGCTCTCGCCATTGCGAAGCAGCCGTTCGATCTGGCCGACGGCGAAGGTCCGCACCGCTGCGAGCTCGTCGTCGAGCAGGTCGGCGGCCCGGACCAGCCGTTCCTTCTGGGTGAGGGAGAGGAAGAGTTGGCCGTAGACGTCGACCAGCCGCTCGCTCAGCCGATCGGCGCGGCGACGTTCGTCGGCCAGCGAACGCTCGGCGGCCTCGATTCGGCTGGCCAGGGCCCGCACCTCGGCGTCCGAGGACGGCGTCGTCACCAGCTTGGCGGAGTCGTTCCACCAGCGTCGCCAGGCGGCGGCGTCGGTGCCGTGCGGCAGCCCGGTGCAGCGCTCGAGGGACGCGAACACGCTGCGAAGGAGGTCGGGCGACTCGGCTCGCCCCTCGCCGAGCAGCGTGATGAGGACCTCGGCGGCGGCCCGCGAGCGCATCTCGCCGAGGGTGGCGATCGCCCCTTGCCTGGCCACCGGGGCGGCGGTCGAGGCCAGGGCGACGGTCGCCAGTCGGGTCGCCGCGTTCTCGTCGGCGGCGGCGAGCACGCGAGCCAACGCCGCGTGGTCGATGTCGGCCGGCGAACTGGCCAACGCAGCGAGGGCCTCGGCAAGCTGGGGGACGCGGAGAGCCGAACGGTCGAGGGCAGCGAGCGCCGCAGCCGAGACGCTCACGTCGCTCGAGCGGAGGGCCCGGTCGATGGCCCGGGTGGCCTCGGGACTCGCATCCCGGAGGAGCCGCTCGGCGGCGCCGCGGCGCATGCTGGGGGTCGATCCCGGGCCGGTCAGCACCGCCTCGAGGAACGCCGCGTCGGTCGCGCTCCGGTCGTCTTCCCGGGCCGACGCCTCGACGGCGCTCCTGAGCACCGGCCACAGCGCCCCAAGTCCCGGCTTCTCGCCCGGAGCGGCCTGCCCGGCAGCGGGCGGCACGGGGTCGCTGGCCTGCGGCGCGGCACCGCCGACCAGGGCGGCCACCGGGACCACGACCACCAGGATTCCCCGCCGGGGACGCATGCTCCGAACTGTACAGCCATGATTGCGTAGCGGGCGCGATTCTCTCCGCGGTTGCTGCTTGCCTTGCCACGCGGTCGATCATTCAATGGGACGGAATGGTCGGTGGCGACGCGCCCTCGTTCACCGCCCACGAACCCCCCTCATGCACGACGACCACGACGCCCCCCATGAACGCTCCGGCTCCGGACCCGGGAACGGCGAGACCCACGCCCAGCGTGCCGCCGAGCACTTTCGCCGTGGCCAATTGCCCGAGGCGGAAGCCGAGTTGCGGAAGGCGATCGCCGACGATCCCGATCGCGGCGACTGGCGCTTCAACCTCGGCCTGACCCTCGAGGCGGCCGGGCGGTTGGACGATGCGCTCCACGCCTTCCGCGAGGCCCTGCGGCGGATGCCGCGGCGGGTCGAGGCCCAATTGGCGGAAGGCTCGCTGCTGGTCCGGCTCGGCCGCTACGAGGAGGCGATCAAGCCGCTCGCCGCCGCCCGCGGCCTCGATCCACGCTGCGAACCGGCGTGGGCCAAGGCGATCGAAGCCCTCTCCAACCTCGGTCGCTTCGAGGAAGCGGAGACCACCTACTACCTGGCCCAGCAGGCCCTGGAGCGGATGCCGCTCTGCCTCGTGGCGATGGGCGACCTGCAGCTTGCCCTCGGCCGCCACGAGAAGTCGGCGTGGTGCTATCGCGAGGCATTGAGCCAAGCCCCCGAGCTCCCGCGGCTGCGAGCCAAGCTGGCTCGGGCCTTGGCCGAGGGCGGTTCGCAGGACGCCGCGGCGCGCCTTTTCGTCGAAGAACTCCGCATCAACCCAGGCGACGTCGAGACGCTCCTCGATTGCGGCGATCTCCTGGCCGCCATGCGTCGCGGCGGCGAAGCCCTCGAGAAGTACCGGCGTGCCGTCGAACTCGCCCCGAACCACGCCACCCCGCGGGCCCGGCTCGGTGTCCTGCTTGGCGCCCTCGGCCGCAACGACCGGGCGCGAGCCGAGCTCGAAACCGCCTACGCCCTCGACCCCGACGCTCCGCTCCTCCGTCTGTCGCTGGCGAGCGTCCTGCACGCCCTCGGCGAGCCGGGCCCCGCACTCCGACTTCTTCGCGAGGACGTGGCCCGCCGACGCGACTGGTCGAGTCCGGCGGCAGCCCTTGAGCTGGCCCGCATCGCCGACCTCTTCGCCAGCGCCGGCGAGCCGTCGGACGCGGCGATCGTCCTCGAGCGCGTCGCAGCCGCCCGTCCCGATGACGTCGGCATCCTCCGCAAGCTGATGGCCACCGCTTTCGCCGCGGGGATGTCGCGCTTCGCCTCAGGCGTGGCTCGCCGACTCAAGCGGCTCGACCCGACGGCTCGGCCGGCGATCGAGCACAACCTCATCCTCGACGCGATCGAGCGCCGCCGCCTCCGCCTCGCCTACGCCCGACTGCAGCGTGCCCTGCGGGCCCACCCGGGCGACCTCGGACTGCGGCGGTTGCGGGCCACCTGGTGGCTGACTCGCCTGCGCAGCCTCTCAACCCGCTGATCGGGAGCGGCCACCAAGAAAACACCGCGCCCGATCGGGCGCGGTGTCGTGAGGTCGAGTCGACCGACGTGGCGATCCATGGTCGCGCTGGTGTACGGCAGAAGGGCCATGAAGCGGGCCCGCTTGATGGCCTGGGCCAGGTTCTTCTGGTTCCGGGCCGAGAGGCTGAGGCGCTTGCGGGAGTAGATCTTGCCGTTCGGCGTCATCATCTTGCGGAGCTCGTCGACAGCCTTGTAGTCGACGTACTCCTTGCCGTCGGCGCCAACCTTCATCTCAATCGTGGGGATCGTCTGGAACTGGCTCATAGTGCTTGCGGATAGGCCTTGGATGGGGACGCGGCGATGGCCGGGTCGAAGCCGGCGCGTCCGGCGCGTCGGCGGCGGGGAGGGGAGGATAGCGGAAATCGGCCACAGCTTCCCATCCCCTGCTTCGTTTCGCGGGCCAATCGCCCGCGCCGAGTGGCGCTCGCTGATCACTTCCCGCCAGAACCCCCGGATTCCTGTGCTATGTTTGGTTGGAAGCGTCTGCGCAACGGATGCGCCGGAGCGGAAGTCCGAGAAGCCTCGGCCGACGCTCGCGGCTCGCTCGAGTTCAGACGTTGGCTCTTGGCCTCGGGCGGGCTGAGGGCGAGCGATCCTGGGCAGGGATCGCCCAATCCGGGGAGAGAGCGAGCTTCGGTGGCAAGCGGAAGGGACACCCCCGACCAACCTCTGCGCGATGTCAGCACGTGTGTCGTGCTCGCCCGGGGCGACGATCTGCCGCCCGGGCTCTTGGCGTCGCTGGAGCGCCGTGGCGTTGAGACCCTCGTTATCGGGCATCCGTCGCTCGCCTTCTCGGAGTTGTTGAGGCTCGCCCACGAAGCGCCGGTGCCCGGAGCCTCCCCGCCTGCCCTCGCCCTCGTCATCGCCAATCGGGATCGCTGGCCCGAGATCGAGTCCTTGCTCACCGCCCTCCGCCGCCATCTGCCGGGGGTTGGACTCTGGATCGGGGCCCATGACCTCTTCGTCGAAGTGAATCGCTCGCGGCCCGATGTTCCGCCTCTCCGCTTGACCGGACACGAGTTGGAATCCACGCTGCCTCGCACGGTTGTACCGCCTGCGACGGTGGAGCCTGTTGGGCCGGTCGCTCCGGCCGAGCCTGCTCCGTCCGCCGACGATGACCTAGAACCTGACGCGCCAGACTCGCGTAGCCGGCCTCCCATGGACACCGCCGTGACCCCCGACGAGATCGAGATGCTGCTTCGGCTCTTCGAGGACGAGTCCGACGAGAACGGCTCGCCTGGGCCTCCGGAGTCGGGCCGATGAGCCGGACTTCGATGGTGATCGTGCGCGACGGGATGAACGGCGAGGCACTCGCGACCGCTCTCCGGCGCACCGGCGGCGAGAGTCTCGATGTCCATACGGTGGGCGATGTCTACGACGCTCTGGCCGAGGTCGCCGCTCGCCGCGACGAAGCCCCGGTGGAGATGGTCGCCGTCCCCCTTCGGGCGGCCGGCGACGAACCACGGGCGGTTCGGGACGCCTTCCGACGGGTCGACCCGGCTGTTCGTCTCGTCCTTCTCGCTCCCCGCGGCGCCGGGGTGGCCGCCAACGACGCCGGCTTCGACCGGGTCCTCTACCTGACGGATGCCGCCGGCAACGCTGGCGCGACTGCCGCAGCCAACACCGTCGGGTTCGAGGACCTTGCGGTGGCACTCCAGCGGCGTCCCCCGAACGCCGAAGGACAGTCCGAGCCGTACGCCCCCGCGACGTCGACGGAGACCGTCGGCGCGGAGGATCCGACGGCCGGAGCACGTGTCATGTGGACGGAGCGACGCCCCCCTGTCCGAGCCGCTGCCGAGTCGGCCCCTGAGCGCCCCACCACCCGACCCGCCCAGCGCGACGTCGTGGACTTGGTGATCGGCGACGCCCTCGAGGCCTTCGCCACGCGCACCGGCCGCACCGCTCGTCCGGCGACCAAGGACGCCGAGCCGACCGCCGCCGGGGCCCGCCCGGCGCCGATCGAGCCGCCGCTGGTCGAGACCACCGTCACCCCGCTGACCACCGATGTCGGCGACACCGATCTCGCCAACGCGGTCGTCGCCGGCGGCGATCGACTGGTCGCCCTGACCCTTGGGCTGATCCGCGCCGAACTCGGCGTGGAGGACGTTCGCCTCCTCGACGCGGAGGCCCCGCTGAGCGAGGACCGTCCGCACGAGGCCCGAGCCGCGGTGCGCGACGGCGATCGCACCATCGCCCAACTCGCCTCCACGCAGGCTCCGCTCGATGCCCTCCAGCCGTGGGCCGATTGGCTCGTCCACTGGCTGCGGCTCGATCGCGAGCACCAGGAGTTGGCCCGGCTGGCCTGGACCGACGAACTCACCGGGGCCGGCAATCGCCGGGCCTTCGAGAAGCGACTCGACGAGACGATCGCCGTGGCTCGGCGGGAGCGCCGCGCGGTCACCCTCATGTACTTCGACATCGACGACTTCAAGCGCTACAACGACCGCTTCGGCCACGACGCCGGCGATCAGGTGCTGCGGGAAGTCGTCGAGCTCCTGCGGGCGGTGATCCGCCGCGGCGACCACGTCTTCCGCGTGGGCGGCGACGAGTTCGTGGTCATCTTCGCCGACGCCCGCGGCACGCGGCTCGGTCCGCCCGGCCAAGGCATCGAGTCGGTGGCCACCATTGCCCACCGCTTCCGCGATCGCGTCGCGGACCTTCGTCTCACCCAGCTCGGGCTCGACGCCCCGGGTACGGTGAGCGTCTCGGCCGGCGTGGCCACCTATCCGTGGGACGGCTACGACGCCCGAAGCCTGCTGGCCCACGCCGACCAGCTTGCCCTGCACAGCAAGCGCAGCGGCAAGAACGCGATCACCTTCGGCCCCGGGGCCAAGGACCACTGCCAAGGTTCGTGACGCCCGTCCGTCGCCCGAGCACCATCGTCTGACAGGTCGGACATCGAGGAGAAAGAGGCACGCGGCCATGGCCGAGCGCACGATCATCCTGTCGGATCTCCATCTGGGACGCCCTGACGGCGTCGCGGCGGTGGAAGCGCTGGATGCCTTCGTCGAGCCGGGCGCGACGCTCGTCCTGAACGGGGACACCGCGGAATTGCAGCATCCCCGCTGGAAGGACGACGCGGAGCGTCAGTACGGTCGCCTGCTGGCCATGGCCGCGGAGCGCGGCACGGCGATCGTGGCCCTCGCCGGCAACCACGATCCCTCCATCGCCACCGACCGCGTGCTGCGCCTAGCGGACGGTGAAGTCCTGGTCACCCACGGCGATGCCTTCCACCCGAGCGTCGCCCCGTGGAGCAAGCGGGCCAGGGCCATGCGCGAGGCGTGGGCCCGGGCCATGGCCGAGATCGAGCCCGCCCGACGAGACGAACTCGCCTCGCGGCTCGCTGCGGCCCACGCCGCCGGCACCGCGGAATGGCACGGAGACCTGCCCGAGCACACGACGTGGAAAGACCTCGTGGCTCGCCCTTGGACCTTGCTCCAGATCGCGACCTACTGGTGGCGAGCCCCCGGCCTCGCCGCCGCCTTTGCCGAACGCTGCGCCCCGAGCGCTCGCTTCATCGTCACCGGCCACTCGCACTGGCCCGGCGTCCGCTGGATCGGCGAACGGTGCATCGTGAACACCGGTTCCTTCAGCACCCCCGGCATGCCGCACGCGGTCGTCCTCGAAGGCGATCGCCTCGCGTTCGTGGCCATCGCCCGCCGCGAGACGCCCGACGGTCTCCGCTACGTCCTTTCCTCGCGCCCCAAGCACGTCCTTCAGGTGAGCGGCCGCGGAACAGCGACTCCCGCACGGAGCAGCCGCGAGGGCAGCGATCGCCCGAGCCCATCGGCCATGCCGCGGCCTGCTGCGAGCAGCGTCGCCAGGTCGACGCCCGTCGCCAGCCCCGATCCTTCGCAGGCGTAGACCAGTTCCTCGGTGGCCGCGTTGCCGCTCGCTCCGGGTGCGTAGGGGCAGCCGCCCAGTCCGCCGCAACTCGCGTCGAAGCTCCGCACCCCGAGTTCGATGGCCCGCCACGCGCAGACCAAGGCCGTGCCGCGGGTGTCGTGCAGATGGATCGTCGTCCGCTCCATGGGGACGACGTCCGCATGGGCCGCCAGCAATCGCTCGATGTCGCCCGGCGTGGCGACGCCGATCGTGTCGCCAAGGTCGATCTCGTCGCAGCCCAGGTCGAGCAGTCGCTTCGACGCGGCGGCGACCGCGGCCGGGGCGATCGCCCCCTCGAAGGGGCAGGCCACGGCGCAGCTCACGTAGCCGCGCACGGGCAGTCCCGCCGCATGGGCATCGCGCACGACAGGTTGGAACCGCTCGATACTCTCGGCGATGGTGGCGTTGATGTTCTTCCGGCAGAAGCTCTCGCTCGCCGCGGTGAAGACAGCGATCTTCCCGACCCGAGCCTCGAGGGCCCGGGCGAGACCGGCCTGGTTCGGGACGAGCGCCGAGTAGACGGTGCCGGGCCGGCGCCGGATGCGGGCCAGCACCTCGCTCGCGTCGGCCAGTTGCGGCACCCACTTGGGGCTCACGAAACTGGTCACTTCGATCTCGGGTAGCCCTGCGTCGCTCAGCCGATCGACGAAGGCGACCTTGGCCTCGGTGGGGACGACGCCCGGCTCGTTCTGCAAGCCGTCGCGCGGGCCGACCTCGGTGATGCGGATCGAGCCGGCCTTCACGCCGCCCCCCGATCGTCGTCCTGGCCCGATTGGGCTTCCTTCTGGCGATTCCGCTCCTCGCGGAACATCTGGCGGACGAGCCAGATGGCGAACACGATCACGCCCACCGTCATCGAGCCGCCGAGCACGAAGAGGATGAGCTCGATCGTGGCCCGGAACTCCATGTCGGGGGAGGGCGCGGTCATGGCTTCCGCTCCGTCGCCGCAGGCTCGAGCGGCCACGAACGAAGCGCGGTCACCGTCGCCTCGCACTGCTCTCCCTCGGCATTGACCAGGAGCGTCGTCCCCTTCTCGGCCTGGGCCGCGCGGACCATGGCGAAGGCGATCGGTGCGGCGCTCAGCATCGGGGCCAGCGTGCTGCTGGTGACGGCTCCGACCTGGGCCCCCATCGAACCGTCGGCAGTTCGCTCGAAGACCTGCGAACCGGCCACCGGCAGGAGATCGCGACTCGGGCGCAGGCCGACCAGCATCTGCTTGGGCTTCCCCAGGCTGTGCATGCGGGCCACCACCTCTTGGCCAAGGTAGCACCCCTTGGTGAAGGAGACGCGGCGGTCGAGGATCCCCGTCTCGTGCGGGAGGTTCGCGGTGCCGAAGTCGATCTGGAAGAACGGCGTGCCGGCCTCGACCCGGGCGATGTTGTAGGCGTGCCATCCGATGGGCCGGACGCGACGGCGGCGCTGCGTGCCGGAGGGGCTCGGCGTCTCGTCCTCGACAGCGAGAAGGGCGTCCCACACCTCGCCGGCTCGGGCCCGCTCGACAGCGATGAGCCAGCCGTGCTCGCCGAGCAGGTCGGCGCGCACCAAGACCACCTCGACGCCACCCAGGGTGGTCGCAGCGGCTTCGCCGAGGGCGGGGATCGACGTGGCCCCGGCCAGGGCGAGCGACCGCCCCGCCGCCGGACCGTGCAACTCAAGCCAGTGCCATGACGCGGACGCGTCCTCGAGGGCGATCTCCTCGCTGAACACAAAGCTGGTCAGGGTGGCCACCGCGGAGGCCGCGGCGCCGGCATCGACCGCCACCCGCATGCGGTCGCCCAGCTCGACCAGGAGGAGGTCGGCGTCGATCCGCCCTTTGCGGTTCAGCCAGAAGCTCTCGACGGCCCGACCGGGAGCCAGCGTGCGAAGGTCCTGGGTCAGCATGCGCTGCAGGAACTCGCGGCGGTCCAGGCCGCCCCGCGGCGGATGGCCGCGTACTCGACCTCGACCGAGCCAAAGGATGCCACGAGCTCGCAGACCTCGACCCCCTCGGGGGTGGCGTAGGGAAGGTACTCGAGCTCGATCGCCTGCCGGTGGCCGGTCGCCGCACCGGGGCGTTCCGCCGGACCCGGGGGCGATCCCGGAGCCACGCCCCGCTCGGAGTCCGAGCGGGCCGCCTGCTCATGCCTCTCGCGCAGCGGCGAATCGTGCAGCATCGCCGGATGGTACGCGCTTCCGTATCATCGTGGCCCTTCGTCCCCACGCGACCACCCCACTCGAGACCACCATGAACCTCGACCTCTTCAAGCGTCTCTGCGAGATCCCCGGTGTCCCTGGCCGCGAGGAGCGCGTCCGGGCCTTCATCGAGCGGGAGATCGACGGCCTCTTCGACGAGGTTCGGACCGACGCGATGGGCTCCCTGATCTGCACGCGGCGACCCTCCGGCAAGGGCAAGGGCAAGCCCACGCGGGTCATGATCGCCGCCCACATGGACGAGATCGGCTTCTACGTCCGCCACGTCGACGAGCAGGGCTACCTCTGGCTCAACGCGGCCGGCGGCTTCGATCCCCGCAACCTCTTCTCGCGACGGGTGCTGGTGGTCACCGAGCACGGGGACTTCGTCGGCGTGATGAACCCGGGCGGCAAGCCGATCCACATCTCGAGCGAAGCCGAGCGGACCAAGGTGCCCGGTGTCGAGGAGTTCTTCATCGACCTCGGCCGCGACGCGGCGGAGGTCCGCAAGCTGGTGCAGGTCGGCGACTACGTCGTCATGCACGAGCCGTTCTTCGAGACGCCGCGCACCGTGGTCTCGAAGGCCCTCGACAACCGGATGGCCTGCTTCGTGGCGATCGAGGCGATCCGGGCCCTCGCCAAGGGCAAGCGGGGCGGACATCGCTGCGAGATCGTGGTCGCCTTCACCACCCAGGAAGAGGTCGGCCTGCGTGGGGCGATCACCGCCGCCAACGCGGTCGGCGCCGAGCTCGGCATCGGCCTCGACGTGAACCTGGCCTGCGACACGCCGGGCGTGCCCGACAACCAGCGGGTCACCAAGCACGGCGACGGCGCCGCCATCATGGTGCAGGACTCCTCGATGATCGCGGACTACGCCCTGGTGCAGGAGCTCTGCGCCGTGGCTCGCAAGCACCGCATCCCGCACCAGCGGGCCATCCTCGCCCGCGGCGGGCAGGACGGCGCCGGCATCCAGCGGGCCAACGCGGGAGCCCGCGTCGCCGCCCTCGGGGCCGGGACGCGCTATATCCACACCGTCACCGAGATGATCGACAAGAAGGACCTCGCCGCGACGATCGACCTGCTCGCCGCGTGGCTCCAGTCGGTGGAGTGATCCGCGCTGCGAGGGCGCTCAGCCCTGGAGCAGGAGTTTCGCGATGGTGAGCGCCGCGTCCTCGCGAGGCCGGGCCCGCAGCCGTTCGCGCATCGCCTCGCGCTCGCCGGGGAAGGTCATCAACTCGACCAGGCGCCGCCCGAGGCCGTCGGCGTTGGGGACGGACTCGATCCGATCGAGCTCCATCGCCGCGCAGCCCTCGGCCACCAAGGGCTCTGCGTTGTGCTTCTGGTGCAGGTCCTTGTGGTACGGATAGGGGGCGAAGAGCGTGGGCACGGCGTTGAACGCGGCCTCGGCCACCGAGTTGGCGCCGGCCCGACTGAGGGCCAGGTCCGCGGCCCCCCAAGCCAGGCCCATCCGATGGAGAAATGTCTGGACCACCGCTGGCACGCCGGCCTCGGCGTAGGCCTGGCCCAGGGCTCGCTCATCGCCGTGGCCGCAGAGGTGGAAGACCTGCCAGCCGGCAAAGGATTGCGGCTGCTGGCGGGCGAGGTGGACGAGGAGTTCGTTCAGGCTGGTCGCACCCTGCGAGGCGCCGGTCACGAGCAGGGTGTGGAGGCCGGGCTTGAGGCCGAGCGCCTCGCGGCACGAGATCGGGTCGCTCGGTGCGATGGCCACGCGGCGGATCGGCATGCCGATGATCCGCTCGGCGAAGCCCGGCATGGTCGGGGTCGGCACCGCGGAGAGGATGCGGGCGGCGCGGCCGGCGACGTAGCGGTTGGCCTTGCCAGGCGTCGCATCGAGATTGACGAGAAGGACCGGGACGCCGAGCGCTCGCGCCGCGGCGACCACCGGGAAGGTCACGAACCCGCCGAGGGCGACGACGTGCGAGGCCCCGCTCTCGCGGAGCAGCCGCTTGGCGATCTGCCGTCCGCGCCATCCGGTCCGCAGGCAACGGAGCAGGCGAAGCGGCGAGAGGGCGAAGGGCTCAGCCGGGATCGGAAGGAAGCTCGCGTCCGCTTCGCGGAGCATCGACGCATCGATGGGGCGCATCGAGCAAGCGAAGATCGGCCGGCAGGTCGGGTCGAGCGAGCGGAGCCGCTCGGCGATCGCCAAGCCCGGACTGATGTGCCCGCCGGTTCCTCCGCCAGCCAGGACGATCGCCGTCCCGCTGCGGGCGAGGCGCTCGCCGGTCGCCGAGCGTCCGGACTCATGAACGGCATCGGCGGTGGTCATGACGGTCACGGCCGCTCCGGTCAGGTGACGGGCAGGTAGAGCCCCTCGGAGGTCCGCACCGGGGCGGGCTCCGGTTCCCCTCGTTCGCGGGCGAACGAGGTCCGCTCGATCGCGAGGAGGAGGCCCAGCGAGAAGCCGGTCAGGACCCAGCCCGAACCGCCGCTTGAGAGGAGCGGCAGGGCGATGCCCTTGGTCGGGGCGATGCCGGTCACGACCGCGACGTTGATCAGGGCTTGCAGACCGATGGTGAGCAGGATGCCGAGGCCGACGAGCTGCGAGAACGGGCTCACCGCCGACTCGACCGAGCCGTCGGCGTTGGTCCGGACGCGGGTGATGACCCGCAGGCCGAAGTAGAGGAGCCCGGCGTAGAGGACGAGGACCGCGAAGGCCCCGACGATCCCCAGCTCCTCGCAGATGATGGCGTAGATGAAGTCGGTGGTGTCCTCCGGCAGGTAGCCGAACTTCTGCACGCTGTTGCCGAGGCCGCGCCCGAAGAGACCGCCACCAGCGATCGCCGACATCGATTGGATGATGTGGTAGCCGATTCCTTGCGGATCCTGGAAGGGATTCCTCCAGGCGAGCAGGCGGTTCACGCGGTACGGGCTGGCCACGATGGCTCCGGCCGCGGCGACGGCTCCGACCGGGACGAGGAGTCCGGCGTGCCACCACTTCGCGCCGCCGGCGACGAGGAGGAGGACGCAGACGGTGAAGATGAGGACCGCGGTGCCGAGGTCCTCGAGGGCGATCAAGGCGCAGACGACGCCCACCAGCCCGAGGGCGGGCAGGAAGCCGTGGAGGAGGCTCCCCATCACGCCGGAACGGCGAGTGCAGTGCCACGCCATGACCACCACCATGGCCCACTTGGCGAATTCGCTGGGCTGGAAGCCGTAGGTGCGGGTGCCGATCCAGCGCGAGCTGTTGTTGGCTTCGCGACCGATGCCGGGGACGTGGACCAGGAGGAGGAGCCCGATCATGGCCAGGATCAGCCACGGCACGGGCGAGAGGATCCCGCGAAGGGTGAGCAGGCGCTCGACCGGCATGCGGCTGCCGATCCCCATGGCCACCAGCGACAGGAGGGCCAGGATCGTGGTGCGACCCAGGACGACGCTCTCGAAGGAGATCGGCCGGTAGGCGGTACTGCGGGCGGCATAGGTGGCCTCGGAGATCGCCCCGGAGGTGACCAGCCCGGGATCGGGCCGGACCGAGAGGCCCGCCGAGTTGACCATGACGACGCCGAAGACGAGGAGGGCAAGGGCGATGAGGAAGATGCCGTGACCGGCGCGCATGCAGAAGGAATCGGCCGAGCCTTTGGCGGCGCTGCACGATTTGGCGAGTCGATCCGTCGACTCCGGCTCAACCGCGTCCGTGCGGCGTTCGGTCACGTCACATCCAGCCCTTCTTCCGGGTGTAGACCATGTAGCCGCCGACGATCAACATCAGGCAGGCGGCAACCACCACCAAGACGACGATCTCGCCAGTGGAGAACTTCATGGGCGGCGCTCCATCGGGAGGCGATGGTACGCGGAAGCAGCAGACTTGCGCCGCGCTCTTCGTTCTGGGTCGCGAGTTCCGTACACTCCTCCCCACCGCCCAGCCCGAGCGGCTCCAAGCTCCCCCCCCAAGCGACT
>JBGAKK010000121.1:0-6540 GCA_044224425.1 Phycisphaerales bacterium
GCTCCGCCCGGGCGGCGTGCTGCTCTACGACACCGACCACGTCACCCCGAACCCCGACGACAAGGACATCACCGCCGTCGGCATCCCGATGACCTCCGCGACCGTCGAGGCCGTCGGCGGCTCGACCAAGGAGAAGGGCAAGAACATCTACGTGCTCGGCCTGCTCACCCGCATGTTCGACCTCGATGTGCCGAAGCTCAGCCAGCTCATCAAGGAGCGCTTCGCCGGCAAGAACGAGGACATCGTGCGCAACGCCATGCTGGCCTTCGACGCCGGCTACGCCTACCCCGCCGAGAACCTCCGCTACCGCCTCGACAAGGCCGCCGCGCCCGCCGCCGGCGCCCGCCCGCAGGTCACCACCGACGGCAACACCGCCCTCGCCTACGGCCTGATCGCCGCCGGCGTCCGCCACGGCGCCGCCTACCCGATCACCCCGTGGTCCTCCATCATGGAGACCCTCCGCGTCGAGCTGCCGAAATACGGCGGCATCTTCGTGCAGTGCGAGGACGAGATCGCCGCCGCCTCCACCGCGCTCGGCTTCGCCTACGGCGGCCACCTCGCCATCACCGGTTCCTCCGGCCCCGGCCTCTCCCTCAAGATGGAGGCCCTCGGCTGGGCCACCATGGCCGAGATGCCCCTCATCGTCGTCAACATCCAGCGCGGCGGCCCGTCCACCGGCATGCCGACCAACATCGAGCAGAGCGACCTGATGCAGGCCATCTACGGCTCGCACGGCGACGCCCCGCGCGTCGTGCTCGCCCCGAAGAACGTCGAGGACTGTTTCTACGTCGCCCTCGAGGCCGGCCGCATCGCCCGCGAATACAGCACCCCGGTCATCATCCTCTCCGACCAGGCCATCGCCACCCGCATCGAGGCCTTCCCCGAGCCGGATCTCCCTAAGCTCATGGGCCCGACCAAGCCCGACGTCGCCCCGCGCCCGGCCGACTTCAAGCCCTACCCGCTCGATGCCATCACCCGCCACGCCCCCCCGGGCTCCGTGATGGGCTCCGGCAAATACCCGACCGTCACCGGCCTCGAGCACGACGAGCTCGGCCACCCGACCGCCAATCCCGGCCTGCACATGAAGATGACGGCCAAGCGCCGCGAGAAGCTGAAGAAACTCGCCTCGACCCTGCCGGCCCCCGAGCTGGCCGGCGACCACTCCGGCGACGTCCTCCTCGTCGGCTGGGGTTGCACCTACGGCCCGATCCGCGAGGCCATGGGCCGGCTGCGCGGCGCCGGCGCCAAGGTCGGCCACATGCAGCTGCGCCACATCCACCCGCTCGCCCCGGGCCTCGCCGAGACCTTCGCCCGCTACAAGCACATCATCGTGGTCGAGATCAACGACGAGGGCCTCTACGGCTACGGCCAGCTCACCACCCTCCTCCGCGGCTGCTTCTGCAACCCGGCCATCGAGAGCATCACCAAGACCGACGGCCTCACCTACAAGGTCAGCGAGATCGTCGAGCGCGTCGCCAAGAAGCTCGGCCTCGCCGACACCACCGTCGGCATGCGCAAGCAAAGCGTCCTCGCCATCCCGGCCCGCAGCTAAACCCCCAATCCTTTCCTCCCATGTCCACTGTTGCCGTTCCCCCTCCCGCCCCGGGCGCCCCGCTGACCAAGAAGGCCCTGACCGCCGACCACCCGACGTGGTGCCCCGGCTGCGGCGACTTCGCCGTGCTGGCCTCGTTCTACAAAGTCCTCGAGAAGCTCAACTACCCGCAGGAGAAGATCGTCACTTTCGCCGGCATCGGCTGCTCCTCGCGCTTCCCGTATTTCGTCAACACCCACGGCGGCCACTACATCCACGGCCGCTCCCTGCCCTTCGCCGCCGGCATCTCGCTCGGCCGCGACGACCTGCATGTGTTTGTGTTCGGCGGTGACGGCGACGGCTTCTCCATCGGCGGCAACCACCTCGTCCACACCGCCCGCAAGAACCCGCGCCTGACCTATGTCATCATGGACAACTCGGTCTATGGCCTGACGAAGAAGCAGACCTCCCCGACCTCGCCGCTCGGCTTCAAGTCCAAGACCGATCCCTGGGGCGCCTTCGACCAGCCGATCAACCCGATGCGCACGCTCCTCAACAGCGGCGCCACCTTCGTCGCCCGCTCGCACGCCACCCAGGTCAACCACATGGTCGACATGATGCTCCGCGCGGCCAACCACGACGGCTTCTCGGTCGTCGAGATCCTCTCCGAGTGCGTCGAGTTCTTCGAGGGCGCCTTCGACGGCGCCAACCCCCGCAAGGGCGGCGCCTGGCAGACCATCGACCTCAAGAAGAACGACGGCACGCCCGAGGACGCCCTGCGCCACGACCCGACCGACGAGATCGCGGCCTTCAAGCTCGCCTCCGAGCCCTGGCCCGGGAAGTTCGGCGTGTTCTACGAGAACAAGACCCGCCCGACCAAGAACGCCCTCGAGCAGAAGCTCATCGCCACCACCCGCGAGAAGACCAAGAACGCCTCCGACCTGGAGCTGCTCTCGAAGACCTTCGCCCGGATGCGCTGAGCCGGCAGGGCGCGTTATCCCTGACGCGCCGTCTTCGCCCCGGCTTCGGCCGGGGCTTTTTATTGCCCTCCCGTCACCACCGCGAAAAACGTCGTTGCTTCCGGGCAAGGCCGGATGCCATTTTGGGCCCAGCCGGAATTGTCCGGGTCACCTTAAAACTAAAATTCCGTCAGCTCTCCATTTCTCCTTCGGGAGATGGGCCATGGAGAAAACCATCATCCTTTGTCCGCAATGCGGACAGCGGCTCGCGCAGCTATTGGGCGAGATCGGTCAGCGCCGCCGGCTTAAAGCCCTCGGCGAGGCCCGCGTGCGCACGGCGAAGAACGCGCTGGGCGAGGAACTCGCCTCGATCATCTGCCCGAAGTGCAAGGCGGAGAAGCAGATCAACCCCGCCCACTGGCTCGGCGACCGCTGAGTGTTCTCCCTGTAGGGTCGCCGCTTGTCGGCGGACCTTCCCCGGCCCGGCGACAAGCGCCGGCCCTACATTTCCAATCCAAGCGCCGCGCAACGGGCTTTTTGTTGGCCTCTCTCGCTCGCGCCGTCTTAGCTCCGGGCGCATGTCGAAGGTTTACTTCTATTACTCGGCGATGAACGCCGGCAAATCGACCGTCCTGCTCCAGTCGAGCTACAACTACCATGAGCGGGGGATGCGCACCCTCCTCTTCACCCCGGCCATCGACACCCGCGCGGGCATCGGCAAGGTCAAGTCCCGCATCGGGCTTGAGGCCGAGGCCATGGCCCTGCCGGCCGACGAGGACATCTACGCCCACGTGAAGTCGGCCCACGCCGCCCAGCCCGTCGCCTGCGTGCTCATCGACGAGGCCCAGTTCCTCACCCGCCGGCAGGTCGAGCAATTGACCGAGATCGCCGATCAGCTCCGCATCCCCGTCCTGTGCTACGGCCTGCGCACCGACTTCCAGGCCCAGCTCTTCCCCGGCAGCGCGGCGCTGCTGGCGCTGGCCGACAACCTCATCGAGCTGAAAACCATCTGCCACTGCGGCCGCAAGGCCACGATGAACCTGCGCGTCGGTCCCGACGGCCGCGGCCTGAAGGAGGGAGCCCAGGTCGAGATCGGCGGCAACGAGCGCTACGTCGCGATGTGCCGCCGCCACTACAAGGAAGCCCTGGCGTGATCTGATTTTTGCACAGGAGGTAACAGGGAAAACAGAGTTCCCTATCCCTCCTCTCCGTTCCCTCCGTTACCTCCTGTGAAAATTCTCTCCCTCCTCGCCCTCACTTTCACTCTCACTTCCCCCATGTCCGCCGCCAGCCACCTCATCTTTCTCGGCACTTACACCAAGGACGGCAGCAAGGGCATCTACGCAGTGCGGCTCGACTCCGCCACCGGCGCGCTGGGCGAGCCCGTCGTGGCGGCCGAGACGCCCAACCCGACCTTCCTCGCCTGGCATCCCGACCACCGCGTGCTCTACGCCCTCGGCGAGGGCCCGGGGCCCGATGGCAAGACCAGCGGCGGCGCGGCGGCTTTCAGCTTCGACGCCGCCTCAGGCAAGCTCTCCCCGCTGAACACCCGCGGCGCCGGCGGTGGCAACACCACCATGCTCGCCCCCGACGCCACCGGCCGGATGCTCGTCACGGTCAGCTATGGCGGCGGCCAGGTCGCCTCCTATCCGCTCGCCGCCGACGGACGGATCGGCGAACGCACCTCCTTCATCCCGCAGGCCGGCCCGCTGGGCCCGAACAAGACCCGGCAGGACAAACCCCACCCGCACTCGGTGACCTTCTCGCCCGACAACCGCTTCGCCTTCGTCGCCGACCTCGGCCTCGACCGCGTGCTGGCCTACCGGGTCGATCCCGCCGCCGGCACGCTCACCCCGCACGACCCCGCGTTCATCCCGACCCCGCCCGGCTCGGGCCCGCGCCACACCAAGTTTTCCCGTGACGGAAAGTTCTTCTACATCCTGAACGAGATCGACGGCTCGATCAGCGCCTGCGCCTACGAGGCCGCGCGCGGCGCCGGCACGCCCATCCAGCACATCTCCACCCTGCCCGCCGGTTTCGTCGTCACCGATCCCGACCGCGCCGCCGAGATCCGCGTCCACCCCAACGGCAAATTCATCTACGCCTCCAACCGCGGTCACGAGAGCATCGCGGTCTTCGCGATCCAGGCCGACGGCACGCTCAAGCTCGTGGAGCTCACGCCCTGCGGCGGCCAGCACCCGCGCAACTTCGAACTCTCGCCCGACGGCCGCTGGCTGGTCTGCGCCAACCAGAACAGCAACAACCTCGTCTCCTTCAAGGTCGATGCCACCACCGGCCGCCTGACCGCGACCGGCAGCGTTGTCACCGTGCCGCAGGCCGTGTGCGTGCTCTTCGCGCCCTGAGGCCGGCCTCAGGCGGCGTCGGTGAAGAACTCGTCGGGTGACGCGCCCCTCGGTGCACCGTGGCCGTTGCGGTGGATGCCGTTGGCGGAAGGCATCGGCGGGCGGGATGCCCGGCGGTGACCGTTGCGGGCGGCCGGAAACGGCGGCTTGGTCCGGGTGGACGCGGCCGGCGCCACCGGCTTCGCCGCAGATGGCTCGGCCGCGACGCGCGGGACGGCCCGGCGCTCCACGAGGCTCATGAGCTGGGCGACGGCATCGCGCACCTCGTCGGCCTGCATCCTGAGCTCCTCGGCGGAGGAGGCGGACTGCTGGGACAACGCGGCGTTGCTCTGGGTGATCCGGTCGATGCCGCTGACGGCCTCGCTGACCTGCGCGATGCCCTTGCTCTGCTCGTGCGAGGCCTCGGCGATCTCGGCGACCTTCTCGTCGAGGCGGCGGATGCGCTCCACGATGGCGGAAATGTTGCCGGCAACCTTGGCGCCGACCCGGGCGCCCTGGGTGCTCTTGTCGGCGGAATCCGAAATCCGGTCGCTGGTCTCGCGGGCCGCGGCCGCGCAGCGCTGGGCCAGGCTGCGGACCTCCTCAGCCACCACGGCGAAGCCCGCGCCGGCCTCCCCGGCCCGGGCGGCCTCGACCGCGGCGTTGAGCGCGAGGATGTTCGTCTGGAAGGCGATCTCGTCGATCGTCTTGATGATCTTCGAAATCTCCGCGCTGGAAGCCTGGATGGCGCCCATCGAGGCCTGCAGCTGCGCGATGTCGCCGGCGCCGGCGTCGGCGGTCTCGCGCGCTTCCTGGGCGAGGCGCTTGGCATTCTGGGCGCTCTCCGAATTGCGGCTCGTCGTGCTGGACATTTCATGCAGCGCCGAGCTGGACTCCTCGAGGGAGGACGCCTGCCGGGTGGCGCCGTCGGCCATGGTCTGCGCGGCGGAGGCAACCGCGATGGCGGATTCCTTGGTCTTGTCCGACTCGCGGGCGAGGTGCACGGCGATGGCCCGGATGGGCCGGGTGACGCCGCGCACGACGAACCAAGCGGCCGTGAGGCCAAACAGGATGCCGGCGATGGTTAGGCCGAAGACCAGGAGTTCGTTGCGGCGCTGGCCGAGGCGAATGGCAGCCTCGATCTCCAGCTGGTCGTCATGCAGCGACTTGCTGACCTGGGCGATCGTCGCGGTGAACTCCGGGGCGATGCGGTTGAGGCCCTCGGTGACCAGCGCGTCTCGCCGGCCCTTGAGTTCCACCAGGCCATCGAGGCCGGTCCGGTAGGCCGCGGCGGCCTCGCGCAAGGCGACAAGACGGGCGGATTTCCGCTCGTCCTTCAACGTGGCATCGAGCTTCTCCAGCTCGGCCTGGTCCTTTTCGATCAGCTCGATCTGCGCCCGGACCACCTGCAGCGAATCCCGCGCGGCCTGGGCGTCCTCCGGCCGGGAGCTCTTGAGGAAGGTCGTGACCTGGGTGCCGCACTCGAAGAAGGAGCGCAGGGCGTTGGCCACGCCGAATGCGCCACTCATGTCGCCCTGTTTCTTGGCCTCCGCCATCATCAGCTGCAGACCGTCCTTGATGGCCGCGCCGCGCGGGGCGAGGACGGTTTCCTCCAGCCGGGAGCGCTGCGCCGTGTTCTCGACGAGGGCCAAGAAGCCCTGGTGGTAGCGGAGAAGCAGTTCCTTGGCGGTGGCGATCTGCCGCGCGC
>JBGAKK010000122.1:0-6506 GCA_044224425.1 Phycisphaerales bacterium
GCCGCGGGGATTCCCCGCGGCGGCCGTCTCTTTTGGCGGCCAACGACCCGACTTGGCCGAAACGCCGAGACCGGGCTCACTTGCCGCGATCGGTTGGCCGATCTGCCTCGCGAAGGAGGCTCTCGCCATGTCCACCTCGATGTCCAACTCCGCATCCGGCCCTGACCGCAGCCGTCGCTACCTCAACGGGATCCTGACGGTGAACGCGGTGCTTCTGGCCGCCATGCTCTGGACCCAGGTGGCTGGCACGTCCACCGCCTCCATCGCTGCCGCGGCGCCGCAGAGCGGCACCGCCAAGCAGGCCGACACCGACACGTTCCCGAACGCGAGCGTGCAGCGGGTGGCCATGATCAACGAGCTCCGCGGGCTGCGCGGCGACGTCGCCAAGCTCGAAGCCGCCGTGATGAGCGGCAAGCTCAAGGTGCAGATCGGCAACCCGGACGACATCAAGCTCGACATCGACTACAACAAGCTTCGCGCCGCCATGAAGGACTGAGCGGGCGAGGCGATTCGGCGAAGGGGAGGGATGCATGCGCCGCGCCTACACGCTGATCGAACTCCTGATCGTGGTCGGGATCCTCGGCCTTGCCGGGGCGCTCTTGGTCCCGGTCATCGGCGACCGCGGCGACTTCGACACGCAGGCCGCCGTGCAGCGGCTGGTGGCCGACATCACCTTCGCCCAGTCCGACGCCCTGGCCAACCAGGAGCATCGGCGGCTCGTCTTCCTCCCTGACACCGAGAACGAAGGCCGCTACCGCGGCTGGTGCATCGTGAAGCTCGGCGAGAGCCAGCTGGGCACCGAATTCGACGCCAACACCGCGGTCTACGTCACCGATCCACTCGCCAGCGGCACCGCCTCGAGCCAGTGCATCGTCGACCTTCTCGCCGACAGCCGCTTTGGCGGGGCGTTCATCGCCAGCGCCGACCTCGACGGGGGCCAGGTCTTCCTGACGTTTGACGAGCTGGGCGGCACGGTCACCTCGGCCGGGCAGCCCGGCACCGGCGGGACCATCGTCCTCCGCGGTGGCTCGACTTCCTACCGGATCACCATCGACGCGATCACCGGCAAGGTGTCGATCGCCGACATCACCAACGATGCCGGCGAGCTGCAGACCGGCACGCCGCTCGTCCCGACCGGCGGCTGACCCCCATCAACCCGGGCAGGTGCGGATTCCCGCGGCTCTCGCGCCTCGGGCCCAAGTCGCCGCTCGAGCGTGCCGATCGCATGTCTCGGACCTTGGCGGCGCTGGCATCCCATGCCGACCAGCGACCCGCCGGTCCCGCGTCGTGATGTCCCTCGGCATGGGTGAGCCATTCCAAAGAGCAGGCCGATGGGTTGGGTTGCGAGCACCATCTCTTCGCCGTTCGGTCCGCGCTGCGGTCCGATCGCCATCGAGTTCCGCGGAGCGCGAGCCCGCATCCTCCAGGTGGCGAGCGATCGACGCTGCCATGTCGTCGCTGCGGCGACCGTGGGCTTCGACCTCGAGCATCCCGAGGAAGCCGCCGACGCCATCCTCGCCGCCCTCCGGGCCGGCGGATTTCGCGGCGGGGCATGCGTGGTGGGACTCCCGTTCTGCGCCGTGCGGGCGGAGACCTCGACGGTGGCCGACGGTTCCGACGAGTCGATCCTCCGCGAATTCGAGCGCACCGCGACGTTCCGCCATGGCTTCCTCCGGCCGCAGTGCGGCATCATCCGCCTCGGCGATCCCGAGGCCGGACGGGTCGACGTGGCGGCGGTCACCGCGGATCGCGAGATCGTGGAGGCCATCCTCGATCCGCTCGTCGATCGCGGCCTGATGCCCGACCTTGCCGAGCCGAGCTTCCTCTCCGTGGCCCGCTCCTGCAGCCGGGCCTTTCGCCGCAGCAGCGATCGCCATCGCGTCCGCCTGGCGGTCGATCTCCATCCCGACGGGGCCACCGCCTTGCTCTTGGCCGGCGACCGCATCGTCTGGTGCCGCTCGGTCGATGAGCGGGCCGACGTGCCGGAAGCCGTCGCAACCTGCCTGCACGACGGGCTGCCCTTGGTCGACGAGTCGGCCAAGGAGATCCGCCTCGTCGGGCACGAGGCGAACGATCCCGCGCTGGCCGAGGAGCTCTCCGCCTCGTGCCGCCTGCCGGTCACCACCGACGACGTGGTCGAGACGCTGGCCGATGCCATGCGACAGATCGGCGTGCGGGCCGAGCCCGGCTCCGCGCCGTCGGCCTGGGGCGGAGTCTTGGGACTCGCCTTCCACCGACCCGCGCGGCGGCAGCGCCACACCAGCCACCAGGCCGACCGCGGCCGCCCCAACACCGGCCATCCCGACACCGGCCATCAGGAGGCCGCATGACCACCCAGACGATCGACCTCCTCCCGCCTCGCATCCGAGACCGCGTGCGCCGATCGCGCATCGCCCAGCGGGCCTGTCGCACCGGATTCGCCCTGGTGGCGGTGGCCGTGGTCGCTGCCGCCGGGGCCGAGATGGCCCGCATCGAGAGCCTCGAGCATCGCGACCAGCTAGCCGCCATGTCCGACGCGGCGCTCAAGGCCTGCGAGGCCCGCGACCGCCTGCGTTCCGAGGTCGCCTCGCTGGCCCAACAACTGACCGGGCAAGAGCGGGTCGACGGCCGCGTGCCCATCGCCACCCTGGTCTCGGCCCTGGCCGATGCCATGCCGGCCACCACGAGCATCCAGCGGATGAGCGTCGCCGATCGAGGCAGCGTCCTCGAAGGCGAGGTGCACGGAGAGGCCGAGGACCTGGCGGGGGCGACGGCCTTCGCCGCAAGCCTGGCCGCGACCCGGCCCTTCGCCTCGGTCACGCTCGACGACTCCCTCGGCGAGTCGGGCAAGCGGATCTTCACCGTGCGCTTCCAGGTGCCCCTCGACCGTCGCTACTCGCTGGCCCACGCCCCGGAGGTGACCGATGTCCCGTAGGCGTTCCCTCGAGTCGTTGCCGCCCGCTGTTCCGATCGGGCTCGGTCTCGTCGCCGCCCTCGCGGTCGGCATCTTCCTCGTCGAGCCTGCCTTGCGCGAGGCGCAGGCGGCGGACGAGGAAGCCGGTCGCCTCGAGGCGGTGGTCGGCGCCGGGCGCGTGGCCGCCGCCAACTTGGAGCGACTCCGACACCAGCAGGCGAGTTTGGCCGCCGCGCTCGATGCCGCGGAGCGCCTGGCCCGCGGCGAACCCGAGCACATCGAAGGCTGCGGCGAGTTCCGCGAATTCTGGAACGCCCTGGCCCGCTGCGAGCGGGCCGCGGTCGTCCGCCGCGTCGACATCGTCCGCGACCCGGCCGGGGACGAGGTCCGCTTCGAGCTCGACGTCGATCGCCTGGCGACTGCCACGGAGGGCGAGGAATGACCCAGCGACGTAAGGCCCGCCGCCGACCGTGGCCCAAGGGGCCGATCCTCCTCGTCGCCTTTGCGGCGTGCGTCCTCTGGATCAAGCCGATGGGGCTTCTCCTGTGGGCCCGCATCCGGATCTTGACCAACATTCCGCGCACAGCCATCGCCGACCCGGACGCCCGGCCCGAGGACCCCGCGGTCCTTGGCGCCTTGCGAGCCGAGCCGCTGGCCCTGCCGGCAGCGCCGAGCCGCGATCCCTTCGCGTTCCCTGCGAGCGATGGGCGCGGGCGGCCTGACGCGAACGGTCCAGCTAACCCGCACGACCCGCATACATCGACCCCGTCCGATTCGACGGACGGCGCCGGTGAGGCAAAGTCGACCGACCGTTCAACCGACGAACCCGAGGCAGAAGGCTCCGGTGGTTCCGCTCGGGCAAGCTCGGAGGCGCAGCGCGTCTCCGACGGTTCCGACGACCGGCTCCCGGACCTTCCGCTCGCCGCACTGGCGGTCCGGATGGTCCGGGCCTGGTGCTGACAGCGAGCGTCGGCAGCTCCGGGTGTCCGGGGCGCCGAGGCGACCTCCGAGGCGCGGTCCGCGAGGGGACCTGCAGCGGGTGGTTTCCGGACAGTGGTCGCCGGCGGCGCCTAGCGCCTCGACCGGCTCGTTCCCAGGGGTCCAGACATGCGAGTCGACCGATCCGTTCACCGAGGCGCGTTCCCCCAACTCCTGCCGGGCGCGATGTTCATCCTTCCCCTTGCCGTCGCGTGCGCCGCCGCTTCCGGCGGACAGACCGCCGCCCCGCCCTCGTCGAGGCCGAACCCGGCCGCGGGCAAGGCCGTGGCCCAGGCCCCCAAGGCCGCCCCGAGCGCTGCCCGTGCCGCATCCGATGCTCCGCGATCCCTGCCCGGGCGCCAGAACGCGCCGAGCGAGAAGGCCGGCGACAAGCAGGCCCAGCTCCAGCCCACGGCTGCGGACAAGGAGACCTTCACGGTCCAGTTCCAGGACACCGACATCGCCCAAGCCCTGCAGATGCTGTCGATCCAGGGCCAGAAGAACATCATCACCGGCAAGAACGTCTCCGGCACCGTCACGGCGAACCTCTTCGAGGTGACCGTGCAGGAGGCCCTTGACGTCATCCTCAAGGCCAACGACCTGCGCTACGAGGAGGTCGGCAACTTCATCTACGTCTACACCCGCGAGGAGTGGGACCAGATGCAGCAGGCCCGCCGCAAGCGCGAGAGCCGCCGCTTCCCGCTCGAGTACATCAACGCCAAGGACGCCAACGAGTTCGTGGCCCCGCTCCTCTCCGAGGCCGGCAAGGTGGCCTCGCTCGGTGCGGTCGAGAAGGGCGTGGCCCCCGACACCACCAACGCCGGCGAGGACTCCTGGGCCTTCCAGGCGATGCTGATCGTCAACGACTACCCTGAGAACCTGCAGGCCATCGCCGACCTCCTCGCGGACGTCGACACCCCGCCGACCCAGGTCTCGATCGAGAGCACCATCGTCTCCACGCGGGTGAGCGAGAGCGATGCCTTCGGCGTCGATTTCTCGATCATCGGCGACCTCAGCTTCACCGACTTCACCAACCCGCTGTCGGCGATCAACAACCTCATCACGGGCAACAACACCCCGGGCGACAAGGCGACCGACGAGAAGGGCTTCCAGCCCGCCGACAACCGCGGTGGTGGCGTGAGCTCCACCGTCGGCCAGACCCAAGGCCCCGGCGGCCTGAAGGTCGGTGTCATCAGCGAGAACGCCTCGGTCTTCGTCCGCGTCCTCGACGAGGTGACCGACACCGTGGTCTTGGCCCGGCCACGGGTCCTCGCCCTCAACCGCCAGCGAGCCCAGATCCTGGTCGGCGAGAAGGTCGGCTACCTGTCGACCACCACCACCGAGACCAGCGCGACCCAGACCGTCCAGTACCTCGATACCGGCATCAAGCTGATCTTCCGGCCCTTCATCTCGAAGGACAACTCGATCCGCATGGAGCTCGCCCCGAGCGTGAGCGAAGCGGTCCTGCGGCAGGTCACCGACCGCCTCGGCGGCGGCATCGTGATCCCCGACGAGAAGACCAACCAGATCACCACCAACGTCCGGGTCAAGGACGGCCAGACGCTCGTCCTCGGCGGTCTCTTCCAGGAGAAGACCACCACCGGCCGGCGGCAGGTCCCCGGGCTGGGCGACGTTCCCCTCTTCGGGGCCGCCTTCCGCGGACAGGACGACACGGTGGAGCGCAACGAGATCATCTTCCTCATCACGCCGAACATCGTGAAGGAAGCGCTCGCCTCGGCCATGGGCAAGGAAGCGCAGGCGTTCGCCGAGGCCGTCCGCGTCGGGGCCCGCGAAGGCGTCCTCTTCTTCAGCCGCGAGGCCCTCAGCGCGAACCAGAACCAGGACGCGATGGAGGCCTTGGCCAAGGGCGACACCGAACTCGCCCTCTACCACACCGAGAACTCGCTCCGCATCAACCACAACCAGCCGGAGATGATCCTGCTCCGGTCCGAGCTCGACAAGTCGCGCCCGGCGCTCACCTTCGAGCGCGACATGATGAAGCGGATCATGCAGAAGCAGATCGACGCGGCCGGCGCGACGGGTGCTGCGAGCGCCGCCAAGCCTCCGGTCCAGGAGGACCCGCTGGCCAAGCCGGCCAGCGGTACGGTCTCCCCGACCACCACCTCGGCGGCGCCGACCGCGAGCGAAGACCCGGCCGCGGAGCCCGCTCCAACCATGGAGGCCGAGACCGCGGCGGCCGACGAGCTGTCGAGCATGTTCGAGGCCAACGCTTCGACCGAATCGGCGGCCGCCGACGAGCCGGTGGCCTCCTCGGCCCCCACCTCCGAGCCGGCGAGCGAGCCGGCTGTGGAGCCGACCCCGGCCCCGGCCCCGACGCTGGCTCCGCCCGTGACCAGCGAGCCGATCGAGGCTGCTAACACGAGCGAGATGGCCAGCCAGCCGAGCGAGGTGGCCGTGGCCTCCGAGCCGGAGCCGACCTTCAGCCCGAAGCCCAGCTTCGTGGTCGGAGCGGTCGAGATGCCGGGCTCGGGACTCGGATGGCTCTTCAACGATCCGGTCTACTTCCCGTGGCTTCGCTTCCTCTATGGCACGCCGGGCGTCGACTCCTCGATCGCCACGGTGCCTGACCACGAAGACGGTTGCGACGATTGAACGGCTTCCCGGTCGCCGGGCC
>JBGAKK010000123.1:0-6969 GCA_044224425.1 Phycisphaerales bacterium
GAGCCATTCGATGTCGGCGCCGGTCCCGAGGGCCAGGCCGCTCGGGACGATCGCGTGCCACACGTCGCCGCTTGGGTTGTGCGGCACCCCGTTGGTCCAATTGTTGGGATCCCACCAGGAGCCGTAGGAGGGACCGATCCACGTGGTGTCGGTGGTGGACCAGGCCAGCGGAGCGATGCCCATCGCCACGGCCTGCGCCACTCCGCAGAGCCGCCCGCCGAGTTTCTTGGATTGCATGTCTCGTCTCCCTGCGCAGCGCGTGCTGGCGAAGAGGAGAGTCGAGGCGCACCGGGCCATGTCGAAGCATGCGACGGGCGTCAGCCCGCGTCGTCGACGCGCTGCAAGCAGAAGGTTAGGCGCGCAGACAGCGGCCGCGGGAACGCCGATTCCCGCTCCTCGTTCGGCGTCTCGCGTCGCCCGTCACGTTGGGGGAAGGTTGGCTCGCAGGGTGCGAAGCCAGTTGCCGCAGCGGAATCCGCGGAGGTCGGCCGGCGACCATCCGCGGCGGGCGAGGGCATCGGTCAGGGCCCGGTAGCAGCGGGGGTGCTTGATGCCGATCGGCAACTTGGAGGGACCGAAGCCGCCGTCGAGGTCGCTGCCGAGGAGGCAGCGCGAGCGGCCGACCAGCGAGGCGACGTGTTCGGTGTTGGCGATGGCGTCCTCGAGGGTCGCCTCACGGCCGACGGCGAGGAAGGTCGCGTAGAGGTTGAGGCCGATCACGCCGTCGCGGCTGGCGATGGCCCGGATCTGGTCGTCGGTCAGGTGCCGTTCCTTCGGCTCGAGGAGGACCCGGCAGTTGGAGTGCGTGGCGACGACCCGCCGCGGCGTGGCGGCGAGGAGATCGTCGAACGAGCGATCGGAGAGGTGCGAGGCGTCGTGCAGGATGCCGAGGGCATCGAAGGCCGCGACGAGCTCCTTCCCCTCCGCGGTGAGCGGACCGCCAGTCGCGTTGCCGCCGGAATACCGCGAGCCGAGGGCCCAGCTCAGCCCGACGACGCGGACTCCTTCGGCGAACCACCACGCCGCCTCGTCGACGGTCCGGATCGGATCGGCCCCTTCCATCAGGATGATGATCGCGAGCGGGGCGTCGGGCCGATCGTCGGCCCAAGCCGCGTCGAGGTCGGCTACGGTGCGGAGGATGCGCATGCGGCCGGCTGCCTCTTCGGCCTGGTACCACCGGAGCTGGGCCAGCCCGGCGCGATGGGCTCCTTCGGCGTCGGCGTAGCCGCCCGGTTGGTCGGGGGCGTTCGCCTCGGTGAAGATCGTGGCCAAGGCCACGCCGAGCGGCGCTTCCGCCACGTCGGGGTAGGAGACGCAGCCATCGACACCCGGCGGGACCGGCTTCGAGAAGTCACGGCCGGCCACGTAGAGGTAGGCGAGGTCGAGATGTCCGTCGATCCACGCCTCGTCGGCGCGGCGAGCGGGCGGGACGGACACCCGCTGCTGCGGGGCGTGGTCGCTGGAGGCGGGGGGTGGCATGGAAAAGGGGAGGATCGCCGATTGTGCCGGGTTCGGGGGGGCGGTAGGCTCCGTCCTCCATGTCCCTGGCCCAAACCCCGATCCAAGCCGCTGTTGCGGCGCCGCCCACCGATCTGCGGGCGGGCCGGCGTCTGGCCGCGACGGTCGTCTTCGCCGCCTCGGCGGGGTTGCTCGGGGTCGCTGCCTGGCTGAGCCCGGACCACAGCTCTGGGGACGCACACCCAGTTGGCCCTCCCGGCCTGCGGTTGGGTGTCGGGCCTCGGGATACCATGCCCGACGTGCGGCATGACCACCGCCTTCGCGGCCGCCGCCGACGGCGACCTGCTTGGATCGATGAAGGCCCAGCCCCTCGGCTTCCTCCTGGCCTTGTCGACGGCGATGGCGGCGGTGGTTTCGGCGTATGTCATGGCCACCGGCTCACGCTCCGGAGGCCATCTCGTCCGCATGCTCGGCCCGCGGAGCGGCTGGACCCTCTTGGTCTTGGCGCTCGTCGCTTGGGCCTACAAGATCGCTGCCTTCCGAGGCCTCACCCCGTGACGACCCGTTCCCGCCTCCTCCTGCCGCTCCTCCTCAGCACGTCGCTCCTCGGGGGCTCGGGCTGCGCCATCTTCAACTTGGCGGGAGCCGTCGGCAACGAGATCGAGCGGAACAAGAAGATCGAGGTGCTCGCCGAGTACGAGGGGCTCGAGAACCGGACGGTCGCGGTGATCGTCCACGCCGACCCGTCGATCCTTTTCTCGTTCCCGACCGCGACCACCACCATCGCCGGCAACGTCGCCTTCCGCATCCAGCGCGAGGTGAAGGGGGTCTCCGTGCTCGCTCCGGCCACGGTGATCCAGTGGCAGTACCAGACGCCGGCTTGGACCACCTTGCCTTACGGCCAGATCGCCGAGGAGCTCGGGGTCGAGCGGGTCGTCTTCATCGACATGTACGAGTTCCGGCTCAACCCGCCGGGCAACCAGTACCTGTGGGAAGGGGCCGCCGCCGCCAACGTCGGGATCATCGAGCGGGAGGGCATCGAGTCGGACGCCTTCGCCGCCACCTTCGACGTGAAGGCCACCTTCCCGACCGGCGATGCCCTGCCGCGGGAGAGTTCGAGCGCCCAGAACATGCTGACCGCGGTGATGACTCGCTTCGTGCAGCGCACCTCGTGGCTCTTCTACACGCACCTCGAAGACAAGTACCCGGACAAGTGATGGGGTCCCTTCTTCGACTGATCGAGCTTCCCGCGTGACCTACCGCTCCGCAACGATCGCCCTCGCCGCCACCACGATCCTCACTGCCATCGTCGCCGGCTGCAGCATGGCGGCGCCGGCGTCGTACATCCTGTTCGGTCCGGGCAAGGTCGAGGCGGAGTACACCTTGGCTCCGGTGCGGACCGTGGTCTTCGTCGACGACCGGACCAACGTCCTGCCGCGGACCTCGCTGCGGGCCACGATCGGCGAGAAGATCTCCCAGGACCTCCTCTCCCAGGGCCTCGTCCCGAACGTCGTCGCTCCCCGCGACGCCATCGCCCTGACCCGCTCGAAGGAAGACGGCACCAAGCCGCTCTCGATCGCGGCGATCGGCCGCGAGCTCGAGTGCCAGCAGGTGATCTACGTCCAGGTCACCACCTTCACCCTGCAGGGCGACGGCAGCTTCACCACCACCGAGACGGCGAGCGGCGTCGGCGTGACGCCCACCGCGAAGGCCATGGTGAAGGTCATCGACGTGGTGAACAACCAGCGGACCTACCCGGTCGCCGACGGTCCGGGACGGGACATCGCCGCGGTCATGCGCGAGATCGACCCGGAGAAGCTCCGCACCGTCTCCCAGCGACGCACCGTCGAGGACGCATTGGCCACCGAGCTCGGCGACGAGATCGGCAAGCTCTTCTACCAGCACGAGCGCATCGACCAGGGCGAGCACCTCGGGCCGCGCAACAAGTGACCGCGGCGGCTTCCGTGCTCCCCGCCGGTCGGGCTTCACCGGACGCGGGAACGTCCCGGTTCCTGCACGTCGTCGACGTCGGCACGAGTTGCGGGGCGGGGTCCGCCGCTGCTGCGATCGCCCTCATGGCCGGGGCGGATCGCGGCGTCACGCACGAGCTGCTGCTCCTTGGGACGCGGGGCGATGCGGAAATCGCGGCCCGGGCCGGCTTCCCGCCGGGACGAACCATCGCTCCGCTCTTGGGCGACCCGCTCTGGTCGCGGCGGGCGATCGCGGCGATCGCTGCCGAGCGGGGTGCGACCGCCCCCGCGGGATGCGACGTGGTCGCCTGGGGCGAGGGAGCGCTCGCCGTCCTCCTCGATGGATCAGCGCCCCGGTCGGGAGGGTCGCGGCTCGCCTTCGTCGCCGCCATCGGTCCCTCGAAGGGACGGGCGGCCCGCTCGATCCGGGCATCCTTGGCCAGTGGAGCGGCACCGCCTGCGGCCATCGCGTGGTCGGAGGCGGCGGCTCGGGAGACGAACGACGTGCTCGGCATCGAGGCCCGGTTGGTGCCGCCACCGGCCATCCAGCCAACGCTCACCCCGGTCGCCGCCGCTCATCGCGACCGCCTGCGCTGGTCGTGGGGGGCGAGCGAGAGCACCTTCGTGGTCGGGCTTGCGTCCGACCCGGTCGAGTGGGGCGACGCCCGCCGGGCCTGCGAGATCACCGGCTTCGCGCGACTCCAAGGCAGGGACGTTCTGCTCGTCCTCCACCCTGCATCGGCCCGACTTGCTGCGACCCAGGCGTGGGTCAATGAGTTGGGGCTCGCCAGCATGCTGCGGACCGATCGGCGGATGGCTGAGCCGTGGGCGGTGATCGGTGCCCTCGACGCGGTCCTCTGCCTCGGTGATGGCGTCTCGCTGGCCGGGGCTGCAGCCCGACGGGCGATCCCCGCCGATCCTTTCGCGCTCCTGCCGACGTCGCTCGCCGCGCGGGCCGCGAGCCCGGCGCCGCTGGCATGGGCCATGGCCCTCGGCCGTCCCGTCCTCGCCGACGCAACTGCTGTCGCCGGATGGGGATGGGGCGCGGGAGTCCTCGCCTTCCCGAGCGACGACCCCTTGGCGGCGACGCGGACGCTCCTCACCTTGATCGCCGACCCGTCGGCTCGCGCCGCGGCCGCCGAGTCGGTGCGGCACGGCTGTCACGCCCTCGAACCGCGCCGGGTGGCAGCGGGGTGGCGGGACGCCTTCGCGTCGGCCTGATCCGCGGAGCCCGAGAAGGTCGCGCTGCGGTGCCGACTGCCGACGGGGCGAAGCTCGATCGAGGCGCCGTTTCTCCTTCTCTCGCTTCCTCCCTCTTTCCTTCGGGGCGCGCGATGATGCTCGGACATGGGGTGGCCGCCTGCGGTGCGCGGCTCGACCCGCGTTCCTCGTCGCTCTCGTCCGACTTTCGAGGTTTCCATGCCCACCCTTCGCCGACTGACTTCCCGAACGACCCTGGCCGCCCTCTGCCTCGCTTCGCTCACCCTCCCAGCCTTCCTCTCCACCCCGGCCGGAGCAGGGGTAAAGCTGATCGCCCTGCCGGAGCGGGACCGGGTCGAGATCCGTCTCGAGCACGCCGGGGTGACCCTGGTCGAAGAGGAGCGGACCGTTCCCCTCGCCAAGGACGGCAACGAGATCGTCTTCGCCTGGGCCAACACGGCGATCGACAAGGGGTCGATCCAGTTCCGCTGCATCTCCGACCCCGAGCACGTCAAGGTGCTCAGCGTCTCCTACCCGCCAGGCGAGAACGCCTTGACGTGGCAGGTCTTCTCGCCGACCGCGGGACCGGCCAAGGTGCGGATCTCCTACGTCATCGGGGGCGTCGACAAGAGCTACGAGTACCACGCCGAGGCGTCGAACGACGAGAAGACCCTGACCCTCCGGCAGGACATCAAGCTGCACAACAACACCCCCGAGTCCTTCGGCGAGGCGGGGATGTCGACCGGCTACGGCGAGCGGCTGGAGCGGCCCATCGGCGCCAACGAGACCCGCAAGGTGCTGGCCGCCAAGTTCGAGGGCGTGCCGCTCAAGAAGACCTACACCGCGGACCTGGCCAGCTTCGGCTACCTCGACCCGGCCAAGCGCGAGCTCAAGGTCCCGATGCACTACGTCCTGGTGAACGACCAGAAGCACGGCCTCGGGCGATTCCCCCTCGAGCCGGGGAAGGCCCGCGTCTTCCAGGATGACGGCAAGGGCACCAGCGCCTTCCTCGGCGAGGACTGGGCGGCCTTCGCGGCCAAGGACGACGAATTGCGGCTCTACCTCGGCGTGGCCAAGGACGTGGTGGTCACCCGCACCATCGAGCGGCGTGACCGCAAGCAGACCGCCGGCCCGCTGTCGGACTACGACGTGGTGGTGAAGTACGAGCTCGAGAACTTCAAGGACCAGCCGGTCGTCCTCGACCTCGCGGAGTCCCTCGTCGCCCTCCGCGGCGAGATCCTCGGCGACACGCCGCGTCCGGTCGAATGGGTCCTCGGGACCGACGGCACGTTGAAGGACGCCGACCAGGAGAAGTCGAACGCCGCTCGCGTCCTCTTCCACGTCGAGCTGCCGCCGCGCGGCGCCGACCAGAAGGCGGTCAAGAAGGTCGAGACCCTGCACGTCGTGATCAAGAACGAGTGGTGATGCGTTCCGCATCCGTTGAAGGAGCCATCGCCATGCGACGCATGCGACACGTGATGCATTCATTCGTGGTTGCCGCCGCCGGCCTGGTCGCGGCAGCGGCCGGGGCCCAGCAGATCGACATGTCGGCCCTGCCTCCGCGGGACACGGTGCAGCTGACGATCTACAACTCGGAGGACCTGACGCTGGTCCGGGAGACGCGGCACGTGACGGTCCGCAAGGGCCTGAACACGCTGCAGTTCTCGTGGGCCAACACGCTGATCGACCCGACGAGCGTGGAGCTCCGGTTTGTGGGCGACTCCAGGGGCCTCGAGCTGGTGGACACGCGCTACCCGCACGACCGCGCGCAGGCGCTGTACTGGACGGTCTCGTCGCCGTTCGACGGCGAGGCGGGTGTCGAGATCTCGTACTTCACGAGCGGGATCAGCTGGAGCGCGGACTACGTGGGGATCGCGGACCCAAGCGAGGGCTCGATGAGCTTCGAGGGGTTCGTGACGGTGACCAACAACTCGGGCGAGGACTACGAGGGGGCGGAGGTGCGGATGGTGGTCGGCACCATCAACCTGGTCGAAAAGATCAACGACCTCGCCCGCCGCGGACTCCTTCCGCCGCCGGCTCCGGCCGCAGCGCCGGGGGCGCCGCCGCCGCCCATGGCCACGGGAGCACCGGCCCGTCGCGTGGCCTATGCCAACGCCCTCGCCGACGCCGAGTCGGGCGAAGCCAAGCAAATCGTGAAGCAGGGCCTCTCGGAGTACTTCATCTTCACGGTGCCGGGGACGGAGACGGTGAAGAACGGCTGGTCGAAGCGCTTGCGCCTCTTCGAGGGCACCAAGGTCCCGGTGAAGGTGGCCTACCGCTATCGGCCCGAGGAGTACGGCGACCAGCTCGTGCGGCTCTATCTCGTCCGGAACGACCAGGC
>JBGAKK010000032.1:0-50281 GCA_044224425.1 Phycisphaerales bacterium
TGTTGGTGGCCTTGGCCCGGGCGTCCGACTCCATGGCGTCGGCGACGCTCATCACGGCCACGTGGCCGTCGAAGAAGAGGGTCGCGGGGGCGCTGTTGTAGCCGTGGTTGTAGTACCAGGGCTCGTTGCCGCCGGCGAAGTTCGGGTTGACCGCCGACTCCGCGTTCTGGAGCCACGAGTGCTCGAGCATGCGGGTCTTGAGGTCGGGGTACTGGGCCTGGCCGACCGACGGGCTGCGGTAGCCGCCGACGATCGTGTTGGGGTTCTTGAAGCCGACGTCGCCGAAGACCTCAGGGGCCCACATGGCGGCCGGGCTGAAGCAGTAGGTGCTGAAGGCGATGTCGCCGGTCGAGTTGAACTGGTCGGGGAGCAGCCAGTACTTCTCGGCGATGGCGATGTTGATCTTGTCCTTCGGAGCCCAGAAGACCGGGTCGTAGAACTTGTTGTTGACGTAGCCGGCGAAGGACTTCACGTTCGGGATGCGGAACGAGCCGAAGCCGGCGTCGCCACCCGAGAACTCGATGGGCTTGTAGACCGCCCAGTTGATGGTGCAGGGCGAGGTCGGGAAGCCGTAGGTGGCGCAAAGGCCCTGGGACCCGAGGAAGTAGCCCCACATGGCGCCGTTGGACGCCCAGCCGAGCAGCTGCTGCGGCGGGCAGGCGACCTGGGTCAGGTAGGTGACGCAGTTGCCGCTGACGAGGCCGGCGTCGTCGGGGACGGCCGTCCACTGACGGTCAGCCCAGTCCGAGCCGTAGTTCGCGTTGGCGGTGCCCATGTTCCGCAGGTTGCCGAGGCTCTGCGTGAGGAGGGCGGCGTCGCGAGCCTTGCCGATGGCCGGCAGGAGGATCGCGATGAGCAGGGCGATGATCGAGACGACCACCAGCAGCTCGACGATGGTGAAACCAGTCCGTAACTTTCGCATGAACAGTGTCCTTTCCTCAGTGACCCGAACCAGGCAGCGGTGCCTCGGACACAGGCGTCCGCCTGCGTTGGTTCTTCGCCGGTGTCGGGAGGAGCCTTGCAGACTAGCAGACCATGGACGGCGGCCGAAGGCCTCCTGTCCAATTGCTGTCTGCTTGCTTTCTGCTGGGATGTACCCGACGGAAGAGTGCGGCAGGGAAGACGTGAGGACCAGACCTGCCGCTCGGAAGTCAGTGCTGACGCACCGCTGGCCCTGTGGCACACTGTTCGGCCTGCTCGCCCCGCGGTTGCGGTCGGGATGCAGGTTGGTCGAACTTTTGGCTCGACCTTCCGTTGCGGCAGCGAGAATCGGGGGTCGGCGTTGGGCGCCCTCACCCGGACGGTTTCCGAACAACCCGGCCCGGGGATTCGGGTCCACGCTCCCCGATGCCACCACGCGGACCCCGATTGAAGCGAGGATGGCGAGGTTCCCATGCCCCTCCTCCTCTCGACCTGGTCGTTCTCCTCCCGAGGCAACGAGGCCGCCTGGCCCGGCCTCATCGCCGGTGGCGCTGCCTTGGACGCGGTCGAGGCCTGCTGCGCGGTGGTCGACGCCGCCCCCGACGTCGATAGCGTGGGCTACGGCGGGTTGCCCGACGCCTCGGGCCGGGTGTCGCTCGATGGCTGCGTCATGCTCAGCCCGAGCCGCTGTGGCTCGGCCTGTGCCCTCCGTCGCCACCTTCACCCGGTCAGCGTGGCCCGAAAGGTGATGGAGCGGACCTCGCACGTCATGCTCGCCGGCTCCGACGCCGACGACTTCGCGGACGCTGCTGGCCTCCCACCAGCCGAACTGCTCGAGCCCGAAGCAAAGGCGGCCTGGGAGCGCTGGAAGGCCCAGCCCGGTCCGGTCGACCAGAGCCGCGATCGCCTGGCCGGCCTCCGCCCCGTCGATTCAGGCGGAGCCCACGACGGTCGGCTCTTCGAGCGGACCGGTGGGCTCTCCGCAGACGAGGCCCGCTGGCGGAACCACGACACGATCGGGACGCTCTGCATCGACACCCACGGCACCCTCGCCGGGGCCTGCTCGACGAGCGGCATGCCCTTCAAGGTCCCCGGCCGGGTGGGCGACTCCCCGATCATCGGCCACGGCCTCTACTGCGATCCCGCCGCCGGCGCCGCCACCGCGACCGGCGCCGGAGAACTCGTGATGGGCGTCTGCGGCAGCTTCCTGGCCGTCGAGTCGATGCGCCGCGGGGCCTCGCCGCTTGAGGCGGTGGTCGAGGTGTTGGAGCGGATCCGAAGCGCCTACACCCTCGAGCCCCATCATCAGGTCGCCCTCATCGCCCTCCGCCCCGACGGATCTTGGGGGGCGGCGGCCCTGCGGAGCGGCTTCCGCATCGCGGTGCGCGATCCTGCCGGCAGCCGGATCGTCGAGCCCGGCGCCACGCTCTTCCCCGACCCTTCCCCTACGCCCTGACGCATCCGACGCGGACCGGACCACGAAGCGACCCCACCCCATGAAGCTCTACACCCGCAGCGGCGACGACGGAACCACCGGCCTCTTCGGCGGCGGCCGCGTCAGCAAGGACCATCCGCGCATCGAGGCCTACGGCACGGTGGACGAGCTCAACGCCTGCATCGGCCTCGCCGCCAGTGCCTGCCGCTCCGCCCAGCCTTACGAGGCCCGCTTGCTCGCCATCTTCTCGCAGGTCCAGTCGCGGCTCTTCGATATCGGCGCCGACCTCGCCACGCCGGCCGATTCGAAGGCCGCGGCCCAGGTGGTCCGCATCGACCAAGCGTTCGTGCAGGAGATCGAGGCGTGGATCGACGAGGTCGACGGCACGAACCCGCCGATCCGCACCTTCGTCATGCCCGGCGGCAGCGAGCTTGCCGCCCGCCTCCACGTGGCCCGCACCGTCTGCCGCCGCGCCGAGCGGCTGATGATCCACCTCGGCCACACCGAACCCGTCTCGGAGGGGGCGATCATCTGGATGAACCGGCTCAGCGATCTCCTCTTCGCCATGGCCCGCCAGGCGAACCACGCCCAAGGGATCGCCGACGTGCCGTGGGTGCCCGCCGCGCCGCGCTGAGGGCGGTCACTTCATCGCCGCGGTCCGTCGCCCGGCCAGCTTCTTCTTCGTCGCCCCAGCCTTCGCCCCGCGCGGCTTCCCGATGGCGCTCGAGCCTCCCGCGGCCAATCCCTTGCGGAGCATGCCGATGGTGGTGATCCGCTCCCAGGCGCTGTCGGCGTTGCCCGCCCCGAACTCGACGGTGATCGACCTCCGGCCCCAAGCCCGGGCCACGGTGCTCGTGGTGCCCGAGCCGCAGAAGGGATCGAGGACCAGCGAACCTTCGTTCGAGCAGGCCAGGACGATCCGCTCGAGGTAGATCTCGGGGAGCTGGTTGTGGTGGCGATGCCGCCGCTCGCCGTTGTTCCCCTGGATGCGGCCCCAGTACGGCCCGTACCAGACGTCCATGGGGACCCGCATCCCCTTGTGCTCGTCCTTGGCGTGGGTGCGGGGGTCGGCGTAGATGCTGGCCCGGTCCGACTGCTCGAGGATCGCTTCCTTGTTCCAGATCCGCCGATCGGGATCCTTCACGAAATAGAGGGCGTGCACCTTGCTCATGATGAACGAGCTGTCGCGGTTCTGGCCGAAGCGGAAATGCCAGACGCACCAGTTGATCATGGTCAGCCCGCGGCGCTTGAGGTGCATGACCACTTCGGCGGCGGTGTCGTCGGGGATGTTGACCCACAACGCGCCGTGCGGAGCCAGCACCTCGATGCAGCCGTCGAGCCAGTCGTAGGTGAAGCGCTCGTACTCCTTGCGCGGCATGCCGTCGCGCCATTCGTCGTAGGGGACGTCCCAGTTGAAGGGCGGGTCGGCGAAGACGAGGTCGACCTTCCCCTTGTCGGGTAGGTTGGCCAGCACGTCGCGGCAGTCGCCGAGATAGAGCCGCGTGTCCGGGTCGCCGGCAGCGCGGTGCGGCTTCAGCGGCCCGGGCCCGGGCCGATGCGGCTCGACCTGGTCGCCGAGCAGGCGGACCGTCTCCGTGGTGAGCTCGCGCCGGGCCTTGCGTTGGACGATGGTCGCGCCCTTCGGCGCCGCGTAGCCGCCCGGACGGTCGAATTCGAGGTTCTTGCGCTCGGCCATGGCCGCAGGATAGCGCAAACGCGCTCAGGCCGTGCCGAAGATCCGGTCGCCCGCGTCGCCAAGCCCGGGGACGATGAAGCGGCGCTCGTTCAGCTTCTCGTCGATCGCCGCGGTGTTCACCATCACCTCGGGGTCGGCCTCGGCCATCCGCCGGAGCCCCTCGGGGGCGGCCACGAGGCAGATCATCTGGACCCGCTTGCAGCCGATCTGGCGCAGGTCGGAGACGGCCTTCACCGCGCTCCCGCCGGTGGCCAGCATGGGGTCGACGATGAAGACCGGCCCCGCCGAGACGTCCTTGGGCAGCTTGCGGTAGTACTCGACCGGCGAGGCGGTGGCCTCGTCTCGGTAGATCCCGATGTGCCCGACCCGGGCCTCCGGGAAGAGGGCCAGGACCCCGTCGCACATCCCGATCCCGGCCCGCAGCACCGGCACCAGCGTGACCTTCTCCCGCAGCCGATGCCCGGTGGCCATGGCGACCGGCGTCTCGACCGGCAGTTCCTCGGTCTCGAGGTCGCGGCAGACCTCGTAGGTCATCAGCCCGGCGATTTCGTTCAGCAGCCGCCGGAACTCCGCATGCGGGGTCCGCCGGTCGCGCATCAGGGTCAGCTTGTGCCGGATCAGCGGGTGATCGAAGAGCTTCGCATTCGGAAACTTCGGGTGGCGAACCGGCATGGGTGCAGTGTAGCGGGCGGCGTGTACGCCGCTTTCCGCCGCCCCGGCGCGCTGCGCGGGAAGGCGGTGCGATCTCTGGATCCATCGACTCGGGGATCGCTTCGTGACTGCCTAGCCCGTCCACGACCCGAGGACGAGGGCCAGGTCCGTCGCGTCCACTTTTCCGTCGCCGTTCAGGTCCGCCGGCGACTTGCCCGGGCCCCAGTCGCCGAGCAGGATCGCCAAGTCCGATCCGTTCACGGCCCCGTCACCGTCGATGTCGCCGGGGGCGAGATCGATCGGCGGGGCGAAGAGGATGTCGTCGACGAAGATGAATCCATCGTCGTCCCAGAACACCACCTCGTCGAACGGCTGCGTCGACACGACACCCCCGAAGGAGTTGTTCGGAGGGTTCGTCCACAGCGGCGGGCTGGAGTAGATCAATTGTCCCTGATAGTAGAGCTTCGCATAGAGGTGTCCCGGGAACCACGCGCCAACCGCCGTCACCGGCTGCTGGAACTTGATGTGCACGTCGAGGTCGCCTTCGAGGGAGCCCTTGCAACCCCAGCCGTCGACTTGCCAGTACTCCGCCGGATAAGCGATCTCCTCGCCGTCGGGGAAGATCACGCCAAGGCTCGCGGACTGGTAATGCATGATCTCCCAGCCTGAGAATACGAAGTCAATCGTTGAGTGCGTTCCTGCAGCCGAGGACCAATCCGCGTAGTTCTTGATCACCGTGAAGGAAGCGTGCGCGGACCCCGTGGCGAGGAGCCCCGCGGCAGCCGCGACGAGTCGAGCGGCGAGGTTGAGTCGGTCGAGCATGGCGTTGTCCCAATGCAGATGCGCTCCGGCGCCGAAGGGGGGAGGCGGCGCCGGAGCAAGGCACGGCTCACTCGCCGTGGAGAAGGAACGCAAGGGTGTCACAGACCGTGTCGGCGGTGGCCTCGTCAGCGGTGATGAGCCAGTCCGACAACCCCTGCCAACTGGCGAACCCGAGCGAGGCGAGGGCTGCCTCCGCTCTAACGCCTCTCTGCCTTGTCGTCCGAGGCAGTACGGCGTTTCCTCCCGTCGTTGCGCTCCCAAGAGCCCGAATCGGGAGAATTCGCATCGAAAGCGTAGGACGCTGGGCGACCGCCACCGCCGGTCTGGTCGTCACTCGACAGCGATGCGGTTCCCAAGGGGGGATCGCGATGCCGCGGGCAAGACAGATTCCCGATCCCGCTTCCTTGAATTGCTCCGCTTCAGGTCACTCCGAGAGCGCGAGGCATGGTCGCGGGCTCGATTGGCAGCTCCCAGCGGCGACGGCGGTGCGATCCCCGACCGCTCCGGCGGGGCTCGGCTCGTCAAGAAGGCGGATGGCTCCCTGGCCAGCACCAGCACCCCGTACCAAGACAATCTGCGCATCACGGGCGTCGGCGATACGACCGGCACTCCGATCCTCGGCCTCGGCGTCTGGGAGCACGCCTGCTACCTCCACTGCCAGCGCCGCCGCCCCGATCACGTCACCGAGAGGTGGCGCCTGGTGATCTGGATCGACGCCAGCAAGCGGTTTGGGCAGGAGCGGGACTTCCCCGGCCACACTCGCCAGGCACCGAGAGGCGCTGAGGAGGTTGGCCGCTCCCACATCCGCAAGGCCCTGATGGACGGGAGGCAAACGCCGACGGAAGGACCAGTTCGATGAGATCGGCTCACTCGAGTTGGGTGTCCGTGTCCATCCCGAGTGGGGTGGATCCAAGAGACGCTCGATGCGGATGCGCTCCATGTGCCTCATCGGCTGAGCGGGCCGTGGGCCGCTCAGGCTCGAGTGGTTTCGCTGCGTAGCTCGCGGTGCGGTCTGATCCGACGAATGCGCCCCCGGCGCAGCCGGGGGCGCATTCCATGTGTGAAGCCAGGTCGACTGCCGGGAGAGATGATCAGGAACGCGGACTTCCTACTTGCCGTTGTCGTGTCCGTCGTGCTTGGACGGCTCGGCGGCGGGCTTGGCGTCTCTCTTCGCCGCATCCACGGTCGCGATGTACTTGAGCGGGTCCTTCAGGAGGTCCTTCTTGCACCCGTTACAGCACAGCCGAACGAGGCGTCCGGCCACGACGGCGTTGACAGGCTCGCCCATCCCGCCCAGCTCCTCCTTGCTCACGGGGCAGGTCTTGAGCGGGTAGTCCTTGCCCTGCGCCTCGACCACGGCCTTGTCCAGGTCGGCGAGGTACTTCTTGGGGTCCTTGAGGAAGTCGACCTTCTCGTTTTCCGTGCCGAGGCGGATGAGGCGGTTGCCGTAGACGAACTCGAAGGGCTTGGCGGGGGAGGCAGGCAGGTCCTTGCCCGTGACGACCGAGGTCTTCAGTGGGTAGATCGGCCCCTGGTCCTTGATGATCTGCTCGTCGAGCTTGGTGAAGCTGGCGGCCAGGTCCTTCTCGAACTTGGGCGGGCAGGACTTGCAGCAGAATCGTACCTCGCGCCCCCCGGCGCTCTCGTAGACCTTGACCACGGGCTCGCCCATCGAGCCGAGCCTCTCGCCGGTGATCGGGCAAACTCCGAGCGGGTACGGATCGCCGACGCGATTCTCCTTCGCGGCGGGCTTGGCGTCGGACTGCGGGCCATCGGCCTTGGCCGGCGCCTGCTGGCCTTGGTCGTGGTCCGCAGGCTGGGCCAGCCCGGGGGCGGCGGCCAGAGCGGCGAACAGTGCGGACGAGAGCGAGAACGAGTGGATGAACTTCGGACGGGTCTTCATCAGAGGCTCCGTAGATGATTGTGGCGAACGACGAACAGTCGCTTGCATTGAACGGTTAGTTGGCTTCCGCCTTGGGGACGCAGCGGTCGCAGTCCACGCCGTCCGGGGCGCACTTGGCGCACTTGGCTTTGAGCGTCGAGCCCTCGGTGTAGACCGACAGCTCCGACTTGCAGTCCGGGCACATGTGCTTGGTGATGGTCTTGGTCGTCGTGATGCCGGTTCGGGGCTGGGTGCTCCGCACCTTGGATATCTCGTCGTAGCACGCGCGGCAGACGGCGACCTTGCCATCGGCGGTCGTCGTCATGGCGTGCTTGTCGGAGGCGCACGCCGAGAGGACGGACGCCAGCAGCACGCCGAACAGGACGGGGAACACGACGGGGGAGAGACGTCTCATGTCAATTCCTTTCTATGCTCACGGCAGCCCGACACGCGCGAGCTGGCGCTGGCGGAACTCGTGACGATGCTGCCACCGCTTGGCGAGGTAGAACACGACTGGATAGATGAGCAGCTCCATCAAGAAGCTGATGAGCAGTCCGCCGATCATCGGAGCCGCGATGCGGCGCATGGTGTCGGCGCCGGTGCCTTGAGCCCAAAGCAGGGGCACAAGCCCGATGAAGGCGGCGGCGACGGTCATCGCCTTCGGACGGATGCGCCTGACCGCGCCGTCGTGCACGGCGGCGTAGAGGTCGGCAGGGGAGGCCATCCTTCCTTGCTCGCGGAAGCGGTCGAAGCTGTTGTCGAGGTAGAGCAGCATGACCATGCCCGTCTCGGCGTCCAGGCCCGCGAGGGCGATGATGCCGATGACGACCGCCAGCGAGAGGTTGAAGTCGAGGGCGTGCATGAACCAGAATGCGCCGACGAGGCTGAAGGGCACGGCGAGCAGGACCACGCCAACCCGGAACCACGATCGGCTGCTCACGTAGAGCAGGAAGACGATCGCCACGAGCGCGAGCGCACTGGCGGCGACGAGTCGGGGCAGGGTCTTCTCCCAGAACTCGAACTGCCCGGAGAACAGGAGCGTGTAGCCCGGGGGCAGCGGCACGTCTCTCGCCACGACACGGCGAGCTTCTGCGATGTATCCGCCGAGGTCGCGCCCCGCGATGTCCACGAAGATCCATGCGGTGCGCTGCGCATTCTCGGAGCGGATCATCGGCGCTCCCGGCGTGAGCTTGATCTTGGCGATCTGGCCGAGCGGGACTTGCGCCCGCTCGCCCTTGGGGCCCGGCATGCTGCTGGTCACCAGCACCTGCTCCAGGGCCGGGATGTCGTCGCGGTAGTCGCGGTGGTAGCGGATGTTGAGCGGGTAGCGTTCGACCCCTTCGACCGTGGTCGTGACGTTCATGCCGCCGATGGCCGACTGGATCACGTCCTGCACGTCAGAGACCGTGAGCCCGTACCGCGCCGCGTCCTCGCGGTCGATGTCGATGTCCAGGTAGTTCCCCCCGAAGGTGCGCTCGGCGTAGGCGGAGACGGTGCCGTCGATGGTCCGCACGGCGGAGGCCGCTCGCTCGGCGAGGTCGGACAGGACCTTGAGGTCCGGGCCCATGATCTTGATGCCCACTGGCGTCTTGATGCCGGTGGCCAGCATGTTGATCCGGTTCTCGATCGGGAACGGCCAGGCGTTGGCCATGCCGGGGAAGGAGACCACCGAGTTCAGGCCAGCATGCATCGTGCCGTCCGGATCGGACCAGCCGAACTTGAGTTCCTCGGTGTTGATGGGCCGCTCCGCGGGCCAGAACGTCGCGTGGAACGGCTTCTGGAGCCACGGCGGCCAGGAACTGAAGAAGTACTCTGGCCTGCGGGTCCGCCATTGGGCATGGTCCGGGTTGAGCTGCACGACCGTCTCGATCATCGAGAGCGGAGCCGGGTCGGTCGCCGTCTCGGCGCGGCCGATCTTGCCGTGGACGCTCAGCACCTCCGGAAAGGTCTTGATGAGCTTGTCGGTCTGCTGGAGCAGTTCCTTGCTCTTGGCGATGCTGATCGAGGGGTCCGTGGTGGGCATGTAGAGCAGATCGCCCTCATCGAGCGGCGGCATGAACTCGGTGCCCATCCTGGAGAGCGGGTACCAGGTTGACGCCAAGGCGGCGGCGGCGACGAGCAGGACGACGAATGGCCGGGCCATCGCGGCCCGGAAGACCGGCTCGTACACCCACTGCAGGGCACGGCTGATCGGGCTGTGGTGCTCGTGGATGATCTTCTGCGGGAGCAGGAGCATCAGCGCCAGCACCGCCCAGCCGCCAGCGATCCACCAGCGGAAGTGCTCCAGGTGCGGAAGGCTCGACGCGATCATGTAGAGGGCTGTTGCGGGGAGCAGGACCGCGCAGAGCGTGATCGTTGTGTTGGTCGCAAAGCCCCATCTCTTCGGGAGCACGCGCCCGGTGATGAAGTAGTACATCAGCACGGGGATGATGGTGATCGAGAGGATTGCCGCGGCCGCCATCGCAAACGTCTTGGTGAACGCCAGCGGCTTGAAGAGCCGGCCCGCCTCCCCGCCGAGCACGAACACCGGCAGGAACGAGACGGTGATGATGAGCAGGGAGAAGAAGAGCTGCGGTCCGACCTCCTTGGCCGCGGCGGTCATGATCTCGATGCGAGGGGTCGGCGGATGCCCGGCGGCCAGGCGCTCTTCCTCGCGGTCGAGGTGCTTGTGCCCGTTCTCGACCATGATCACCGCTGAATCGACGACCACGCCGATGGAGATGGCGATCCCGCCCAGCGACATGATGTTCGCGTTGATTCCCAGGAGATGCATGACCAGCAGCGCTGCCACGACGCTCGACGGCACGACGAACACGGCGACGAGTTCGCTCCGCATGTGCAGGAGGAACAGGATGCACACGAGGCCAACGACGATGATCTCTTCGACCAGCGTGTTGCGGAGCGTTGCCACCGATCGGTTGATGAGGTTGGAACGGTCGTAGGTGGTCTTGATGGCCACGCCGGGCGGCAGGCCATCCTCGAGCGAAGCCAGCTTGGCCTTCACGTCGGCGATCACCTTGTGCGCGTTGGCGCCAAAGCGAGCGACGACCACGCCGCCGACGGCTTCCCCCTTGCCGTCGAGTTCGCCCACGCCGCGGCGCATCTCGCCACCGATCTGGAGCGTGGCGACGTCGCCCAGCATGATGGGAGTGCCCTTCTCGCCGACGCCGACGGGAACCCTCGCCAGGTCGTCGAGTCCACGGAGGTATCCGCGGCTGCGGACCATGTACTCGTTCTCGGAGAGCTCGATGACCGCGCCGCCCACGTCGTTGTTGGACCGCTGCACGGCCATCATCACGTCGCGGAGCGGAAGTCGGTACGCCTGGAGCTTGAGCGGATCGAGCACGACCTGGTACTGGCGGACGAAGCCGCCGATGGAGGCGACCTCGGAGACATCCTCGACCGAGGTGAGCGGATAGCGGAGATACCAGTCCTGGAGGCTGCGGAGCTGAGCGAGGTCCAGATTGGCCGAGACCAGCGGCGTATCGGTCAGCGGGTCCACGCCGGGCTTCTCGAACGCTCGCACCTTGGCGAGCCCTTCGCGCCGGTCCTTGGGCGCATCCTCGGCCGAGGCGTACCAACGGTCATGCTCCGGATCACGCCAGAAGCCCTTGGGGTGATCGGGGCTGTAGTAGCCCGGAGAGAGCACGTACTGGTACACCCAGCCGACGCCCGTCGCATCCGGGCCGAGCTTGGGCTCGACCCCCTTGGGCAGGCGATCACGCGCGAAGTTGAGGTACTCCAGGACGCGGCTGCGGGCCCAGTAGATGTCGGTGCCGTCCTCGAACAGGACGTACACGAACGACTGCTCGAACATGCTGTAGCCGCGCACAACCGTCGAGCCCGGCACCGCGAGCATCGCGCTGGCCAGCGGGTAGGTCACCTGCTGATCGACGACCTCTGGGTTCTGTCCCGGGTACTCCGTGGTAACGATGACCTGCACATCCGACAGGTCGGGGATCGCGTCCAGGCGGATGTGGAAGATCGACCACAGGCCCGATCCGACCAGCACCGCCGTCAGCAGAAGGACCATGAAGCGGTTGCGGATGGACAGTTCGATGATGCGGGCGATCACGGCGCACCCCGCTTGCCGGAGGCGGGCTTCTCGCCAAGGCGGCGCACGACCGTGCCGCATTCCTTCATGCCCTCCGCGTAGTACGGGTTCGCCAGCGTCTCCGACCGCTGCAGCCAATCCGCCTTGGCCATGGGGCAGTTGGCCACATAGAGGGATGCTCCCACCGACTCCGACGGTGGCAGCGCTTCAACCAGGGCGATCACCGCAGCGCTCACGCTCTTGAGGAGTTCACGTTGCTTGTCCGTGCTCTGGGACTGCATGGCGACCACCGCCTGCCGAGCGTCGGCGCCGAGTCGCTTGGCGTCCGCGCCCTCGGCCTTCTCCACAAGACCGTCAATGGCCGAGAGCAGCCCGTCCACCTTCGCGGGCGGGGTGTCCGGTTGTTCCTGGCCGAAGGGTTCCGCGATGGCCAGGTACTCGGCGACCACCCGGTCGACGACCGCAGCGGGGGCCTTGGCGTCCGCGACCGAAGCAGGCGCCCTGTGCTGAGCCGGCGACGCTGGCGGAACCGAAGACGAGTTGGCGCTTTGCCCGAGAAACTTGGCGATGGCCTCGCGGAGGCGGCTCTCGGAGTCCAGCAGGAACTGCCCGCTGGCGACAACCGTCTCTCCGGGTGCGACGCCCGACACGATCTGCACAAAGCCACCATCGCCGGGCGAGCCGACGACGACGCGTCGCGGCTCGTACCGCCCCTTGCCGGTGGAGACAAAGACCAGCTGCGACTCGCCGGAGTCAATCACCGCTTCGCGCGGCACGAACGTGACTTCGTCGGTGCTGCCCGGGTCGATCGCGGCGATGGCGAACATCCCCGCACGCAGCATTCCATCGGGATTCGGCACCGCCACGCGGACCATCCCTGTCCGCGTCATTTCGTCGAAGTTGGGATGGATGAACACGACTTCGCCGGTGATCTCGCGGCCCTTCAGCCCGTCCACCCTGATGGCCGCGGACTGGCCGACGCGAACCCGGCTGAGCAGGCCTTCCGGCACTTGGCTCTCCACCCACATGGTGGATCGATCCGCCAAGCGCAGGACCAGTTGCCCCGACATCACCGAGGAACCCTTGTAGACGTTCGCCTTGTCCACCACGACGCCATCAATGGGCGAGGTGAACGTCACTGTCGCCGGCGCCTGCTCCAAGCCGCCCAGCTGATCGATCTGCTCACGCGACAGCCCGAGCGTTTCCAGACGCAGCCGTGCAGCGGCAATGAGCGAATCGCCCGTTCCTTCGAGTGAAGCTCCTCCATCGGCAACGTGCGGCGTGCCCGCGCGCGTCGCCGCGATCAGCTCCTCGATCGCCAGGCGAAGGTCCGGGCTGTACAGATCGAAGAGCGGCTCGCCCTTCCGGACGCTCATGCCGTCGGTGTCTGCGTAGAGCTTCTCAATCCACCCTGACACACGGAGGTTGACGTCGGTGCGGGCCGACTCAGGCTCGGCGAGGGTCGCGGTTGCCCGCACCCGCTGCTTCAGCGTGCCCCTGGCCACATGGACGGTGCGGACACCCATGTTCTGCACGATGGCAGGGTCAATGACCACCGCCGCGCCCGCGGACTTCGGCTCCTCCTCATACACCGGCACGAGATCCATGCCCATTGGGCTCTTGCCCGGCCGATCCGAGATGTATGGAGGATTCATCATCGGGTCGTGCCAATACTCCACCTTCCGATCACGCTTTCCCGCAGCGTGGGCTTCGCCGACTGCCGGAGAGGCGGCGGCAGCCGCGGCGCCATCGCCGGTCACCAGCGGTGTGAGCTTCATGTGGCAGATCGGACATTCGCCCGGGTGGTCCTGGATCACTTGCGGGTGCATCCCGCACGTCCAAAGCTGCTTCTCTGGCGCGCCGGCTACGGCGTCGGCCCGGTCGGGACTGGACGTCGAACCGCTCCCCGCACTGGGCACGAGCCAGCGCTCGAAGGTGGCGTGCCAACGCATGCCCACATAGACGCCGCCGGCCGTGAACGCCAGGATCGCGAGGAGGAGCGGGACGCGTGCAGGGCGAGGTTGGAGTGGACGAGCGTTGCTGGATGCGGTCGGGTTGGTGGTCTCAGCGGTCATGTCGTGCCTCCGCTCGGGCAGTCGTCGCCGCGGTTGCGCGCACCGCGGCCGACGAAGCGGAAAGCGTCTCGATGTCCGTTCCCATGAGCGCTTCGAGCTCCGCGAGTCGCTTGTCGCGTGCGGCGTGGGCCTCGATCGCCATGAGCCTCGTGTCCAGCACCATCCCCTGGGCTTCGAGCAGGTCCAGGTACATCGCCGATCCCGCTGCGTATGTCTGCCGGGTATTGGACAGAACGCGGTCGGCCAGCGGAGCGAGCGTCGCCTCAAAGAGCGTGGCCTGGCGCTCGCTGTTGCGAAGCGCCACGAGGGTGGCCACAAGCGTGGCGGCTCGATCGCTCCGGGTCTGGCGAAGCATCGCCTCACCAGCCCTGAGCATCGCCTCGGCCTCGCGGATGCCCCCGCGGATCTCGGCGATGGTGGTCGGCAGCATGACAGTCGCTCCCAGGGCTTGCGACACGTTGCCGGTGAACATGAACGATGGGTTGATGTCGGGGATCCACTGCATCCTGGCCAGCTCCAGAGCGTCGCTCCGCCCCTCGGCCTGCCGAGCGAGGGTCGCGATCTCGGGGTTCAGCTCAACGGCGCTGGCCAGGATCTGGGGGTCGGACGCGGCGATCTCCCGCGGGACGTCCTGTGAGGTGTCGAGCGCGGCGTTCGGATCGCGTGCGAGCATGCCGTTGAGCATCGCCCGCATCGCCGAGCACTCCGCTTGGGTGTCCTGCAGGTTGCTCTCCTGGGTTCGCAGCGACGCCTCGGCCCGCAGAAGGTCCCGTTGGACCCCCCCGGCCTGCGCCTTGGCCCGGATCGCGTCGATCGCCAGGCGGCTGAGTGACACCTGCTCGGCCTGCACCCGTTGCTTGGCCTCGAGCATCCGCAGGTCAGCCCATTGGCTGAGCACTCGGCGCTGGAGGTCGAACTTCGCCGTCCGGAACCGTTCCCCGGCGGCACGAGCTTCGTCGAGCGCCACCTCGCCCTTCTGCTGGACCTTCGTCGGAAACGACAGGTTCATCGCGGGGTCGAACCCGAACGCGAACGTCTGCCGGTCGAACGTCTTCATCTTCTCGGACGAGAACATGTACGAGTAGCCGACCTGCACATTCGAGTTCGGGTAGGCCGACGCCATCTCGATGCGCTCCACCGCCGCCTTCCACTCGAAGTACGACGCTTCGAGATCGCCGTTGGCGAGGAACGCCCGGCTCAGCACATCGCGCCAGGAAGGGGCTGCGGGCAGTTCGGGAAGATTGCGCAGCTCGAAGGCCGGTTCATACGTGCGACCAGCCTCCTCGAGCTTGGCTTGCTCGAGCTCCGTGCCCGCAGGCTTGAGTGCACAGCCCGCCAGGGTGGCACCACCCAGCGTGGCGATGGCGGCAATCTCGGCGGCGAGGCAGGCGCGTGATGCGAGTGACGAGCCGCTCGGCCGACGAATGAACGCCGAGCTCGCGCCATGGTGGCGCGTGACAGTCGATGGACGCGACATAGATGCGATCCTGAGTTGTACGGTGGGGTTGTCGAGCAGCTCGACTTGACGAGCTACGACGACGGGGAGGAACGGAGGCGCCCTCGGCGCGCAGTGCCGCTATGGCGTCCGGTACCTACACCACCCACACGCACAAGACGGACTGAATGGAGTTCGCCGGGCGCTGCGGTAGAGCGCCGAGCCGGCCTCGGTGGAGAGCCGGCTCACCCGCCGCGTCGGACGAGCAGCCGACGACTGCCGCGACGATCGCGGCGTCAAACTGGACCAGTCGAGTCTTCGACTCCGAAGGCGGCGCCTTGGGTTGCTCGGGGCGAGGGGTGCCGCATCGGCAGGCTATGACCGCGTCCCGGTCCGAGCACCCCCGCGGCGAGCAGCATGGACAGTCGTCGTCTTCTGCCGTGGCCTGGTGCGCGGCTGCGGTGCCCCTGCATCGCGCCATGGCCTCGCAGCGCTCGACGGCCATCCCCGGCAGGGACTGCACAACGAGCATCAAGGCGAGAATGACGCGGACGGCAACGGACATGACGGGATGATACTCCCCAAGGGGTCGGCCGAGCTACTCCATGCTATCGGCACAGATTCCACCAGACCTTTGCCGCGGGCGGCAGCCAAGGACGAGCGGGATCCACCCCAGGGTGTGGGCTGAGGCGAGCGGTGGGCCAGTGGCCACCGACAACCGCTGCTTCCCGACTCTCCCCGCGGCGTACGGTGCGACTGCGCCGCTCTCCCGCGAAGCGGGGAGCTGCCGAGCGCCCTTCCCAGGGGGGCGAGGCTGAGGGGGCGGTGGACGACTTGCCGGTCGTCGCGCTGGCCTCGCCCTCACATCCGCTGCGGCGCCGTCAACCCGAGCAGCCCAAGGCCGTCGGCCAGGACGCGGCGGGTGAGGTGGCAGAGGCGGAGGCGGCTCATCCGCACCGCAGGCTCCTCGGCCTTGAGCACCGGGCACGCCTGGTAGAAGCCGTTGTAGAGGTTGGCGAGCGACTGGAGGTAGGCGCAGATGCGGCTCGGCTCGAGGGCCTTGGCCGTCTCCTCGACCATCGAGCCGTAGCGGAGGAGATGCAGGGCAAGCTGCCGCTCGGCGGGCTCGGCGATGACGAAGGGGGCGGCGGCGATGGAGGCCTCGCTCTCGCCGCTCTTGGCGAGGATGGAGGCGATGCGGGCGTGGGCGTACTGGATGTACGGCCCGGTGTCGCCCTCGAAGGCGATCATGCGGTCGAGGTCGAAGACGTAGTCGCGGGTCACCTCGCTCGAGAGGTCGGCGTACTTCACCGCGGCGATGCCCACGGCGTGCCCGATGGCGGCGAGCTCGGCGGCCGACATGCCGTGGGTCGGGGCGTTGGGGTCCTGGGCCCGGCGGGTGACCTCGGCCGTGCCGCGCTCGACCGCCTCGTCGAGGAGGTCGGAGAGGGTGAAGTTCTCGCCGGAGCGGGTCTTGAGCGGGCGCTTGTCCTTGCCTAACACGGCCCCGAAGCCGAGGTGCGTGATGGCCGCCTTGGTCCCGTCGGGCAGGCGGTCCCAGCCGATGAGGGCGGCGGCGTCGAAGACGTCCTTGAAGTGGTCGCGCTGCCGGGCGTCGACCACGTAGACCACGCGATCCGAGCCGAGCTCCTGCACCCGGAAGCGGAGGGCGGCGAGGTCGGTCGTGGCGTACAGGAACCCGCCGTCCGACTTGCGGATGAGGAGCGGGCGCTCGCGGTCGGCGAAGGGGACGACGATGGCTCCGCGGTCCTCCTTGGCGATGCCGGCGGCGAGGAACTGCTCGACCACCTGGCCTAACCGCTCACGGAAGTAGCTCTCGCCGCGGGAGTGCTCGGGGCCCAGGGTGACCTGCATGATGCGGGCCGCCTCGAAGACCTCCTTCATCGTGCAGTCGATCAGCTTCTGCCAATCGCGGCGCAGCTCGGGGTCGCCGCCCTGGAGCTTGAGGAGCGTCCGCTTGGCGTCGTCGACCACGGCCCTGGCATCCTCGTTCTGCAGGGTCAGCTCGGCGATCCGGTGCGGGCCGGCCTGGACGGCGAGGGCCGCGGCGAGCCCGGCCTCGTCGTCCTTGGCCGCCGCCTGGGCCGAGCGGTAGGCGTGGTTCAGGTCGTCGAGGGTGAGCCGGTCGAGGTCGACCTTCTGCCGCCGCAGCGCGGCCAGGGTCATGGCGATCGGCAGGCCCCAGTCGCCGAGGTGGTTCTCGCGGTGCACGGCGCGGCCTAACCGCTCGAAGACCCGGGCCAGGCAGTCGCCGATGATGGTGGCCCGCAGGTGGCCGACGTGCATCTGCTTGGCCACGTTCACGCCGCAGAGGTCGATGGTCACGCCCCACTTCGCGGCGTGGGCGGGGACGCCCAGCCGGGCGTCGTCCATGGCCGCCAGCATGGAGCCGAGGGCGGCGGGATCGAGCCGGATGTTGATGAAGCCAGGGCCGGCGACCTCGGGGGCCAAGGCCACGCCGCGCAGGTCGACCGCCGCGGCGATCCGCTGGGCCAGCTCGCGGGGATTCATGCCCCGCGACTTGGCCAGGCCCATCGCTGCGTTGGCCTGGAAGTCGCCGAACTGCGGATTGCCGCTCGGCTTGATGGCCGGATCGGCGTCGAGGCTGGGGTCGCCGAGCGCCGTGCGGATCGCTTGGCGGAAGCGATGGTCGAGGACGGCGACGGGGTCGTGGGCGTCGTTGGTCATGCGATCGGGCCTTCGAGGAGCGTGCCATGGTCGCGCCACAGCGTCTCCATGCGGTCCTTGAGGGGCGGCACGCTGGCCGAGTCGAGGTCGCGGGCCACCACCTCGAGCATGGTCACCAGGCCGTGGAAATCGGCGGTCGAGATGCACTCGCTGCCCACCTTGGCCGGCCGCTTGCCTTGGAGGACGGCGTCGATGTCGACCATGTTGTGGTAGTTGCCTAACGGAAGGCAAAGGCAGGTCGAGGCGTAGCCGTAGCAGGCGAAGGCGCTGGCCTCGCAGGCCCCGCCCGGCATCAGTTTCCGCTGCCACTGGTAGTGCGGGGCGGCCTTCTGGTATTCGCCCATGATGGCGGCGATGCGGTTGGTGAGGTCGGGGGTGAAGACAGTGATGCGGTCCCCGACGCGGACGATGGGGCCGCCGCCGATCGAGCTCTCCGGGAAGGAGCGGCTGTTCTCGAGGCAGATCAACCGGGCGTCCTTCTCGATCGAGCCGCTGCGGGCGGCGCCGATCGCGCCGATGAAGCCGATCTCCTCGCTGCGGGTGAAGAGGACGCCGACGTGGCCGGCCTCGGGCATGGCCCGGATCCGCTCGAGGGCGGCGAGGGCCGCGGCCACCGCGGCGAGGTCGTCGCAGCCGTGGGTGTGGAGGAGCCCCTTGGCGATGCGCGGCTTGGGCAGGGCCCAGCGGCCGACGTCGCCCGGGCGGAGCGAGGGGGCGGCCTTGGCCAGCCGGGCCTTCACCACCTTGAAGGGCTTGGCTTGGGCGTCGAGGGAGACGATGGTCGCCGCGTGGCTCCGGTCGGCGCTGTCCAACAGCTCGAGCTTGGCCTTGGTGAAGTAGGGGTCGTGCACGCCGCCGCGGAACTCGAGTTCGACGGTGCGTCCTTCGACCGATCGGACCACGAAGGCCGGATGGTCGAGGTGGGCGGTGATGTAGACCGGCTGGCCCTTCCCGCCGCGCCGTTGGCGCAGGAGGAGGTTGCCGTGGGCGTCGCGGTCGAGGCGGATGGCTGCGCCGCGTTCCTTGGCCCAGCGCTCGATCCAGGCGATGACGCGGCTCTCCCGCGCCGCCGCGGTCGGGAGCGAGGTGATGGCCAGGAGCCAGCGCTCGAACTCGGCGGCCTGGGCCGCGTGGGGCAGGGCCGGGGTCGAGGGGCGCTTCGGGGAGCGGCGGCCGGCCTTCGGCTTCGCGGCTCGGCGGGCGGGACGTCGGGGAGTGCGGGTAGCTGGCATGGAAGCCTCGCGGTGGCCGGGGGAAAGGGCCCAATCCTACGGGAAACGCCGCCTCCGCCGCGACGCTTCGCCCCAGCCCTCGCGGCAGGGGCGGGGGGCCGCTACCTTTCTCCTCCCATGCCTTTCGCTTCGATCCCGGAGATCCTCGACGAGCTTCGCGCCGGCCGCATGATCGTCCTCGTCGACGACGAGCGCCGGGAGAACGAAGGCGACTTCATCTGCGCCGCCGACTTCGTCTCGGTCGAGGTCATCAACTTCATGACCCGCGTCGGCGGCGGCTACCTCTGCCTGTCGCTGGCCGGCGACATCTGCGACCGCCTCGAACTCGCTCCGGCCGTGGCCCAGAACACGAGCCTCCGCGGCACGCCCTTCACCGTCTCGATCGACGGGCACCCGCGGCACGGCGTGGGCACCGGGATCAGCGCCAGCGACCGGGTCAAGACCGTCCAACTGGCCTGCGATCCGAAGAGCCGCCCCGACGACTTCGTCCGCCCCGGCCACATCAACCCGCTGCGGGCCCGCGACGGCGGCGTCCTCGTCCGCACCGGCCAGACCGAGGGGGCCGTCGACCTCTGCCGCATGGCCGGACTCACGCCGGCCGGGCTCCTGATCGAGATCGTGAAAGAGAACGGCGAGATGGCCCGGGTCCCCGACCTCGAGGTCCTATGCGCCAAGCACGGGCTCAAGATCTGCTCGGTCGAACAGATCATCGAATACCGCCTGCGGAGCGAGCGGCTGGTGCAGCGCCTCGAGCCTTTCGCCGGCACGCCCATCGAGACCCCCGAAGGCCGCTTCGACCTCTTCGCCTGGTCGAGCACCATCGACCCCACACCGCACCTGGCCCTGACCGTCGGCGGCATCGGCCAGAGCAACCCCACTGAGGAACCGGTCCTCGTCCGCATGCACCGCCGCGACCTCTTGGGCGACATCTTCGGGGTGCCCGGCCCGGACGGCGAACCCGCCTCGGGCGACACCCTGCGGGCGGCCATGCGGCGCATCCAACAGGAGGGCCGCGGGGCCATCGTCTACCTGCGGCCCGAGGCCGCCGGCCCCGACCTCCGGGCCCGCCTCCAGCAGATCCGGCGGACCGCCCACGACGACGTGAACGCCCCCGACCTGACCGCTCCTGACGGGATCGGCGGCAGGGCCCACCCCATGCCCAACCGCGAGTTCGGGATCGGCAGCCAGATCCTCAAGGACCTCGGGCTGCGGAAACTCCGCCTCCTGACCAACCATCCCAAGTCGATGCCCGGCCTCCACGGCTTCGGGCTCGATATCGTCGAGCAGGTCCCGATCCGCTGACGACCGGGGAATCGTCGCGGCCGGTCGGCTCTCTCTCCGATATCCCAGCCCGGTGACCCCATGCCCCTCACGCTCGCCACGCTCCTGACCGCTGCCGTCCTGCTCGCCCCGCCCCCGGCAGCGTCCCAGCCGGCGACGCCGATCGACGAGTTCCTCACTCGCCTCGAGAAGGTCGGCGGCGAGGTCCGCGACTTCCGGGCCGGGCTCTCCTACGAGAAGTACGACAAACTGTTGGACGAGTCGGAGCGCCGCTTCGGCCGCGTGGTGTTGGAAGGCGTGGGCAAGGAGCGGCGCTTCGCCTTCCTCTTCGAGAAGTTCTTCGACGGCAGCGGCCGGGCCGAGACCATGCGCGACCACTGGGTCTACGCCGAGGGGTGGATCGCCGAGATCGACCACACCCACAAGACCTTCACCAAGCGGCAGATCGTCGAGCCGGGCAAGACCTTCGATCCCCTCAAGCTTGGCGAAGGTCCTTTCCCGCTGCCCTTGGGGCAGTCGAAGGCCGAGGTGCTCGCCCGGTTCGAGGCGTCCCTTTCCGAGGTGCCGGACCTGCCCTTGCTCCAGTCGCTGAAGGAAGTCCAAGGCCTCCACCTCGTCCCGAAGCCTGGCAGCGCCCTCGCCGAGGATACGGCGAGCGTCGACGTCTTCTACGACAAGGCCACTCTCGTCCCTCGCGGCGTGGTGATGCTGGCCTCGAAAGGCGACCGTACGACGGTCCTCCTCACCGAGCCCGCCCTCAACGTCGGACTGAAGGCGGAGGACAAGGCGCTCCTCGTGATCCCGAACCCCGACCCGACTGGCTGGGCCATCGACATCCGGCCGTGGCAGGGGCCGAAGGACGAGTCGGCCCTGACCCAACCGGCGACCCCCCAACCGGCGACCCCGCAACCGGCGATCACCAAGCCTGCGGCCCCGCCGCCGGCTGCCCCGGCCAAGGCGGAGTGACCCTCGGAGCGAAGGCGCGAAATGCGGGGCCTCCCTCGCGCCGTGGCGGCAGGGAAGCCGATATGGTCCCGTCGCATGCGTCGCGTCGCCGTCGTTGCCCTGAGCCTCCTTCTGGCCCGCTCCGCCACAGGGCAGATCGTTCCTGAGGCGGCCCCGCCGGCCGAGGCAATCGAGACGACGCTGCGGGCCGAGTGGATGGTGGGCGAAGAGCGGAAGGACTTCCGCGTCGACCACGGCGTGTGGGACGACCGCGACCTCGACACGCCGTTGCGGCGGGCCCAGGCGGCGCTCATCGCCTGGTCGCTGGCCGATCCGGCCCTCGCCGATCCCTCGGTGCCGGCGGCGCTCCGGGCCGAGGCCCTCCTGCGCCGCGGCAGGGCCAAGGAAGCCCTGGACCTCCTCGGCGCGGCCGACGACCCGGCCAGTTTGGCGGTGCGGACCGCCGCCTGTCTCCAGTTAGGCAAGCCGGCCGAGGCGATCGCCGCGGCGGCCAAGCTCCATCCGCTCCTCGACCCCGGGGCCGCGACCTCGGGCCAGGCCATCGTCGCCGCGGCCCGGGCCGCCGTCCTGCGCGGCCAGCTCGAGCCGACCTCGACCGCGAGCTGGCAGCGCATCCTGAACGCCCTCGGCCGGGCCCGCACCGAGTTCGATCGCCTCGACTGGCAGGCCAACCTCGTCGAGGGCTCGCTGCTCGCCGACAAGCACCACGAGGAGACCGCGGTCCCCGCCCTTGCCGCGACGCTCTCCCTGAACCCGCGGGCCAGCGAGGCCTGGTATCGGTTAGGCCTCCTGGCCGCCGACCGTTTCGACTTCGACAGCGCCGAGCGAGCGGCTCGCATGCTCGAGCGGATCCACGCCGGCCATCCGCTGGCGGCGCTCCTGCGGGCCGAGGCCGCCCTCATCCGCCGCGACCCCGACCTGGCCGCCGAGGTGCTCGACCGCCTGCTCGCCGCCGAGCCGGCCATGCCGGCGGCCCTCGCCTTGCGGGCCGCGGCCGACGCCACGCGCTACGACGACGCGGGCTGCAAGCGCTGGCTGGCGACCTTCGACCAGGTGGCACCGGGCAGTTCGCTCGGCCTCTTCACCGTGGGCCGGCACCTGGGCGACGACCGCCAGTACGACGAGGCCGCCGCCTACCTCGACCAGGCCATCGCCCGGCAGCCCGAGTGGTCGGCGCCGCGCATCGTCCTCGGCATGCTCGAGACGCAGACCGCCCGCGACGCCAAGGCCCGGGCCGTCCTCGAGGACGCCACCCGCCGCGACCCTTTCGACAAGCGGGCCCAGTTCAGCCTCTTCCTCCTCGATGAGCTGGCCAAGCACAGCACCATCGAGAGTAAGCACTTCGTGATCCGCTATGCGCCCGGCGAGGACGAGGTCGTGGCCCGCATGATGCCCGATGCCCTCGACGCCATGCACGAGGTGGTCTGCGCCCGCTTCGGTCACGAGCCGCCGACCAAGACCCTCATCGACCTCATGCCCGACCATCGCTCCTTCGCGGTGCGGATCACGGGCATGCCGCAGCTCCACACCATCGCCGCCTGCACCGGGCCGATGATCGCCATCGAGGTGCCGCGGGTGGGGGCCCCGCAGCAGCACCTCGGCACCTTCGACTGGCTCAAGGTGCTGCGGCACGAGTACACGCACACCGTCACCCTGTCGCAGACCCGGAACCGCATTCCCCATTGGCTCACCGAAGCCGCTGCGGTGAGCATGGAGTTCGCTCCCCGCGACTACGCCACCTGCCAAATGTTGGCTCGCGAGCTCGAAGCCGGCACGCTGTTTGACCTCGACTCGATCAACTGGGGCTTCATCCGTCCCAAGCGCCCGCAGGATCGCGGCCTGGCCTATGCCCAAGGCCACTGGATGGTCGAGTTCATGAACGAGCGGTACGGGGAGAGCGCCTTGCCGCGGCTCCTCGGCATGTACCACGAAGGCGTGCCCGAGTCGGAGGCCATGCAGCGGGTCCTCGGGACGAGCCGCAAGGATTTCCATGCAGCCTTCCTCGCCTGGGCCAAACAGGAGGTCAAGGCGTGGGGGCTCGCTCCGACGCCGACCGTCGACGACCTCCTCGCCCAGGCCCGCGACGCCGACCCGGAGGCGAAGGCCCGCTACGACGAAGCGAACGGCGAGGCCCTGAAGCAGACCGCTGAACGGCTCGCCGCCCAGATCGGGGCGATCGGCGATCGCCAGCGCGACGCGATGGTCGGCCGCGAGTGGCCGCGACCGCGCGGGGCGGGCACCGAGGTGGGCGAGGACCTGATCGCCACCTGGCTCACCGCCCATCCCGATCACCCCGACATCCTCGAGTTGGCGATCCGTCGTCGGATCAAGGCGGCCGGCGGGCAACCGCTCGACGAGCCCACCATCCAGTTGCTCGACCGCTACGCCAAGGCCCGGCCGGTCGATCCCTTCCCGCACCGCCAGTTGGCCAAGATGTGGCTGGCGGCTGGCGATGGCGGCAAGGCCGTTCCGCACCTCGCGGCCCTCGACATCCTCGAGCAGAAGGACAATTCCTTCGCCATCGAGCTGGCCCGGGCCTACCGCGAGCTGGGCGAGCCGGGCAAGGCCCTCGTCTCGATCGATCGGGCCGCCCGCATGAACCCCTACGACCCGGCGGTCCGCGAGTTGGCGGCGGCGATCGCGGTCGAGGCGGGCGACCTCGAGGCGGCTCGGACCAGCATCCAGGCCCTCCTCGTCCTCGAACCCGATCGGCCGCAGCACCGCCGGCGGCTGGAGCGGATCGAGGAGCTACTCCGGGCCAACCAGCGCTAATCGCTCGGCGCCGACTTTTCGGACCTGAGTCGGGGGAGCGGGTTCGTCTTCCTGCTCCCGCGATGTATGGTGAGGATGCCACGTCGGGCGGCGTCGACCTTCACTCTCCTCCGATTCCGTGGGCGCTGCGGAAAATGGCTCCGCTGCGCTCCTCGCCCGCCGTGCTTCCGGAGCAGCTCGCACCATGTCCCAGACCCGACTCCTTGCGGCCTCGGCCGCCTTCGTCGCCACGGCCTCCACGCTCGCCGCGGCGACCACCTACACCGTCGCCCTCGTCCCTGCCCAGAGCAACCTGAACACGAGCACCACGGTCTCGGCGCCGATCGCCGGCACCTTCATCGGGAACTACGACGCGACGACGAACCCCGGCGGCACGCAGACCCGGCCCGGCCTCTTCGGCGGCAGCGGCAACAACCCGATCAACTACGCGGCCTCCTTGGGCGCTGGCGGCGACGTCGCCTCGCACCCGACGGGCGGTTTCACGCTGGTGGTGGATCAGTCGCTCCTCACCTTCTCGATCAGCGGCCTCGTGGTGAACATGCTCGGCAGCACCTCGGGCAGCATCGACACCACCATCACCATCAACTACGACAGCTTCCACACGGTCGCCCCTAACGCGATCTTCCCGGGCGGCTTCACCGTGCCCATCCCGCTCGGCGCCGGCTCGATCGACGAGCTCAACGCCTCGCAGACCGGGGCGGCCATCGGCGGCGTGCTCGTCCCGCAGGGGAAGGGCGTCTATCAGTTCGTCGCCGCGGTGCCGGTCGACCTCCTGGCCACCTTCACCTTCAACGGCCAGGTCTTTGGCGGGACGCCGATTCCCTTCGTCCTGCCGCTCACCGGGACCATCGACTTCAGCGGCGAGAACGTCACGCTCTCCCTGAGCGGCGAGCAGACCTTCTCGCAACAGCAGCCGATCGACCCACCGGTGGCCTTCACCGACCAGGCCCTCGACCTACCGACCGTGCTGCCCCCGGGTGGCACCGCCCATCTCCTCTTCAGCGGCAGCACCAACAGCATCTCCGCCGACGCGGACATTTCCTTCAACCTCTTCGCCGATGCCCTTCCGGTGTACACCCCGGGTGACCTGAACGGCGACGGGGTGGTCGGACCGGCCGACCTGGCCATCCTGCTCGGGGCGTGGGGGACGCCGGGCCCCGGCGACCTGAACGGCGACGGCGTCGTCGGGCCGCAGGATCTGGCGCTCTTGCTCGGCAATTGGAGCTGAGCGGACCCGCCGGGCCGGAGTCTGCGTACCGTTCTCTGCGCATGCCCACGCGACTCCGAGCTCTCCTTGTCCTTCTAGCCGCCGCGAGCGCGTCGACCGCGCTCGCGGCGGATTTTTCGTTCACCCCTCCGGTGGTCACCGCCTTGCCGGAGGCGTTCACCCCAACCTCGATCCGCCTCGCCGACCTCGATGGCGACGGCAAGCTCGACGCCGTAGTGACCGGCCGCAACTGGGATGGCGAGCCGGATACGTTCGGCCACGTGGCGATCCTGAAGGGCGCTGCCGACGGCAGCTTCGCCCTCTTCTCGCAGGTGGCCGTGCCGCAAGGCTCGAGCGAGGACGCCGCGATCGCCGACCTCGACGGCGACGGGAAGAAGGACCTCGTCTTCACCGTCTCGAGCGCCCGCGGCCGACTCGCCAAGGCCAAGGGGAAGGGCGACGGCACCTTCGAGGCCCCGGTCTTCATCGATCTCGAGCGCCAGCCGCGCGGGCTCACCCTAGTCGACCTCGACGGCGACAGCGACCTCGACGTGGCGGCGGTCAACTACTACTCCGGGTCGGTCATGGTGGCCCGCAACGACGGCGGCACGCTGACCCTCGCTGGCACGCGGCGGGTCAACGTCTACACCGGAGCGATTCCCTATCCGACCCAGGTGACGGGCGTCGAGGTCTCTGGCGACGGCAAGGCGGACCTCATCGTCACCGCCCTCGGCGCCGGCCGGGTGAGCGTCTCGAAGGGGAACGCGACCACCGCTCCGCCTCCGACCGTGGACTGGAAGCCGGCCCCGATCAACGAGGAGACGCCCGCCGTCGTCGGCGGAAGCGTGGCCGACTTCAACAACGACGGCCGTCCCGACGTGGCCCTGCCCGTCCTCCTCGTGACGCAGAGCCAGAAGGTCGTCACGCTCCAGAACGACGGATCCGGCGGCTACGCGAACCAGGCGGTCTTCGACAGCGCGTGGTTCAACCTCGCGTGGTGCTCGACGCCGATCGACATCGACCACGACGGCCGGCTCGACCTGGCCATCGGCACGGCCATCTCGGGCAGCGTGATCTTCATGCGGAACGAGACGACCGGGCCGGGCCAGGCGATCAAGCTGACCCAGGTGCCGGTCTTCGTCCTCTACGGCTACTTCGTCCGCGACCTCACCGCGGCCGACGTCGACGGCGACGGCGACCAGGACTTGGTCGGCGTCGAGATCGCCGGCAGCACCATCTTCACGCTGCTCAACACGACGACCGCGGGCGCTCCCGACGCGCCGGCCGGGCAACCCGCGAAGCGGAAGCCGGTCCCGCCGCGCCCGACCAAGCAGACCTTCAGCCTGCCGAGCGACCGCAACCAGGACGGCAGGCGCGACGCGATCGACCTCGCCCACTGGCTCGAGGCGTGGAACTCGCACCTCAAGGCGGGGGCCAAGCCATGACTCGCGGCATCGCCTTCCTCCTTGGCCTCGGACTCGCCGCCCCGGCCTTCGCCCAGTGCGGCAGCGGCGGCTCCTGCCTCGAGCCGCACGACACGCCCGGATGTGTGGTGGTCGAATGCTGCCAACAGGTGTGCGACGCCGATCCCCTCTGCTGCGAGGTCGGCTGGGACACCGACTGCGTGCAACTCGCGGTCGATGTGTGCCAAGGCCTGACCTGCCCGAGTCCGGGCGGTTGCCTTGAACCCCATTTCACACCGGGCTGCGAGGACTCCGTCTGCTGCCATTGGACCTGCGCCCTCGATGCCTTCTGCTGCTACGCGGCGTGGGACTCGATCTGCGTGGAGATGACCGAGCGGCTCTGCGCTGCGGCACCGTGCCAGATCACCATCCCGGCCAGCGCGATCGACGAGGACGAGCCCTGCTACAAGCGGCTGAACGACGGCTGCAACATGGCCGACAACGCGGCGATCGCCATCGGCTGCGGCGACGTCCGCACCGGCAAGTACTCGACCGGGGCTCCGCGCGACACCGACTGGTACCGCTTCGAAGTGGCCACGCCCGCCCGCTACCGGATCGAGATGACCGCGGAGTTCCCGGGCCAGCTCCTTCTCCTGCGCGGTCCTTGCTTGGGCCCGCTCGAAGTGGTCGGCGAGTTCTACGGCGATCCGTGCGGCGCGTCGGTCATCGACCTCTGCCTCCAGCCGGGGTCCTACTCCTGCGTGGTGAGCGGCGGCACGCCGTCGTACGTCTTCCGCAACCGCTTCACCTGCGACGAGATCGACCCCGACAACCCACCCGACCCGGGTGAGCCGCAGCCCGACCCGAGCCCCTACGGCCTGCACTATGTCTTGCGGCTCGATTGCGCCGGCTGCCTGCTCGGCGACCTCGACGGGAACGGGAGCGTCGGCCCTGCCGACCTGGCCATCCTGCTCGGGGCCTGGGGCGGCGGGGGCGTGGCCGACCTCAACGGCGACGGCCTGGTGGGTCCGGCCGACCTGGGCCTCCTGCTCGGGGCCTGGACGGCCTGACGCCGACCGGCCTAACCACTGCCGGGCTGGTCCTTCCCTCGGGATCGCCGTCGACGGCCCATAAGGCCCACCTATCGCGGCTCGACAGCATCGACTCGACTTCCGCCTTCGGTTAGCCGACCGCCCATCCACCTTCGGAGGGCATCATGGGTCCATTGCAGCGAGGAACGGCGGCCAGTGCGTGTGCAGCAGCGATCGGCGTCGCCCTGTGGACGGTCCTGAGCTACGCGACCGGCTGGGGGCTCGGCGTGGTGGCCGTGCCGATCGGGGTGTTGACCGGCGTGGCGATGGCCCAGGCCAGCGGCCGCCGAGTCGGGATCCCGGCCGGATTGGTGGCGGCGACGATCGCCCTCGCCGCCATGCTCGGCGGGCGCTATGCGTGGGTGTGCATGGAGCTTGGCGACCTGCGAGAGGAAGCCGCAGCGGTCGATGCCGACGAGGCCATCGACACCATGGCGTGGGAGGTCTACGACAGCGACCCTTCGAAGTGGAACCTCGAGGAGAGCGATGGCGACCTGCCTCCGGAGCTCCGGGCCCGTGCCGAGCGGGTCTGGGACGTCATGACCGCGGACCAACAGGAGGAGACCATCGCCAACATTGCCGCCCGGCGCGGGGAGGAGTTCGACGCCGCGTCGCCGGTGCTCGGGGCGGTGGGGATGGTGGCCTCGATCGGGATCGGCGGGCTCTGCTTCATGGTGGGCGGCGTGGTGGCCGCCCTGCGGCTCGGGAGCGCGGTGAACGCCGCCGAGGCGGCGATCGTCGAGCATGCCGGCGACGACCGCTCCGCGGGAGAGGAGTCCGCAGGCATGGCGGTCCTTCGCCCGCTGCCTGGATTGCCGCCCCTCTCCGAACCGGTGGCGGCGCCTCCGGTGCGCCGCCGCGCTGCCTGACTCAGCGGCGGTCGAGCCACGGCAGGGCGTCGAGGTCGACGTTGCCGCCGCACAGGACAATCCCCACCGGGCCGTCGACCGCGGCCAGGACCGAGGATCGCTTGGCCAGGGCCACGGCCACGCCGACCGCGGCGCTTGGCTCGATGACCAGCTTGGCCCGCTCGAAGACGAGCCGCATGGCCTTGACGATCTCCTCCTCGCTCACCGTGGCCACTTCGTCCACGAGGTCGCGGACCACGGGGAAGGTCAATTCGCCTAACGACGTGCGCAGGCCGTCGGCGATGGTGGTTTCCTTCGAGACCGGCTGGATCGAGCCCAGCGACTTGCTGCGGGCGGCGTCGTCGGCGTTGGCCGGCTCGGCGGCCACCACGCGGATCGAAGGCTTGAGCGACTTGGCGGCGATGGCCACGCCGGAGATCATCCCGCCGCCCCCGACCGGGACGATGAGCACCGCGAGGTCCGGGCACGCTTCGAGAAACTCGAGGCCGATGGTGCCTTGGCCGGCGATCACGTCGGGATGGTTGTAGGGCGGGATCAGCGTGCCGCCCGTCTCGGCCACCACACGATCGGCGGTCGCCTCGCGGTCGGCGACGGTCGGCTCGCAGGGATAGACGATGCCGCCGTAGCCCTCGACCGCCTCCCGCTTCACGGCCGGTGCGTTGCGGGGCATCACGATGTGGGCCGGGATGCCCCGCATGCGGGCGGCGAGGGCGAGGGCCTGGGCGTGGTTGCCCGAGGAGTGGGTGACCACGCCGCGCTTGGCGACCGCGTCGGACAGCTTGAAGACCGCGTTGCACGCCCCGCGGAACTTGAAGGCTCCGACCTTCTGCAGGTTCTCGCACTTGAAGCGGAGGTCGCGCCCGGCCAGGGCCGAGAGGGCGGTGCAGGTGACGACGGGCGTCCGGTGGGCGTGCGGGGCGATGCGCCGGGCCGCGTCGCGGATCGAGTCGATGGTGGCCGCGTAGCGTGCGGTGGTGGCGGTCATGGCGAGTGGTAGCCTATCCGCATGCAGAGCGCCCTTGATGTCCTTCGTTCCCTGCACGCCCATCGCCGCTGGCTTCGCCCGCAGCTTCTCCAGATGGCCAAGCCGCTGTCCGCCGACGACCAGCGGCGGCCCTTCGCCATGGGGCCGGGCAGCCTCTTCGCTACGTTGACCCACTGCTACGGAGCGGAGGCCCTCTGGCTCGAGACGATCGAAGGCCGCGACGGGAGCGCCGTCTTCGCCAGCGCCTCGCAGATCCAATCGCTCGACGAGCTCGCCACCCGCTGGAGCGAGCTCGACGCCCGCTGGGACCGGCTGCTGGCCGGCCTGACCGCGGCCGACCTCGCCAAGCCGGTGACCCGCGTCCGCGAGGGCAAGGCGTACACGACCTCGCTCGGCGACGTCCTGATCCACGTCTGCACCCACCAGATGTACCACGCCGCCCAGCTCAAGAACATGGCCAAACAGCTGGGGGTGAAGGACCTGCCCTTCAGCGACTACATCGTCTACGCCCGCGAGCAGTGGAAGGCCTGACCAGCGGTCAGATCCAGTCGATCGAGTGGAGGTCGCGCCAGGCGATGATTCGGATGTCGCTGCGGGCTTGGCTTTCGTCGCCACCGAAGATGACCACGCGGTCGCTGGCCGGCCCAGCCGGAAGCGCTTCCGCCACGCGGCGGGTCGCAAGGATGGCGTCGTCGCTCACCGTGCGGCCGGACTTCACCTCCGCGATCGTGCGGCGGTCGGAGCGGTCGACCAGGAGATCGGCCTCGCGGAGGCCGGCGTCGCGATAGAAGTAGGGGGCGCGGAGTTCGCCCCGATGGATGCGGTGCTTCAGGACCTCGCTGGCGACCCACGTCTCGAACAAGGCGCCGCGGAGCGGATGGGTGCGGAGCTGGTCCGTGGTGTGGATCCCGAGCAGCCAACAGGCGAGTCCGGTGTCGTAGAAGTGCAGCTTCGGCGACTTCACGAGGCGCTTTCCCGCGTTTTGGAACCACGGTTGGAGGCGGAACACGAGGAACGTGGCCTCGAGGATCGATAGCCACGCGCGGGCGGTGGACTGGGCGATTCCCGCGTCGGCGGCCAGCCCGCTCAGGTTGAGGAGCTGGCTGGTCCGCCCAGCACATAGGGCAAGGAAGGACTGGAACGCGCCGAGATCCTGGATCGCGGTCAGGGCGCGGACATCGCGTTCGACGTACGTCGCCACATAGCTCGAGATCCAATCCCGCACCGGGATGCCTCGATCGAACGGTGGCGGGTATCCGCCTGCGAGGATCGCTGCGTCGAGGGTGGCTGGGGGCTGCGGGAGCTGTCCGATCTCGTTCCACGAGAAGGGGAGAAGGTGCAACACCGCGGTTCGGCCAGCGAGGGACTGGCCGACCGAGTCGAGCAAGGTCAGGTTCTGCGATCCAGTCAGGACCCAGCGCGCCCCGTGCGTGCCACGGAACTTCGCCTCGTCGAGCGCGGCCTGCAGGTAGGAGAGGAGCTGTGGGGAGTGTTGGATCTCGTCGAGGACCGCGCCGTTGGGGAACTGAGCCAGGAATCCACGGGGATCGCTGGCCGCGAAGGCGCGGACGTCGAGCGATTCGAGCGTCTGGTAGGGGAGGTCGGAAAAGGTGGCCCGGCAGAGCGTCGACTTGCCGCTCTGCCGCGGTCCGGTCAGGGTCACCACGCCGAATCGCTCCAGCATCGAGGCGAGGAGCGGCTGGAGGTCCCGAGGCACCATGCCGGGAGTATAGAAGGTAGCTGCAGATCCACGAAAGAATCGCGGATCTGCACAAGTCCTATAAAAGGTAGCGATCTCCAATCGCAGAGCCGACATTCCACCCTTCCGGCACACTGCCGCCATGCAACCCAAGGTCGTTCCCCCTGGCGCCGGCCTCCGCGTCAACGTGCTCGGCGACGAGCAGACCATCCGCATCACGGCCAGCGACACCAACGGCACGCTGACCCTGCTCGAGCAGTCGTTCGAGCCCGGCGTCGGCGTGCCGCCGCACCTGCACGAGCGGGAGGACGAGACCTTCACCGTGCTCGAGGGCGAAGTGGCCTATGAGGTCGCCGGCAAGCGGACGGTGGCGGGCCCGGGCACCACCGTATTCGCCCCGCGCGGCGTGCCTCACAGCTTCCAGGTGGTCGGCACCAAGCGGGCCCGCGTTCTCCTGGTGATCACCCCGGGCGGTATCGAAGGCATGTTCGCCGAACTCGGCAAGCTGCCGCCGGGGCTGCCTGACTTCGGCAAGGTCGCGGAGATCTGCGGCCGCTACGGCGTGCGCTTCGCCTGAGGCGGCGGCGGGGGACGAGCGGAAGGCTGCCGCCCGCGAAGCGGGGCGACTTGGCCGTGGATGCGAGGAATCCTGATCCCGTCCCGAGCGGTCGCCCGCTTGGAGCGGCAAGGAACCCACCATGATCCTCCGATCCACCAACAGCTCGTCCCCGACCGCCTCCCGCGACGACGCTCCGGCGCCCGCCCGGGCCCAGCCCGAGTACCGGCCCGAGTCCCGGCCCGAGTCCCTGCCCACCGGCGGCCGCCTCGCGGCGGCGCCCACCCGCACACCGCTCTGGCCGAGCGGCCTCCGCGTGGCGCCTGCCTTCCTCCGAGGGAGCGCGGCTCGGCGGCTCACCATCTTCGGCGAGCCCATGCTCTTCCACCTGACCGGCGACCAGACCGCGGGTGAGCGCTTCTTCTTCGAGCAGTGGGCCAACCCTGGCTACGGCGTGCCCAGCCACATCCACGAGCGCGAGGACGAGATCTTCCACGTCCTCGAAGGCGAGGTGCGCTTCGCCGTCGGCAGCGGCAGCGAACGGCAGGAGTTCATCGCCAAGGCCGGCGACACCGTCTGGGGCCCGCGAGCCATCGCCCACGAATGGGAAGTGGTCGGCACCCAGCGAGCCCGCCTCCACTTCGTGGTCAGCCCCTCCGGCATGGAGCACATGTTTGCCGAGCTCGACCGCCTGCCTCCGGGCAAGCCCGACTTCGCGAAGGTGGGGGAGATCTGTGCGCGGTATGGGATACGGTTTGGGTGAGGGGCTCGTCCGCTCCATTCAGAATTCACCACAGAGGCACGAAGGTTCACAGAGGGCCACAGAGGAAGGCAGCGGTTGGAGGGCTAGTGGCTCAGGAGGTGAATAGCCCGCCGTGCCAGGGCCCGCACGGGCTCCCTGGCGGTGAACGGCGCAAGCTGATCAGGAGTCGGAACCGGCTATCCTGAACGCCATGCCGAGTCGCGATTGGGAGCGTGCGGAGTTGCTGAAGGTGTTGGCCCTTTACTGCCAGCTTCCGTTCGGCCGATTCGACGCTCGCAACCGCGACGTCATCGCGATGGCAAGCGTTCTCGATCGCACGCCAGGCTCCGTCGCCATCAAGCTCTGCAACTTCGCCAGTCTCGATCCAGAGCACCGTCGTCGAGGCGTGCGTGGCATGGGGCATGCGTCGAAGCTCGACAAGGTCGTCTGGCGCGAGCACTATGGCAACTGGGCAGAGCTGGCTCAGGAGAGCGACTTCGCAACGTCGGATTCAGTCGCTGAACCAACTGTGGGCGAAGGAGGCAACTCCGTTCTGGCGCTTGCGGCCCAGCGACGAGGACAGGACTTCTTTCGCCGAGCCGTCCTTGCCGCACATGACCAGACTTGCTGTGTGACCGGGATCAACGTGCCGAAGCTCCTTCGGGCGAGCCACATTGTTCCCTGGGCAAAGAGAGCCGAAACCCAACTCGACCCCCGGAACGGGCTGTGCCTGAACGCCCTCCACGATGCTGCGTTCGATAAAGGTCTCTTTACGCTCACCGATGAACTCAACATCGTGCTCTCTGGCGAGCTGCGACGAGCCGTGCCGGAGCGAGTGTGCAAGGAGCTCTTCGGGAGCCGTGAAGGCAAGAAGATCGCAGTTCCGCAGCGATTTGTTCCGCCTGCCGAATTCCTCGCCTTCCATCGAGAGCACGTGTTCGTCGCGTAGGCGGCGACTCACGCACTCGCCTGGCGGACCGTCTCGCGGACCAGTCGCGCCGGCATCGGCGTTCGCAGCCGCCAGACGATGTTGATCGGGCGGCTCCCTGAGTGCGACACGTATTCGACCGGTCCGAGATAGGCGTAGGGGGCGGCGAGGCCGTCAGGTCGTTTCCGATGTTCGCGCACCGTGAGGAGAATCGTGTGGCCGAGTGACTGGTGGTTCAGATACCGCTGCCCCGTCGGCGAGTCGACCGAGACCGTGCTCTGCGTTTGCCAGTGGAAGAGCGAGTCGCTGATCGCGTAGTCCTCGTACATGGTGGTGGGCGAGTACGCGTCTTCCGTCTTGTCCAGCGTGACGAAGAGCAGTTCGAGATCGCGCCCAGGGACCCGCACCACACCCTCTCGAACCTGGCGTGGAGCATCGAAGCTGCCGTGGCCGATGGCGATGAGCAGCTCGTCTCGGGTATACGCCGCGTGAAGCGCCAGGGGGATCGACTCATCGTGTGGGATGTCCCGGACCAGCACCCGTGTGTGGTGCAGTCGATGCCTCAATACCGCGAGGAGATCCGACTTAGCGTTTGGATTCCTGTTCAGGATCGCCATCGCATGGTCGAAGGTCGGGCCACTCCCGGTCGCTCCAAAGAGGCACGCAAGCAGCATCTCGAGGCGGCGGCGGTCGGATGCAGATTCGGGTGCTGAGAGCTGGGGCTGCTCGAGCAGGCGAAGCATGGCCGCGAGGTACGCGGGGTCGTCAGCGAGCGCGGCTCGCTGAATGCCGCGTGCGAGCTGCGTCTCGTCGGGCTCCGTGAACGGGGGGAGGAGGCCGGCCTCTGCAAGGAGACGGGACCACATCCCCTTGCTGAGGAGGGTCGACAGGTCAGTGGATAGATGCTCCATCGCCTCATGGATCGTCGGGGGTCGCCCGTGCAGCCGGCCGAGATCGCGAAGGTCAGCGACGAGACGCGGGCGGCGGAGTTCGATGGTCTCGCGGACGTTTGCAAGCACTCGCTCACGGGCGACCCGCTCGAGCCGGATCTCGCATCCGGCGGGCATGTGAGGGAAGCTGGATTCGATCTCGCGATCGATCTTGAGCGTCGGATCGGTGCAGAGGGATCGGAAGCGCTGCGCGAATCGGAACTCCCGGCGATGCTGGCCAATGAAGTCAAGGACCGTGAGGCACTCCTTGTCCTTGTCACGGCGCAGACCGCGACCGAGCTGCTGGAGGAAGACGGTGAGGCTCTCGGTCGGCCGAAGGAAGAGGACCGTGTCGATCTCCGGGATGTCGACGCCTTCGTTGTAGAGGTCGACGGCGAAGATCAGGTTGATCTCACGTGCCCGCAGGCGGTGGGCTGCCGTGCGACGATCGTCGGCGGAGCTGTTCGCGGAAAGGGCGAGCGAGGGAACGCCGCGCTCCGACATGAAGCGGGCCATGAACTCCGCGTGTGCGATGCTGACGCAGAATCCAAGCCCTCGCATCCGCTGGGGATGGAGGAGCAACTCGTTGACCTTCTGCAGTACAAGTCCCGCTCTGGCGTGATTGCCAGTGAGTATCTGGTCGAGCTCCTCGGGCCGGTAGCCGCCGCGCTGCCACGTGACGTGCTCAAGCTGTACGGAGTCGTGGTCGGTGACGCCGAAGTAGTGGAACGGAACCAGCAGTTGGCGGTTGATGGCGTCCGGTAGCCGGATCTCGGCGCTCGCTTCGCCGCCGAACCACTGAAAGACATCGAGACCGTCGCTGCGCTCGGGCGTTGCGGTGAGTCCGAGCAGGACCTCGGGTTGCACGTGGCCGAGCAGGCGCTGATAGCTCTCGGCGGCGGCGTGGTGGAACTCGTCGACGACGACGTAGCGGAATCGATCGGGCGGCAGACTCCAGAGCTGCCTGGCGTTGTAGCTCTGGATGGAGCAGAAGAGGTGCTGGCCGTGCGGATCGCCGCCTCCAGCGACCACGAGCTCGCCGAAGTTCTGGTCGCGAAGGACTCCGCGGTACGCCGATCGAGCCTGCCGAAGGATCTCCTCGCGGTGGGCGACGAAGAGGAGCGGGGGCCAAGGGGGGCCGCCGCTCGCCCAGCGTCGAAAGTCGAACGCGGCGATCATCGTTTTGCCGGTTCCGGTCGCCGCCACGATCAGATGACGACTCTTCCCCTGCACGCTCCGCTCCGAGGCGATGGCGTCGAGGATCTCCTCCTGGAAGGGATGCGGGGCGAGGTCGAAGTGAACGACTTCGGGGTCGTTATCCCGGGCGCCTTGCTCGCGACGGATCGCCGTCCGGAGGCGATCCCTTGTCTCGGGTCCATAGGAATGAAAGTCCGTCGAGTTCCAGTACACGTCAAAGGTCGCGAGGATCCGCTGCCAAAGGTAGGGCAGCTCGAACTGGCTCAGTTTGCTGGTCCACTCGAGGCCTTCTGAGAAGGCGGCGTGCGACAGATTGGCTGAGCCAACGTAGGCGCTCCCGAAGCCGGTCCTGCGGTGGATGACGTAGGCCTTCGCGTGGAGCCGCGTGCGACTCGTGTCGTAAGAGACTCGAATCTCCGTGTTCGGTAGTCGTGCGAGGCGCTCGACGGCTTCTGGCTCGGTCGCCCCCATGTAGCTCGTGGTGATGACCCGCAGCCGCGGTCCGTCGTGCCCAGGCTGCTCGACGAGTTGCTCGAGATCGGGAAGCAAAAGTCGCAATCCGCTCCAGCGGATGAATGAGCACAGGATGTCGACACGGTCAGCGGTGGCGATCTCCTTTGAGAGCTGTGAGGCCAAGCTCGGATCCAGTCGCGCGCCGGTCAGGAGGGTGGATCTCGCGAGGGGGACGTCGGGTCGGGGAGTAGTCCTAGCTGGGGGCGAGGCGTGAACTGCGAGCAGGCGCTGGAGCGGGTCCGTCAGTCGGTAGTGGTCGAGGTCCCCGCTCTGCAACTCCGCCGCCAGGGTCTCCAGGAGCTTGTTGGCGAGCGAACGTTGGCGCGAGCTGGCGTCGTCGCCGCGTTGTGTCGCGAGAAGACTTGCGATGACCACCTCGAGATGCGCCGCGAGCGCCTCCGGTGCCTCCGCCGGGTCGACCGCCGCCAGTTCGCGCAGGCGCGGGTCCTGCAGCGCCGCAAGCTGTGCTGCCAGTTCGCCTGAGACGAGCCGGTCGTACAGACCCGGCGGGAGTGGGCGCATCGGCGACTTCGGGTCAATCACGTCGGCAGGATACGTGAGCGCGAGCCGAACGCCAGCCTCGAGTGCCGCGGAGCGGCGACACTGCGGTTAGGTAGACGCTGTGGACTGCCAGGGGACGACTCTTCGCTCGATCAAACAGGTGTCGCGCCGGTCCTATCCCCTGGGTGTGCCACGAGACGACCCCCAACCGCCTGGTTGGGAGGACGGAGGTCGGGCAGACGTTGTCGGGGATGCTGCCTCTGCCGCAGCCGGCCGAGTTGCCCGCGGGAGGCAGAGCCGCCAGGCTGCCCTGAGCGGCGCTGCCGTTCACGCAACGCACGTGCGTGACGGTCTGTGCTCGGAGGTAAGCAGCGATGCCCAGTTCACGATCCCGGCTCGACCTCGAAGTGGCCGTAGCGGTGCAAGGAATGATCCCCTCGGTCGAAGCACTCCAAAGGCGATTGCGTCAACTGCGGCGCCCGGGCCGCGCATTGCCCGTACTCGCGACGAGGCACCTTGGACGTGAAGCCGTGCTCCGGGTGGTGCAGGCGATCGGAGTGGATCTGCTGCTCGAGTGGGAGCAGAGCAGGGGACGCGTGAATGTGCACTCGGATGGGGAGGTGGATCGGTTGCTCCTGGCGATCGACGCGATGGCTGCGTGCGCGGGCGCGGGGCGAGACAGCGGCGATGGTCCGCCCGACCCCGATCTCGTCCGCGAGCGATGGTCCTCCGTCGGCGAATGCGGTTGGCGGAGCAAGGCCGACGTGGTGGGCAGCGTCGTCATCTGCCTTTGGACGCACGACACCGAGAGCACCTTCGTGCATTGCGGCGACGGCTTCCAGAAGTACGTGTTCCGCGTGGTCCGGCTCCTGGCGGACAACTCGGCGGACGTGGTCGAGCGCGACTTCCTGACCTATGCCGACGCCGTGGCCGCCTTCCCGGAGGCGGCGGTGCGGGAGCGGAAGTGAGCAGTTCCCCCTTGACCCCACCCGTTGTATCTGCAACACTCCCCCCATGCCACCTGGCGGCGATGCCATCGAGGAGATCAGCTCGGGTTGCCTGGCGGTCCGCGTGCGGATGCTGGGGCGGGCGGTCACGGCCGTGTACGAGCGGGCCCTCGCGTCGCGGGAGCTGTCCGTGGCCCAGATGAACATCCTCGTCTTCGTCGGGAAGCAGGGGCCCTGTCCGCCGGCGGTGGTCGGGCAGATGCTGCAGATGGAGCGCTCGACCGTTAGCCGGAACCTCCGGCCGATGTTGGAGCGGGGCTGGCTGGCCGCCGAGACGCACGACGCCGGGCACCTCCGCGAGGTGCGGCTCACGGCTCGCGGGCGCAAGGAGCTGGAGGCGGCTCTGCCCGCCTGGCGCGAGGCCCAGGCCGAGGCGGAGAAACTCCTCGGGGCAGGCGGCACGCAGGCCGTCCGCACCCTAGGCGATCGTCTGTGGCGGGGGGCCGCGACCTGAGCGGACCAGGCTCGGGCGACGGCGTTGTCGCACGGCCGCAGAGTTGTAGATACAACGGAGATTCGACGCCGTGACCGGACCACGTGATGCCTCCTCGTCCACTTCTTCTTCCTCGTCGCCAGTCGCCCTGCGGGTCGCGGCCACGATGCTCGACGCCGGCGAACTGCGCGAGCTCTGCCTGCGGGCCGGGGCCGACGACGTCGGCTTCGCTTCGCTCGCCGCTCCCGCCCTCGCTGGCGAGCGCCCCCACATCGAGGCCGCCTTTCCCGGGGCCCGCACGGCGATCGCCATCGCTGTCCGCATGCAACGGGAAAACGTCCGCAGCCCGCAACGCTCGGTCGCCAACCAAGCGTTTCACGCCAGCGGCCACGAGGTCGACGAGGTCTGCCGCCGCATCGTCCTCGCCCTCGAGGACCGCGGCATCCGCGCCGCCAACCCTTCGATGGCCTTCCCCATGGAGCTCGAGCGCGTCGGCCGCGAGCGAGGCTGGATCGTTAGCCACAAGCTGGTCGCCGAGGCCGCTGGCCTCGGCCGGATGGGCATCCACCGCAGCGTCATCCACCCCCGCTTCGGGAGCTTCATCCTCCTCGGCACCGTCCTCATCGACCGCGATGTCGATGTCCCGGACGCCCCGCTCGATTTCAACCCCTGCGTCGAATGCAAGCTCTGCGTCGCGGCCTGCCCGGTCGGGGCCCTCGCCCCCGACGGACACTTCAACGCCGCCGCCTGCATGACCCACAACTACCGCGACTTCCTGGGCGGCTTCAGCGACTGGGTCGAGCAGGTGGTCGCCTCGCCCGACGCCGCCGCCTACCGCTCCAAGGTCGAGGACGGCGAGACGCTCTCCATGTGGCAGTCGCTCGCCTACGGGCCCAACTACAAGGCTGCGTACTGTTTGGCGGTCTGCCCCGCCGGCAGCGACGTGATCGGGGCCTTCGAGGCCGGCCGGGCCGAACACATCCGCCAGGTGGTCCGCCCGCTCCAGGAGAAGCCCGAGCCGCTCTACGTCGTTCCCGGCTCCGACGCCGAGGCCTTCGCCGCCAAGCGTTATCCGCACAAGCGCCTGCGCCGCGTGCACCACGGCATCCGCCCGACCTCGATCCGCGGCTTCCTCGGCTCCCTGCACTGGATGTTCCAACGGGAGCAGAGCGTCGGACTCGGCGCCACCTACCACTTCACCTTCCGCGGCGCGGAGCCGGCCGAGGCCACGGTCATCCTCCGCGACCGGCGGATCGAGGTGCAGGGCGGACTCCACGGCACGCCCAGCGTGCGGATCGCGGCGGACAGCGCGGCATGGATCGCCTACTTGCGCGGGGAGCGTCCCCTGTGGCGGCTCCTCCTCCGCGGCCAACTGCGTCTGCGGCCGTTCCTCGCCGGCGCCCGCCTGCTGCGGGCCTTCGGGCGGTGCTTTCCGGCCTGAGGGTCCTGGGATCGCATGCCCCCAATCCGGGATCGACCTCAAGTGTCAAGTTTTGCAGCAAAAAAACTTGCCATGGCCGAGGGGTCGCCGATGATGCGAGCATGGCCGAGGGCTCCAAGGCAACTGCGCGGACGGTGGCCGGCGTGGTCCGCTCGCGCATCGAGCGCGGCGGGGAGCGGGTGTGGCGCTTGGACGACTTCCGCGACCTGCCATTTCCGGCTGTGGCGCAGGCGCTGTCCAGGCTGGCCCGCGGGGGACGCCTCGAGCGCCTCAGCAAGGGCACCTACTACCGGGGCCGTTCCACAGCGTTCGGCGCCAGCCGGGCCAATCCGGCCTCGGTCGAGTCGATCGCTCGCCGCAGCCGCTCGATCTTCCCTTCCGGGATCGCAGCCGCCAGCCTCCTCGGATTCACGACGCAGGTCCCCGCCCGGAGGGAAGTGGCGACGCACGCCAGCAGCCTCCCCCGCAAGCTGGTCGGTCCCGACGCGACCATCCACACACGGCGGCCCGCCGCTTGGGCCGACCTTTCGGAGGTCGATGCCGCCCTCCTCGACTTCCTTCGCCGCAGGGGGGGGACGAGCGAACTTCCGCCCCGCGAGACGATCCGCCGCACGCTCGAGCTTCTCGCCCAGCGTGGGAGGTACAAGCGACTCCTGAGGATCGCATCCACCGAGCCGCCGAGGGTCCGGGCCATGTTGGGAGCGTTAGGTGAGCGCCTCGGAACGAGACAGGGATCGCTGGCGCCGCTGCGCGACTCCCTGAACTCGCTCTCACGCTTCGACTTCGGCGTGTTCGCCGAGCTGCCGAATGCTCGGCGCTGGCATGCCAAGGAGCATCGGACGTGAGACTGCATCAGCACGCCGACTTCGAGCAGGCGATTCTTCGCGCCGCCGAGCACTTCCGGCCTCGCGGCTTGCGGCCAGCCATCATCGAGAAGGACTACTACGTCACCGAGGCGCTCCGCGCCCTGGCCGCCGTCGCCGCCGACTGGTTGATCTTCAAGGGCGGGACAAGCCTGTCCAAGGGCTGGAACCTGATTGAGCGGTTCTCGGAAGACGTCGACCTCTTCTTGGATCCGATGGCATTTCGCCCGCGGCTCGGCCCGAACGGCATCAACCGCGAGATGAAGCGGCTGCGCGACGTCGTCGGCGCCGTCCCGGGCCTCGCGTTCCTCCGCGACGAGAGCCACACGATCGGCGGCTTCGGACGGAGCGATCGGTTCGGATATCGCCAGCGCTTCGGCGGACCCGGCGAAGTGGCGGGCCGCGTCCTGCTCGAGATCGGGACGGCGAGCGGGCGTGAGCCCACGATCGAGCTGCCGCTCCGCTCCCTCCTGGCCCAGTTCCTCGAAGAGACCGGGGCATCGCTCGGTGCCGAGGACGAGGCAGGGTTCACGATGCGCCTCCTCCACTTCCGGCGCACGTTTGTCGAGAAGATGTTCGCGCTGCACGGAAAGGTGGAGATCCTCAAGCGAAGTGGCCGTCCGCTCGGAAGCTACGCTCGGCACTACTACGACCTCCTCCGGCTGGCGAAGGAGCCAGAGGTGCTGGCGATGCTGGGCTCGCCTGAATATGCGTCGATCAAGGCCGACTACGATCGAATCAGCCGAGCCCACTTCGGGCGGGACTACATCCCGCCCGAAGGCCTCCGATTCGCCGAGAGCGAGGCGTTCTTTCCGCCCGCTCCCTTGGCGGACATCCTCGCCCGGGAGTACGAAGGTCAGTGCCGGGCCCTGTGCTACGGCAGGATCCCGAGCTGGGAGGAGGTCCGGTCGGCCCTTGCGGCCCTGCGGCCACTGCTGTGACGGCACGGGTTGCTCGCCAATAGCGATGGTTGGCGGCGGTCGCCTGCTACACTCTCCCATTCGCTCGGGGCGTCGGGCCGCGTCGTTGGCGGCCGCGACTGAGAAGCACCCGTCGAACCTGATCCGGTTGAGACCGGCGTAGGGAAGCGATCTCGGCATGCTGGACGGGCCTCGGGCCCCCGACGCTGCCGGCCGCCTCGCTCCGCTGGTTGGCCGCGAGGAGGCTGGCATGGTCCGTCCGAACGCGTCGCAATCGCATCCCCATCCCTCGGCCGCCTCCTACACGCTTCCTATGCACGGGGCGTGCAACCCCTCGAGCGCCGCTCAAGGGACGACGCCGGGCTCCTTCGCCCTCAAGGCCGCGGTCGGCGAGCCGCTCGCCTTCGCCTCCCCCGACACGCCGGGCATGCCGGCCCCGAGCAAGAAGTCCGCTTGGGACTTCCTCCCCGAAGGCTGGCGCATCGAGGCCGTCGACACCCGCGAGGGCGGCTGCGCCGGACACAACCAACCGGGCATCGGCCGCTTCATCCGGGCCGTGGCTCCCGCCGGCTTCGTCCCCGTCACCCAGCTCGAGAGCGCCCGGTTAGGCATCGTCACCCCCGAGATGCGCCGCGTCGCCGAGCGCGAAAGCCATCTCACCGCCGAAGAGGTCCGCGACGAGGTCGCCGCCGGCCGCATGGTCATCCCGGCGAACCGCGTGCACCTCGGCCACAAGCTCGACCCCATGGCCATCGGCCGGGCCAGCCGCACCAAGGTCAACGCCAACATGGGCGCCTCGCCGGTCTCGAGCTCGACCGACGAGGAGGTCGAGAAGCTGCGCTGGGCCGAGCGGTGGGGGGCCGACACGGTCATGGACCTCTCGACCGGCGGCGACCTCGACGCCACGCGGGAGGCGATCATCCGCCACTCGAACGTGCCCATCGGCACCGTGCCCATCTACTCGATGATCATCGGGCGGAGGATCGAGGACCTCGACGAGACGATCGTCCTCGACACCCTCGAGCACCAGGCCCGGCAAGGCGTCGACTACTTCACCATCCACGCCGGCGTGCTCCGCGAGCACCTTCCGCTCATCAAGCGGCGGCTCATCGGCATCGTCTCCCGCGGCGGATCGCTGCTCGCCAAGTGGATGCTCGTCCACGGCAGGCAGAACCTCATGTACACCGGCTGGGAGCGGATCTGCGAGGTCATGCGCCGCTACGACGTGACCTTCTCGATCGGCGACGGCCTGCGGCCCGGCGGGCTCGCCGACGCCAGCGATGCCGCCCAGTTCGCGGAGCTCGTCACGTTAGGCGAGCTCACCGAGCGGGCCTGGCGGAAGGGCGTGCAAGTGATGATCGAAGGCCCCGGCCACGTCCCCTTCGACCAGATCGAATACAACATGAAGCTCGAGCGGCAGCTCTGCCATGGAGCGCCCTTCTACGTGCTGGGCCCGCTGGTCACCGACATCTTCCCGGGCTACGACCACATCACGAGCTGCATCGGGGCCACCGCCGCCGCCTACCACGGGGCCAGCATGCTCTGCTACGTGACGCCCAAGGAGCACCTCGGCCTGCCCAAGCGGGACGACGTCAAGCAGGGCTGCATCGCCTACAAGATCGCGGCCCACGCCGCCGACGTCGCGTTAGGAATCCCCGGCACGCGGGACCGGGACGACGAGCTGACCAAGGCCCGGGCGGCCCTCAACTGGGAGAAGCACTTCGAGCTCTCCTTCGACCCCGACACGGCCCGGGCCTACCACGACGAGGACCTCGACGTCGACACCGACTTCTGCGCCATGTGCGGGCATGACTGGTGCTCGGTGCGGATCTCGAAGGAGATCGTCGAGTTCGCCTCCGGGAAGAGCGAGGACTACGCCTGGGAGAAGCCCAAGCGTTCCGCGGCCCTGACCCCGGAGCAGGAGGAGATCCTCGCCAAGCGCGGCGTCCTCTCGCCGGACGAGATCCACAAGCTCGCCTCGAAGACGAAGAAGGCCGTCGGCGCCGAGCACGCCAAGGCCAGCTGCCACAGCGACTACGTCGACCCCGAGACGGCCAAGTCGGTGCAGGCCACGAAGCTCGTCCAGCTCAACACCGCACCGGCCCACAATCTGCCGTCGCATGATTCGGTGATCTGAGAGGAAGGGTGCGAGTGGCCATCGTCGATCTCGGAGTCGGGTTGGCGGGCTCGCTTCGGCGTCGCTATCCGGACGTGGGTGACGACCGGGACGCCTTGGCCCGCATCGCGCTGGGAGGGCTGAGCGCCAAGTCGCGTGAGAACAACGCCGGACTCGGGCTCGAGCATCTGCGGAACATCACAGCCCGCTTGGGAGGCGAACTGACCCTCATTTCGGGCCATGCCCACGGTGTCGTGCACGGCGGGCGCCCCCGATGGGCACAGAGCTCTCTCGCCAACCGCTTCCATGGGACGGCGCTCTTCCTTAGGATGCCAGTGACCGATGAGTGAAGCGACACGAAATGGAGACCGGCCAGTGCTTCGGGCGATCGACTTCGCCGACCGCGACGGCGAGATTGTCGGCAGCGCGTTGGCTCTGGCTGCCGCCGCTCGGGCGGCGCTCGAATCTGGCCCTGCTGGCCCTCGGCTCGACTTCGCAGGATTCCAAGGCGGCAGCTCCAGCTACTTCACCGTGGTGATCCGGCGGTTGCTCGAGCATCCCGACGGTCCGGCGTTCGTCCGGGACGATTCTCGATTCACCTTCGGGAGCCCTTTTCAGCGATCGATCTTCGAACGAAGTCGCGAGGCGGTTCTGAGCGGCAACTGAGCGGGCCTGTCGTGCCACGCCGGGCGGAGGTCGCGTCATGGGCATGCGCGGCGCGAGCATACTCCTGTTTGGCACCGCCACGACCCTCCTCCTGGCCTGGGTCGTGCCGTTCGTCGGCTTCCAGTTCGCGCCGCGCTGGATGGGATACGAATGGCGATCGGTCGACGATCCGCGGGGCGGGCGCACCGAACTCGGGCGCTCGTGGCTCGTCGACTGGTGCAAGGCGTGGCCGAGCTGGGAGCGGGGGCCGCTGGCCGGCCAGACCGGCGACGGCGGACGGGAGGCGGCATGGCCGACCCCGATCAAGTCCGGCATGGCCGCGCCGTCGTCGGGCGATGCCAGTGGTTGGGATCGCCTCGACACCGCTCTCGTCGGCTATCCCTTCCGGGCCTTCGCCAGCGAGGCCTGGTACCCGGCGGGCTCGCATGGCTCCGGGCGGCCTGTCTTCCGTTGGAACATCCGCCTCGAGCCGATCGGCGGCGGCGAGGCCCTCGTCCCCATGCGACCGCTGGTCCTCGGGCTCCTCGCCGACGTGGCAGCGTGGAGCGCGTTGGCGTGGCTGGCCCTGGCCCTTCCGCGCTCGGCGATCCGTCTCCTCCGCCGCCGCCGCGGGGCCTGCATCCGCTGCGGACACGACCTCCGTGGCGCCGCCACCTGCCCGGAGTGCGGGTCGTGAAGGCGGCCCGGATTGGGGCCGACCTGGTGCGTTCGCTGGTTCTCGGGCTCGTCGTTACCCTCGGCATGGCGGCCGCCCCTGGGCTCGTGCCGGCGCTCCGCCAGCAGGGACCGGGGCGACAAGAGCTTTGGTACGACCTCCGCCGCGATCCGCGCGGCACCGAGCCGCCCAAGGCGGTCGTGTGGCGGCGGCCGCTGGTCGACGCCTGGACCCTCGTGCCGAGCGCTTCCCGGTACTGGCCGCGCGAGGTCATGCGACGGATCGAGTGGGTCGACGGGAAGCCACTCGAAATCCCGGTCCCCAAGCGGGTGTTGGATTCCGCCGGCGTCGCCACCGCAGCGACCACGGAGGTGGTCCGCTACGAATCGGGCTGGCCGGTGCGCTGCGCCGTCGCCGAGATCGCCCACGGCCAGCCGACCGGGCCCGGCGGCCCGCCGATGCTCGCCAGCCGCTCGCTTCTTTTGGTCGGTCGTGGCTCGCGTGCGGAACAGTTCGTCCCTCGCGGCGTACTCTGGGGCGGCATTCTCGCGGACCTCGTCTTCTGGACGTCGGTGGCGTTCCTGGCGTGGGCTGGTCCGAGGGTCGCCAGAAACGGGTTGCGCCGATCGCGCGGGCAGTGCACCGGGTGTGGCTACCCCATGCGCGGCCAGAGTCGGTGCCCCGAGTGCGGGAGGGCCCCATGAGCGGCCGATACCATGACCCCATGTCGCAACCGATGTCGCAATCGGCGAACGATGCGAACGCGAGCGTCCTCGAGCGGGGCGAGCCGGCCTTCCATTCGGCCCCCCAGATGCGCTACCAGACGCCCTACGTCTGGATCATCTTCTTCTCGAGCATGGACATCATGCTGACCTGGGCGATCCTGCGGCGCGAGGGCGAGGAAGTGAATCCCGTCGCCGCCCTCGTCATCAAGGCCTGGGACCTGCCCGGGGCGATCATCTTCAAGTTTGCCCTGATGCTCTTCGTGATCGTCTCCTGCGAAGTGATCGGCCGGAAGTCGGACGCGGGCGGCCGCCGCCTGGCATGGTTCGCGGTGGCCGTCGCCGCCACCCCGGTGGTGTGGTCGCTCTGCCTCCTGACCGACCACATCCTGCTGCGCCCGCCGGTCTGATGCGTGCGACCAGCGGCTAGCGATCCGCCTGCGCGCCTGCGAGAATCGCGGCATGCGCCGCTCGTCCCTCGCCGCGTGCCTCGCCACCCTCGCAGCGGTCCTCGCCGCTTTCCTCGGCGCGCCGCCCGTCGGCGCGGCGGTCGCCGCGGATGGTCCGCAAAAGGTCGCCGTGGTCGGCGACTTCACCACCCTCGGGTCCGGCGAGTCGGCCCGGCTCGACTCCTGGCCGCGGCAACTCGGCCATGTTGGGGCCGGGCTACCTGGTCGAGGTCTTCCCGCGGGCGACCGTCAGCCTCGATCCCGACTCCGGCCGCTGGGTCGGGGTGAGCGACCAGTACCTCCTCGCCCGCCGCTGGGAGCCGCAGATCGTGGTGGTGGCCATCGGGGCCTCCGACCTGGTGGGGGCGGCGAACCGGAACATCGACCGCCTCTCGCCCGGCGTGGCCAAGCTCTGCGAGCTGTTGGACACGCTGCCTGGTCCGCCCCAGGTCGTCCTCTGCACGCCGCCTCCGGCGGCGCCCGGATGGCGGCGGGCCCAGCCCTTCGAGGCAGGGGCCAACCTCCTCGAGCAGACGATCAAGGCCGAGGCAGCAAGGCGGAAGCTGGCCGTGGCCGACGTGCGGACCGCCTTGCGCGGGTCGGAGTCGAGCCTGGTCGACGGCTGCGTGCCGACCGGCGAATCGGCCCAGCGCTACGCCCGCTGCGTGGCGGAAGCGATCACCGGGAAGCCGGTGCCGGCAGGGATCGGGCTCTATCGCCCGAGCGAGCCGCCGCAGGGGCTCGAGACGATCGAGGTGGTGCGGGACGGCGTCGCGGTGCAGGCCCGCGGGGCGGAGAAGTGGAAGACGGTCGACGGGGCCCTGGTCGGCGAAGGCCCGACCTCCGCCCTCTTCGCCGCGACCGGTGTGGGCAACGGGCGCTTCCGGGTCCGCATGCGGTTGGCGATCGAGGCTGGCGAAGGGGCCGCGGCCCAGGTGGGGCTGGACGGCGATTGGTTCCTCTTCGAGAACAAACAGGAGAACGTGAGCTGCGACGGGGTCCTCTTCCGCGGCCGACCGGTGCTCGGGCCGTCCAAGGACTTCTGGACCCGCGGGAAGTGGATCGACTTCGAGGTGCGTCGAGCGGGCCAGGAGATCGAGTACTTCATCGACGGCACGCTGGCCTACGCCGTGCCCTGTCCGGTCGCGGCCTACGACCGGATCGGGATCAACCCCATGAACTCGACGGTCCGGCTCTCGAGCTTCACCGTCGAGCGCGAACCGGCCGGTCTCGCCGACAGCGAGCGGATCCTCGGCGTGCCCATGGTCGATCTCTCGCCGCGGGCCGATCTCCGCACCGTCGTGGGGCGCGAGCCGGGCCAATACCTCGGGCATCCTTCGACCCTCCTCCTCGAGGACGGCAAGACGATCCTCTGCGCCTATCCCCGCGGCCACGGCAAGGGAGCGATCGTCCTCAAGCGGAGCGAGGACGGCGGGGCGACCTGGAGCCCGCCTCTGCCGACGCCGGAGAACTGGGCCACCAGCCTGGAGACGCCGACGCTGCATCGCTTGGTCGATCCTAAGGACGGCTCGAAGCGGATCGTCCTCTTCTCCGGCCTCTTCCCGGCCCGCCGCGCCGTGAGCAGCGACGACGGCCGGACCTGGACGCCGCTCGAGAAGGTCGGCGACTGGGGCGGCATCGTGGTCATGTCGAGCGTGATCGCGACGCCGGACGGCAAGGCCATCGCCTTCTTCCACGACGACGGACGTTTCCTGCGGGCCGGCGGGCGATTCACCGGCCGGAGCACCGTCTACTCCTCGACCTCGACCGACGGCGGGCAGACCTGGGGCGAGCCCAAGGCCCTGCTCAGCGACCCCGAGGCGTTCCTGTGCGAGCCGGGCGTCCTCCGCTCCCCGGACGGCAAGCGGTTAGCAATGCTCCTCCGCGAGAACAACCGGAAGCGGAACTCCTTCATCAGCTTCTCCGACGACCAAGGTTCGACTTGGTCGCCGCCCCGCGAGCTGCCCGCGTCGCTGACCGGGGATCGCCATGTCGGCGTGCGCCTCGCTGACGGGCGCTACGTCGTCTCCATGCGCGACATGGCCAAGGACTCGCCGACCTATGGCGACTGGGTGGCCTGGGTCGGCACCTGGGAAGACCTCGAGGCCGGGCGCCCGGGCCAGTGCCGGGTGCGGCTCATGGACAACTTCGACGGCACCGACTGTGGCTACGCGGGCCTGGAACTCCTGCCCGACCAGACCATCGTGGCCACCAGCTACGGCCATTGGGTGGCCGGCGAACAGCCCTACGTCGTGTCGCTTCGCATCCCGGCCCGGGAACTGCCGGTCAAGTGAGGTCGGCTAACGACTGGCCCGCATCAGCTTCTCGATCTCGGCCACCGACTTGGGGATCATCGAGCTGAGCACGGTGGCCTTGCCCTTGCCGACCAGGACGTCGTCCTCGATGCGGATGCCGATCCGCTCCTCGGGGATGTAGATGCCGGGCTCGATGGTGATGACCGCCCCCTCGGCGAGCGGGGCTTCGGGCGTGATGTCGTGGGTCTCGAGCCCGAGGTGGTGGCCCGCCCCGTGGATGAAGTAGTCGCCGTAGCCGGCCTTGTTGATGACGTCGCGGCAGGCCTTGTCGACGTCCATCAGGGTGACACCGGCCTTGGCCGCGGCGATGCCGGCGAGCTCCGAGGCGAGGACGATCTCGTAGAGCTCCTTCTGCCGCTTGGTGAAGCTGCCGCTGACCGGATAGGTGCGGGTGATGTCGGCGCTGTAGCCGAGGTAGGAGGCCCCGGAGTCGATGCAGATGAGGTCGCCCTCGGCCAGCGTCTCACAGTTGGCGTGGTAGTGGAGCACCGTGGCGTTGAAGCCGGTGCCGGCGATGGTGCGGTAGGCGGTGCCGCGGGCGCCGTTCGTCTTGTAGCCGTGCTCGATCGCCTCCTGCACGTCGAACTCGTTGGCTCCGGGGCGGATCGCGGCCAGGACCGACTGGTAGCCGGCGGCGGTGATCTCGATCGCCCGCCGCATCACGGCCACCTCGGCCTTCGACTTCGAGGCCCGCATCTCGGCGAGGAGTCCGGTGCGGTCCTCGATGGCCGTGCCCGGCATCCGCTCGGCGATTGCCTTGAAGAGGACGAGGTCGGGCGACACCGGCGCGTTGTACGCGGCGAAGGAGTGGAGGCAGGCCAGCTTCTTGGCCCGGCGGGCCGCCTCGGAGAGGAAGCGGGGCAGGGCCAGGGTCCGCATGATGGTCTCGACGCCGTAGCGCTGGCGGAGCTTCGAGGAGATGAAGTCGCGGAAGCCGTCCCACTTCTCGAGCTCGGGGTTGAGCGGGCGGAGGAAGAGGATGACCCGCCGCGAGGGCGTCGGGTTGGTGGGATCGAAGAGGAGGACCGCGCCCGGCTCGTCGGCGATGCCGGTGAGGTACTCGAAGTGCGGACTCGGGCGCCAGCTGTTGGTCAGGCTGGCGTCGGCGTCGCCGGCGCAGATGACGCCGACGGCGTTCTTGAGCGAGGCGAGGACCGCGGCGCGGCGGCTGGCGTACTCGGACGGCGGGATGATCGGGGCTGCTGCCATGGCAGCAGGGTACCCGGCGGGGTCAGCGGGCGCCGACCGGCTTGGCCTGATCGATCAGCCGGTTGGCGTAGGTGGTCATCGCGTCGCGGAGCTGCTCGAAGCTCTCGAGGACGTAGAGAATCGGCTGGTAGTGGTCGATCTCGAAGCTGGTGTCGCAGACCCGCTCGAGCTCGAAGGGCCGCCGCTCGACCTCGGTCGAGGTGAGGGAGTGCTTGCTCTCGCCGGGGCTCGAGATGAGTCCGGAGCCGTAGATCTTGAGCCGCCCGCCCTCGCGGATCAGGCCGAACTCGACGGTGAACCAGAAGAGCCGGGCCAGGCGATCGGTGTGGTACGGGTCGTTGGTCAGGAGGGCGGCCTTGCCGTAGGTCTGGAGGAACTCGGCAAAGGTCGGGTCGGCGTGGAGCGGCACGTGCCCGAAGACGTCGTGGAAGATGTCCGGCTCCGGCAGGTAGTCGATCGACTCCTTGGGCCGGATCACGATCGTGGTCGGGAACTCGCGGCGGGCGATGGCGGCGAAGAACGCCTTGGGCTTGAGGTAGCCCGGCACCGGGCGGCTCTGCCAGCCGGTCAGCGGCTTGAGGCGGGCGTTGATCTCGTCGACCGGAGGGATGCGGTCACGCCGCAGGTTGATGGCCTTCGCCCCGTCGAGGTAGGTGTTGGAGGCGTGGTCCGCGAGGTACGCCATCTGGCGATCGAAGAGGATCGACCAGGTCTCCTGGTTCTCCGGGGTGTAGCCCGCATAGCGCTGCTCGATGTAGAGCTTGGTCGGGTCGGTGAACCCGGGCTCGCCGAAGCGGTCCGCGCACTCCTGCGCCCGCTTGGCTTCGGCGTCGTCGATCATCGCGTGGTTCAGGCTGCCGGACATCTTGCCCATGGGAATGGTCGCCTCGGGGGGATTGGACGTCCCCATCGTAGTGGCTGGCGGTCGGCTTGG
>JBGAKK010000124.1:0-6227 GCA_044224425.1 Phycisphaerales bacterium
GGTGGTCAACAGGGAGAGGGGCAGCATGGGGCACAAGCGTAGCGGGAGGGGGGCGAGTGCGAAACGGGGGAGGGGTGGCCGGGGTGGCTCATGGGACGACGTCGGGCTCGGGACCTGCAACGGGGCTGAGCACCACGCCGCTTCCGGTGTCGACCACGGAACCGACTACCCTCCCATTCCGATCGAGGGCCAAGCCTCGCACCTGGACCTCGGCCGGCAGTTCGTTCAGGGCCCTGACCGCGTCGGCATCGTCCGCCCTGATCGAGACGCTCACCGCCCGCAAGCGGGGGAAGCGGCGAAGGGTTCGGACGTCGCCAGCCGAGAAGATCGCTGCTCTCGGCATCGTGCAATCGAGCGCGACGACCAGCTCCGGCGGCCCCTCGCCGAGGGCGGTGAGGTTGGTTCGCTCGTCGAGCATGAGCGTGACCGTGGTTCCGGTGAGCCACCATCGCCATCGCTCGGGGAGCCACGTAGCGGCGAGCGGCGGCGTGTACGCGTCGACGGGATTCGAAAAAGGCGACGGCCGGAGCCAGGTGTTGCAGCCAGCCTCGTGCCACTCCTCGCTCGCCGCCTGGGCCCGCAAGGCGAGGGCAGCGTGCCAAAGCAGGATGACGAGGGGAGCCTGGAGGAGGAGCGACGCGACGACCAAGGCGGCGCCGCGGACCACGCCGATACTTCGTCGCCGGCGCCAGAGGTCCCAGCAGCCGACGAGTCCCGTGGCGCTGGCCAGGAAGAGGAAGGCCAGGGCATAACCCTCGCTCGGATAACGAATGGCGCGGGCGAGCGGCACGATGAGCACCGCCCCGAGGGCGATCTTGAGGAGCGGGCTGGCCCGATGCAGGAAGCGAGGCAGGCTTCCGCGCCCGCGGGCCGGTTGGGTCGCCCCGCAGTCGGTGCACCGGGCGCCGGCGTCGGAGGAGGTCCGCAGGTCGAAGCTGCATCGGATGCAGCGGCCGCGGCGCCAGCGGAGGAGAGCGACGATCCCGCGGACGACGAGGCTCACGCCGAGGTACGCGGCCAGGGCCGGCACGATCCAATGCCACACCAACGGCCTGAGCCCATCGACCTGCCAGAGGATCTCCTGGATCCACTCCACGCCGCCATGCTAACCGTTGGCGGGGCGGGACCGACCAGAGGATCAGTCAGTTGCACGGACCCCAACTGCCAAGGAGGACCGCCAGATCAGCCGCGTCGACCTGTCCGTTGCCGTCAAGGTCGGCGGGGCCGCTCGAGCCCCACGCACCGAGCAGGATGGCGAGGTCCGGGGCGTCGACCACGCCGTTCCCGTCGAGGTCGGCGGGGCAGGTCGGCTGGAGGTAGGCGATCGCGTTCCGGAGGAGGACGTCGTTGCTCGACCCCTGGGAGAAGAAGCCCGCGTAGAACATGGTCGTGTCGGAGAAGGCGACCACCGCGCCGCTCGAGGGCCCGAGTTCGCCGAAGGGGATCACCAGCAGGCCCGCGAGGCCGAGCTGGTCGACGGTGGCCAGGGCCTGGGCGGTCGGCGGCACGACGTTGAATCCGCCCGACCAACCGACCGTGTAGTTCGCGACCGTGCCGAAGGGGCCTGCCGTGACCGGCGAGGAGGCGGGGGCGATGACCGTCGCGTTCTGGGCCCATCCCGATCCCGTGCCCGCGCAATCGATGGCGAAGGGATCGATGATGCTCTCGTTGGCGGGATCGGACGCGCTGCCGGCGTAGGTGTCGTTGTCGACGCAGAGGATCGCTCGGCCGCCAGCGAGGACGAACGCTTGGAGGGCGTCCTGCTCCGCTGGCGAGAGCGGGGTGATGGCGGAGTTGCCGCCGGTCGCGCTCGACAGGAAGAGGATGTCGACGCCGGCGAGGTACTTCGAGGTGAGGACGCTGCTCGCGGAGAATGTCGTTCCGGGGAAGGCGGCAGTGAGAGAGGTCCGCAGCGGCTGGGCCGAGCTTCCTTCCGCGATCGACATCACACCGCCTCGGCTGGCATCGAAGCCGCCGATCACGAGCTGGGCGGAGGCGCTGGCATTGACGCCGCTCAGGGTCAGGAGGGCGAGCGAAGAAAGCCGGGCGAAACACCGCGAGTGGCGGCTATGCAGCATGGCAGGGTCCTTTGTGAGGTCGACCTGCCATCCTCGTGAACGGGCTGCCGCGATTCAAGACTCGAACGGCGAATCCGTCCGCTACGCCCCGACCGTCTTCACCGCCGATGCCACCGCGATCTCCGCAGCGGTCTTGGCCTTCACTTCCTCGACCGACACGCCGGGGGCGACCTCGGTGAGGACGAAGCGACGCCGGTCCTTGTCCATCTCGAGGACGCCATACTCGGTGATAATCATGTCGATGCAGCGCCGCCCGGTGAGGGGCAGGGTGCAGGCGGGGATGATCTTCGACTCGCCCTTCTTGTTCACATGCTCCATGGTCACGATGACCCGGCGGACGCCGGCCACGAGGTCCATGGCCCCGCCCATCCCCTTGATCATCTTGCCGGGGATCATCCAGTTGGCGATGTCGCCCTCCTGCGAGACCTCCATGGCTCCGAGGATGGCGAGGTCGATGTGGCCGCCGCGGATCATGCCGAAGCTGTCGGCGCTCGAGAAGAAGGAATGGCCGGGCACGCCGGTCACGGTCTGCTTGCCCGCGTTGATGAGGTCGGGGTCGACTTCCTCGTCGTAGGGAAAGCGGCCCATGCCGAGGAGGCCGTTCTCCGATTGGAGCCAGACGGTCATGCCTGGGGGCACGTGGTTGGCGACCAGGGTCGGCATGCCGATCCCGAGGTTGACGTAGAAGCCGTCGCGCAGTTCCTTGGCGGCCCGCTTGGCGATCTGGTTGCGATCGAGAGGCATGGGACGCGGATCATACGGAAGCGTCGCTCGCTTGGGATGGCTGGACCGGGGTCAGGGGATGGGTGCAGGCCGGGCAGCGACCCCGGCGGAAGCGGCGGCGGTCGCGGCGATGGAGGAGCGAGCGGACAATCGCTGCGGGCAGGGACCAGGCGATCAGGACGAGGAGGATGAACCATGCCAATGGGCCGAGGTCGGCGGTGAGCCGGTAGGAAGGCTCGCCCGGCTTGGTCCGCCGCCAAGCAAGTTCGATCCCGCCTTGGGGTCGGCTCCGAATCAGCGGTCCGGCCGCAGCGTCGAGGGGCTCGACCGCGGCGGGCATGTCCACGTCGACCGTGCTTGTCAGGAAGAACCCGCTCACGCTCGTCGAGCGCCACGTCCAGGTCTCCTGCTGCCACGGCCCGCCGAAGCCGAGGACGAGGTAGAGGGGACGCTGGCTCGTGGGGCGCGTGGCGTTGGCCGCAAGGAACGAGGCGAGCGCCCGCTGACCTTCCATGGTCTCCGCGGCCCGGGCGATCTCGTCGCGATGGAGCCAAGGGCCCAGCGGGGCGGGACCCAGGGTGAAGGGCGGCATGGCGGCGGCGTCGACCCAACCGCTGGAGGGCACGCTCGATGGCCGCCAGCCGCGATCGAGGAGCGGCGAGACCCGGGAGAGGAAGGGGACGAGAGCAGCGAAGGCGGCGAGGAGGAGGAGGGCCCGTCGCCAGCGCGGACGAAACGCCGGCACCGCCGCGAGGAGACGCCAGGCGAGGAGACCCGCCAGGATCGGAATGCTCCAGTTCGAGATGAGGAGGGCCGACGATCGCGGCGCCGGCGGTTGTGGCGGCTGGGTCCCTCGCCGGGCCGATCGCTGGCTGGGCGGGCTGGGCCGGGCCTCGTCCCAACGGATCGCTGTCGGGTCAAGGCGCCACTCCTGCGTTCCGTCGCTGGCGAGCACGTAGGTCCAGGGAAGCAGACTCGAGCCGAGGACGTCGAGCGGCTTGCGCGGGATCGGCGGGAAGTACTGAAACGGTTGGTCGCTCGATCGCGGCTCGGTCTCGCCGATCGAGTCGTCGCGGGCCACGAAGCGCACCGCCCACGCCCACGGGGCCGGCCAGCCGAAGCTCCAGTCTTCTCGGCGGTGGGCGGGCGGCTCGATGAACCCGGCGCAGACGAAGGCCCGGCGCTGGGCGAGGTTCGAGCGCGAGGCGAGCAAGTCGTGGAGCGCAGCGTCCCACCGCTCGAGTGTCGCCGCGTCGGCTTGGCCATCGCCGATCGCGCCGAGGTCGGCGGCTGTGATGGCAGGCTCGAGCAGGCCGGGGACACCCATGCCCGAGCGGTTCGAGGTGTTGGCTTCGCCGCCGTGGTATAGGAGGAGGGCGATAGCGAGGAGGACGAGACCAGCCGGCACGACCCGGAGGAGGGACAGGCAGCCGATGCGGGGGGCCGGGACCTCGCGCGGCGTGGGCGGCACCGCGACGCCGCATTCGGGGCATCGCTGGAGGTTTGGATGGGGCGCCATCGCTCCCTCGCACCTTGCGTCGCGCGCTCCTTTCGCCATGCGACGCATGGTCGCCTCCCGATGTCTCGAAGGGAAGTGCCGTTCGGGCCCAGGGAATCGCCTATCCTGTCCTTCCCATGCACGCGATCCTCACCAAGCTCGGATTGGACAAGCATCCCCGTCTCACCGCTGGTGGAGGGCAGCCTCCCGCCAACACCGTGGCCACCGAGAACCCGGCCACCGGCGAGGTCCTTGCCCACGTCAAGCTCGAGCCCAAGGCGGCCTACGAAACGGTCGTCTCCAAGGCCGAGGCCGTGCAGCGGGAGTGGCGACGGCTGCCGGCTCCCAAGCGGGGCGAGATCGTCCGGCGGATCGGCAACGCCTTCCGCGACCGCTGCGAGCTGTTGGGCGAACTGGTCTCCCTCGAGATGGGCAAGATCCGCCCCGAGGGGATCGGCGAGGTGCAGGAAGCGATCGACATCGCCGACTTCGCGGTAGGGCTCTCGCGGCAGCTCTACGGCCTGTCGATGCACTCCGAGCGGCCCAGCCACCGGATGTACGAACAGTGGCATCCCTTGGGGACGATCGGCATCATCACCGCCTTCAACTTCCCGGCCGCGGTGTGGGCGTGGAACGCGATGATCGCAGCGGTCTGCGGCAATGCCTGCGTGTGGAAGCCGAGCCTGCTGACCCCGCTCGTGGCGATCGCCACGAACGACCTGGCCCGCACGGTGATGGCCGAGCAGGAGCTCTTCCGCCCCAAGGGGCTCGATCCCGCCGACCTCTTCGGGCTCGTCATCGGGACCGACGCCGAGGTGGGCGAGACCATGGTCGCCGACCGCCGCCTGCCGCTCATCTCGGCCACCGGCTCCTGCCGCATGGGCAAGCGGGTGGGTGCGGTCGTGGCCGAACGGTTAGGCCGCGTTCTCCTCGAACTCGGCGGCAACAACGCCATCATCGTGATGCCCGACGCCGACCTCGAATTGGTGGTGCGGGCTGTCCTCTTCGGTGCCGTCGGCACCGCCGGCCAGCGCTGCACGACCACGCGGCGGCTCCTCGTCCACGAGTCGATCGTCGACCAGCTCACCGAGCGTCTGGCCAAGGGGTACCGCAGCGTCCCGATCGGCGATCCGCTCGCCACCGGCACGCTGATGGGACCGCTCATCAATGCCCAGGCCGTGGCCGGCATGCGGACCGCGATCGAGCACGCCGTGGCCGAGGGCTGCACGGTGGTCACCGGCGGCCTGCCCGGCCTCGACCGCTTCAAGGGGAAGCCCGGCCACTTCGTCGAGCCGACCATCGTCCGCGTCCCGCGCGGCAAGGTCCCGGCCATCACCCGCGAAGAGACCTTCGCTCCGATCCTCTACGTGTTCGGGGTGAAGGACCTCGAGGAGGCCATCGCCATCCAGAACGACGTGCGGCAGGGCCTCTCGAGCGCGATCTTCACCGATAGCGTGCGGAGCGCCGAGCGGTTCCTCTCGGCCGACGGCAGCGACTGCGGCATCGCCAACGTCAACATCGGTACGAGCGGGGCCGAGATCGGCGGAGCCTTCGGCGGCGAGAAGGACACCGGCGGCGGCCGCGAGTCGGGCTCCGACTCCTGGAAGCAGTACATGCGGCGTCAGACCTGCACCATCAACTTCGGCAAGGATCTGCCGTTGGCGCAGGGGATCAAGTTCGGGGAGTGAGGTCGCGGAGCGTCTCGGATTGCGGCAGAGGTGCGGATTGCCGCAAATCCGGATAGCCGCAGAGACGCAGAGAGCGCAGAGTCCTCGCAGAGCAGAAACGGAATTGGGGCTTCGAGCCAAGCCTTCATGGCCGCTCGACCCCAAGCCACAGCCTCACCGCGCGGACGGCCACCCAATCTTCTTGCCTTCCTCCGCGACGGCTCCGCGACCTCCGCGCCTCCGCGGCAATCCGGCTTCTTC
>JBGAKK010000033.1:0-49416 GCA_044224425.1 Phycisphaerales bacterium
GACCGCGTAGCCTTGGTAGCGCAGCCGCTCGATGGCGCGGGCCAGTTCGCCGTCGACGGTCTTGGCGACTTCCTCAAGGACGCGAAGGGCCTGGCCGAGCCGCTTCGAGGCCGCCGCGGCGACATCGACCAGGCCGTCGCGGCGGTACTCGCCAGCCCCCTCGCTCGAGCGGCCCACGTCGCCCGGGGTGTCCCGGTTGGCGGCCAGCCAGCCCGGCGGCAGGCGGTCGAGAGCGGCGGCCACGGCGTGCCGCAGGCCCTTGAGGGCGGCCGATCGTCCCGGGTCGTCCATCCCGAAGCGGGCCACGTCTTCTAGGGTCCGCAGGGCCTCCGCCGCTCGGTTGGCGTTGGCGTCAAGGATGCGGGCGGCGGGGTCCACGCCCCGATGGTAGGGGAAGGGGGCCGCCGAGCGAGTCCGGCAGCGAGTCCCGGAGGGTGTCTGGGGAGCCCCGCTGGACCCGGCTTCTTTGCTACACTCTCCGCCCCTATGGCCCAGATCCGCGCCCTCCGGAAGCGCATGGTCGCCGTCCGGACCATCCAACGCATCACGAAGACGATGCAGATGATCGCGACCGCGAAGTTCAACGCGGCCCTCCAGCGGGCCCGCGCCTCGCGGCCGTACACCGACACCATCCGCCAGCTCGTCGAGGAAGTCTCGGCGGCAGCGGGGGATGTCGAGCATCCCCTCCTCCAGCGGGCAGCCAAGCCGTCGGGGGTGGAGACGATCCTCGTCATCACCAGCGACCGCGGCCTGTGCGGCGCCTACAACGGCCAGGTCCTGCGAAAGGCCGAGCGTTTCGCCCGCGAGCTGATGGCCTCGGGCAAGAAGCTCCAGCTCATGGTGGCCGGCAAGAAGGGCGTGGCGTTCTTCCGCTTCGCCAAGATCCCTGCCGCCCGGGCCTTCACCTTCGGCGACAAGCCGAAGTTCGACGAGGCCGCCGGTCTGGCCCAGGAGTTCATGAACGACTTCATCGCCGGCAAGACCGATGCGGTGCACATCGCCTACATGCGGTTCGTGAACGCCGCCAAGCAGGTGCCTGAGGTCATCACCATCCTGCCGACCAAGCCGCCCAAGTCGGATGCCCCGGCGGCGCACGGAGCGGGCCACAAGAACGTGCCGTCCCTCGAGTTCAGCCCGTCGGCCCAGGAGATCCTGAGCGACCTCCTGCCGCGCACGGTGCGGATCCAGGTCTTCCAGTGCTTCCTCGACGCGATCGTCAGCGAGCAGGCCATGCGTCGCGTGGCCATGAAGGCCGCGACCGACAACGCCTCCTCGTTCGGCCGTCTTCTCAAGCGAAACTACAACCGGGCCCGCCAGGCCAAGATCACGACCGAGCTCACCGAGATCGTCTCGGGTGCCGCGGCCTTGAGCTGAGCCCCGAGGGCCGGGAAGCGCCAATCACCACGCCGCACCGTCCGCCGGGACGGTGCGGCGTTTCGTTCGGTCATTCGCTCGCGGCTGCCTTCGAGGGCGGCGGGGCGGTGCCGCCCGGCGCCGCGCCGGTCGCGACCGGGTTGCCGTCGCGCTTCCAAGCCTTGAGGCCGCCGCGGAGGACGAGGACGTCCTTGTGGCCGAGGAACATGAGCTGCTTGGCGACGGGCTTGACCAGGGTGTCGTCGTAGTCGGTGTCGTAGACCACGATCACGTCGACATCCTTGAGGACCACCTCCTGCTCGTCCTCCAGCCGGGGGAAGGGGAGGTTCACTGCCCCAGGGATATGGCCCGCGGCGTACTCCTTCTCCGAGCGGGGGTCCAGCCACACCGACTTCGGAGTGCCGCCTAAGCCAAGTGTCCCACGGGGTTTGGTCATCACCTCGACCGCCTCGGTCGAGGTGTCGACGTAGACCACCCAGCGGTCGTCGGGCTTGTTGTTGCAGCCCGCCGTGAGGCAGAGGACGGCGAGCGCGGCCGCGGTCGCATGGCGCCACGGACAAAAACCGATGCGGGTGGGGAATGGCAAGCGGACCTCCGTGTCGAACGTTGTCTGCTCGCGGCCTACCCGGGGGGCAGGGCGCCGAGCGATCTGGATGGACCGGCATCATGCCGCAAAATCCATGACTCGGCACGCGGATGTCGATCGAAGCGACCGCACCCAGCCCGAGTCCCGCGCCCGACCGATCATCGACCTCGTCGCCGAACCACCCGCATGCAGACCGGAATCGCCTTCCTCCTCGCTGCGACCGCCCTGTGGGCCGGCACCGCAAGCGCCCAGACTGCCACGCCGAGCGGCAATCCCCTCCGCCCCAAGGCAAGTGCCCCCGAGCCGACGGGCGAGAGCTTGGTCAAGACCGAGTTCCTGGCCGATACCGACCGCGTGGTCGCCGGTCAGCCGTTCCGTGTGGCGATCGTCCTGACCGTGGCCCCGGAGTGGCACGTCTACTGGAAGAACCCGGGCGAGAGCGGGGCTCCGGTGGTGGTGGACCTGCATCTGCCGGAAGGCTTCACTGCCTCGGCCCTTGAGTGGCCGGCCCCGGAAGTCTTCGTCCATCCCGGCGAGACGACCATCGGGTACTCCGGGACCGCCATCCTGATGGCGACCGTGACTCCGCCAGCGACCCTGCCGGCGACCGCACGTCACGAGTTCAAGGCGGGGCTCACCTGGCTCGTCTGCAAGGACAAGTGCCTCTTCGGGAAGCGTGAGCATGCGCTGACCCTCCCGGTGAACCCGACCGGCGAGCCGCGTCCGGCCGACCCCCGCCTCGCCGCGGCCAAAGCCCGGCAAACCAAGCCGGCAACCGAGGTTGGCATCGAGGCCCGACTCGACGGCGGGACCCTCGTGATCGAAGGTCCGGCGGCGGCTCAGGAGGGGCAGGGGAGCGGGCAGGCTTCACCGATCCGCTTCCTTCCGCTCTCGACGCCCGGGATCGAATACGGGGCACCGACCTTCGAGGCTCCGACCGTCCGCGATGGGCGGTTCGTCTTCCGGATCCCCCTGACCGTCCGGCCCCAGGACTCCTTGGGCCAGCCGCTTCGTGCGGCCGGGGCGGTCGTTGTCGGCGACCCGAAGTCGCCACGCTTGTATACAGAGGTCGACCTCCCCGTCCCGGGGAAGTGACCTGGCCCCGATTCCACGAGACGTGCGGCGTGTGTCCGCCCGAGCTCCTTCTGATTCGCAACGTTTCGCACCCACTTTCCGGAGTCCCTGACATGAACAAATCTGCTTCGCTTCTCCTCGTCGCCAGCCTCGCTTCGGCCCTCACCGTCGGCGCCGTCTTCGCCCAGGCGACCGGCACCGGTACTGGCACCGCGACCGGCACCAAGCAGTCCGACGGCGACCACAAGAAGGACAAGGGCGACAAGGCCGAACGCAAGGCCGAGAAGCGCGCCGAGAAGGGTGCCAAGGCCGAGATCGGCAAGGCTGCCCCCGACTTCACCCTCACCACCACCGATGGCAAGCAGTGGAGCCTGAAGGACGCTGCGGGCAAGATCGTGGTCCTCGAGTGGTGCAATCCCGAGTGCCCGGTGTGCAAGGGCTGCATGACCAACGGCACCATCGCCAAGACCATCGCCGACTGCGGCAGCGACGTGGTCTACGTCTTCATCAACTCGAGCGCCTCGCGTCCGGCGAGCCTCGACGCCACCGGCAAGTACCTCGCCGACAACAAGATCACGGCCCCCGGCCTCCTCGACAAGGACGGCGCGGTCGGCAAGCTCTACGGCGCCCGCACCACGCCGCACTGCTTCGTGATCGACTCGAAGGGCGTCCTCCGCTATGAAGGCGCGATCGACGACAACAAGGAAGGCAAGATGAACTACGTCGTCAACGCCGTGAAGCAGATCAAGGCCAACGAGACCGTGTCGCCCGAGAAGACCCAGCCCTACGGCTGCGGCGTCAAGTATTGATCCCTGCACGGTCGGCGACTTCGCCGGCACGTCCAGCATGAGAAAAGGCCCGCAGGCTCCTGCCTGCGGGCCTTCTTCGTTGGTGCGGGGAGGGCAGCGATCAGCCGAGGCTGACCGGCATCACGACGTAGGTGAAGTCGCTGCCGACCTTGATCACGCCCGGCTTGTTGGGGGCCTTGAGCTCGATGATGACCTGCGGGCTCTCGACGACCTTGAGGACGTCGGTGAGGAACTGCGGGTTGAAGCCGATTTCGATCGGTTCGCCCTCGTACTTCTCGACGTCGACCTTGATCTCCGCCTCGCCCAGCTCGGGGGCCCGGCTGGAAAGGACCAGTTGGCCGCTGCCGAAGGCCATGCGGACGCCCTTCGACTCCTCGTTGGTGAGGAGGGCGGCTCGCCGCACGGCGCTGGTCAGTTCGCCGCTGTCGAAGACGACCTTCTTGTCGTGCTCCTTGGGGATGACATCCTCGAAGGGCGGGAAGGTGCCTTCGACCAGGCGGCTGACCAAGGTCGCGGCATCGGCGCCCTCGCCCACGCGGAAGAGGACGAGGTTGTCCTGCCGAGCCACCGCCACCGGATCGTCCGGATCGGCGAGCAGCTTGCCGAGCACGTTGAGGGCCTTGGTCGGCACGATGCACGAGCCGTCGCCTTCCGCGGCTCGCGTGCACTCGCCACGGGCGACGGCCAGACGGCGGCCGTCGGTGGCCACGAGGCGGAGCTTCTTCCCCTTGCGGTCGAGGAGGACGCCGTTGATCGCGTAGCGGCTGTTGTCGACCGCGGTGGCGAAGAGCGTGCGGTGGATGAGCCTGCCGAGGACGCCAGCCGTCGTCTCGAAGTCGATCTTCGAGGTCGGGAAGGCCTGCACGCCGGGGAAGTCCTTGGCCTCGTAGCCGAAGATCTTGAAGGTCGAGTCCTGGCCCTTGATGACCGCCACGTTCTTCGAGACGTCGATCGAGAGGGTCGAGTCCTCGCTGGCCCGCACGATCTGGTTCAGCTTGTCGGCGGGGATGAGGGCTTCGCCTTCGTCTGAGATCGAGACGCTCGCCACCGGGGCGATGAGGCCGACCTCGCTGTCGGTCGCCGAGATGGTCAGGATCCCGTCCTTGGCCGCGAACTTGAGGCAAAGGAGGACCGGGGATGGCGTCCGGGAGGCGACGACACCGCTGGCAAGGGCGAGGGCGTCGAGGAGGGCCGAACGGTCGCAAACGAGCTTCATGGGGGTGGATCCGGCGTAGGGCGTTGGCGGGACCCGGCCGGTCGTCCCCTCGACGGATCCGGCACCCAGGCGATCGCCAACCGATTGTGGTCCGAGCGAAGTGAGCCACAGTCTACCGTGATCGACCGGGCGGGCGGCCGGTTCCCGCCCTTCGGCGGCCCTCGAAGAGCATGAAAACAGCCGACGCGGCGGGGGAGGCGAAGCGGGCGGCGGAAGCCATGCTCGTCCCGACGCCGGGCGGCCGTCGGCGAAATGACGAGGTCCTCCGCCGGAGCCGGTCCGTCCCCGGCGTAGCATGTTGGCATGATCTCCTACCGCCTCCTACATGCCTTCAACGCGGTGTACGGCTTGGTGGTCCTGGGGCTGTACATCGTCGCGTTCCTCGCGACCTTCGCTCTCTTCCTCTACCCGCCGCTGGCCATCATCATGGTCTTCCTGGCCCTCTACCTCTTGGTCCCGTGCTGGGCCGTCGCCAAGGGGACGAAGGCTTGGGAGCGCTCGATCGCCCGTCGCTGCGTGCATCGTGGCATCTGCCCGCGCTGCACCGAGCAGCTTGAGGTGACCGAGGAGAAGGGCCACGAGGTCCGCGGCTGCGCCGAGTGCGGCCTCGCCTTCGCGGCCGATGGCCGTCCGTGGGCCGAGGTCAGCGAGGAACTCGAGGCCGTCGCCGCCCCGGCGCCGCAGGCCACCGTGGCCTGAGCCAGGTTCGCGCCGCCCTCACGCCTCGTCGGCTGGATCCGATTCGTCCGGCTCGCTGTCGCCGCTGACATCGACCTTCGACCAATCGATCGACGCTGCCTCTTGGCGGCGACGTTCGAGTTCGATGGCGGCCCGACCGAGGTCGCGAGCCTTGACCAAGAGCTTGACGCGCCCTGGAGCCTCGGTGCGGAACGAGCCGGCGATGCCGCCGGCGACGACGCAGGGGATACCAAGGGCGAGCAGCGTCTCCCGCACCAGCGACGCTTGCCATTCGTGCTCGAACTCGGCGGCCACCACGGTGCGGTCGTCGCCGGCGCCCGCGTCCAGTTGCCAGTCGCGTGCGTCGGAGGGATCGGGTCGGGTCATTCGGCTCGTTGTCTCACGCCCGCTCGAGGAAGTGACGGGCGGCATCGCGGGCTTGCTCGGCCACCAACGGATTGCCGACGACAAGGCGCACCGGCCGGCCTGGCGTGACGTGGGCCACCAGCGGTTGGCCGGTGGCCACGATGGCCAAGGCCTGGGAGAGCCCGTCCTCCGCTTGGTCGCCGTCCTGGAGGAGGACCCGCACCAGTTCGCGGAGCGTATGCAGGTCGCGCATCTCGCAGACCAGGGCGTCGCGGGAGTTCAGCTCGACGCTGGCTTGCGAGTCGACCTCCTGCCAGGCTTCGTTCCCGGCGAGTCCGAAGGCGACCACGTCCAGGATGTTCCGCCATCGTGTGACAGGAACCAGGTAGAGGGGGGCGAGCCGGAGCTTGTGGAGCACCGCCTCGAGCACCGCCGCGCTCTTGTCGGGCGGGGTCGGCACGGCGAAGGCGACGCCGGGGCCGGGCCGCTCGGGTCCGAGGTCGAGGACCACCGGGTGCTTGGCCGCGTCGAGCGTCAACAGCGCGTCGCCGGAGCCGCGCGGCTCCTCGACGATCCCACGACCCTTCAGTTCGGTCCAGATCTCAGCGAGGGCGACGAATTCCACGGGTCGGCTCCGGAGGAGGGGCCTGCCGATGGGGCCCACTCTATCACCTTCGACCGGTCGCTCAAGCGGTAGGATGGCCGCCTCCGGCCACCGGCCGCGACGTTCCCGAAGCCCGACCGATGCGAACCGTCCTCTTCGTCTGCACCGGAAACACCTGCCGCTCCCCCATGGCGGAGGGGATCGCGCGCCTGCTCCAGCAGCAGGGGAAGTTGCCGGCGGACCTCTTCTTCGCGTCGGCCGGCGTGGCAGCGCTCGACGGGGAGCCCATGAGCGACGAGACCCGCGTGGTCCTCGGCAAGCTCGGGATCGAGCTCGACGGCGCCGCCAAGCGGCTCACCCCGGCCATGGTCCAGAAGGCCGACCTCGTCCTCGGCATGACCCGCTCCCACGTCGGGGCGGCCCGCTCGCTGGTCGCGGCTCGGGTCGGTGCCGGCGACGAGTCCGCCACCGAGCAAAAGGTCCAACCTCTCGATCCGGGAGCCGACATCCCCGATCCGATCGGCTCGGCGCAGAGCGCCTACGACGCGGTCGGCCGTCGACTCCTCGAACTGATCCCCAAGCGGGTGAAGGAGATGCTCCCGTCATGAAGATCGCCTTGGGATCCGATCACCGCGGCACGGCGGTCGCCGCTTCGCTCGTCAACCACCTGCGGGCCGAAGGGCATCAGGTCGAGGTCCTCGGCGAATGCGGCGGGACGAGCACCGACTATCCCGACGTGGCGTGGCTGGTGGCGAAGGCCGTGGGGAGCCACGCCGCGGACCGCGGGATCCTGATCTGCGGCACGGGCATCGGCATGTGCATCGCCGCCAACAAGCTGCCGGGCATCCGGGCCGCGATGGCCCAGGACGAGCTGGCCGCCCAGCTCTCCCGCACCCACAACGACGCCAACGTCCTCTGCCTGAGCGCCGACCTCATCGGCCAGACCCTCGCCAAGCGGGTGGTCGACGTGTGGACCAAGACCGACTTCGAGGGCGGCCGCCACCAGCGCCGCCTCAACAAGATCACCGCCATCGAACGCGGCGAGGATCCCAAGTCGGTCAAGGGCTGAGTGGGCCCGCCCTCGCGTCGGCCGCCGTTCAGCCCACGAACCCGGTCGCCAGGTCGTACATCAGGCGCACGCCGTAACCGGTCGGGCCGGCCACCGCCCACAGGTCGTTCGAGCTCTCGACGCTGGCCACGCCGGCGATGTCGACGTGGGCCCAGGGCATCTTGTCTTCGACGAAGTAGGAGAGGAACGCCCCGCCTTGCAGCGGGTGGCCGAGGCGGCTCGGGTTCGAGTTGACGATGTCGGCGTGCTGGCTCCGCATGTGGTCGCGGTGCTCGCTCCAGAGCGGCAGGTGCCAGACCCGGTCGCCGGAGTGGTCGCCGGCCCGCTCCACGCGGCCGCGGAGGTCGGCGTCGTTGCACATGAGGCCGGCGCACCACGAACCGAGGGCGGTGACCACGCCGCCGGTGAGGGTGGCGATGTCGACGATGTGGGAGGGCTTCAGCGTGCGGCAGGCCCAGGCCAGGGCGTCGGCCAGGACGAGGCGGCCTTCGGCGTCGGTGTTAGTCACCTCGACGGTCACCCCGTTGTGCATGGTGATGATGTCGTCGGGTCGGTAGGAGTCGCCCGAGACCATGTTCTCGGCGGCGGGGAGGATGGCCGTCACCCGCACCGGCAGCTTGGCCGAGGCGATGGCATGCATGGCCCCGAGGACGGCCATGCCGCCGCACTTGTCGTACTTCATCCCCTTCATGCCGTTGTTCACCTTGAGCGAGTAGCCGCCGGTGTCGTAGGTGATGGTCTTGCCGACCAGGCAGAGGTGGACGTCCTTGGCGGCCCGCGTGGGCTTCGCCGGCCGCCACTCGAGGACGATCATGCAGGGCTTGGCCTCGGAGCCTTGGCCCACGTTGACGATGCCGCCCATCGAGAGCCGCTTGGCCTCGGCGTAGGAGATGACCCGCACCCGCATGCGATGCGAGCGGGCCAGCCGCTTGGCCTCGTTGGCCACCCAGGCCGGCGTGCAGATGTTGGGCGGGGTGGCGGCCAGGCTGCGGGTGTAGTTGATGCTGGCGGCGAGGGCGAAGCCGGCGGCCACGCCCTCCCGGAAGTCGCGGTCGTCGGAGTCGACGGCCAGGTCGCCCTTGGCCGGCTTGCGGGTGCTGGCGGCGCCGTCGAAGCCCTGCACCCGCCAGTTGGCGACCGCCATGCCGTCGCCGAAGAAGCGGCCGAGGTGCCGGCGATCGGCGCTCTTGCCGAAGGCGCCCTCGTCGACGAGGAGGAGGGCCCCGCTCGCCCCCAGCTTCTCGAGGGCTCGCACCAGCTTGGCCCCGGCCGAGCGCATGGAGGCGCCACTCACGTTGTCGCGGCGGCCGACGCCCAACAGCACGCAGCCCTCGTCGAGGACGCGGATCTCGCCGGCATCGCCCCCGAACCCGGGGGCGTCGGAGGCCGACTTCCCGAAGCGGCGAAGGGCCGCTCGCAGCGAACGCTCGATGTCGTCAGAAGCCAGCAGTTGGATGCGGACGGGGGAACGCGACTTGCCGGCGTGGATCGAGCGGTACACGGACGAGGCCCTCGGTGCGAAAGGGCGGAGGATAGCAGCAAACCGCGGCGATCCTGCGTCAAGGTCAGGGGCGGGGTCGGCGTCGGCGCAAGGCGAGGGCGAGGAGGGTCATGTCACCCGGCGTGATGCCGGCCAGGCGGCTGGCTTGACCCATGGTCCGCGGGCGGAAGCGGCGCAGCACGTCGACCGCTTCGTTGCGCAGCCCGCCGATCGAGGAGGGGTCGAGCTCGGCCGGGATCAGTGCGGCCTCGAGGTCGCGCTGCCGGCGGATCTCGGTCGCCTGGCGCGTCACATAGCCGGCGTAGCGGAGATCGGTGACCACGCGATCGACGAGCCGCAGCGGGAACCCGCCGTCGAGCCACGCGGCGATCTCCTCGCTCGGGATCTCCGGGCGCAGGGCCCATTCGGCGAGCGGCTTCCCCTCGCGCCGCCGGCTGGCGAGAGCGGCGCGGCTGGCCTCGAGCTGGCCGCGCCGCGACTCGTAGGCAGTCCAGCGCCGGGCGTCGACTAGCCCGAGCTCGCGGCCCAGCGGGGTGAGCCGCTGGTCGGCGTTGTCGGCTCGCAGGAGGAGGCGATGCTCGGCCCGGCTGGTGAACATGCGATAGGGCTCGCGCGGCGTGCGGGTCACGAGGTCGTCCATGAGGACGCCGATGTAGGCCTGCTCGCGCCCGAAGCGGACAGCCTCGCGTCCTCGCACGCGGAGCGCCGCGTTGAGGCCGGCCACGAGGCCCTGGGCTCCGGCTTCCTCGTAGCCGCTCGTCCCGTTGATCTGGCCGGCGAGGAAGAGGCCGGGCAGCCGTTTGGCCTCGCCGGTCGCGTCGATCTGGTGCGGCCAGACCATGTCGTATTCGACCGCGTAGCCGTAGCGCTTGATGGCGGCCCGCCCGCAGCCCGGCATGGCGTGCACGATCGAATCCTGCACGTCGGCGGGCAGCGAGGTCGAGATGCCGTTGCAGTAGATGTCGTCCCCGTGCAGCGTCTCGGGCTCGAGGAAGACGTGGTGCTCGGAGCGGTCGGCGAAGCGGACCACCTTGTCCTCGATCGAGGGGCAGTAGCGGGGGCCGCACTCGGCGTCGATCTGCCCGGCGTACATCGGGGCCCGATGGAGGTTGGCCCGGATCAGGTCGTGGGTGGCCGGCGTGGTCCGCGTCTCCCAGCAGAGGACCTGCGGAAGGTGCGGCAAGTCGGCCGGATCGGTCACGTCGCTGAAGGGGACCGGCGGATCGTCGCCGGCCTGGGCCGGCAGCGAAGCGAGGTCGATCGAGCCGCGGGCCAGTCGCGGCGGCGTGCCCGTCTTCAGGCGGCCTAACTCGAAGCCGGCCTTGGCGAGGGCGGCGCTGATCCCGACCGCGCTTCCCTCGCCCACCCGGCCGCCGGGCGTGGTGCGCTCGCCGGTGTGCATCAGGGCCCGCATGAAGGTGCCGGTGGTGAGGACCACGGCCCCGGCCCGCACGGCGATCTGTTGGGCGGAAGGACGGTCGCTCCGGGCCGCGTACACAGGGGAGGGCGGACCGGAGCCGCGCAGGTCGCTGGCGAGGGCCTCGGGATCGGGCTCGACCGCCCCAGCCCCGGCGGGGACGACCACGCCGACGCAGCGTCCCTCCTCGACGAGGAGGTCGTCGATCGTCCCTGCCACCACCTCGATCCGCGGATGGCCGGCCACCAATTGTTGGATGGCGCAGGCGTAGCGGTCCTTGTCGCACTGGGCCCGCGGCCCGCGCACGGCGGCGCCCTTGCTCGTATTGAGCATCTTGAACTGGATGCCGGTCCGGTCGGTGGCCAGGCCCATGATCCCGCCGAGGGCGTCGATCTCGCGGACCATCTGTCCCTTGGCCAGGCCGCCGATCGCGGGATTGCAGGACATGGTCCCGATCCGCGAGGGATCCATGGTGACCAAGGCCACCGTGCCGCCCTCGCCGAGGGCGTTGGCCGCGGCCCACGCCGCTTCCGTGCCGGCGTGGCCGCCGCCGATCACGAGGACGTCGTAGCGGGGGCGCATGGGGGCCGGATCGTAGTGCCACCGCCGCGTCGAGGCGCGTTAGGCTAGGGGAATGCCGGGCCAGATCGGCGTTCCCCCCGAGATCGAGATGGCGATCGGGCCGCTCCAGCCGGCGGCGTCCGACAGCGACTTCGAGCTGCACGAGGCCGCCGTGGCCTGGGGCCTGGTCGAGCCCATCGTCATCGACAGCGAGGACGACATCCGCTCCCGCCGCCGCTGGGGCGACCGCCTCCAGCCCTTCCGCCACCAGATCGACAACCTCTTCCTCTTCTGCCGCCGCCTGCCGGTGACGCTGATCGCCGACGAGGTCGGCTTGGGGAAGACGATCAGCGCCGGGCTGGTGCTGGCCGAGCTCATGGAGCGCCGCCGGGTCCGCCGGACCTTGGTCCTCGCCCCCAAGGTCCTCGGTCCGCAGTGGCAGGAGGAACTGGCCACCAAGTTCGACATCGCGGCCCGGGCCGCGAGCGGCGGGGAGTTCGACGAGCTGTTGGGGACCGAGGTGCCGGTCGTCATCACCACCTACGAGACGATCCGCAGCCGCCCCGAGGCCCTCCGCGGCGGGGCCTTCGACATGCTCATCCTCGACGAGGCCCACAAGCTGCGGAACCTCTACCCGGGCGATCCGCCGCGGATGGCCCAGACCGTTCGCCAGTGCCTGGCCGAGCGCCTGGTCAAGTTCGTGGTCATGCTGACCGCGACGCCCATGCAGAACCGGCTGTGGGATCTGTACAGCCTGGTCGATTGTCTGGCCGCGGCCCGCGGCCTGCGCAACCCCTTCGGTCCGCCGGCCCTCTTCGAGTCGACCTACTGCAAGGACCAGAGCGGGCGCACCCTGCGGCCCGAGGCGGCCGCCCGGCTGCGGACGGTCCTCCGCGAGTACCTCTGCCGGACCCGCAAGGCCGACGCCCAGCTTGTCTTCCCGGCCCGGCACGTGCAACTCGCGGCGGCGCCGCCCTCGGCCGCGGAGCGCGAACTGCTCGGCCTCATCGAGCCGCTGATCGAGGAGCTCCCGGCCCTCGGCGCCATCAGCCTGCTCAAGGCCTGTGCCAGCAGCCCCGCGGCGGTCGCCGCCCAGCTCGAGCACATGGCGGAGCGGCGGCCGCACTGGGCCGCGGCCGTGGCCCGGGCCAAACAGCTGGCAGCCGACGCCTCGGCCTCGTCCAAGGTGACCCAGCTCCTCCGCCTCGTGGAGCGGCTGCGCAGCGAGCGGCCGGCCGACTGGCGGGTGCTGGTCTTCACCGAGCGGCTCGAGACCCAGGCTCTCGTGCTCCGCGAGCTGGCTCGCCGCGGCATCGAATGCGGGGCCATCCGCGGCGGGCAGCCGGCCCTCAACCAGGACGCCATCGCCGGCCTGCGCAGCGATCCGCCCCGCCACCACGTGGTGGTATCGACCGACTCCGGGGCCGAGGGCGTCAACCTGCAGGCTGCCAACGTCCTCGTCAACCTCGACCTGCCGTGGAACCCCATGAAGCTCGAGCAGCGGATCGGCCGCGTGCAACGGTTAGGCTCGAGCCACGCCAGCGTGGAGATCGTCAACCTCGTCCTCCAAGGCACCTTCGACGAGCAGGTCCTCGCCCTCCTCATGACCAAGCTCGAGACCGTGGCCCAGAGCATCGGGGACATCGAGTCCATCCTCGATTCCCTCGAGGACGAGGACGGGGAGGGCTTCGAGGAGCGGGTGCTCGACCTGGTCCGCCGCTCGATGCAGGGCAAGGACGTGCAGGCGGCCCTGGCCACGGAGCTGGCGTCGATCGAGGAGGCCCAGCGGCGGATGCGGGAGGAGGGCGAGCTCGTCGACCGCACGTTAGGCGACTTGCGTCACCTCCACCGGAGCGGGACGCGGCCCCCCGACCTGGCCCGCTCCGTGCCGCGGCTGGCCCTGCCGGACTTCGTCGCCGCCGCCCTGGCCCGGGAGGGAGCCGAGGTCCGGCCGCTCGACGGGCAGCGCATCGCCGTGGCCAGCGGGTCCCGCACCCGGGTCTACGCGCTCGAGCCGACGGCCCAGGGCGAGGTGGCCATGTTCCCCGGCACCCAGGAGTTCGATCGCCTGGTGGCCCGCTGGAGCGACACCGCGAGCATGCAGCTCCGGCGGGTGCGAGCCGCGACTTCGCCCGACGACGCGGCCCGCCGCTGGCTGGCGTCGATCGCGGGAGCCGAACTGGCCGCGCTCCGTCCGCTCGAGGCCCAAGGCCGGTTCGACGGCGAGCTCACTGTGCTGGCCTCGGCCGCCAACGCCTTCGATCGCTACGAGAAGATCATCCGCTGCCCGTCGCCGCCGCTGCGGGCGCTCGAGGACGTCGTCCAGCCGCCGATCGAGGTGGCCGAGTCGGCCGTCGACCATGGGTTCGGGCACGAGCGGTTCGGGGAGAGCGTCCGCGAGCTGGTCGTGCGGGGCGTCGGCCGCGATCCCGACGTCACCGCGTTCACCCGCTTCTACCAGGCCCGCGGCGACGAGGAGGCGGCCCGCCCCGAGGCCATGCAGCCAGGGCGCATCCGCGACGAGCACCGGGCGAGCGTGCGGGCCGAGGTGGTCTCGCTTCGCGGCCGGCTCTGCGAGCAGCGGCGCCTGGCGGTGACGGCCCGGCTCGGCGGCGTGGCCTACGAGGTGGAGCTCCTCCTCGATGCGGCCCGCGGCACGGTGCGCCACGAGGGGCCGATGGCGGCGTGCGCCCGCTCCGGGCAGCGGGTGCCGGAGCCGTGGCTGGCCCGCTCCGCCTGCGGCGGCGAGCCGGTTCTCAAGCACCTCCTCGAGCCCTGCGCCGCGACCGGCGACTTGGTCCTGCCCGAACAACTCGTGGTGAGCGAGGTGAGCGGCAAGCGGGTGCGGGCCGACCAGACGCGGACCGCGACCTCGAACGGCCGCCGCGGACACACGAGCGAGCTGGTGGCCGATGCCGTGGACGGGGCGATCCTCCTTCCCGAGGAGGCCGGACAGTCGAGCGTCTCCGGGCGCTGGACGCGCCGCGAGCGGCTCGTGGCAAGCGCCCGCGATCCGTCGCGCCGCGGCCTGCCCGACGAAGCGGTGACCTGTGCGGTGACCGGACAGACGGTGCTGCGCGACGAGGTGGGGCGAAGCGAACTCTCCGCTCGCTACGCCTTGCTCGAGCACATCGCGACCAGCCAGGAGACGGGGCGGACCGGCATCGCCGACGAGATCGCCATCTGCCCGTGGACCGGGCGTCGCGTCCTCCTCGACGAGCTCGGGGCCTGCGCCCTGACCGGCGTGCGCGTGGTCCGCTCGGCACTCGACGGCAAGGGCATCCTGGTCGAGGCTCGCGAGCTGTTGGCCCGCCAGGCAGGGGAGTCGCTACCGGGCGTCGTGGAACGGCTGCAACACCTCGATGCCTCGCGCTTCCGCCGCGCCGAGCAGGCCATCGGCACGCGATCGACCCGAACCAAGGCGGCGGTAGCCCTGCTCCGGCTCCGCGGCATCCTGGGCTTCGGAACCCGCTACGTGGTGGTGGTGGTCGCCGACGCAGCCGGGCCCGCGACGGCCCAGGACGGCTGCTGGATCTCGCGAAACCTCACCGGGCGCGAGGTCGCCGACGGAGGCTGATCCCGCTTCCTCCCCACGCCCGCGCCGCGTACCATGCTCGCGTCGCCGCCGTAGCTCAACGGTAGAGCTCTTGATTTGTAATCAAGGGGTTGTCGGTTCGAATCCGATCGGCGGCTTTGCTGGTGAGAGCGGTGCGCCTGGATGGGTCCCGATGGGAAGCATGCTGCGGCGCATCGATTGCGAGCTAGGCGGCCGCGCTTGGCCGGTTCGGCTGGGATGAGGATACCGCGGCGGTCCGCGTGAGCGAGGGGTTCGCCCGCGGGTCGATCGTGGCTCCGGCCGAACCGCATTCGGGGCAGCGGGCCGCTCCACGACCTGCTGGGTATCCGCATGCGGCGCAGCGGCCTCGGCGGCGACGCCAGCGACGGCGATGGGCGGCGCCGGCCCAGAGGACCAGGGCCCAGACGAGCGAGAAGAGCAGCCAGTCGATGGCGAAGCCCGGCCAGCACGGCACGAGCGGCAAGAGCGAGCGATTCGAGAGTGGGAACTGGAGGCCGTCTCGCCAGGTCGGCGCATGCGATCCGGTTACCGGGATGTTGAGCTCCCACCGGAGGGCGCGGCATGGAAGGCCTGTGAGGAGGGCCTGTTGCCGGTCGACTGGGGTGCCACTGGGGCTGAACTGGGTCCCGCTGCGCGGAGCCGCGGCGAACTCGACAAGGGTCGCTCCTAGACCCTGGCGCTCGATCTTTTGCCATGGCGCCTCGCCAAAGACGCGGGGAACGGGTCCGATCCACTGCGGCGTCTGTTCCTGGGCAGTGACTGCTGTCGGGGGAGGCAGAAGGGCGCAGCCCCAGCTGAGCAGGACGGTCGTGGCCAGTCCGGCGAGGAGCAGGAGTATGGCGGAGCCCGATCTTTTCAAGGTCTCGCTCACGACCGTTCGAGCTATGCGGCCGCCGCGGCCGCGATGGCGAGGGTCGTCAGGTCTCAGCATATCGCCTCGGTCCACGTGAGCGCGGGGCTAAACGGCGTCGCTGGGTACTTCGGGGACATCGCCGCACTCTGGACAGCGGCGTCTATCGGAGCGACGGAGATCATATCCGCACTCGCGACACCTCCCGAGGCGCGAGCGACGCCACCGAATGCACCGTTGAGTGCCGGCCCAGCCGAGGCCGACGACGGTCGCGAACACGGCGGTGTCGATCGCGAGCCCGGCTGGCAGAACGCGCGTGGGCAACGCCCGGGTCTGGCCGTTGGCTGCCGGAAGTGAGATCCCCGCCTTGAGTCGGTTGTCTTCCCACGCCGCCACGACCGCGATCGCTGGCCACCCGAATCCTGCCTCTTTGAAATAGGCGGAGTGGAAGGGCTCTCGCTCGTCCAGCGAGCCGTCAGCAGTCATCGTCATGGACTCGAGGAGTGCGCACCAGGCGGGGACAAGTCCCCGAATGGGCGTGGGCGGGGGCGAGGCATCTGGCGGGATGACATTCTCAGGGAGAGCGAAGACCAAGGAGCCGCCTGGGAAATCGATGCGTCCAACGCCCCAGATCAACGACTTGCCGAGGCGGCGGTCAGGGATCCAGCCGGAGCAGGTCCAGGATCGTCGGAGATCGACCGTCGCAGCCCTTGCCCAAGCGAAGGCGATCGTCACCGCGGCGCCGGCTGCGAGGCTGAGGGCCACCTTGCGAAGGAGAGGGGCGAATCGCCGCATGTGTGCGCCTGACGAGTCGTGAGATACGCGGCGGTCCGCGTGAGCGATGGGCTAGGAAAACGACTTGCGGCGAGCCAAATCTGGGAGGATCGACACGGCGTGCCCACATCCTCTCGAGGCCGGCCCGCGCGGCAGCCGTGTCTGCGGGTCACTCGGGTGGGCACTCGCCGTCAAGACCGAGCATGATCGCGCCGTTGTCGCAGAACTCGCTCTCCTCGGCGGAGCCGAAGTCGTTGTCGAGCACCTCGACCCGCAGCACGACGAACGACAGCAGCCCGAGCTCAGCCGCAGTTGGGCCGGATACCACGTTGAGGACCAGGCCGGCTCGATCGCAGAGGTGGGAGATCCCCGCTTCGTCGCGGACCTGGTTGAATCGGTGCCGCTTGATGTTCAGCTCGACTGGCGGGAACTGCGGCGAGCCGACGACGGTCACGAGGCTGCGAACACCCATGAACTCCACCGTCCCGGTCGGCGGAGCGCCGTCGTCTCCCGCGCATGCGAGCGTGACCAACAACGCGCAGGCGGCGATAGGCAACATTGGGATCTCCTCGGAGTAGGGAAAAGGCTGAGCGCGGGGCGCGACGGAGGGGGCTGCCAATCCGAAGCGGAAACCGACCTCGACGATTGCGGTTGCGGCGAGTTCCGCCGAACGATTTGTAGGCAACGCGGTCGCCGCGGCCGCGATGGCGTCGGAGACGCCACGAGTGTACCGCGGCGGTCAGCGTGAGCGAGGGGTTAGGCCGATCCTTCCGCTCGGCCGCACTCCGGGCAAGCTCCCGACTGGGCGCGCGGGTAGCCGCAGCCGGCGCAGAGACCTCTGCGGACACGGGACCTGCGGCGGAGGGCCGCGTACGCGGGCCAGGCGAGGGCGCAGGCGGAGTAGGCGATCCAGTCGAGCGCGAAGCCTGGAGTCCATGGGAGGACGGGGAGGAGGCGGCACTCGGGCTGGGCGGACCGTGTGTCGAGGAAGGGCGCCGGGATCCCATGGCGAAGGGAAGCAGACTCGGGGCCCGGCGCGCCGGGATCGCGCTCTCGGCGCAGGGCAGCGAAGGGGAATCCCGAGTAGATCACCTGGTGGTGGAGAGGGTAGACCGGCGGCTGACGGGGCGCCTGCGGTTCGAGCTCGCCCCGGACGGGGCCATGCGCGGTGACGACCGTGACGCCGCCGACGGTCATCTGGTTGGCGAACTGCGGGGGAGGCCACTCCGGCGGCACTTCGCCCGGCCACTCGCCGATCGGCACGTTGAGACGGACCGTGGCGTATGGGGCGTTGCGGATGGCTTGGGCGACGACCAGAAGCCAAGACACGCCGATGGTGGTGGCGAGCCCGATCGTCGCTGCCAGGATGAGGACCCGAGGGCGCATTCGGCCTAACGATCATGAGCTATGCCGCACGCGCGTGCGGCCGAGGCCGTAGGCCTAGCACAGGAGTGTAGCCGCAGTCCGTGGCGGCACGAGCGCTGCGTTAGGCGGGCGTGCAAAGGACCCCTTGACCGCGATACACCTTTGTGTATAGTACCGGGCGATGGACGAGACGCCGCGGAATCCGCTGGAGTGGGTCGGCACGGCGCTCGACGATCTGCGCCGCTTCCCGGAAGAGGCCCGCAACGAGGCCGGCTACCAGCTCGACAAGGTCCAGCGAGGGCAAGCCCCGTCGGACTGGAAGCCAATGAAGACGGTCGGGCCGGGGGTGAACGAAATCCGAATCCGGACGGGGCGCGAGCACCGCGTGTTTTACGTGGCCCGATTCGGTGACGCGGTGTACGTGCTGCACGCGTTCGAGAAGAAGACGCAGAAGACGGCGAAGGCGGACATCGAGCTTGGTCAGCGCCGATTCAGGCTTGCGATGGAGCGGCACCAATCCCGAAGGGAATCACGATGAGCGAGCAGATTCGACGAGCGAGCGGCAATGTGTTCCGGGACCTTGGGGCGTCCGAGGCGGAGGCGGAGAACCTGCGGGTGCGCTCGGCGATGATGATGCAGCTCGAGTCGCTGATCCGCAAGGAAGGCTGGACGCAGCGCGAGGCGGCGCGGATTCTGGGCGTGACGCAACCGCGCGTGAGCGACCTGATGCGCGGGAAGATCGGTCGGTTCAGTGTGGACTCGCTGATCGAGCTGTACGGCCGATGCGGCTTGGCGGTCACCTTCAGCGCGAAGCGTAAGCGCCGACGGGTCGCCTGAACTCGGATTCGGTCCGCCGAACGGTACGTAGACGGGTCTGTGTAACGCACGCCTGAGCCCGTGAACGTCAGCATGGCGGCGCCACCACCGCCGAAGAAGGCGCCGCAACACCTGCGCGCAAGGCCTGTTGCGAAGGAGCCGCGTCTCCAGCACGCCGTCAGGCGGACCGGTGCTGCGCACGCCACCACACCGCAAGATCGACCGCTCGCCGGCACGACGCCCTGACCCTCGCGAGGATGGACGGGGCGGGGGTCCCCTTCGCGACCAGCCGCCCCGTCTGGCCTCACGACCTCGCTCGCCGCAGCTTCCGGTGCCCGGAACCTCGCTCCAGAGCCGCGTGTTACGTCCTTCGATTTGCTCGAGCGGCTCGAAGGCTAACTTCCCCAGAGGATCGACCCGTCCGCCGGATCCTGTCGCCCGGGCCGCCACCTCTCCACCCGGGCATCGCGCGTGGCTGCGGCGGACTCGTAGGGTGGCTGCTGATCACCACAGCGCCGGATGCAGCCCAGCTTTCGCGAGGCCCCGCGCGCGAGCCGATCCGCCCGCTGGTCTTCTCGTTCCGGTCGATCCGCTCTTGGCCTGTGCCGATGCGGAGGGCCGACCCGGCGCGGCTATCGCCCGACAGGGCGATAGGCGATGACGGATCGAGGTGCGCCGGTCGCGCGCGGTGCCGGCAGAGACTGCGACGCCTCCGCATGGTGGGCGCCGGATCTCAGCCGTGCAGGGCCCATTCCAGCCCGCGACCGGCCGATCGACCGCTGGTTCTCTCTCGAGCATCCACCATCGGACCCGGTCCGCTCCCAGGCGGGCTATCGCAGCGACGACAGCGTCCCACTCGGATGCGGTCCGCCGATTACCCGGCTGTGCCTCACGTTCAGCTCGACCAAAGGCCGAGCAGAGTGGCCAGGTCCAACTGGTCGACGTGACGATCGAGCACCAGGTCCGCGCCGCAAGCGCCGCTGCAGGGTCCCCACGCGCCGAGCAGAATCGCAAGGTCGGCAGGACCGACTGCCCCGTCGCCATCCAGATCGCCCGGGAGTTCGCACTCGTCCGGGATGCCGTTGCCGTTCAGGTCGAGTGAGCTTCGCTCGGCGAGATCGCATCCATCCGGGACGCCGTTGCCGTTGCAGTCCACGGGATCAAGACCGGTGAACAGGACCGGGGCAGTGAAGCGGGCGACGAGGGCCTGCTCGCCAGCGACGGCGATGTTCCAGCCCATGTTCGAGAAGGGGAGCGGCGACTGCGGCGTCAGGTCGTCGAGGTACGTCCAGTGGCCGTCGACGAATCGGAAGCGGAGGACGCGGCCGGAGAAGAAGACGCCGCCTCCATTGGAGTATGGCGCGCCGACCAACACGTCGCCGGTCTGCGCAACGACCGCACAGGACTCGCCGGCGCTGTCCACCGTGAATCCATCGACCGGCGGCTCGAGATCCTCGCCGGTGTCCCAGACGCCGTTGACGCGGCGGAACGCGATGGCCTTGCCTGATGACTCGCCATGGACCTCGCTGTAGGGCGCGCCTGCTACCAGCAAATCCTCGCCCGCGTCGATCGACCATCCAAAGGGGCTCGTGGTAGCTGGCGAAGGCGGGACGAAGGTGTGCGTGTGCGTCCACTCGCCGCCCTTTCGCGTGTACTCATGCACGGCGATCGGGTGCTGCGAGACATAGGCGCGGTCGCCGACCAAGGCGATCTGCTTGCCGAAATAGGTGTTTGCTGGGGACGTCGGGGGGAAGATCTGCTGCGGCGCTCCCCAACCGTCCTTGGTGTGGGAGTAGAAAACCACGCATCCCGTTCCCGCTTCCGCCACACCCGGAATCGGCGTCGCCGGCGCGGATGCGACGAGCGTCTGATCGTTGAATCGCACCGAATAGCCGAGGTATGCGGTTTGGAAGTCCGGCCTGATCTCCTGCGCCAGACTCCAACCACCATTCCCGTGGTGGTACACGAAGACGGCGCCTTGGCCCGGCGCGATCAGCGAGCTCGACGGGGAGGAGGTCACGAACCAATCGCCGTGAATATCGGCGGCGATGCCGAATCCACTGAGCGACTCCTGGTACGGATCCGGGATGGACTGCGCGAGCGACCACGATCCTCCCGTCTTCGTGAAGACCCGAAGCAGCCCGATCGCGTCGAACGAGTTCTCCACCGCCAGGGCGGTCTGTCCGTCGAACGAGCACGCCCCGCCGTAGTTGTCGGCGTTCGGGTCGATCTGGTCGAGCGTCGCGATCTGGCATTGGGCGTTCGCGAGCGAGGTCGCGGCGAAGACCGCGAACGCACCCGCATTCCCGAGGCGAACTCGCATGCCAAGACCTCCTCTCGCTCACCGGCCCCGATTGCCGATCGGGATGAACCGCCGGGTCAATGTAGTGACGGCTGTGGCGAGTCGCAATGGTCCACGTCCAGGCCAGTCGCGCCAAACGTTCGTCGGAGACCTCCGAGACGACCCGCCGGGCGAGCCCAGTGGGTCGAGAGCATGACCCGCGTGCGGATCGGGCGAGTGGACGCTCGTCGATTGGGCCGACCGCTCTGCATCGACGGGACCCGACACAAGAATGTGGTGACGTGCCGCTACTTGGGCTGCATGCGGCATCGCCCACGTGCCTCCGGTTGGTGATTCAGCTCACCCCGGCACGCAGCGTTCCATGCCGTCCATCACCGCGCTGATCGCCCCGAACGTCGCGCTGGCCTCGTCGACCATGCGGGTCCGCTCGGCGTCGTCCCAGGGTTGGGTGTCGATGGCCGCGCGCCAGGCTTGCCAGCGCTCGCGCTGGGCCGAGCCGTGGGGGTCGAGGCTGGTGAGGCCTTCCGGTCCGCTCAGGCCGAGGGACCGGGCCAAGGCCTTGGCGATGTACTGCCCGCCGTTCGCCGATCCTTCGAGTACGTACCACGCCCCGAGGAGCGCCGCGTCGCCGGCCGCCGCGAGGGACTCGATCCGGTCGCGCAGGCGAAGGGCCTCGGGCACGGCCGCGGTTGGGGCCGCCCCGAGATAGGCGAGGTCGGCGGTGATTCGCGGGGCGTGGGTGTGATAGGCCTGCCGCACCCTGGCCACCCGCGGATCGCGGGCGGCGAGGCTGGCGAGGCCTGCGTCGATCGCTTGCCACACGGGCAGGAGTTGGCTGAGCCAGCGGGCGTAGCCGGCCCGGTCGACGCAGCCGCGGACCATCCGATGCTGGACGGGATGGCTCTCGGCGTGGCGGTGGGCCTCCGCGGTCCGTTCGCGCAGGGTCAGGGCGAGGCTCGGTGCCCCAGCAGCTGTCGGGCACTCGGTCGGGGCGGGGCTGGGTGTGCTGGTCGGTGTCATGGCGGGTCAGGTCGAGAGGAGGTAGGCCGCGATCGGGGCGGCCAGCCAGGCCAGGCCTTTCAGGAGGAAGAAGGCGAAGGCGGCGATGGCGGCCCACGTGCCCCACGATCCGCCGGGCCAGCGGGACAGCCGTCGCTGGGCGGGGAACGGACGGGGCGATGGCGACTCGGGGGTGGGCACGCGAAGGTTTGTTGAGACTGCATCTCAACCATTGCGAGCCTATGGCTGGCGCCCGAGGGCGTCAATGCGCCCTCGCCCTCGAGTCCCGACTTGGCGTCCAACTCCGGTGCGATCGCGCCGATGCTGGTGCAGCATCGCGGTGGTGAGGACGGGCCGTCACCCGCCGAGCGCGGCTCGGGTTCGCCCGTACGCCTCGCGGAGGGGATCGAGCGCCGAACCGAAGCGATCGGCGCGGCCGATCGCCGAGCGATAGAGCGGCCGCTTGACTTGCTCGGCGGAGAGGGTCGGCGCCGGCATCACGGCGTCGGCGCGGAGCCGGTCGTGGCGCAGGCAGTCATCGCTCCACGGAAGGCCGGCTGCGTCGAGGACGGCGCCGAGTTGGCTACGCGGATCGGCGACCAGATCCTCGTACCGCACCGAGACGATGCGGCCAGGAAGCAGCCGCCGCCAGTGCTCCATGAGGACCTCGGAGCGGGCCAGCATCTCGCCCACGCCTTCGAGTGTCGCCGCCCACGGCATCGACGAGTTCTGCAGGCGCTCGAAGCAGCTCAGCCCGGTGTCGATCGGATCGCGATGGAGATGCACGATGGTCGCCTCGGGAAAGGCCACGGCGATGAGCCCGACGTAGAGCCAGTTCCAGAGGTGCTTGTCGGCCACCCGTTCGGTTCCCAGCGGGGCGAACGGAGCAGTGCGGTCGAGGTAGGCGCGGGCGACCTCGTCGAGGTCCCGGGCCAGGAAGCCTCGCATGCAGAGCGGCCAGGAAGTGCTGGGCGCGGAGGGGTCGCTCCAGGCCTCGACTTGCTCATGGAGGGCAGGGGTCTCGCCGGCGTCGCCGCCCTGGGGATGGGCGGCGATCTGCCGGGCCAGGAGCGAGGTTCCCGAACGAGGCACGCTGGCGATGAAGATCGGGCGGCGAGTGCGGATCGACGCTCGCGGCAGGCGTTCGAGCTGTGAGGCCTGGAAGAAGCTCCGGCACCGATCGAAGCGGCTCCGGAATTGGTGCCAGTCGAAGGAGGCTGGAGTAGCCCGCTTGCCAGCCACGTACTCGGCGAAGGCCTCGCCAGGCCGATTGGCCCGCTCGAGCAGCTCGCCAAGCCGGCGATGCATGTAATGGCGTTGGGTCGCCTCGGGCTGCTTGTCGAGTCCGGCCCGCAGGAGCCGCTCCGCCTCGGCTGCGTCGCCTTCATCGATGGCGCAGTCGGCGGCGATGAGGTATCCCAAGGCGATGCCCGGTGTGCCGAGCGCCGCCCGAGCCTTGGAGATCTCTCCGCTCCGCCGCCACGCATCGGCGAGGGCGAGCCTGGCTTCGGTGAGGTCGGGGCGCCGTCCTAGGGCATCCTCGAACAGGGCGATGGCGTCGCTGGTCCGGCCTTGTCGCAAGCGAAGCTGCCCGCGGCCCACGGCCACCTCGGCGTCGCCCGGGCGGAGCCTGGCGGCGCGGTCGAAGGCAGCGTCGGCGTCCGCCCAGAGGCTTTGCCGGGTGCGGATCCGGCCCAGCAGGCGCCAGGCGTCGACGTCCGAGGGACGTGACTCGAGGGCGGCTCGGGCCAGCGAATCGGCTGTCGGCAGGTCGTTGCCGGCGAAGGCGGCCGCGGCGCGGCGGAGGAGGTCGGACGGATTGACGCCCATGTCAGCGGTTGGAAGATAGCGTAGCGCCGGCTGGCGTGAAAAGCACCGCTCCCGCGCCAAGGCGGGAGCGGTGCTGTTCCACTTCATGCGGGCCAAGGGGCCCCAGGTCAGGCCCGACGGCGGCGGCCGACGAGACCGGCCAGTCCGAGGAGGGCGAACGCGCCCGGCGCGGGCACGCTGCTGAAGTTCGTCACGGAGACGGTGAGCGAACCGAGGACGCCGTCCAAAGTCCCGATGTGGAAGGCGAAGACGTCGCCAGCGCTGAGCAGCACCGAGACGCTGCCGCCGCCGCTCGTCTCATTGTTGGCGAGGCCGAAGTAGGTCCCGTTCACCGAGTAGCCGAAGTAGTCGTAGATCCCGGTATCGGGAGAGGCCAGGATCGTCCAGTCGAAGGACACCTTCTTGCCGCCATAGGGCGAGGTGTAGGAGGCAGTGGTCTCGCCCGGCGTGGCGCTGTTGCCGCTGGTCAAGACCATCTTGTCGGGCGAGATCTGGATCGAACCAGTGGTGCCGGCGATGGTCCAGTTGGCGGGATCGAATCCGGCATGGGCGGCGGCAGCCACGAACAGGGTCGCGGTCGCGGCAAGGGCGAGCTTGGACATGTGCACTCTCCGAGGAAGGGAAAAAGGGAAAGGGAAGGAAGCAAACGCATGCAACGTCGCCTGCCTCGGCTTCCGCCGGAGCAAGTGCCCCTTGTTCCTCTTGTTTCCTTCGCTCGGCGGGCATGTGCCCGCGGCGCGGCCCCCACGAAGTCGGGTCGAGAGTAGCGTGAATCTCGCTGCGAGCAAGAGCAAACTCGGGAAAACACCTCCGTCATGGCCGGGATCGCCCGGCTGCCCCGGAGGCGGCTTCCCCACAACCGTTAGGCCACCGCTCGCCGCCCCGCCTCGGCCCATCGGGCGCAGATCGCCAGCAGCTCCGCCCGCTCGATCGGTTTGCTCGCGTAGTCGTCGCACCCCGCGGCCAGGCAGCGTTCGCGGTCGCCCACCATGGCGTGGGCGGTGAGGGCCACGATGGGCGTGCTGAAGCCGCGACGGCGAAGCTCGCCGACCGCCGTCGCCCCGTCCATCACCGGCATCTGCATGTCCATCAGGATGAGGTCGAAGGGCCGTCCCTCGTTGCGGGCCGCGATGGCCGCATGCACACCCTCCTCGCCGTCTCCGGCCAGTACGACATCCGCTCCCGCCTTACGGAGGATGAAGGAGATGAGTCGCTGGTTGTCGGGGCCATCCTCGGCGAGGAGGATGCGGCCACCAATGCGGACCTCAGCATGGGTCGGTTCAGGGCCGGCAGGAAGGTGGTCCGCCTGGTCGGCCTGGTGGATGATTCGGATTCCCTCGAGCGAGCCGGTCGGCAGGACGAGGGTGAAGACGCTGCCCTTGGCCTCCTCGCTGGTGGCCACGACGTCGCCGCCTAACAGGCGGGCGATGCGCCGCGAGATGGTCAGCCCGAGCCCGGTGCCGCCGTGGCGCCGGGTGGGCGAGCCGTCGAGCTGGGTGAAGGGCTCGAACGCGAGGTCGAGCTGCCCCTGCGGGATCCCGGCTCCGGTGTCGGCCACGTCGATGGCCAGGGTCTGGCCCGAGGGATCGAAGCGGACCCGGATCTCGATGCGTCCATGGTCGGTGAACTTGATCGCGTTCCCCACCAGGTTGAGCAGGATCTGTCGGATGCGCAAGCGGTCGGAGCGAATCGTCTCCGGCACCGGGTAGAGGTAGCGGACGGCGAGGACGAGGCCCTTCTGGTGGGCCCGCACCCACAGGCTGGAGGCGACCTCGGACACGATGGCGGCGACGGGGCAGGGCTCGCTGGCCACCGACATCGCGCCCGATTCGATCTTCGAGAGGTCGAGGATGTCGCCCACCACCTCCAGCAGATGCGTCCCGCTGCGGCGGATCGAGGCGAGCGACTCGCGGCGCTCGGCGGGCGACTGGTCGTCGCCCTGGAGAAGCTCGGCGTGGCCGAGGATCGCGGTGAGCGGCGTGCGGATCTCGTGGCTCATGTTGGCGAGGAACTGGCTCTTGGCGTGGCTGGCCGCCTCGGCCGCGGCGTGGGCGGCGTCGGCCCGGGTGTGACGGACCTTCGCCGCGGCAAGGGCCCGATGCAGGACAGCGGCCAGGACGCCGGCCAGTACGAGCAGGACCCCGAGCAGCACCGGCAGGGTGGCCGATGCCCACCCTGCCGCTGCCACGCCGATCAAGGCCCAGGACGCGGGCGCGTCCAGCATCCAGCGGATCATCGCGACTCCTCCTCCGCGTCCATGCCGGCGCCACGCGCCGTGCGACGGGGCATGGATCGTGGCAATCGAGCCGCGACTGGAGCCAGTCCCGCGTCGCCATCCCACGTTGGGTGGGGCTCCCTACGCAGACCCCGTCTCGCGGGCGGACAGGATCGGACCTCGTACAATCGCCGGCGCTGGATTCGCCCTCGCTCTCGCCCCACTTGGTGGTGAGCGGGCGGCGCGACCGCCTAGCCCTCTCCTGCCATGCCGCTCCTCTTGCCTGACGATCCTCCCGCCGATCCCGCCGCTTCCTCTGCGACCGCCCCAGCGACCAAGGCTGCCCCGAGCGAATCGGGCGACATCGCCCGCGTCGAGAAGAGCCAGTTCGAGAAGGAGCTCGAGGCCACCATCCAGGAGAACCCCGTGGTCTCCTGGCTCCGCGAGCACCCGCTCGCCTACCACGGAAGCGCCGCCGGCATCACCTTCGTCGTGGCCCTCGTCCTCTACGTCGCCCTGCGGGCCGTGGTGTTCCTGCCGATCATGCGCTTCCTCGAGCGCCGTTCGCAGGGCGAGGCTCGCAGCACACATCTGGTGCGGGCCATCCGCGACAGCCGCATGATCAACGCCTTGGCCTGGGTCCTTCCCTTTGCCGTGGCGTGGCGCGGGATCTACCTCTGGCCGGGGCTCCTGCCATTCTTCGCCGAGACCTACGGCCGGATGATGCTCGGCATCGCCATCATCTTCGGCCTCCTCGCCTTCGGCCGCAGCCTGGCCGCAGTCGACCTCCTGGTCAGCATGCGGCTGAAGCGGCCCGATGCCCTGCGGGGCTACGTGCAAGCCATCACCGCGGTCGTCATGGTGGTGGGCGGGATCACCATCATCGCCATCCTGCTCGGCCGCAGCCCGATCTACTTCCTCACCGGCGTCGGGGCCTTCGCCGCGCTACTGGCGGTCGTCCTCAAGGACACGCTCCTCTCGATGTACGCCAACATCCTGATGACGACCGGCGACACGCTCCGGGTCGGCGACTGGATCGAGTTCCGCCAGTATGGCCTCGACGGGCGGGTGGAGCGGATCAGCCTCACCTCGACCAAGGTGCGGAACTGGGACGAGACCACGCTCACCGTCCCCAACTACCGCTTCGTCAGCGAGATCTTCATCAACTACCGCACCCAGAACCCTAAGGGCGGGCGGCGGCTGAAGCGATCGATCCGGATCGACCAGCGCTCGGTGCGCGAGCTGGCCCCGGAAGAGCTCGACGCCGCGGCCCGGATCAAGGAGCTGGCCCCGGCCGTGAACCTGGCTCGGGCCGCAGCTGTGCTCGCCGCGGCGGGAGGCCCGGTCTTCGTCACCAACCTCTCGCTCTACCGGGCCTACCTCGAGTGGTTCCTCGGCTCCCATCCGGTGATCGACCGCACGCGTCCCGTGGTGGTCCGCCAGAACGAGCCGAGCGGGACCGGCCTCGCCGTCGACGTCCTGTGCGTCTTCCTCGATCGCGAGCTGCGGGAGTACGAGACGCTGCAAGCGAGCATGCTCGACCACTTCCTCGCCGCCACCACCGTCTTCGGCTTGCGGGTCTATCAAATGGGCAGCGACCTCGCCGCGGTGCGCGAGCCGTTTGCCTTCCTGCCCGAGGAATCGACGCGGCTGCTCCGTTCGCCGGCCTGAGGGCGATCAGGCCTTGGCTAACGTCTCCCACTCCGGCCCGAAGTGCCGGGCGTAGCGCTGCCAGCGGCCGATCGAGTCGCGGTTGACCGGCCGCCGCACCTGGTCGGCGCTGAGGGTGAGGATCGCCCGGCGGTTCGCTTCGGGGGTGAGGCACGCCTCCTCGAAGGGCAAGCCGAGGAAGGCCAGCATGCGCTCGAGGTGGCCGCGCGGGTCGTCGACCAGTTCTTCGTAGCGGATGGTGCAGGCCGGCATCCCGAGGCCGGCGAGGATGCGCGGCACGAACTCGCGCTCCGCGGCGATCACCCGGCGGATCGAGTCGAGCGACCCGGTCCAGCCCATGGTGAAGGGGTGCATGGCGGAGAGGAAGAGGCTCACCGCGTTGTCCCGCGGGTCGCGGTGGATGCGGAGGATCCTCGCCCCCGGCAGGACCGCGGCGATGGCCGGGAGGGCGGTCCAGGTGAGCAGCGTCTTGTCGAGGCTCACCGCGTCCTTCGGGACATGCAGGGCGGTGCGGGAGAGGGTGAGGTACTCGCCCTGCATCGCGTCGAGGGCCGGGCTCGGCGCCGAAAGCAATCCGTCCGGCCAGCCGCCCTGGGCCGTGGCCATGCCCATCAGGCGTTGCACGCCGGTGAGTTCGCCGACCCCGCGGAGCTTGGAGTGGCAGTCGAGCATCTGCTCGACGAGCGTGGTCCCGCTGCGGGGCAGGGCGGCCACCAAGGCCACCAGCGGCGTGCTGTTGGACGCCCGCTTGGCCCGGGCCAAGGCCCCTGACTCGGCGAGGGTGGCGGAGCGGCGCAGGGCGGCGACCATGCCGTCGATGTCGAAGGGCCGGGTCGTCTCGCGGTGCAGCGAGCTGGCCAGGTCGAAAGCGTCGTCGTAGCGGCCGGAGCGATCCAACAGCTTGACCAGCTCGAAGCCCGCCGTCCGCCGGATGAGCGGGTTGGACGTGCCGTCCGCAAGGGCGCCGCGCAGCCGCCGCTCGGCCGCCTCGCCGAGGCCGAGCGAGATCTCGGCCCGGGCCTTGAGGACGGCCACACGGGGATCGTCGGTCCAGGCCCCGGATTCGGTCATGAGCTTGGCGAAGTCGGCGGTGCGCCCTGCCGCGAACAAGGCCTCGGCCCGCACCACCGCCGCGCCCTCCGGAGCGGCGCCGGGGCCGCGGGTCGCCCCGTCGGCCAGGGAGAGGGCGTTGTCGGTCTCGCCGCGGAGTTGGGCCACCATGGCCCGCAGCAGGTTGGCCCGGGCTTGCGGGGCCCCGCCGCGAAGGGCCCGCTGGATGGCGGCCATCGCCTCCTCGAGCCGGCCTTGCATGATCTCGAGCTGGGCCGCGAGCAGCAGGGCATCGGCATCGCGCGGATGGCTCGCCAGATGGGCCTTGAGGCGGGCGTCGGCCTCGGCGAAGCGTCCGGCGCGGGTCAGCTCGAGGATCGCCTCGGGACGAAACGGGGGAGGGGCCGCCATGGCCGGATGGTACGGTGCGGCGCGGGGCGCGGGGCGAGCGTCGTGGACCTCGAGCCGACGCCCCGTAGGATGGGAGCCGCTCGCCTCGCCACGTTCCGAACCAGGTGCCAGCCGTGCTCCCATCGCTCGCCGCCCTCGTCCTCGCCGCCATGAGCCAAGCCTCCGCCCATCCCGTGGTCGCGCCGCCCAAGCCGATCGAGCCCGTCCCGACGCCGGCCCAGCTCGCCTGGCAGGACCTCGAGTTCACCGGCTTCATCCACTTCGGCCCCAACACCTTCACCGACCGCGAGTGGGGCCACGGCGACGAACCGGCCGAGGTCTTCAACCCGAGCGCCCTCGACGCCCGGCAATGGGTGCGGGTGATGAAGGAGGCGGGGATCAAGGGCGTGGTCATCACCGCCAAACACCACGACGGCTTCTGCAACTGGCCCACCGCCAAGAGCGAGCACTCCGTGGCCCGGAGCCCGTGGAAGGAGGGGAAGGGCGACGTGTTGGGCGAGCTGAGCGAGGCCTGCCGCGAGGGCGGCCTCCTGTTTGGCGTCTATCTCTCGCCCTGGGACCGCAACAACCCCGCCTACGGGACGGGCGAGGCGTACAACGCCTACTTCCGCGACCAGCTCCGCGAGGTCCTCACCGGCTACGGCCCGGTGCACGAGGTGTGGTTCGACGGGGCCTGCGGCGAGGGTCCGAACGGCAAGCGGCAGGTCTACGACTTCCCGAGCTTCGAGCGCACCGTCCGCGAGCTCCAGCCCAACGCGGTCATCTTCAGCGACGTCGGCCCCGACATCCGCTGGGTCGGCAACGAGTCGGGCTGGGCCGGCGAAACCTGTTGGGGCATGCTGAAGGTCGCCGGCCACGGCCGCGGGGCCGACAACCCGCCGCCCACCGCGAGCCTCAACGAGGGCGACCTCGACGGCGAGCGGTGGATCCCCGCGGAGTGCGACGTGAGCATCCGGCCGGGTTGGTTCTACCACGCCAACGAGGACGACAAGGTCAAGACGCCCGAGCAGCTGTTTGACCTCTGGGAGCGGAGCGTGGGCCACAACGCGAACCTCCACCTCAACTTCCCGGTCGATCGCCGCGGCCTCATCCACGAGAACGACGCGAAGGCGGTGCTCGGCTTGCGACGGCTGATCGACGCGACCTACGGGCCGGGCACCAACCTCGCCCTGGGCCGCACCACGGCGGTCGATGCCGTGCGCGGCGATCCGAGGGAGGGGGCCATGAAGCGGCCCGGCTCGACCCCCTACGCGGGGGCCAGCGCCGTGGACGGCGATCCGGCCACCTACTGGGCGACCGACGACGAGGTGCGGACGGCGACGATCAGCGTCGAACTCGACGCCAGCAAGTCCTTCGATCGCGTCGTCCTCCGCGAGCCGATCGCCCTCGGCCAGCGGGTCATGCGCTGGCGGCTGAGCGTCCCCGCTGCGGGCACCGGGGGCAACAGCGACCGCGACTGGCGGACCATCGCCGAGGGCACGACCATCGGCCGCAAGCGCATCGTGCGCCTGCCGACCACGTCGGCCGGTCGGCTGCGGCTTGAGATCCTCGAGTCCCGGGCCTGCCCGCTCCTCGCCGAGCTGGCGGTGCACGCCACGCCAGCGGCTCGAAAGTGAACGGGGAAAGAAAAGGCCCCGCACCGATCGGTGCGGGGCCAAGTTGGTCGTGTGTTCAGACGGACGGAGCGTCGGAGACCGGGATCACCAGCCGCCGCGGCCGCCGCGGCTGCCGCCGCGCGACCACCGAAACCGCCACCACCGCCGCCGCGCGGACCACGGTCCTCGCGGGGACGAGCCTCGTTGACGGTCAGGTCGCGGCCATCGACGTTGGCGCCGTTGAGGGCGGTCATCGCAGCCTGGGCCTGGCCCGCGTCCGGCATCTCGACGAAGCCGAAGCCGCGCGGACGTCCGGTCTCCCGATCCATCACGAGGGAGGCGGACTCGACGGTGCCGTGCTTCTCGAAGACCTCGCGCAGACGGGTTTCCGTGGTGCTGAACGAGAGGTTGCCGACATAGAGCTTCATGGGACTGAATCCTGGACCCGAAACTGAGAGAAAGAGAACCGATGCATCAACTCGGGTGGCGTCGCCACAGCGGTTGACCCGGCGAGCACCGCGATTCCGATCGGTCCACGATCACGCGCCATGCTGCGAAGTCGGTGCGTGAGATACCTGAAAACCGCCTGGCGTGCCAACTCGCCGCTCCGCCCCGCCAACCGGGTGGCTGCGTCTGACCGGATGCATAGAAAGGATAGGACTTGGTCCGAGCGACGTTATTGCGCTCCCGCGGAGGGGCGTCCGGACGCCGTACACTCCGCCCCATGCCCGGTCCGACGCACGGCGCCGCCGACTCCTCCGCCACCGAACGGCACGTGGCGCTCCTCCGCGGCGTGAACGTCGGCGGCAAGAACAAGCTCCCCATGGCGGACTTGGCCCGGCTCTTCGTCCAAGCCGGCTGCAGCGAGGTCCGGACCTACATCCAGAGCGGCAACGTCGTCTTCGCGGCGAGACCCGCTGTGGGGGCGGACCTGCCGACGACGATCGAGGCGGCCATTGCCAAACGGTTCGGTCTGCGGGTCCCGGTCGTCCTCCGCTCGGCGGCCGAGCTCGACCGCATCGTCACCTCCAATCCGCTCCTCGCCGAAGGCTTCGCGGAGGAGTCGCTCCACGTCGCCTTCCTGAAGGACCGGCCGAGTGCCGCGGGCGCGAAACGGCTCGATCCCCAGCGGTCGCCCGAGGACCGCTTCGTCCTTCGGGGGAGCGACCTCTTCCTCGCCCTCCCTGGCGGCGTGTCGGGATCGAAGCTGACCGCGGCCTACCTCGACGCCACGCTGGGGACGACTTGCACCGCCCGCAACTGGCGGACGGTGCGGAAGCTCGCCGCGATGGCGGCCGGCGCGGAGTGAGCCGGCCCGCCGGCGGTTAGGCGACGGGCGCGGCCTGCCCGGGGGCATGGTCGCTGCGGGCCTTGGAGTGGACCAGGGCGGCCAGGAAGTCGGCAGCCCAGCGATAGATGTTGTTTTCCTCGACCCGCAGCCGCATGCGGGTCATCCGCTGGCGCCGCTCCTTGGCATCCATGGAGAGGGCCGTGTGGATCGCGTCGGCGAACTCCTCGGTGTCGTAGGGATTGATGATGAGAGCCTCCGGCAGGTCGCGGGCCGCCCCGGCGAACTCGGAGAGGATGAGGACGCCTTCCGACTCGCCCGGCAGCTCGCCGCCCGCCTTGGCCGCCACGTACTCCTTGGCCACCAGGTTCATGCCGTCGTGCAGCGAGCTGACGATGCAGATGTCTGAAAGCCGCATGAAGGCGTGCACCGCCGGACCCTCGTGGTGGTCGACCAGGAAGTGCACCGGGCGCCACGAAGCGGGGACGCCGTCCGAGCGGTGCTTCCAGTTGATGGCGTCGGCCATGGCCTCGAGTTCCGCCACCAACTCGCGGTAGCGGGGGATGTGGGTGCGGCTCGGAGCCCCGAGCTGCACGAAGCTGAACGTCCCGCGGGCCTCGGGGTGCTTCTCGAAGTAGCGGTCGATGGCCCGGAGCCGCTCGGCGATCCCCTTCGTGTAGTCGAGGCGGTCGACGCCGACCCCGACCCGCACGCCGATCAGCTGGTGCTGCTGGCGGAGCAGGGCGATGGCCGCTTCGAGCTCGGGGCCGGACGGCACGTCGCGCTCGGCCCAGCTCTGCACGCTGATCGGGAAGGGACGGACCAGCGAGGTGTGCCCCTTGATCTCCGCCGCGAAGCGGTCCCAGTCGAGGCGGGCCTCGATCATGCGGTCGACCGAATCGAGGAAGTTGTTGCAGTGCTGTTGGAGGTGGAAGCCGACCAGGTCGGCCCCCAGCATCCCTTGCAGCAGTTCGACCCGGTAGGGACAGATGCGGAAGGCTTCGGCATTCGGCCACGGGATGTGCCAGAAGAGGCCGACCCGCAGGTCGGGGCGGGCGGCCTTGAGGAAGCCAGGCACCAGTGCGAGCTGATAGTCCTGGACCATGACCACGGCCCGCTCCTCGCCGATCTCCTCGAGCACGGCGTCGGCAAAGCGGCGGTTGGCCCGCACGTACTGCTCCCAGTCGCCGGCCCGGAAGAGCGGCCGCTCGTGGGTGAGGTGGCAAAGCGGCCACAGGCCCTCGTTCGAGAAGCCGTAGTAGTAGCCCTCCTCCTCCTCCTTGCTGAGCCAGACCCGGCGCAGCGTGTAGCGGGGATCCTCGGGCGGCACGGGCAGGCAGCCCGTGGCGTCAGCTGTTTGGCGGTCGGCGTCGCCCGCCCCGTGGGCCACCCAGATCCCGCCGCAGGCCCGGAGCACCGGGTCGAGTCCAGTCACCAGGCCGCTGGCCGGGCGGACCAGGACCGGCTTCCCGTCGCGGATCTGGTGCATGTAGGGCTCGCGGTTGCTGACCACGACCACCGGCTGCCCGCCGAGGGCGTCGATGGCGTGGGCCCGCAGGCGGTCCCGCGACCAGGCCCGGTCGGAGCGCACGATGTCCTGGGCATCCTCGCGCTCCTTGACCCGGGCGGCCCGGAAGGACGCGGCGAGGTGGACGCTCTCGTCGGTCAGCCGGCGGAGCGGTAGTCCCGAGGGCGGCGATTCGTGGGAGTGCCCGAAGCGGAGGCGGCGCATCCATTCCGCCAGTCGATGCAGCGGCCGTTCGAAGACGAGCCAGGTCAGGCCGGAGGTCAGGATCAGCAAGGCGAAGCTGATCCCGAGCGTCCAGAGCAGGGCCCGCACGGTGCTTCGGGTGACCCGATCCTCGAGGTACACGGCGTCGTGGACCACGGCGATCGCCCCCTGCACCTCGCCGTTCGCGGCGCAGATCGGCTCGACCAGGACGTGGGTGGTGACGTCGTGGGATTTCCGCACCGCGCTCACTTCGGTGCCTTGGGCGATCGCTTGGTGGAGCGGATCGCGCAGCGAGTCGGCGAGGTCGACCAGCCCGTCGCCCAGGGCGACGATGGCGCCGTCGGAGCGGGCGATGGCGAGCCCGAGCAGGCGGCCGTGACCGTCGAGCCGGTCGCGCAAAGTGGCGGTCGCCTCCGGCGTGCCGATCCGGATGGCCTCCGCTGCGGCAGGGACCAGCCGGTGGCTCAGGAGCTGGGCTCGGCGATCGAGGTCGTCGGTGCCCTGCTCGCGTTCCCGTTCGACCTGCTGCCAGAAGATCGCCCCGGTCGCAACCCCGGCCAGCGTCGCGACCAGGAGCCCGAGGGCAAGCGACTTCGAGAAGCGGCTGTCGGGGCGGTGGCTCATGTGGTCTCCGGGGTGGAAGGGAGCGGGAACGCCGCGTCGATGGCGAGGGCGGCGTTGATCAGGGCGAGGTGGGAGTAGGCTTGCGGCGTGTTGCCGAGGGCGAGGCCGTCGACCGGGTCGTATTGCTCGCTCAGGATGCCGCAGGGGCTGGCCAGGGCGACCAGCCCGTCAAACAGCTCGCGGGCCTCGGCGGGGCGGCCTACGCTGAGCAAGGACTCGATGAGCCAGCTGGTGCAGAGGTGGAAGCCGCCCTCCTTGCCGGCCAGGCGATCGTCGTAGCGATAGCGGTCGACGACCGGGCCGCGGCGCAGGGCCCGCTCGACGTGCTCGACGGTGGACCGCCAGCGCGGATCGTCCGAGGCCACCAGTCCGGTCAGCCCGATCTGGAGGACCGCGGCGTCGAGCTCGCTCGAGCCGTACCACGCGGTGAAGGCCCCGACCTCCTGGTTGAAGCCGTTGGCCAGGATGTCGGCCCGGATCCGATCCCGAAGCGCCATCCACGAGCTGTTGGTCTCGCCGCGCACCGCCTCGTGCACCACCAGGGCCCGGGCCACGGTCTGGTGGCACATGACCTTGGAGTGGAGATGGTGGCGCTGCGGCCCGCGCACCTCCCAGATGCCGTGGTCGGGCTCCTGCCAGCGGGCCTCGACCGCCTCGACCATGGCTCGGGTGAGTCGCCAATGGTCGGGCGAGATCGGCGCCCCGCGCTCGGCCAGCATGGCGGCGAGGTCGGCGATGGGCCCGAAGACGTCGAGCTGGACCTGCTGAGACGCAGCGTTCCCGATCCGCACCGGGCGGCTGCCGCCGTAGCCCTCGAGCTCGCCGATCTCGGCTTCCGGGCCGAGATCGCCGCCCACCACGGTGTAGATTGGGCGCAGCCGGTCGGGGCTCTCGCAGCGGTCGACGACGGCCAGCAGCCAGTCGAGGAGCCGCATCGCAGTGCCCGTGTTCCCCAGCCGCACCAAGGCCGCTGCGGCCAGCGCCGCGTCGCGCGGCCAGGCGTAGCGGTAGTCCCAATTGCGGCTGCCGCCGAGGTGTTCGGGGAGGCTGGTGGTGCCGGCCGCGGCGATGGCGCCGCTCGGGCCGTGGCAGAGGGCCCGCAGGAGAAGGGCGCTCCGCAGGACGAGCGGGCGAGCTGTTTGGGGCAGGGCCAGGCTTGCCGCCCAGGCGCTCCAGAAGTGCCTGGTCTGGTCGCGCCGCTCGCCTTCGCTCCGGGGGTGCGGGCGGAGGTTGGCCGTGCCGTGGCGCAGCTCGAGGACGAGCGGTCCGCCGCCGAGGTCGACCACCGCCTCGGCCCGCTGGTGGTGGCCGTCCTCGATGATCTCCCATGCCACGCCGGGGGCGAGCAGGACGACCGGGTCGGCGGCCCCTTCGATCTCGAGCCCGCCCTCGCGCTGCCGGAGCCGCGTGGCGAGGCGCCCGAAGTCGAGCCGCGGGGCGAAGCGGAGGCGGACCCGTCCGCTGCCCTCGACCACCCGCAGGAGGTCGCTCCGCCCGGCGCGCTGGAAAGCACGGCCGCTCGAACAGTCGAGGTAGTCGGTCACCGTGCAGCTCGGCCAGCGGGTGCGGGCCACCATCGATGGCCCGTCGTACTCGTGCACGCCGTCGGCCTGGTCGTCGAGCGGGGCGATCCCGAAGTGGCCGCCGGCCGGTCCGCCCAACAGCTCGGCGAAGAGGGCCGAGGAGTCGAGGCGCGGCAGGCAGAGCCATGCGATGTTGGCCCGCCGGTCGACGAGGGCCATGGTCCGCTGGTCGGAGAGGGCGATATGGGCGTCGATGGGGACGAGGGTCCGCGTGCGGACCCACCGCTCGCGCCGCCGGGCCACTTCTTCCAACAGCGCGCAGACCTCGGGAACGTCGTCGACCCGATGGGCGGCGCGGGTCTCGCCGGCCCCGACCTTGACCGCCGCGTCGCCTATCCCGAGGACCGCGAAGGCGTCCTCGTCGCTGCGGTCGTCGCCCACGAAGATGGCAGCGGTGGCGCCGACCTGGCGACGAATCGCCCGCAAAGCCTCGCCCTTCGAGGCCGGCCCGGCCAGGAACTCCACCACCTTCGAGCCCTGCACGACGCTGAAGCCAGGAAGCTGGATCGCCACGGCTTCGAGGGCGGCCAGGGCTTGCCGGGCGGCCTCGGGCTCGGCGCGGCGGTAATGAAACGCTGCGCCGAACGGCTTGACCTCGACGGCCGCCCCCGGGGTCACCGCCGCCAGGGCCCGAAGTCGATCGAGCAAGACGTGGTGCGTGCCGTCGGCGAGGTCTCTCGGCGGGGCGTGTCCATCGATCTCCAAGCCGTGGCTTCCGGCGAGGTGCACCGGGCCGACAGCCCCGAGCAGGGTGCGGAGGTCGTCGAGGGCGCGGCCGGAAATGACTGCCACATGGGTGTGCGGGATCGCGCTCAGCCGGCTGAGTGCGGCCCGGGCCCGCTCGTCGATCCGGGCCCCGCTGTGGTCCGCCGCGATGGGGGCAAGCGTGCCGTCGAAGTCGCAGGCCACGAGCAAGACGGTGGCGCGTGCCACCAATTCAGCGACGCGCTCGGCATCGGTGGAGGTTCCTTTGCCGCGGACGACATCGCCGAGGTCGATCGCCGAGGATCGCGTACCGATCGTGATATCCACCTCCTTCGGTTGGTGCCGGGGCAGGCCGCGCGGCGGCCAGTGGCCGTTGGTCGATGACCGACGACACCTCTGCTTGCAGCCATTCGCACGCCTGTGACGGCGTGGTTCGGGATTTCGTGAACTTCACGAGGCACGCGAAGCCGTCAGGTGGGCTCCGGCAGGACCTTTCCGTACTCGTCGAAGCGCACGCGGCGCAACATGGCGCTCGCTGGCTTGGCCCCCGGCACCAGCTGGTCGTCGCGCACGAAGGCCGACTCCAAGTTGCCGTCGGGGTAGAACTCGGTCGCGATCTTGGCCGGTCCTCCGGCGCAGATCACCTCGCCGATTCGCGTGTCCTTCGAGAGCCAGCAGCGCTCGAGCGTGCCGCCCTCGCGCAGGAAGAGGCGCGAACCCTGGGGCAGGACGTGGCCCGCCACCGTGAAGTCGACCGCGAGGTCGGCGCTGCGCAGGTGGCCGTCGGGGTAGAACTCGACCCAGCCGGCGCAGGGCAGGCCGTCGAAGGTCGCGGGCTCGGCGAGCAGCCCCTTGACCACCTGGCCTTCCTCGCCGCGCTCCATCGTGCCGGTGCGGTAGGGGTGGTTGGAGGAGCAGCCGGGCAGGGCGGCGAGGGACGCGGCGACAAGGAGGAGGGAGAGCGTTCGCATGGCGGCGTGCCGGCTTCTGGCGACCGCATCACGGTACCGCGCCGAGCCGGTCTGCGACGCGGCCCCCGGCGCTGGGGCCGGGGGCCGCATGATCCTGCTCGATGCTCGTTCCGAGCCGGAGGTCACGGGACGGCGGTGACCGCGGTGCCCTTCGAGGTCCGCTTGAGGGTCGCCTCCATCATCTTGAACTCCTTGCCCGTGGACATGTCCGGCCCAAACATCTCGAGCACCATGGTGTCGGCGTCGACCCAGCGCTCGACTTCCCGCATGGCGACCGGCTTCTTCTCGATCGGGCAGTTGAACTCGTAGTTCCAGGTCATGGTCGAGCCGTCCGAGGAGAGCTCGCCGGTGCCCCGCATCATGCCGGTCGACATGTTGTCGATCCAGGTCGAGACGTACTGCTGCGAGACGTTGTCGAAGCCGTTGATGCCGAAGCCGTGGAACATGCCCATGCCGGGCATGTCGCCCTTCCATTCGCACTTCACGTAGCGACCGTCCATCATGGGTTGGATGGTCACCTTGCAGGTGCTGGCGGCAGCTTCCGCGCCGGGGCCTTGCCACGACTTGGTGGTGCCGCTCCACTCGCCGACGGAGCGAGCCAGCTTGGCGTGCTGCGGCCCGGGCGTTCCTGCGGCGACAAGGGCGTCCATCTGCTCCTTGGTCATCCCGGGCGGCGGCTCGGGGGCGTGCTTCGCCGCGTCGGCAGGAGCGTGCTTGGCGGGCGGCGTGGCCGGGGCTTTGCCGGAATCCTTCGTCGACTGGGCGAGGGCGATCGAGGCGGAGAGGGCGGTGAGGGCGAGGACGGCGATGGCGGCGCGACGAGCCATGGATAGAGCTCCTGGAGGCCTGGGCGGACCCGAGGGCGCGACGCTGCCCCCTCGGCCGGACACACTCTACCGGCGCTTCGAGCCAAACAGCTCGCCGAGTCAGCATGAGCATTCGCACCAGTTGCGGTATGCTTCGCGCCGCGATGATTGTCCGACTCCTGACGATCGTCCTCTCCCTTCTCTGCGGAACAGCGGCCGCAGCCGACATCACGTTCCCCTCGCGCCCCGCCGGCGACACCTCCATTGTCGATGAGGCCAACCTCATCCAGCCGGCCGATGCCCTGGCCATCGACGTCCTCGCCAACGACCTGCGGCGCGACAAGGGCTTCCCTATCCTGGTGGTGACCATCCGCTCGTTGTCGAGCCGCGGGGCCGACGGCATTCCCCTCGAGTCCTACGCCCGCGGCCTCTTCGACACCTGGGGGATCGGGCGACCCGACCACAACTACGGCATCCTGCTCCTCGTCTCGCCCGGGGATCGCAAGGCCCGCATCGAGCTCGGCGCCGCGTGGAGCCGAGCGCACGATGCGGTCTGCCAGGAGATCATGGACGGCACGATCATCCCCGAGTTCCGCGCCGGGCGCTATTCGGCCGGCATCCGGGCCGGGGTGGAAGGGCTGGACAAGATGGCTCGCGGCGAGCGGCTCCCGTCGAAACCAAGCCAACCGCAGGCGGTCGGGCCATCGACCGGAATCCTGTCGACGATCGGGAAGAGCTGCTCGATGGTCATCCTCGCTCCCTTCATCATCATCGTCTCCATCCTCAACCGGCTTCGCCGCGGGATCTTCGGCGGGAGCTACGGCGGCTATGGCGGCTCGTCGGGCGGGTTCTTCGGTGGCGGCGGATCCTCGGGCGGCGGCTCGTTCGGGGGCGGGTTCTCCGGCGGGGGAGGGGCCAGCGGATCATGGTGACCGCACCGCCCATCGTGCACGAAGCCGACCGGCGCCGCGTCGAGGCGGCGATCGAGGAGGCGGAGCGCCGAACCTCGGCCGAGTTCGTGGTCATCGTCGCCCGTCGGTCGGGGCGCTACGACCGCTCCGAGGACGTGGTGGGTCTGGTCCTCGGGCTCGCCTTCCTGGTCGTGGCATCGATACTCCAGACCTCGCCTGTCGTCTCGGGTTCCTGGGAGAGTCCGCTCGGGGCGAGCGTCGGCCTGCCGGCGGCGGTCGCCCTGGTCGCCGCGGGCTACGTGGTCGGGGCCATCCTGGCCACCCGTTTTCCCCTCCTGGCCCGGCCCTTCCGCACGCGCGGCGAGATGTTGGACGAGGTGCGCCGCCGGGCTGCCGACTGCTTCACCGACTTCCGCTTGCGCGACGCCCAAGGGACGGGCATCCTGGTCTACGTCTCGCTCCTCGAGCGGCTGGTGTGGGTCACCGCCGACGACACCCTCGCCCCGAAGCTCCCGGCGGGCGTCCTCGAGGCGGTGCGCGACGAGGTGGTCGCCGGGCTGCGGCGGGGATCGTTGGCCGACGGGCTGGTGGCCGGCGTGGTCCGCGGGGCGGAGGGCGTGGCGGCGGCGGCTCCGCCTGCCGAGGCCCCGGCCGGCCGCGTGCCCAACACCCTGCGCGAAATCTGACCGGCCGTAGGATGCCCGCATGCACGTCGCGGTCACCGGCGCCTTCGGCTACTCCGGGCAGGCCATCGCCGAGATGCTCCTTGCCCGAGGCGACCGTGTCCGCACCCTGACCAACTCGCCGAACCGACCGCATCCCTTCGGCGACGCGATAGAAGTACGGCCGCTTGCCTTCGGCGATCCAGCGGCCTTGGCCGAGGCGCTCCGCGGGTGCGACGTCCTCGTCAACACCTACTGGGTCCGCTTCAACCACCGGCTCTTCACCTTCGACCAGGCGGTCGGCAACACCGAGCAATTGTTTGCCGCGGCCAAGGCGGCCGGCGTGCGGCGGGTGGTCCACACCAGCATCCTGAAGCCGACCGAAGGACGCGGCCTGGCCTACTACGACGGCAAGAAGCGGCTCGAGGAGTCGCTCGCCGCGAGCGGGCTCGAACACACCATCCTGCGCCCGGGCGTCCTCTTCGGGCGAGGCGACATCCTGGTCAACAACATCGCCTGGGTGTTGCGGCGCATGCCCTTCTTCGGCGTCTTCGGCGACGGCCAGTACCGGCTGGCTCCGCTCCACGTCGAGGACTTCGCGGCGATCGCCCTGCGCGCCGTCGACCGCGACGCGGGGCTGCCGCCGATCGTCGATTGCCACGGGCCGGAGACCTTCCGCTACGAGGAGCTGGCCCGCACGGTCGGCGAGATCATCGGCGTCCGGCGGCGCGTCCTCCGGGTCGGGCCGGGCGTCGGCTACCTCGTCAGCAAGGTGCTCAATCCGCTGGTGGGGGACGTGATCATCACCCGCGAGGAGATCGAAGGGCTGATGCGCGGGCTGCTCTGGTCGGAGGAGCGGTCCCTGGGCCGGATCCGGCTCACCGCCTGGGCGCGGGAGCATCGCGATTCGCTGGGGGTCCGCTACGCCAGCGAGCTGGGGCGGCGGACGCGCCGCGACCGGGCCTACCAGGAGATCCGGTGAACGCCGATCTTGCATCGCGGGGCGGGGACCGTTAGAGTCGGCCCCGGCTGGAAGAGAGCCTCCGGATCCGCGGGAAGGGTTGAACCCACTTCGCCACGTCGATTGCCCTCTGTCCGACGCACGTTCTTCGTGCCGCCTGTTTGCGGATCCAGGCGCCTTGCATGGAGAACCGTCGTGGCCCAGCCTCTTCCGCCTCGTCCCCATCTTGACCATCTTCGCCGCCAGGCGAAGACGCTCCTCGCCGACCTCGCCGCCGGCAAGGCCGATGCGATGGCCGTCTTCCGCCAGTTCCTGCCCGCTGCGCGCGGCATGGACGACCGCGCCCTCTTCGAGGCCGGCTTCCGGTTAGCCGACGCCCAGGCCGCAGTGGCCCGGCAGTCGGGCTTCGGCAGCTGGCCGCGGCTGGCCCGGCACGTCGAGCAGCTCCGGGCCCTCGAGGGCACCTGGACCTTCGTCCGCCTCGAGGTGGACGGCGATGCCGTGCCCGCGGCGGCGCTGCGGTCGTCGCGCATCCTGATCGACGGCGACCGCTTCCGGACCGAGTCGCCCGAGGCCACCTACGAAGGCACCTTCATCATCGACGTGGAGGCCGAGCCGCATCGGATCGACATCGACTTCGTGGCCGGACCCGAGGCGGGGCGCACCAACCACGGGATCTTCCGCCTCGATGGCGACCGACTGGAAATCTGCCTCGACGTGAACGGCGGGCCGGCCCCGGCGGGCTTCCGGACCACGGGCGGGAGCGGGCTGGCCTTCGAGACGTTGTGCCGGGCCTCGGCCTCGCGTCCAGCGGGCGTCGACGGCGGGACGCCGCCGGCCGCGCCGCTAACAGCCAAGCCGACCGAGGCGGCGAATCCGTCGGACTTCGCCTATGTCCCCTGCGAGACGCTGCGGAGGCTGGAAGGACAGTGGAGCGCCGAGCAGGTCGTGCGCGACGGGCAGGAGCTGCCCGCGATGATGCGAAAGGTCGGGCGCCGCACCGCGAAGGGGAACGAGGTGACCATCTCCTTCGGGGGGCGGGTCATGCTCGACGTCCTGGTGCGAGTCGACGAGTCCTCCTCGCCGGTGGCCATCGACTACCTGCATCGCTCGGGCGAACTGGCCGGATCGACGCAGCTTGGCATCTTCGAGTGGCGAGGCGAGGTGGCCTGGTTCTGCATGGCCCCCCCCGGCCAGCCGCGCCCGGCCGAGTTCAGCTCGGGGCCGGGGAGCGGGCGGACGCTGAGTGCCTGGAAGCGGTAGAGGCGCCGTGGTCAGCGCTGCACCGAATCCGGCCCGCCGGGATCGGCGAAACGCGGACCGCATGCCTTCCATCGCTGCCCTCGTCGCCTCCACGGCGCTCCTCGCCGCCGCGCTCCCCGCCGTCGCGATCCGGGCCGCCGCGCTCCAGGCAGGGGCGGGCGCGGCGGCGTTTCCCCCCGAACAGGCCCGCATCCCCGCCGCCGCCTTGGCCCGCGACGCCGAGATTCTTCGCCAAGCCTTGGTGGCGCTCCACCCCGGACTGCATCGCTCCAACGCGCCGGACGAGATCGCGGCCCGCTTCGCCAGCCTCGAGGCGGAGTTTCGCGAGGACCGCACGCTGCCCGAGGCGTTCCTCGCCGTCAGCCGCCTCACCGCTGGCATCCGCTGCGGACACACCTTCCCGAATCCCGCCAACCAGTCGAAGGCCGTCAGCGGGCAGCTTCTCGAAGGCAAGCGCGTGCTGCCCGTCGCCTTCCGCTGGATCGACCGCCGGATGATCGTGACCCGCGATTGCACCGAGGGCAGCGTCCTGCCCCGCGGCAGCGAGATCCTGTCGATCGACGGCACGCCGGTGGCGGCCATCCTCGATCGGCTCCTCCCGTTCGGCCGCGCCGACGGTTCCAACGACGCCAAGCGGATCGGCCTCTTCGAGGTCCGCGGCGACCAACGTTGCGAGGCCTTCGACCTCTACCATTCGCTTCTCTTCCCGTCGGCGTCGCCGACCTATCAACTCATGGTGCGGCGTCCAGGCGCGACGGTCGAGGAGGCGCTCGCCATCCCCGCGACGACCGCCGAAGGGCGGCGTTCGGGGCTCGGCGCGGAGCCCGAGCCGCGGGACGGCGAGCCGCTTTGGAGGCTCGCCTACCTCGACGACGGCATCGCCTACCTCCGCATGCCGAGCTGGGTCGCCTACAAGACGAGCTGGGATTGGCAGGGTTTCGTGCACGCCACGTTCGACGAGCTGGCCGCCAAACAGGTGCCGGCCCTGGTCATCGATCTCCGCGGGAACGAAGGGGGCTCGGGCGTCGGCGAGGTGATCCTCAGCCGCCTCGTCGACCGGCCGACGCTCGGTTCGTCCATGCAGCGATTCGTCCGCTATCGGCAGGTGCCAGGGGAGCTCGCGCCCTTCCTCGACACCTGGGACGACTCCTTCCGCGACTGGGGCGAAGAGGCCCTCGGGCCGCTCGACATCGCCGATCGCCAGCCGAGCCTGCCGGCAGGCACCACCGGCGGCTTCTACCGGCTTCGCGAGGGGAACGACCCGAAGGCGGCGGAGCCCGACGGGATGGTGGCCCCGCGCGGAGCGCGCTTCGCGGGTCGGCTCTTCGTCCTCATCGACGCTTCCAACAGCTCGGCGACCTTCGAGTTCGTCTCCGCCGTGAAGCGGCTCGGACTCGGCACGCTGGTCGGGCAACCGACCGGCGGGAACCAGCGCGGCATCAACGGCGGGGCGTTCTTCTTCCTGCGGCTCCCGGGGAGCGGGATCGAGGTCGATCTTCCGCTGATCGCCCAGTATCCGCGCCTGGGCACTGGCCCGCGCCCGGACGCCGGCATCGAGCCGGACATCCCGGTGCGGCCGACGGTGGAGGCGATCCGCACCGGTGCGGACCTCGAGATGGCGGCGGTGCGAGCGAGCTTGCGGTTGTCGAAGTGAGCCCGCCGGATCCCGGCATCACTTGGGCCGCGGCGTGTGCTGATCGACCAGGACCGGATTGCCGTCGGGGTCGATGGCCAGGAAGAAGGCCGGGCCGTCGCTGGCCGGATCGGCCTTCACGGCGATGGCCACCCCGCGCGACTCGAGCTCCTTCTGCAAGGCTCGCACGTCCTCGAAGCTGGCCAGCGGCTGCGAGTCGCGGTTCCACCCGGGGTTGAAGGTGAGCGTGTTCTTGTCGAACATGCCGTGGAAGAGGCCGATGGTGGCCGTCTCGTTCTGCATGATCAGCCAGTTCTGGGCCTGGTTGCCGCCGACGGCATGGAAGCCGAGCTTCTCGTAGAAGGCTCGCGAGGCGGCGAGATCCTTCACCGTGAGGCTCACCGAGAAATTGCCGAGCGGCAGACTGTTGGAGTCCTTGGCGGCGGCCTTCGTGGCCTGGCTCGAGGCGCAACCGGCGAGAAGGCAGCAGACGGCGGCGAGGGCAACGGTTCGCATGGCGAGCTCCGGAGAGGTTCGGTCGGCACGCGGGGCCGCGGCCGTCCCCGGCGATGCTAACCGGGGCGGGGCAGGGCGTGCCCGTAGAATCGCGGCCATGATCGACGCCGCGACCGACTGGCCTGCCCACCTCGACGCCGTGCTCGCCGCCCCCGGGCACCATCGAACGCTCCTCGACAACGCCCACGTGCGGGTCCTCGACACCCGCATCGCCCCCGGGGAAACGGTCCCCCTGCACACCCATCGCTGGCCGGCCGCCTATTACGTTGTCTCGGGCGGCGATTTCGTCCGCCGCGACGCCCAGGGTGCGGTGGTGGCCGATTCGCGGACGGCGTCCCGAGGGCCGCAGGCCGGCGAGGCCATCTGGTCGCCGCCGTTAGGCCCGCACACGCTGGAGAACGTGGGACAAAGCGTGATCCACGTGGTCAGCGTGGAGGTGAAGCAGGCGAGCTGACTCGGTGCGGAGCAGGGGACTTCACCGCTCGGCGGATGCCTCGAAGGCCGCCGACGACGAATCGCTCCATCCTCGCCGCGGTGGCCGACGCCAGCCCGTATACTCGCCATCCACAACCCACTTGCTCCGACCCCGGCCTGTCGGCTGCGGCCGAATCAGCTGGCCGTCTCGGAGCTCCCATGACGCGGATCGGGCCTGACCTCGGCGAAGTGGAACGTGTGCATGTGGTGACGATGGAGCCGGTCCCCTCGCGGGGCGACCCGCCGGGCGAGCGATCGCCTGCCGACCGCAAGCTGGCCCTCATCAACCTGTTTGCGGTGGTGGTGCCGCCGCTCGGGTTGGTGGCGGCTCTCATCCTCGCCTGGGGCGTGGCCTTCAACGCGTGGTATCTGCTCCTCCTCGCCGGGATGACGTTGATCTCGGCGGCGGGCATCACGGTCGGCTACCACCGGCTCTGCACGCATCGCTCCTTCGCCACCTCCCCGGCCCTCCGCTACCTCTTCGCATCCGCCGGCTCGATGGCGGTGCAGGGGCCGGTGATTCGCTGGTGCGCGGAGCATCGCAGGCACCACCAACACTCCGACACCGAGCGCGATCCGCACTCCCCGCACATGTCGAAGGACGGTTCGTGGGGCGAGGGGATCTGGGCCACGCTGCGCGGGGCGTTCCACGCCCACCTCGGCTGGCTCTTCGCCGAGCGGAGCAAGGGGCTCGGCCGGTACGCCGTCGACCTGCACGCGGACCCCGCCCTGGTGCTCGCCGATCGGCACTTCGTGCGATGGGTGCTGGCCGGTCTCTTCTTCCCCGCGGCGTTGGGCGGACTGGTCACCCTGTCCTGGTGGGGCGTCCTGTTAGGGTTCCTGTGGGGAGGCCTGGTGCGCGTGTTCCTCGTGCACCACATCACCTGGAGCGTGAACTCGGTCTGCCACCTCTGGGGCACCCAGCCCTTCGATTGCCACGACCAAAGCCGCAACAACGCCATCGTCGCCTTCCTTGCCATGGGCGAGGGCTGGCACAACAACCACCACGCGTTCCCCTCCAGCGCCCGTCACGGCCTGCGTTGGTGGGAGTTCGACGCGAGCTACCTCCTGATTCGCCTCCTGGCGGCGGTGGGCTTGGCCCGTCAGGTGCGGGTACCGAGCAGCGAACGGCTGCGCCGCGGTCGCCAGCTCGCATCCCGTGAAAAAAACCGGCCGGGCTCGAGGCCCGGCCGGTAGCGATGTGCACTGAGGGCTGGTCGTTGCCGCATCGGATCACCGATGCAGCGATCGACTCACCAGCCGCCGCGTCCGCCGCTGCGGTCACGGCCGCCGCCGCTGCGGCCGCCGCCGCCGCCGTACGAGCCACCGCCGCGCGACTCGCGGGGCTTGGCTTCGTTGACGGTCAGGTCGCGGCCGTCGACGTTCTTGCCGTGGAGGGCGGCGATGGCAGCGTTGCCTTGGGCGTTGTCCGCGACTTCGACGAAGCCGAACCCGCGGGGACGGCCGGTGTCGCGGTCCATGACCAGAGAGGCCGAGGTGACGCCGTAGGGCTCGAAGAGGGCCCGAAGCTGAGACTCGGAGGTGTTGAACGAGAGGTTGCCGACGTAGAGCTTCATGCGCTGCAGTCCAATGCCCAGAGGTACAAGCCGGTGCTCTACCTGGGCGGTGGAAGCGTCGGGAAACGACTCGTGCTGGAGGATCGAACCGGGCAGTTGCCCGGACGCCAGACGGAGCCGTTGCCCGCGAGCATAAGCGACGGGAGGCGTCCTGGGGAGCAAATTCAGGCTCCTTGTCGAAGATCGCCCCCCGGATCGGCGGTCAGGGTGGGGTAGGGCGGCGCAAAGATTGCCGCGGGCGGGCCGCCTCGCCCGCTATCCTCCGCCCCCATGGACGCCCTCCGGGTCTACGACTACCTGCTCGCGACACGGGAGCGTCTCTTTGACGCGGTCCGGCCCCTCCCCGCCGAGGCCTACCTCCGGTCCTTTCCCTTCGGCCTCACCACCCTCGGCTCGACGCTGACCCATCTCTACACCGCCGAGTGGTACTACTTCGAGCGGATGGCCTCGCGCCACGTGCCGGCCTACGAGACTTGGCCGATCCAGGACGAGCGGCCGCCAGCCTTCGCCGTGCTCGAGGCGGCGTGGCGCGAGCAGGGGACCCGGGTCCGGGAGGTCGTTGCCGGGGAACGCGATTGGGCCCGGCCCATCGGCTGGCTCGGCTTCCCCGACGACCGCGGGCGCCGCTTCCACATCAAGGCGACGGTCGGGGACTGCTTCACCCAGCTCATCCTCCACGAGGCCCACCATCGGGCCCAAGCCATGGTCATGCTGCGCGAGCTCGGCCGGCCGCTCGAGGACATCGACTTCAACGCCATTGCCTTCGAGCGGACGCTGGCGGAGTGAGCGATGAAGGCGAGGGAACCCGCGTCGTCACGCCCTGCCGCCAGCCCAGGACGCGCAGGGCGCGGGCGCTGATCCAACGGCTGGCAGGAGAGCCGGGCGCCTCGAGTTCGACGGGCATCCGGCCGGGGTAGGGCTCTTGGCGCGGCCAGCGGCCGCCTGCGCCGGCTTGGGCCACGGCCTCGAAGGCCTCGCTCATCCGCTCCTCCGGGGAGCGGCCCGCCTCGCGCAGCAGATCGAGTCCGCGCAGGACGTCGTAGTGCCACCAAGTCGGGAAGACGAAGCGGGTGAAGGAGGTGCCGGACTTCCGGCAGCGCTCGATCAGCTCGCCGGTCGAGCGGCGGCGGCAGAGGCGGCGCTCCAGCAGGTACTCCTCGCCGCGGCGGCGTGCCGTTGCCGCCTCGACCGAGCCTCCAACAGCTCGCTCGAAGGCGAGGAGCGCCTCGAGGACGCAGACGGTGGTGTTGAAGCTCGAGCTCGTGGCCCCGCGCTCCGCCTCGCAATTCCAGCCGCCGTCCGCCAACTGCTCGCCAAGCAGGCGCTCGACGAGCGGGCCGACGTCTTGGCCGAAATAGGCCCCGACGGCGGCCACCTGGGCGTTGATGCAGGGTTCGGTTTCGCCGGCGAAGAAGCGGTGTCCATCGCACTCGGGCGGGCCGCAGCCGGTCCAGGTGACGTGCTCGCGAACCAGCCCGAGGGCGTGACGGGCCTCGGCGCAGACCGGATCGAGGCCCAGGTCGCGGAGGAGCATCAGGACGTGCATGGTCGAGTCGAAGCCGCGGTTCCACGCCGCGCCGCCCCAGCGGCCATCGGGCCCTTGCTGCGCCAGGAGCGCTGCCCCGTGGCCCTCCGTGGCGACGCGAGCCCGCTCCGCCGCGATGGCGACAGGGGAGGCATCGGTGAAGTCGCGCATGACCTGCCAGCGCAGGCCGGGGTCGGAGTCGAGGAGCCAGGGCAGGAGGTGGTCGCTCATGCCGAGGCTCGGGGCCGGCCTCGGGGCGCGGCCTTGCCCTTCTTCGCCGCATTCCACTTCGCGGCTGCCTGGACCAGCGCCGCCAACGCCTTGGCGTCCACGCTCTCGCCCTCGTGGATGTCGATCGCCCGTCGCGTGCTTCCCTCGAGGCTCGCGTTGAAGAGCCGCCGCGGATCGGGGAGCGACGCTCCGTTGGCGAAGGTGAGCTTGACCGCCGCCCGGTAGCTCTCGCCGGTGCAGAGGATCCCGTTGCTCGACCAGACCGGCACGCCCCGCCACTTCCACTCCTCGACCACTGCCGGCACGGCCCGCCGGATGATCCCCCGCACGGTGGCCAGCGTCGCTCCGCGCCAGTCGCCGAGTTCGGCGATGCGGGCGTCGATGCGGGCGGAGGCGTCGCTCGGCGCGGCGGCCCGGCGGGCTGTTGGGCGGCTGTCCTTCGCTGCCCGCTTGGCCATCTTCTTCATCGCGTCTTCCCTCCCATGTGCTCGCCCGGCAGGCGGCTGGCCTGCTTCACCCACGCTGCCAGCTGCTTCTCGTCGAGGGGCTCGTCCTCGCGGATGTCGAGGTATCGCGTCTCCTTCGACTTCGATTCGCCGGGAGGCAGCGGGCGCAACGAGGTGCCGCGGAAGAACGCGACCTTCACGTACTTGGTGAAGCAGTGGATGCCGAGGAACCAACCCTCGTCCTTGACTCCGTAGAAGGGCGAGTTCCACTTGACCGCCTTCTGCACGCCAGGGACGGTGCGCTCAATGAGCGCGTCGAGCCGGCGGCCGAGGTCGCGCTTCCAACCCGGCATGGCCGCGATGTAGGCCTGGACCGGTGCGTCGCCGTCGCCCTTCTTGATTTGCGGATTGCCGCCGGAGAGGAGTCGGGGCTTGGCCGAGGAGCGGGCGGTGGCGGGCTTGTTCGTCGTCGGCGACGTGCGCTTGGTCTTCTTGGTGGGGGGCATGGTGGGCTCGCGTCCGTCGTGAGATACGTCCCGGGCCGGGCAGCGTCAATGGGCGACCGCGCCATCGCTCCTTGCCACCGCGACCGACCGGGGTAGGATCGCGGCGTGCCAACCGTTGCCATTGCCGGCGGAAGCGGCTTCCTGGGCCTGTCGCTCGCCAAACACTTGGCCGAAAGCGGGCACGTCGTGACCATCCTCTCACGAAGCGCCCCGCGGCTGGTCGGGCCGTGGCGGCACGTGGCCTGGGACGCCCGCACGCTGGGCGACTGGCGGAGCGAGCTCGAGGGGGCCG
>JBGAKK010000125.1:0-6121 GCA_044224425.1 Phycisphaerales bacterium
ACCAGGCAGCCAGGCTCCTCGCGCGGGAAGCGGGTGAGCGCCAACGAGCGGAGCGACTCGATCGCCGCCTCGATCGCGTCGCGCGGGGCGTGAACGTCGAGTCGCTCGATGGCGCTGCCGGTCGGCGACCAGCGCCGGACGATCCCGTCGTCGATCCGGATCCGCCCGCCGGGCCCCAGCCACTCGATCTCCCGCGACCAACCGCCGGCATCCGCGCAATCGATCGTGCCGATTCGGCCCGCACTGTCGCGCACCAAGGCGACCAGCGTGCGGACTTCGCCGCCCGTGAGCGGCGGCCTCGCCATGGCGACCACCGACTCGATCGCCGCGAACTCCGCAGCGATGAGTTCGCACGCCTCGAGGAGGAGCCCGTCGACGGTCCGCTCGCCCGGAGCACACCGGAGGCGGATCGACATGGCTGAGATCCCCACCTGATCGCCGGCCGCCTCGCGGAGCTCGGAGACCATCGGAGAGGCGGCGCGGAGCGACTCGCTCAACCGGAGCGACGGCACGACCCGGATCTGGTCACCGTCCCGATCGAGGGCGCAGGCCTCCGCCAACGGCGGCGCCGCGAGGAGGATGACGCGACGGTCGCCTTCGCCGAGCAGCCGCAACTCATCGATCGACGGGGCCCGCTGCCCGAGGACGAGGACGGCGTGCGACGCGGCCCGGGCCACCTCGCGAAGCGATGCGTGTTCCGTGGCGCCGACGGCGGATGCCCATGCTGAGGCCGCGGCCCGTCGCTCGCCTCCGACCGCGGTGATGCGCCACATCCAGTGCCCTTCGATGTCGCGAGCACGTTCACCCGCCAGCACCGCCGCGAGGGCCTCGCCGCCCGAGCCGACCCAGGCGCCGATCGTCGCTCCGTTTCCGAGCGATGCCGAGAGCCCGAGATCGTCGCCTGCACTCCGACTCATGGCATGATTGTACGAACTGGCGATCCTCGATCCATGCGACGCCGCCCGGGTGGTCACCGCCCAACGCTCGGAGATCGGTCAGCGGGCAGCCGGGCCGCGGTGCTTTAGCCGAGCAAGCCGCTCGACGGCTGCATCGAGCGTCTCCTGCCGCTTGCAGAACGCGAACCGGGCAAGGTGACGCCCTTCCTCCGGGCGCTGGTAGAAGCTCGCCGGCGGGATCGCCGCCACTCCGATTTCTTCGACCAGCCAGCGGCAGAAGGCCCGGTCGTCGGGGAACCCGAAACGGCGATGGTCGGCCATGATGAAGTACGTCCCCTCCGGGACGAACACCTCGAAGCCCGCATCGGCAAGGCCGGCGACCAGGAAGTCGCGTCGACGGCGGTACTCGGCGAGAAAGTGCCGGTCGTACTCCTCGCCGGAGCGGAGCGCGGCGATCGCCCCGTGCTGGAGCGGCGTCGCGGTGGCGAAGGTCAGGAACTGGTGGGCGGCGCGGACGCCTGCCGTCAGATGCGGCGGGGCGATGGCCCAGCCGATCTTCCAGCCGGTCAGCGAGTATGTCTTCCCGAGGCTCGAAAGGGTGACCGTGCGCTCCCACATCCCGGGCAGGGCGGCGATCGACTGGTGCCGCCCCTCGAAGACGAGCCGTTCGTACACCTCGTCGGCGATGCATAGGAGATCCCGCTCCCGGCAGAGCGAGGCGATCGCTGCCAGCTCCGCGTCGCTGAAGACGTGCCCGGTCGGATTGTGCGGGGTGTTGAGGATGATGGCCTTGGTGTCCGGCGTCACCGCCGCCCGCAGGGCAGCGAGGTCGAGGGCGAAGTGCGGGGGCCGAAGCGTGACCGTCCGCACCGTGCCGCCGGCCATGGCCACGGTGGCCGGGTAGGAGTCGTAGAAGGGTTCGATGAGGAGGACCTCGTCCCCTTCCTCGATGAGCCCGAGCACGGTGGCCGCGATGGCTTCGGTGCAGCCGCTTGTGACCGTGATCTCGGAGTCGGGATCGACCCGCAAGCCGCTGTCCCGAGCGAAGCGATCGGCGATCGCGGCGTTGAGCTCTGGCACGCCGAACATCCGGGCGTATTGGCCGTGGCCGGCGCGGATGGCCGCGATGCCGGCCTCCTTCACGAACTCCGGCCCGTCGAAGTCGGGGGCCCCCTGCCCCAGGTTCACCGCTCCGTGCTTGCGGGCGAGAAGCGTCATCTCCGAGAAGATGGTGCCGCCGAACGGACGCAAGCGGCGCGCGGTGCGCGGCGACGGGACGGGGCTCGTGTGCATGGACCTAGCGTAGCAAGCGTGCCGTTCGCCCTGGCGCCGCGGCGAGCCCCGGCCTCCCCTACACTCCGGCTCGTGCCAGCCCCTCGGCCCAATCCCCGCCTGCGCATCCGGATCGTGCGGGAGGACGAGCGCGTCCTCGTCGCCAACAAGATGCCGGGCATGGTCTGCGAGCCGGGCAAGGCGCACCGCGACGACAGCCTCCTCAACGGGCTCTTTGCCCTCGACGGCGGGAGGCTGGCCCCAGCCCTGGCCAGACTTGGCGAGTCGCGCGACTGGGGGCTCCTCCACCGGCTGGATCGCCTGACCAGCGGCCTCGTCCTGTGTGCTCTCTCGATCGAGGCCTACGAGTCGCTGCGGGCAGCATTCGAAGCCCGGCAGGTGCGGAAGTCCTACCTCGCCCTCGCCCGCGGTGAGCTCGCCGCGAATGGCGAGATCGACCAGCCGATCCTCGAGCAGGTGGTCAACGGGATGCGGATCGCGTCGATCGATCCGCGCGGCAAGCCCGCGGTGACCCGCTGGCGGACCATCGCCCGGCGCGGCAAGTACGCCCTGCTCGAATGCGACCTTGTCACCGGCCGGCTGCACCAGATCCGCGTCCATCTCGCTTCGGTCGGTGCTCCCATCGCCGGCGACCCGTTCTACGAGTCGGGCGGCAAGGCCCGGACCGGCGGTCGGCCGCCGGACGACCCGCTTCTCCTCCTCCATGCCTGGAAACTCGTCTATCCCGATCCCGCGAGCGGCGAGCCCGTCGCATGCGAGGCCGCGGCCCCTCGTCGCTTCGCCCGATTCGTGACCGAGCACGATCTCCCGCTTCCCTGCGACGTCGAAGCCTGACTCCCCTGTTCCCGAGCCCGGGGCGCAACGAAAGAGGGCCGGCGCGAGCCGGCCCTCGAGGGGTCTATCGAGCGAGGCCGTCGGTCAGCGAGCCTTCTCTTCGGGAATCCGCATGCCGTAGAACGAGCGGTAGACGAAGACGAGGGCGATCAGGAAGAGCGTCCCGCCGATCCAGAACTTGTAGGGCTGGATCGCCTGCTGGACTGCGATCTCGACGGCCAGGAGGCCGAAGAGCGTGGTGAACTTGATGACCGGGTTCAGGGAGACCGAGGAGGTGTCCTTGAACGGGTCGCCGACGGTGTCGCCCACGACGGTGGCGGCGTGGAGGTCGGTGCCCTTGGCCCGCATGTCGACCTCGACGATCTTCTTGGCGTTGTCCCAAGCCCCGCCCGCGTTGGCCATGAAGATGGCCTGGAAGAGGCCGAAGAAGGCCATCGCGATCAGGTACCCGATGAAGAAGAACGGGTTGAAGAACGGCAGGGCGAGGGCCATGCAGAGGACGACGAGGAAGATGTTGAACATGCCCTTCTGGGCGTAGAGCGTGCAGATGCGCACGACTTCCTTCGAGTCCTGGATGCTGGCCTCGGCCTTGTCGAGGTTGATGTTCTTCTTGATATAGACCACGGCCCGGTAGGCGCCGGTGACGACGGCCTGGGTGCTGGCCCCCGTGAACCAGTAGATCACCGAGCCGCCGACGAGGAGGCCGAGCAGGATCTCGGGCTGGACCACGCTGAGCTTGCCGACGACGGCGTTCGCCGCTTCCCGCAAGGCGGCCACGTCGGTCTTGCCTTCCGCCGTCTCCTTGATGAGGGCGAGGATGATGCCGAACACCCTGGTGGTGGCACCGACCACGGCGGTGCCGATGAGCACCGGCTTGGCCGTGGCCTTGAAGGTGTTGCCGGCACCGTCGCCCTTCTCGAGCTGGTGCTTGGCGTTCTCGAAGTCCGGCTCGAAGCCGAAGTCGCGGCGGATCTCCTCCTTGATGTTCGGCTGGGCCTCGATCCGCGAGAGCTCGTAGACGCTCTGGGCGTTGTCGGTGACCGGGCCGAAGCTATCGACGGCGATGGTCACCGGGCCCATGCCGAGGAAGCCGAAGGCGATCAGGCCGAAGGCGAAGATCGGGCCGGCGAACGCATACTGCTCCGGCATGAGCTTGGCGACATCGGCGGAGTTCGAGAAGTACCAGCCGACGCCCATCAGTCCGGCGATGACGAGGCCCTTCCAGAACGCCGAGAAGTTGCCGGCCACGAAGCCGGAGAGGATGTTCAGGCTGGCTCCGCCCTGGGCCGAGGCGTTGGTGACCTCGCGAACGTGCCGCGAACCGGTCGAGGTGAAGACCTTGGTGAACTCGGGGATGAGGGCCCCGGCGATGGTGCCGCAGCTGATGATCATGGAGAGCACCCACCAAAGGTCGGTGAGCGTCTCGCCTCGGAAGGTCATCCCGTGGAGCAGGAACCAGCTGGCCCCGAAGGTGACCACGATCGAGATGAGGGAGGTGATCCAGACCAGCCAGGTCAGGGGCGCTTCCTCGTCGAACTCGCGGAGGCCGCCGAAGCGGGCCTTGCTGATCGCCTCGTTGACGAAGTAGCTCACCAGGCTGGTGACGATCATCAGGGCTCGCATGGTGAAGAGCCAGACGATCAGCTTGGCGCACATGCCCTGGTCCTCGGCGTTGCCGCCGCCGAGGGCGTAGGCGAGGAAGGCGATGAGGGCCACGCCGGTGACGCCGTAGGTCTCGAAGCCGTCGGCGGTCGGGCCGACCGAGTCGCCGGCGTTGTCGCCGGTGCAGTCGGCGATCACGCCGGGGTTCTTGGGATCGTCCTCGGGGAGCTTGAAGACGATCTTCATCAGGTCGCTGCCGATGTCGGCGATCTTGGTGAAGATGCCGCCGCAGATGCGGAGCGCCGAGGCGCCGAGCGACTCGCCGATCGCAAACCCGATGAAGCTCGGGCCGACCAGCTCGGTCGGCAGGAACATCAGGATGCAGATCATGAAGAAGAGCTCGACGCTGACCAAGAGCATGCCGACCGACATGCCGCTCTTGAGCGGAATGCCGAGGACGGGGAGCCCGTCGCCCTTGAGCGAGGCGAAGCTGGCGCGGCTGTTGGCTTGGGTGTTGATCCGGATGCCGAACCACGCCACGCCGTAGGAGCCGAGGATGCCGAGGATGCTGGCCCCGAGCACGACCGCCACGGCGCCCACCGACTTGTGCTCGAGCACGCCGAAGTAGAAGACGATGGCCGCGGCGATGGCGATCCAGAGGATGGCCAGGAACTTGCCTTGCTGGAAGAGGTAGCTCTTGCAGGTCTCCCAGATGATGTTCGACACCGCGAGCATCGAACGGTGGGCCGGGAGGGCCACCGTCTGCTTGTACTGGACGAGGCCGAACAGGGCCCCGAGCACGGCGATGACGAGACCCGCGTACATCAGGTGCCGACCTTCGATGCCGCCGAAGGTGACCGAGCTGTCAATCGGTGGCAGCTTGAGGTCGGCCTCGCCGGCGAAGGCGGACGCGGAGGCGAAGGCAGCCATCGCGATCGGCGCGAAAAGCGCTGCCGGACGCGCCAATAGAGGAACGGAGGGTCTGGCTCGCGTGCTGGAACGGTCCATGGAGTCGCCCTTGAGGGGTCGTGGAAACGGAGAGATACCGGTCATGCCCCGGAGGCGCGTGCCACCCGAACGGTCACCGACCGGCTTGGAAGGGCGGGGAGTGTACCGCAAGACGCCGGGCCGTGCATGAGCGGGAGCCAGTCCCCTGCGCACGCGACAGGAGGCGTCCTCGCCTCCTGGTCGCCGCAAGCGAGGCCAAGGGGGATTTGAAACTCCCGCGGAGCGGGAGTCCCGCAGCGGCGGAGCCGCGGAGGGCCACCAGCAAATCCCGCGTCGCGCAGCGACGCAGCGGGCGGCGAAGCCGCACGCGTTCGCCCGCGCACGAGGCGACAGGAGGCGTCCTCGCCTCCTGGTCGCCGCAAGCCAGACGAAGTGGGATTTGAAACTCCCGCGGAGCGGGAGTCCCGGAGCGGCGGAGCCGCGGAGGGCCACCAGCAAATCCCGCGTCGCGCAGCGCCGCAGCGGGCGGCGAAGCCGCACGCGTTCGC
>JBGAKK010000034.1:0-48392 GCA_044224425.1 Phycisphaerales bacterium
GCCGCTTCGCTCGCTGCGCTCGCGGAGCGGCACCGACGTGGTGATCGTACTGGCCCATGCTTCTGGGCTACGGGTTCAACATACAAGGGGGCGGGGGCATCCATCGACGCATCCGGGACCGTCGTGGGACCTTGGGGCACTAGCGCCACGCTCTACGTCGACGCCTTCCGTTGGACACCCGGGCAGGCGTTCGAACCCATCCTCGAACTCGTCGAGTTCAGCCAGGCCGCGGCGATCGAGTCCAACGGGCAGGGCTGGATCTGCGGATGGTGCAAGGTGACGGGTGGCTTGACCAAGCGGGCATTCCTCTTGAGCGAGGCGGTCCTCACGGTGCTCCCGCCCGTCCCCGAGGGCTACAACAGCGAGGCATGGAGCATCAGCTCGAACGGCCTCGTCGTCGGATGGGGCATGTACCAGGCGAATCCGGACACCAACTATCCGCGGGGTTTCTTCTGGGACGGCACGATGCACGACATTGGCTGGGACCCGTCCGGGATGCCGAGAAGCTGGGCATGGGGCACCAACGCCTTGGGCCAAGTGGTTGGAGAGATGAACGTTGGCGTGGGATTTCTTTGGCAGGACGGGGTCCTGAGCAAGCTCGGCAACCTCGTCGACGGAATTTCCACTGTTGTGATCGCCAAGTCGATCAACGACCGCGGCCAGATCGCGGCGAGGACCGACGAGCTCGGTGGCGTCGGGCTCATCCTCACCCCCATCCGCACCCGTCCGGGCGACGCCAACATCGACTGCAAGGTCGACGCCCGCGACATCGCGACGGTGATCGAGTTCTGGGGTTCGCAGTACGAGCTGACCGAGATGCCGGGCGACCTGAACGGCGACCTGGTGGTGAACGGCTACGACCTGGCCATGGTCCTCGGCGACTGGGGCGACGAGCCGCAGGACGCGAAGCGGAAGTGAGCCGCCCTACCTCGTCGTCCACAGCCGGTGCAACTGCTGGTCGAGGCGCTGCTGGTGGGTCAGCCCGTGCAGCACCGTCGGGTCGTAGCCGTAGACGCTGACCATGGTGCAGAGGGGCACCATGGGCGGCTCCTCCTCGAGGAGGAAGCGTTCGGCCTCGGCGAGGAGATCGAGGCGGCGGGCGGGGTCGGGCTCGGCGGCTGCGGCGTCGAGCATGGCGTCGTACGTGGGGCTCGCGTACTTGCGGTCGTTGTTGCCGTCGCTTGAGCGGGAGAGCTCGAGCCAGGTGGTGGGGTCGTAGTAGTCGCCGTACCAGGTCCCGCGGGCGATCATGAAGTTGCCGCTCTTGAGGTCGCTCGAGAAGTCCTTGGAGTCCTTGCCGCGGGCCACGATCTCGACGCCGAGCTTCTCCTTCCACATCTGCTGGAGGGCGATCGAGAGGTCGCGGTAGCGCGAGCCGCCGGTCGAGTAGAGGAGCTGCACCGTGGGGAAGGGCTTGCCGTCGGCGTCCTCGACCAGGCCGTCGCCGTCGCGGTCGGACCAGCCGGCCTCGGCCAGCTCGCGCTTGGCCCGGGCCGGGTCGTAGGGCAAACCCTTCGGGCTCTTGTAGCCGGGGAAGGCCTTGGGTGGGACGAGCGTGGTGCTGGGATCCTCGCCGAGCCGCGTGACCCGCTCGACGAGCGTGGCCCGGTCGGTGGCCAGGCAGAAGGCCCGCCGCACGCGCGGGTCGGCGAAGGGGTTCGGCTCGCCGCTTTCCAGCGTCGGCCGGCAATTGAAGGAGTAGAAGTCGGTGCCGAAGGCGTCGAGGGCGTGGACGTTCCGCCGCTCGCCCGGCCCAGGCGGCGGCAACTTGGCGAGGGCCTCGTCGATCGGCGTGCCGGCGGCGAGCATGGCGTCGAGGGCGGCCCGATGGTGGCTCTCGTAGCGCTCCCGCTCGGCGAGCATCTCGGCCCGGTAGTCGGCGAGGATCTCGGTCACCCAGTCGATGGCCCCCGACTCCGCGGCCAGCATCGTGGTGTTGGCGTCCTCAAGGATGAGGATGTCGACCGACTTCGGCTTCACCGAGGCCCGGTCCCAGTAATGCTCGTTGGGCTCGAGCCGCATGTCGCGCTTGTAGCGCCACGACACGATGCGGAGCGGACCGTTGGTGACGATGGTGCCAGGCTTGGTCCAACCTTGGGCCTCGAGCCGCCGGCCGCTCGCCGGGTCGAGGCTCGCGAAGCGCTCGATGGTCGGGGCGTGGGCCGGGCTCAGGGCGGGGAAGGCGACGAGGTCGAGGAAGTAGGGGACCGGCCGGGCCAGGCGCACCTCGAGGGTGTGCGGGTCCGTGGCCTCGATGCCGACCGTGTCGCGGAAGCGGCGCTCGGTCTCCTCCCAGAGGGCCTTCGCAGCGGCGGGCGTGCGCTCACTTGCCGGTCGCTTGGCGTAGGCGGCGAGGGCCTCGTTCCGCCAGGCGAAGAACTCCCTGGCTCCGTCGACCTCGAAGAGGAAGCCCGAGTAGTCGGCGGCCGTGTCGGGCAGGAGGGCCCGCTTCCAGGCGTAGGCGAAATCGCCGGCCACGACGGGATCGCCGTTCGACCAACGGGCGTTCGGGCGGAGCGTGAAGGTGTAGGTGCGGCGGTCGTCGGAGAGCGTCCACGACTCGGCCACGCCCGGGGCTGGCTTTCCGGTCGATGGGTCGATCCGCACCAGTGGCTCGTAGAGCGAACGGGCCAGGCGGATGTCGTGCATCCAACTGATCCGCTGGGCGTCGAGGGTGAAGGCGTCGGAGCGCTGGGCGACGACGACATCGGCCCGCGGCCGCGGGGACTCGGCGCTGACCGCCACCAGGAGGAGGGCGATCAGGAACGCAAATGGGGCGAGCAGCCGCACGAGGGGAGGATATCGGTCGGCGGGTCCGGCCCGCCCTCGACTCCGTCCCGATCGCTTAGCGATACGGGGCCTGGCCGACCACCGTCTTCCACTTGGCCACTTCGGCGTCGAAGGCCTGGTGGTTGTCGGAGTCCCAGGCGTTGGCGATCGCCTTCTCGGCGGTCGGCGGCGTCTGGTTGGAGCGGACCTTGGGGTCGATGACCCGGAGCAGGGTCTCCGCGTAGGCCACCGCGTTGGCGTACGCCTGTATGAGTTGGGCGTCCTTGCGGGCGCTCTCCCACTGCTTCGACGCTGCGGCGAGGACGTCGACCAGGGCCGGGGCCAGGGCCACGCCGAACTTGGTCTGGACCGGACCGCCCTGGGCGAGGTACTCGCCGCGGAGGTGGACGATCAGGTCGGGCACCGACTGCATTCGCGGATCGGCGTCGGTCTTGGCCCCGATCGAGGAGACGAGGCTCTGGAGGATCGAGGCCTGGCTAAGCCGGGCCAGCTCGACGCTCGAGGCGGCCAGGTTCGGCCGGCGGGCGATCGAGGAGAGGGCCCGAATCTCGCCGCCCATCACCATGCCCGAGGTCTCCTTCAGGGCGGCAGCGGTGATGGTCCGGGCGATGCCGTCGCACTGGACGGGGTTGAGGTCGGCGTCCTCGAGCATCTGGACCAGCGTGCTGGCGATCACCAGCCGCTTGCCAACGTCGGCGTTCTTGTCGGCGCCGAGTCGACCGGCGAGGGCCTCGACCGCTTCCGGCGTACGGAGGAAGCGGACGACTTGGATGGCGTGGATCGCCCGCTGGAGGTCGACTCCGTCGATGATCGGTTCGAGCTTGGGCAGGAGGGCTTGGGCCACCGCGCGGCGGAAGACGAGGGTGGCGGCGGGATCGCGGAGCGGTTCGGTCAGGGTCCGGCGGGCGTCGTCGAGCGACCGCGGGTTCTTGGGGTTCGCGAGGAGGTCGGCCCAGGTCGAGGCAAAGGCCTCGAGGTCCGCCTGCTGCTTGGAGCTGAGGGGCGCGGTCGCCGTGACGATCGCACGGTCAATGCCGCTGGGTCCGGTCTGGGCGAATGCAGCGGGGGCCCAGAGGAGGGGGGCGGCGACGCACAGGGCGGCGACTCGTCGGAGGGAAATGGCGCTGATCATCAAGCAGCCCTATCGAACCGGGACCCAGCGAGCGGCCGGGCCAGGCAGGTTGGTCGACGGCGAGAGCCCGGCGGGCGGCCGGAACCGCAACCCAAGCCTCGCCGGGGGTTTCGCTGGGAAACCGCGACGAGCTCACGCGATGCGCGGCGCGGCCCCCGGAATCGTGGCACCGTATCCGGGGCCTTCGAGGGCGTCAACGAATCGAGTGGCGGCCCGGACCGAACCGGCGGCGAGGGCGGTTCGAACGAGACCTCGCCCGGTGCCTCGCGGCGGATCGGATCGGCCCTCGGCCCAAGGGGTGGAGGTGCGGGGATTTCCCATAGAACCTGCGGTCGGACCCCCAGCTCCGCCGACACTCTCCTATTCCCATGGCCCCTTCCTTCATCCATCCGCGCCGTGCCCTCCTCGCCGCCGCCCTGCTGGCCTGGTCGTCGCTGCCGGCGATGGATGCTTGGGCCGACCTGCAGGGGGTGCCGCCGACCCCGGCCGCTGCCCCGCCGGCGCCGGAGGCCCCACCCGCCGCCCCGGCCCCCGTCCAATGGTCGATCGCGCCGCAGGTGGCCCAGGCCTCGAAGGAGCGGTTGGCCCGCATCCTTGGCCTCTTCTCGGGGAAGGCCATCCGACGCGACGAGGTGGCGGTCGCCGATATCGAGCTCGCCACGATCCTCGCCGAGCAGGCGGTCGAGATGAGTCCCGACGACCCCGGAGCGTGGCGGGCGTTGCTCGACGCGACCTCCCTCGGCGACCCCACCGATCCGCGCGTCGACCAGCTCCGTCGGTCGGCCGTCGAGCAGCTCGTCCGGCTCGACCCGAGCGACGAGGTGATGCGGCTTCGTCGCCTCCTCGACGTCCTCGACCGCGAGACGACCGCCGACGGCCGGATCGCCAAGCTCGAGACGCTCCTCGACCCGGCCCACCGGGAGACCCTCGGCAACTCGGTGGCGGCCCGGCTCGCCCTAGACCTCGCCATCCTCTATCGCCGGACGGGCGATCTCGAGTCGTTCGAGAAATGGCTCGCCGAGGCAGCGACGCTCGACCCTGCCTTCCCTGACGCCCAGGCCATGGCCGCGGGCTACTTCCGATTCAAGGCCGGCGACATCACCAAGGAAGCCGAGCTCCTCCTCGCCTCGATGATGGCCAACCCGCTCGATCCGATGGCCACGCGGGGCTTCGCGACGATCCTCCTCGACCATGGCGCCTACGACTCCGCCGCGCGGTTCCTGGGTCTCGCCGCGGGGATCATCAAGAGCGACTACCCGATCCTCGACTACGACCTCCTGCTCGCCGACCAGGCCATCGCCCTGTGGGCGTCGGGCCGCGGCGACCAGGGGGCGGAACTGGCCCGCGGCCGGCAGATCAAGCTGGCCCAGTTCGTCCGCAACCGGCTGGCCAAGGAAGACCCCTCGGTCCTCGCCGACACCGAGCGGATGAAGGCCATCCGCTTCCCCGTCCCGAGTCCGCTCCTCGCGGCGCAGGCGGCCATCCTCCGTTCCCAAGGCGACGTGAACGCCACCAAGAAGGCGATTGACGACCTCCTCTTCTCGCTCGAAAACGAGGTCGAGGTCGCCAAGGAAGAAGCCGAGAAGGCGACCGACGAGGCTGCCAAGGCTGACGGCATGGAGGAACAGGCAGCGACCTTGCTCCAAGGCGCCTTCGTCCTCCTTTGGCTTGGCGAAGACACCGCGAAGGCGAAGGAATGGATGGCCAAGGCGGAAGCGATCCGCCCGCTCAGCGAGGAGGCCAAGCAGCGCTTCGAGGCATGGCTCGCCCTGCGTTCCGCCGAGCCTGCCTCGGCCGTCGCCCTGTTCGAGGCCCTGACCGAAGACTCGCAGCCGGTTCATGTCGGCCGCGCCCTCGCCTACTTCGCCGTCGACCGCAAGCGCGACGCAGCGAAGGAACTCCTCGTTGCCGCCCGCTTGGCCCCCGGAACCCTCCTTGGGGTCGATGCTCGCGTGCGGCTCGCCGGGCTCCTCGGGCAGCCCGTGCCTGCCGAGCCCGACGCCGCAGCCCTCGACACGCTCGCTAACGGCGTGCCGCACGAGTTCGATCGGATGCTCACTGGCGATAGCCGCCTGATCAGCATGCGGATCCGGACCTCCGGCCAGCCGCGCGACGTCTACGAACCGATCCCGATCTCGATCGAGGTGACCAACAGCAGCCCCTTCCCGCTTGCGGTCGGGGAAGCAGGCCCGATCCGCGACCTGGTCACGCTCCAAGGCAGCGTCTCGGCGGTTGGTCGGCAGCCGATCGACGTGCCCTACTCGATCCAGTCGATCGGCCGCACCTTTGTGCTCCAGCCGCGCTCGACGCTCGCGGTGCCCATCGATCTCGCCTACACCGAGGTCGGCTTGGTGACGCGGCCCTTCCCGGCCTCGGGATGTTCGATCGTCGTCCGCGGGATCCTCAACTGGGAACCGACCGTCGGGGCCTTCAAGCCGGGTGCCCTCGGCGACCGGGCCGACTCCGACATCATCCGGATCGACGGCGTGCGGTTCTCCGCCGACTGGCTCGACGCCACCTACGACAGCCTGCGGGCGGGCGTGACGCCGGACAACCTCGTCCACCTCATGGCCATCGCCCACGCCGCGTCCCGAGTGGCAGCCGCCAAGCAGACCATCGATCCGGCTTGGCAGACGCGCTTCGACCAGGTCTGGACGGTCCTCGCCGACCTCATGCCGCACCTCGACCGCTGGACGCAAGGCTGGCTCCTCTGCGCCCTGCCCGACAACATCCCGCCCCTCGAACCGACCCTCGACACGGTGCGCGGCTCGAGCGACAAGCTGGTGCGGCTCTCCTACCTGATCCGCCGCGCCACGCAGTCGGTCGACCCCATGGTCGACAGCGCGATCCGCTCCGACGACCCGGAGATTTCCCGCTACGGCCGCATCGTGAAGGAGATGCTCCTCCACGAGGAAGAGATCACCAAGCGCGACTTCAACCTCGGCACCTCCGGCGCCGGGCAACTCCAGAAGCCGCTGGCTGGCGGAGCGACGCCGCCGGGGGGTGAGCCGGGCACGCCGCCTTCCGCCCCGCCGCCAACCCAACCGCCAGCCCCTCCGCCAGCCCTGCCATCGGCCAAGCCGTGAGCGGCGCCTCCGGCGACGCCTCGCCTTGGCTGGCCCTCGCGGAGCGCTTGCGCCGCGGGCGCTCGATCGGCGTCGTCGTCGGCCTCGTCCTTCTTGGCGCCGCGATCGTCGTCCTCGTCCGGTCGAGGGAGACGATCGCGGCGGCGCTTGCGGCCCTCGGCAGCGCGTCGCCGGCAGCCGTCGCCCTCCTCCTCGCCAGCATGCTGGCCAGCGTCTTCCTGACCGGCTGCGTCTTCTGGATTCTGACCAGCCGCTTCGGCCGCGTGCCCTTCGTCGAGATGCAGGCCCTGATGGCCTCGACGACCTTGGCCAACTACCTGCCGCTCCGGCCCGGGCTCTTCGGCCGCGTCCTCTACCACCGGGCCCGCCACCAGGTCCGGGCCCGCGACTCGCTGCGGACGATCGTCGAGGCCATGGCCATGAGCGTGGTCTCGCTTCTTCTTCTCGTGCCCGCGGTCGCCGGGGGCAAGGCGATCGGGGCGCCGCTGGCCCTTTCGATCGCCGCGCCCGGCCTGCTCGGCGGGCTGCTGGCCCTCGCCCCGACCATGCGACCGCTCGCCGCGGCGTGGCTCCTCCGCTACCTCGAGACGGTCCTCACCGCTTTCCGCTACCACCTCGCCTTCGGCTTGGTGGGCACCCCGATCCCCGCCGAGGCCAGCGTGGCCATCGCCTGCGTCAGCATGGCGGCGACGCTCGTCCCCTTCGTCTCGAACGGGATCGGCCTGCGGGAGTGGGCGATCGGCCTCCTGGCCCCGGTGCTCGCCGGCTACTCGCTCGAACAGGGCATCGCGGCCGAACTCGTGAACCGGGCCGCCGAGGTCGCCGTGGTGGTCCCCACCGGACTTCTCGGAACGGTCTGGCTCCTCCGCCACCGGCCCCGCGGGGGCCCCGACGAATCACCGCAATCTTGAAGCGTGCCGACCTCGGCGCGCCTCTCCGCAGCCAGAGCCGGACCGGCTCTTCGAGGAGACCTTCCCATGGGCAGCCTGTTCCGCACCAACGAACACCCCGTCGAGCGCGTCGTCCGCATCCTGATCGGACTCGGCCTCCTGAGCCTCGTCTTCGTCGGCCCCCAGACCTGGTGGGGCCTGATCGGCATCGTGCCGCTCCTGACCGGGCTTCTCGGGAACTGCCCGCTCTACTCGGTCGTCGGGTTCAGCACGTGCCCGCTCAAGAAGAGCTGACCCGGCCTCACGGCACCACGCCAAGATCCTTCACCGTGAAGAGGGCGTCGAACTTGATGCCCTCTTTCTCGATGTTCTCGCGGGCCCCTTCGAGGCGGTCGATGGTGGCGATGATGGCGAGGACCTCGGCTCCGGCGTCGCGGAGCACCTTGGCCGCTTCAAGGGCCTGGCCGCCGGTGGTGGCGACGTCCTCGACGATGGTGACCTTGTCGCCCTTCTCGAGCTTGCCTTCGAGCTGCTTGGCGGTGCCGTAGTCCTTCTTCTGGTTGCGGATGAAGACGCAGGGCAGCCCGGTGGCCATGGACGCAGCGGCGACGAGCGGGATGCCGCCCAGTTCGGCCCCCGCCAGGCGCGTGGTGCGCACCGGCATGTGCGAGGCGAACATGCGGCCCAGCTCGGCCAGGACGCGCGGCTGCGTCGAGAAGAGGTACTTGTCGAGGTAGTAGCTGCTCGTCTTCCCGCTCCGCAGCGTGAAGGTGCCGCGGAGGAGGGAGACCGTGGCGATCTCCTTGGCCAAGTCGTCGCGGTTCATCCAGTTCCTCGCTTCGCCGTGCATCAGAGGCCTGCCCTGCCGCGCAGGTGGTCGAGCACGTTCATGAAGTTGATGTAGGCGTCGTAGGGGCTGTCGTAGGGCGAGAAGTACTTGTGGACGTCGCCGTCCGCCCAGTACTTGGTGCACATGTAGTAGAGGTGGTCGCTGGTGGTGAGCTTGCGCCAGTCCTCAAGGATGTAGGGGTCCCCGGCCTGGTGCCGGGCCTTGACCGCCGGCTCCAGCTTGTAGAGCTCGGCCACGGCGTTGTCCTGGATCGGGTTGCCGAGCCAGGCGCTGAGGTCGCGCTCCGTGTCGGCCCAGGAGATCGGCTTCTCGACGTGGTACTCGCCGACCGGCGGGTAGCAGTCGACGACCTGGGACGGCGTCAGGAAGTCGTTGTGGCCGGGATTGGTGTCGTAGATCCAGCCCGGCAGGGCGTCGAGGAACTCGAAGATCCCGGTGTCCGACCACTGGTGCTCGCCGAAGGTCTCGTAGTCCATGAAGAGGTTGCAGCAGTAGCCGTCGCCGTTGATCTGGTTCACCCAGTGGGCGAACTTCTCGGCGGTGAGCGGCCACTCCTTCCAGCCCCGATTCGAGAAGCGGAAGGCGATGTCGTCGGAGAGGCGGAAGTTCTTGAGGAGGAGCTTCACCGGCCGCTCGGCGAGGTCCTGGTCCTGTCCCGGCGCCTGGGGCGGGGCGTAGACGTAGTTCGGCGACCGGAAGCCGAGCAGGCGGTCGACGCCCTCGCAGAGGATCGCCTTGTGCCGCCCGCGCTGGGCGATGTGCCGGGCCAGCTCGTCGAGGTAGATGAGCTCGGTGTTGCGGAAGACCGTCGGGGCCACGCCGAAGGTCTCGCGGACCAGGCGGTCGTGGGCATCGATCTGGGCGTCGAACTCGTTCCGCGAATAGAGGAAGGAGAGCGAGTGGTGGGTCGTCTCGTTGATGAACTCGCAGGCCCCGGTCTGGGCCAGGGCCTTGAACATGTCAATGATGTCCGGTGCCCACAGGCGCATCTGCTCGATGCAGACGCCGCTGATCGAGTAGGCGACGCGGAAGCGGCCCTCGTGCCGGCGCACCAGGTCGAGGATCTTGGCCGTGGTCGGCCGGTAGCACTTGTCGGCGACCTTGCGGAGGATCCGTTCGTTGGCTTCGTTGTCGAAGTAGAAGGGGTCGGTGGCGAAGACCGAGTACGGCCTCAGCCGGAAGGGCTGGTGCACCTGGAAGTAGAAGCAGACGGATGCCATGGGAGCCCTTCGGGGGGAGGCGATGATAGCCGCGACGGTCGGCGGCCTCCGGTCAGACGCGGTAGTACTCGCGATACCAGGCGATGAAGCGCTTGATGCCCACTTCGACGGTGGTGTCGGGCCGGTAGCCGGTGTCGTCGATGAGGGCCTGCACGTCGGCGTGGGCGTCGGGGACGTCGCCCGGCTGGAGCGGCAGGAGGTTCATGGTCGCCTTCTTGCCGACTTCCTGCTCGATCACCCGGATGTAGTGGAGGAGTTCGACCGGCGAGCTGTTGCCGATGTTGTAGACCCGCCACGGGGCGCTCGAGGTGCCCGGATCGGGCTCCATCGGGTCGAACGCCGGGTTCGGCTTGGCCGGCCGGTCGAGGGTGCGGATGATGCCCTCGACGATGTCGTCGACGTAGGTGAAGTCGCGGGTGTGCTTCCCGTGGTTGAAGACGTCGATGGGCTGGCCAGCCAGGATGTTCTTGGTGAAGAGGAAGAGGGCCATGTCGGGCCGTCCCCACGGCCCGTAGACGGTGAAGAACCGCAGGCCCGTGGTGGGCAGCCCGAAGAGCTGGCTGTAGGTGTGGGCGAAGAGTTCGTTGGCCTTCTTGCTCGCCGCGTAGAGCGACAGCGGATGGTCGACGTTGTCGTGGACGCTGAAGGGGAGCTTGCGGTTCCCGCCGTAGACGCTCGAGGAGCTGGCGTAGACGAGGTGCTCGCACCCGTTGTGGCGGCACCCTTCGAGCATGGTCTGGAAGCCCACGATGTTGCTGTCGACGTAGTCGAAGGGGTGGGTGATCGAGTGCCGCACGCCGGCTTGGGCGGCGAGGTGGACCACCCGCGGGAAGCGATGCCGGCGGAAGAGGTCGGCGACCCCTTCGCGGTCATGCACGTCGCCCTTGATGAAGGAGAAGCCCTTCCGTGCCTTCAGGCGGGCCAGGCGGGCCTCCTTCAGGGTCACGTCGTAGTAGTTGTTCAGGTTGTCGAGCCCGAGGACTTCGTCGCCGCGATCGAGCAGCTTGTGGGCGACGTGCGAACCGATGAAGCCGGCGGCTCCGGTGACGAGGATGGCCATGGCCGGATGATCCGGGCATGGCCTGCCGCACGCAAGTTCGCCTCCGCGGCCCTCTTTAGCCGGCGAGCCGCGGCAGGACCGCTCGCGCTGGCGCGATGGCGCGGCGCACGGCCTCGACCACCCGCTCCTGCTGCAGCGGAGTCATGTTCGAGCCGCTCGGCAGGCAGAGTCCGTTGGCGAAGAGTTCGTCGCTGACGCTCCGCCCCGGCTCGTGCGGGTGGTAGCGGGCGCTGGCGAAGAGTGGCTGGAGGTGCATCGGCTTCCACACGGCGCGGGCCTCGATGCGTTCGGCGGCGAGGCGCTCGACGAGGGCCTCGCGGCTCATGCCGATCCGCTGCGGGTCGATCGCGCAGGCGGTGAGCCAGCGCGTGGAGCGGCTCCACGACGGCTCGGGCATGAAGCGGACGCCGTCGGCTGTCCCCAGGGCTTGGGCATAGCGGTCGTAGACGGCCCGGCGGGCTTCGACGCGCTCGTCGAGGACGCGGAGCTGTCCGCGACCGACGCCGGCCAGGATGTTGCTCATCCGGTAGTTGAAGCCAAGCACCGAGTGTTGGTAGTGCGGGGCCGGATCGCGGGCCTGGGTGGCCAGGAAGCGGGCCTGCTCGATGAGGTGCCGGTCGTCGGAGACGAGCATGCCGCCGCCCGAGGTGGTGATGATCTTGTTGCCGTTGAAGCTGTAGACGCCGATCCGGCCCAGGTTGCCCGACGGCTTGCCCTTGTAGGTGGCCCCCAGCGACTCGGCGGCGTCTTCGATGATGGGCGTCCCGTACTCGTCGCAAATGGCCTTGATCGCGTCGAGGTCGGCCGACTGGCCGTAGAGGCTGACCACGATCACCGCCCGCGGCAGCCGCCCGCTTCGCTCGGCCTCGCGGAAGGCGCTGCGAAGGGCGGCGGGGGACATGTTCCAGCTCTCCGGCTCGCTGTCGATGAAGACCGGTTCCGCTCCCTGGTAGAGGATCGGGTTGGCGCTGGCCACGAAGGTGAGCGTCGAGCAGAAGACGAGGTCGCCGGCGCCGATCCCGAGGACCCGCAAGGCGAGGTGGAGGGCGGCGGTGCCGCTCGAGGTCGCCGCGGCGTGCTTGGCGCCGACCCGGGCGGCGAGCTCCTCCTCGAAGGCGTCGACGTTCGGCCCGAGCGGAGCGATCCAGTTCGAGCGGAAGGCCTGGGCGACGAACTCCTCCTCGTGCTGCGAGAGGTGCGGCGTCGAGAGGAGAATGGGGGCGGGTAGTTCGCGGCGGAGCCAGACGCCGACGATTCGGCCGTCGGGTTCGATCACCGGGAGCTGGTCGATCTTCTTGGCGTCGAGCGTCGCTGCGACGGTGGCCGGCGTGGCCTCCGGGCCGACGGTCGCCGAGGCGATGGCCGGCAGCTCGGCGATGGGGGCGTCGAGGGCGTGGCCCGAGAGGAGCATCCGCCGCAGGTCGCCGTCGGTGACGGTGCGCTCGAAGCGGCCGTCGGGCTTGGTCAGAAGCAGCACGCCCTTGGCGCAGCGGTTCATCTGCTCAAGGGCGTGGCGGAGGGTCGCGGTCCGGGTGAGGGTGAGGCCGTGGGCGGAATACATGGGGAGATACCCGTCGGCGCGGCGGCGCCGGGCTGGACGCTGGTCGAGATCGGCGGTCGGAGCGGCGCCCCGCCAACCCGTCGTGAGGTTGGGGTTATCGGCGTCCTCGCCCCGCCACTGCCTCATTCGCTGGCGGAATGGTGGAAAGGGAAGAGCTCACCCCGGCCGGTCCGGCGGAGGGCCTGATTGGCGGAAAAGAAGGATTCGGGGCTGGCGTCTCCTGCCGCCGCGTTATTCTCTGGAGATGCGCGGCGACCGCCCGATCGGCGGCGGCCTGCCCGCCAGACGCTCCTCGTCGGGGGGAGCCTCTTCGTTCACGTCTCCTGGAAAGGCCTGTCCATGCTCGTCGCCACGCTGCTCGCCGGATCGATCGCCCCCTTCGTCGCCGCTGCCCCTCCTCAAGTGACCTTCCTCCCGGCGGGTACCCAAGCCCAAGAGGTCTCCGACGACGGCAACGTCGTGGTGGGCACCACCGCATCGACGGGGTTCCGCTGGACGCCGCGGGGCGGCTACGCGGTGCTCTCCGGACCGGCCGCCTCGCTCGGGGTGAACGTCGCCGTCTCCGCCGACGGTTCGAGCATCACGTCCGACGTCCTCGACGCCAACAACAAGATGCACGCCGCCATGTGGGCCGGAGGTTCCACTTGGAACCAGTTCCCGGCCTTCGTCTCCTGCGACGCCTTCCTCCTCAACGCCTACGACATCAACGCCAACGGCTCGATCGTGGTCGGTCTGGCGTGGATCGCCGGTTGCCAGGCCCATGCCTTCCGTTGGGACGCGACCAACGGCACCGTCGACCTCGGGACCATCGTGGCCGGCCGCTCGTCGCGGGCCAACGCTGTGAACGGGGTTGGCGACATCATCGTCGGCTGGCAAGACATGTCGAACGGCACCCGCCGCGGGGCCCGCTGGATCAACGGGGTCGAAGGCTACATGCCGAGCTACGTCTCGCCGGGCGGCACCAGCTACATGGTGGGCGAGGCCCTGTGCATCAACAACGCCGGCACGCAGATCGCGGGCTACAACGTCTTCAGCCTCGCCGGCGGCAACGCCTGGAAGTGGAGCGCTGCCACCGGGCAGACCACGCTCCTTCCGCAGCTCGCCGGCTTCACCGGCCAGGCGGCCCTGACCTCGGGCATCACCGAGGACGGCTCGATCGTGGTCGGCACCACCGGCGGCATCCCGATCGGCCGCAAGGCGATCATCTGGATCAACGGCCAGCCGCAGGACCTCAAGACCTATATCGAGTCGAAGGGCGGCAGCATCGCCCCCTACAACTCGCTCGGCACCGCCATGGCCATCACCCCGGACGGGCGGACCATCGTGGGTTGGGGCGCTGGCGCTGGCCAGCCGGCCGGCTGGATCGTGCACTTCCCGCCGGATTGCCCCGCCGACCTCGATAGCGACGGCACGGTCGGCCCGGCTGATCTTGGCATCCTCCTCGGGGCCTGGGGCGGCACCGGGACGGGCGACATCAACGGCGACGGATCGGTCGGTGCGGACGACCTCGCCATCCTCCTGGGGGCGTGGGGTTCCTGCTAAGTCGCTTTGTTCCTCTCCTCCACCAGCATTTCTGAGTTCCAACCATGAGCATGAATCGATCGGTGATGTTGTTCGCTGCGCTCGGCCTTGTTGCCTCGGCTGACGCCGGCACGTTCCAGGTGCAGTACGTCGGAAACTTCCCGCCCGCGGTGACCCAGCGCATGAACGCGTCGGGCCAGATCGCCGGCGACTTCCAGTACCAAGCCACGATGACGGCGATGCGCTACGACCCGGGCATCGGCCGCGTGCCGCTCTCGGTGCCAGCCGGCACCACCCAGAGCCTCGCCCTTGGCATCAACGACGGCGGCACCTGCGTGGGCCGCCTCAGCCCGCCGGGCACGACCGTCTCCTACGCCGCGATCTGGGGCCCCGATGACACGCTCATCGAGCAGTTGCCGACTCCGCCGGGGACCTTCTCCTACAACACCGCGTCCGGCATCAACAACGCCGGCGTGGTGTGCGGCGCCGCGACCTACGCGATCGTCGGCGTCGATCCTCAGCAGGCTTGGCGTTGGACGGCGAAGGGCGGCTACGAAATGCTGCCCAAGCTGACCGGCGTCGACGCCTTGGCGTGGGACATCAACAACTCGAACGAGGTCGTGGGCCGGGCCGACATCACCGGCAACAGCTACCGGGCGGTGATCTGGCACGCCGACGGCTCGATCCAGAACCTCGGGCTGGTGAGCGGGGCGACGCAGACCTTCGGCGTGGCCATCAACGACTCCGGCGTGGCGGTGGGCACGACGAACTCGAACAAGGACGCCATCATCTACAAGCCAGGCGTCGGCCTCCAGAAGCTGCCCGACCTCGGCTTCTCGGCGGTGGCCTACGACATCAACAACGCCGGCTGGGCGGTGGGCTGGGCCAGCACGTCGTCGGGCGACGTGGTGCCGGTGGTCTGGGAGCCCTCGGGCGTGGTCCACAACATCTACGACCTCGTCGACCAGAACCAGTTCTACTTCCCGGGCGACTTCTCCGTCCCGGTCACCATCGGCGACAACAACGTCATCGCCGTGCGTGGCTACGACTTCCAGGTGAGCGGCGACCCGCGGGTCCTCCTCTTCCACGTCGGCTTCCCGGCCGCCTGCCCGAGCGACCTCGACGGCGACGGCTCGACCGGGGCCTCCGACCTCGCCATCCTGCTCGGCGCGTGGGGCACCGCCGGCGGTCCGTCCGACCTGAACGGGGACGGCAGCGTCGGGGCCGATGACCTCGCTCTCCTCCTCGGCGGCTGGGGCGCCTGCCCCTGACCGTCAGGCCTTCCACGCCTCCCGCCATGCCTGGAACATGAGCACGTTCCAGAGCTGATGCTGATGCCGACCGCCGTGCAGCTGGCTCTTCCAGAGCCGGCGCACGGCGGCGGTGTTCCACAGGCCGCTGTCGGCGACGGCCCCGGTCGCCTACGTGGGCCGGCGGAGAGTGCAAGTCCATGAACCGCAGATTCCTCCGTCTCCTCGCCCGCCTCAGTCCGGGGCCGCGACGGCCTTAGCTATCCCGCTGGTCATGACCGCCGCGAGTTCGCTTCGGCGCTGGCGTGCCGACATGTTGGCCGCGCGCGATGTCCTCGGCCGCAAGGGGCCGCTGCGTCCGTGCATGGGGATGTCCTTCCGCTCCCGCTGTCAACCCCTCGGTTGGGGGCGGGTGGCATGCCTCTACATCTGCAGGAGGCGTGAAGTCGTCGCGAGCGAATCGCCGTCTTTCGTGTTGTCCCGAGGTCGCTCGATCGGCGTCGATCGCATCGGTGGCGGCTTGCACGATCAAGCCAGGGGTTGCTATGTCGCCCGCAGCGTGACCGCGAGGGTCACTAAGTAAAGGTCGTTGCGGCATGCGGAAATGCTTCCGCCCGCTGCCTGGGCGATCGCTTGCGCCACAGCCAGTCCAAGCCCGAAGCCGCGTCGGTCGTGGCGGGAGCCGTCCTTGCGCCAGAAGGGCTCGAACATCTGCGAGAGATCCTGGTCGGTGAGGTCGGGTGCGACGTTGGCAATCTCGATGACGGCGTGCCCGTTCTCTGCGCGCGCATGGAGAGTCACGGGCTTGTCCGCCGTCGCCGCGCCGTGTGTGAGCGCGTTGTCCAGAAGGTTGGCGAGGATCACACCGAGAGCGGCAGGATCGATGCGGGCCGCCAGCCCGGGCTCGCACTGGATGCGGAGGATGCGACCATCGGATCCGTGGAGCGCGAGGGCGCGGGCGGCGTGCTCAGCGACCAGCGCGCCGACGTCCGCTCGGCAATCAGCTTCTGGCTGGCCCGAGCTGGCACTGGCACGCGAGTAGCGCAGCAGCGTCTCGCACAGGAACTGAGCGCGGTCGACAACGTCCAGCGCGCGGCCGCTGGTCTCATGCCACTCGTCGCCCGTGCGCGGGCGGCTGCGTGCGACCTCCAGCAACATCCGTAGCTCCGCAACGGGGGTGCGGAGTTCGTGGCTGGCCGCGGACGTGAAGCGCCTCTCGCGCTCGAAGGCATCCTCGAGCCGAGCCAACAGAGCGGAAAGCTGTTCCGCTATGGGGCGGACCTCGCTCGGCAGGCCTGCGCTCTCGAATCTCGCGGCGAGGGAGTCCGCGCCGACCGACTGCACGCGGCGTGACAGGTCGGTGAGTGGTGAAAGCCCGCGCCCGACAGCCCAGCGGACCAGCAGCACGGTTGCCAATGCCAGAGCGATACCGACGCCTGCAACGTTCCAGCCAACAATCGCGAGCGTGCGATCCAGGGGCCCTCGCGACACCGCGACCAGCAGCCGCACGCGCGGCAGGGTGTTCACCGCCTCCGCCGGGGCGTCGCGACTCGGCGCCGCGAGGCCTTGGCCGCCGCGCTCGCCCTCGTCGTCGTGTTCGGTGCTCGCGACGAAATCCATGATGACTCCTCGGCCAGGTGGATCGCCTGGAAGCGATACATCGCGCGGCCCTGGCGCCTCGTCGCGCAGCGAGGCGCTCGGCCATGTGGCGCCTCGAAGTGATTCCGACCGCTCCAGTACGCGCCAGCCATCGTCGCTTCGAACCCATGCGACGAAGAACTCCGAGCTTCCCGTTCCTCCCCCGAGCGCGAACTGTGGCATGGCCTCGCCCGCGAAGTCCATCTCGACCTTCGTTCCATCGAAGCGGGTCAACGAACGAAGGGCCTCGGCTCGGGCGGTGAGTGCATCGTCAAACTGGGCCGTCAGGGCCGCGCGGATCACGATCACCAGCGCTCCTCCTCCGATCGTCAGCAGCGCAACGACGCTGCCAGCAACCAGCGCCGCCGTTCGGGAACGGATGCTCTTCACGGCCCGCCCTCCCTGAGGACGTACCCGATCTTTCGCCGCGTGTGGATCAGTTTGTCGCAACCGGATTCCGCGAGCTTGCCGCGCAGCGCCGCCACCGCCGAGTCGATCGCGTTGGAGAAGACTTGGGAGCGGTCGTCGTAGAGGTGTTCCTCCAGTTCGGAGCGAGAGACCGGCTTCCCGACATGGGCCACGAGATACGCCAGCAACGCATACTCCCGCGGCGTGAGGTCCAGGGTCCTCTGCTCGCCGTCAGCGCCGGCGACGCGCGCCGTGCGGGCTGCCGTGTCGATCGTGAGCGGCCCGATGCTCATCACCGGCGCGCGCTCCCCGTGGCGCCGGCGCGTCATCGCCTGCACCCGCGCCAGCAGTTCCTTGAAAGCGAAGGGTTTCACGAGGTAGTCGTCCGCGCCGGTCGTCAGCCCTCGCACCCGGTCGTCAACCGCATCCCTGGCCGTGAGCATCAGGACAGCGGCTCCGCCTCCGACGATGTCCTTCTTGTTCGCCCATGAGCGGTAGCGGGAGAGCATCGTCACTCCATCCATCGATGGGAGCATCCAGTCCAGCACGATCACGTCGTAGTCGGTGGCCTGGGCGTGGATCAGCCCTTGCTTGCCATCGGCCACCGCGTCCACGGCATAGCCAGCCTCCCGCAGACCCTGCGCCAGCGAGTCTCGGAGCACATCGGAATCCTCGACGATTAGAATTCGCATCGTGTGATTGTCCGCGCTGCCGACCGCGGTCGCTCAATCGCGGCTGCCCTCTGGAGGCTAGTCCGTCACCACCTGCCGCGTCTCGTCACGGCGGCGCATGCTGAGAAGGATCAGTCCGATGAGGATGGCCGCGAGCACTGCCGAGGAACCGCCGGGACCGAAACCCAGACCACCCTCGTGGGTAGGGCGGGCCAGCACATCGCCGAATGTCGCGCCAAAGGGGCGGGTGAGCACGAACGCCCCCCAGAAGAGGCCGACAAAGAGCGCGGCACTCGTGACCTTGCACCATCGTGCGATGAAGTAGGCGATGGCGATGGTCGCGATCGCGGCGCCGATGAGTCCCGCGCCGCCCATGTACCCGAGGCCCGGTCCCTGTTCCTCGTCGGCGAGATAGTCCCCCAACGCCGTCCCAAGCGTGTTGGAGCACAGGATGGCGAACCAATAGAAGACCTCGGCGCGAAGCGTCCGGACGCTGTTCACCGAGATCGTTCCCTCCACGAGGCGCCAGGCGACCAGGGCGCCGACGAGTAGGGCGATGAGGATCGCGCTCCCCTTGGCATACCCGAGCCCCAGGGTGCGGTCCATGAAGTCGGACATCGTGGTGCCCGCCGTGCTGGTCGAGAGGATCACCGCCCAGTAGAGAAACGGGACGAATCGCTTGACCGCCAGTTGCGGGACGAGCGTGGCGAGGAAGATGCCAACCACGATGATGGACGCCAGCCCGTAGCCGAGGTCGATGCCTCCGTGCTCGGGACCCTTGGAGAGGAAGTCGCCAAGCGTCTCGCCCAACGTGGTCGCGGCGATCTTCATGATCCAGAACGCGAGCGTGATCGCGGGGAGCTTGTTCAGAACGGAGGCGGCGGGTTTGGGCATCGAGCATCGATCCGTGAGGCGGGCGAGAGGCGGAGCGAGGGGAAGCCGCCGAGCGCCCGGCGGGGCGATCGACGGTGGGTGTGCGTGTGTGCGGGTGACCCGGAGAGGCTGTCAGTCCTTCTTGCCTTCGTGCTTCTCGCCCTTTTCGTGGTCCGCGCCCTTGGTGTGCTCGCCATGCTCATCCCCGCCTTCGGACTCGTCCTCGATGTTGCCCGAGGCATCGACCTTGACCTCGTGCTTCTTGCCGTCGACCACGACCACGACCTCGTAGAACATCTTGGTCACGGCCTGGGGGTCGGCGAACGTGGCCTTGGGGTAGTCCTTCTTCAGCGCGGCCATGACGGCGGCGGGGAGCTTGGACTCCGTTGTGGCCTTCTCGGTTTCCATCAGGTCGCCGGCGCTAGAGAAGATGGCTGCGCACTTGATCGCGTCGGCCCCGGTGCCTTGGGTGTACTCGACTTCGAACTGCACCACGTCCTCGTCGTCCTCCTCCTTGATGACCTGGGTGATGTTCTTGGCATCGCCCGCCAACTTGAGGGCCGCAGCGCGGACCGCGTCGGGGGCCTTGTCGAGCGCAATGACTTCCTCCTCGTCGCCTTCCTGCTCCGCACCCTTGGGCTGGACCTGCCCCGAGGCGCGTTGAGGCGGGCCGGACTGAGCGACCGTCCAGGCACCAGCGCCTGCCAGAACAGTGAGGGCGGCGACGCCGACCGAGATCGTACGAGTATTCATGAGAGTGCTCCGTGGCAGAGCGGCGTGCGCCGCCTCTGCGGGATTGGGTTGAACGGCGGAACGCGCGTCCCGTCATGGCCAGATTGTCCGGTCGTGTCGGGCGGCAATCATGACGCGATCGTGATCGACCACCGGATAGGCTCGGGGGCCACCGACCCCGTTGTGCGATCGAGCTGAAGTGCCCAGGATCGCGCGCGGTGGTCCGCGTCGGTCGCGGGGTTGACAGATACGAAGCTCGTTCCGATCGGGGGCCTCAACTGGCGATCCTGTTCACCGAGAGTCAGAGAGCGCGAGAGTCTGGCCCATTTCGTCGCCTTTGAGGCCCGTTCCGATCGGGCGCCTGCGCTCTCACCTCGAAGCCGAGAGCGCCGAACCCTCGCCACGGCTCGCGAACGGGGCGGTCCGCGCCGCTCGCTCTGTCAACGACACGGCCCCCGTCGACTTTGACGGAGGCCGTCGAACTCCCCGGTCCGAACTCGAACTGGCGGCCCGCTGGTGGACAGCGAGTTGCGTCATTGGACGGGTCGCTCCGCAGAGCTTGGCGCGTGGAGGGGTGGAGGTGCCTTCCTGAGCGTTGACAGGCGGTGGGTGCCGGCGGCTCGGGACTTCGGGTCGGGCTTGGGGCTTGCCCACGGTTTGCGGCGCGAGAGCCGGCTGCCGGTGGCGGGATGGGCCGGCCGGGCAGCGTGCCCGCCGCTGTCCGTGATCCTCACCCCTTCCACGCCTCCTGCCATGCCTGGAACATGAGCACGTTCCAGAGCTGATGCTGATGCCGACCGCCGTGCAGCTGGCTCTTCCAGAGCCGGCGCACGGCGGCGGTGTTCCAGACGCCGCTGTCGGCGAGGGCTTTCTCCGAGAGGAGCGACTCGACCCAGTCGCGGAGCGGGCCCACCGTCCACTGCTCGATGGGGATCGAGAAGCCCTGCTTGGGGCGGTCGAAGAAGGACTTCGGCACGCGCTTGTAGAGCACCTCGCGGAGGGCCCACTTGGTCACGCCGCCACGGATCTTCATGTGGTTCGGCAGGCGGAAGGCAAGCTCGAGGAGACGGTGGTCGAGGAGCGGCTCGCGGGCCTCGAGGCTGGTGGCCATGCTGGCCCGGTCCACCTTCACGAGGATGTCGTCGACGAGGTAGCTCACCACGTCGGCCTGCATCATGCGGGTCTCGAACTCCTCGACGTCGGCGAGCCACGCCGGGTCGGTGAGCGGCACCTTCGGCTCGTGGGCCGCGAGCAGGAGCTCGCCCGGATCCTGCACGATCGAGGTGAGCCGCTTGAAGAGCTCCCACGGATCGCCGGCCGTCATGAGGGCCGCCATCTTGTGGGCCCGGTCGCCGGCCGCGTTCATGCGTAGCCGCCGGGGCATGAGATGCATCAAGGGCCGGGCGGCGCGGTTGGTCATCTCGGCCGGGACGGCCCGCAGGAGACCCGCGGCGACCGAGCGGGCCGGTTGCGGCAGGTGGCGGAGCTTGCTCCAGAGCGAGCGCGACCAGGCGTAGCGGTAGTAGCCGCCGAAGAGTTCGTCGCCGCCGTCGCCCGAGAGGATCACGGTGACGTGCCGCCGGGCGATCTTCGAGACGAGGTAGGTCGGGATCTGCGAGCTGTCGGCGAAGGGCTCGTCCCAGATCTGCGGGATCCTGGGGATCGAGTCGATCGCCTCCTGCGGCTCGATGTACTCCTCGCAGTGGTCGGTGCCGAGATGCCGGGCGATGGCCCGGGCGAACGGCGCCTCGTCGTAGGTCGGATCGCGCACGCCGATGGTGAAGGAGCGGACTCGCCCCGGGGCGTTGGCGGTCATCGCGGCCACGACGGCGCTCGAGTCGATGCCGCCAGAGAGGAACGCGCCAAGCGGCACGTCGGCGATCATCCGGATCCGCACCGCCTCGCGAAGCGTCTCGTCGAGGGCCTCGATGGCTTCCTCGTCGCTGCCACGGAAGGGGTTGGCGACGGCCTGCTCGACCACCGACTTGGCCGACCACCACTGCTCGAGGGTGGCCTTCCCGTCGCGCACCCGAAGGAGATGCCCCGGCGGCAGCTTGCGGATGGTGCGATGGATCGAGTGCGGCGTCGGCACGTAGGCGTAGCGCACATAGAGGGCGACGGCCCCTTGGTCGACGTCGAAGCGCATCCCCGGGAAGCGGCGGAAGGGCTTGAGTTCGCTCCCGAAGACGAGCGACTCGCCGGGCGGGATGGCGAAGCTCGGGCTCTCCGGGCTGGCGTTGCCGGTGAGGCCGTAATAGAGCGGCTTCACGCCGACCCGGTCGCGCACGATGGTGAGTTCGCGTTCCGCCCGGTCCCAGACCGCGAAGGCGAACATCCCGATGAAGCGCTCGGTCGCCTTCCGCACGCCCCACGCCTCGAAGGCGGCGAGCATCACCTCGGTGTCGCTGTGGCCGCGGAAGCGGGCCCCGAGGGCCTCGAGTTCGGTGCGCAGCTCGAGGAAGTTGTAGACCTCGCCGTTGAAGGCCATCGTGAAGCGGTTGCTCGACGACGCCATCGGCTGGTGGCCGAGCGGCGAGAGGTCCTGGATCGAGAGGCGCCGGAACCCCAAGCCAATTCGCGCCGCGTCGTCGTGCCACGCCCCCGAGTCGTCGGGACCGCGATGCACGATCGTGTCGGTCATCGCCTGCAACGTGGCGACGAAGTTGGTGCAACGCCCACCGCGGTCGAGGAAGCCCGCGAACCCGCACATCGCTTAGTCGGCTCCAGAGAGGCTGGGTCGTTCCGCCCGGTGGCGTGAAGGCAGGGCACCCAGTGCGATCAGGATACACCCGAGCGTCGCGGTCCTCCCGTTCATGTGCAGGGCATCGAAGGCGGCGGCCACCGCCCAGACCACCAGGCCGCCGGCGATGCCGCAGGCGATCGGATGTTCGGCGGCGCGGCGAAGGGAGGCCCGGCCGACCGCGACGGCGAAGGCCAGGACGATCGCGGCCCCGATCAATCCCTGCTCGGCCAGGGTCTGGAGGTAGGCCGAGTGGGGATGGGCGACGAAGAAGGCCGACTCGCCGTAGCTCGGGTGAGCGGCGAGGGCTTGCCGGACCTCGGGGTCGGTGCGAAGGATGGTCCGGCTCGCTCCGATCCCTTGGCCGCGGATCGGATGCTCGCCGAAGGCCCGGAGCGACGCCCGCCACCAGAGGAAGCGTTGGCCGGTCGAGGTGGTGGGATCGGAGGTCGCGGCGAGGTCCGCGGACTGCCGCTGCAAGCCGCCCGCCCCGCTCGCCCACACCACGCCGCCAGCCAGTCCAAGGGTGAGGAGCGCCACCCCGCCCCACCGAAGGAGCAGGGGACGAGTCGAAGGATGCCGCCAAGCGAGGAGGACGACGGCGATGGGAAGTCCGAGGGCGAGACCGAGGATCGCCGCCCGGCCGGCGGCGAGGGCCACGCCGACCGCGAGCAAGACAGACGCTCCGAGGAGCAGGGCTCGGGCCAGCGTCGATCGGGCCACGGGGAGCCAACCCACGGCGAAGGCGATGCCGACCGCCTGGAAGAGGGCGACGTGGACCGGGTGGCTGTCGAGGCCAGCCGGCCGAAGTTCGTTGCCCGTCCCGTGGATCGGGACGAGGCCGCCGGCTTGGAGGATCTGGACCACCGCCGTGAAGCAGTTCCCGAGGATGAGGGCGCCGCAGAGGAGTCGCCACGAACCGCGCAGCGGATAGAGGGCGAGGAGGACGAGCGCCGCCCGAAAGCCGCCGATCGTGTCGCGCCAGTCGGCGGCGCTCGGGGTCCACCAGCCGCTCAGGAGCGACCAGCCCAGCCAGACGAGGAGGAGCCCCACCACGGCCGAGGCGAGGAGCGGCGACCAGGCCCGCCACAGGACCCAGCCGCGCAGGGCCGTGTAGCCGATGAGGAGAACGCCGCTGATTGCCTCGGACGCCGTGCTGATCCCGGCCACGCCGAGGTAGAGGGCAGCGAGGAGCAACTGGACGGTGTGCCCCGCGGGGTCGGTGTGCTCGGCGTAGTCGGCGCCGTCGCGGATCTCCGCCGCGCAGCAGGGCGGCGGGAAGGCGACGGGCTTCACCTCGTGGCGGTTGATGAGCGGCACGCGGCGAGGATTATGACTTGGCGTGCCCGGTCGTGCCGCTCACCGCGCCGCGGCGGCGACCAGTGATTCGTCTTCGTCGTCCCACAGGAGGTCGTGGAGACGATCCTCGCGGCGGTATTCGGGCACCGACAGCGAAAGGATCTCGACCAGGGCCGGAGCGTCGTTGGCCCGGCAGGCGATGGCCATGCGGACGAGAAGCGGCTCGAGCTCGGCCCAGGCCAGGGACTGCTCGCGGGCCTTCCGCACGCGAGGATGGCTGGTGCTCTCGGCGTCCGCGGCAATGAGGAGCTCCTCGTAGAGCTTCTCGCCCGGGCGGAGACCGGTGTACTTGATCTCGATCTCGCCCAACAGGCGGCTGCCGCCGGCCGCCCGCACCGAGCGCCCGGCCAGGCGGATCATGCGCTCGGCGAGATCGGCGATCCGCACCGGCTCGCCCATGTCGAGCAGGAAGACTTCGCCGCCGTGGGCCATGGCCCCGGCCTGCATGACGAGTTGGGCCGCCTCGGGGATGGTCATGAAGTAGCGGATCACCTCGGGGTGGGTGACGGTGACCGGGCCGCCGCGGGCGATCTGGTCGCGGAAGAGGGGCACCACCGAACCCGAGGATCCCAGCACGTTGCCGAAGCGGACCATGCCGAAGACGGTGCGCCCGGCCCGGCCTTCGCCGGCCATGGCCTGCAGGCAAAGCTCGGCTAACCGCTTGCTGGCCCCCATCACGCTGGTGGGGCGGACCGCCTTGTCGGTCGAGATGAGGACGAAGGTGGCGACCTCGGCGGCCACGGCGCACTCCGCGGCGACCAGCGTGCCGAGGGTGTTGTTCTCCACGCCCTCGGCCACGTTCCGCTCGACGATCGGGACGTGCTTGTAGGCCGCGGCGTGGTAGACGGTCTCGATGCCGAAGGTCCGCATGGCCCGCTCCAGGCGCTCGCGGTCGAGCACGCTGCCGAGGAGCCCGACCAGTTCGAGGCCCGCTGCGGCGGCCTTCGGCTTCAGTTCCTCCTCGATCTGGTAGAGGGCGTGCTCGGAGCGCTCGAAGAGGACGAGCCGGGTGGCGCCGAGGGCCACCACCTGCCGCGAGAGCTCGGCCCCGATCGAGCCGCCGGCCCCGGTGACCAGGACGGCCTTGCCCCGCACGCATCGCGCCAACAGCTCGCGGTCGGGCGGCACCGGTTCGCGGCCGAGGAGATCCTCGATGGGCACCTCGCGAGTCTCGTCCCAGCCGGCTGCGCCGGCCAGCACTTCGTCCATGCTGGGCACCGAGCGGACCACGACCGGGAGCTTGGTGACTCGCTCGAGGATGGCTCGCCGCTCGCTGGCCGTCGCTTCGGGGATGGCGAGAAAGACGTGCGTCGCCTCGCTCGCGGCGACGATCGCCTCGAGTTCCGAGGTCGGCTTGGCCGGTACGCCGCGGACCCGCATGGAGCGGCTGGCGGGATCGTCGGCGAGGAAGGCGACCGGCCGGAAGGAGGGGCTCGAGACGAGCGACGTCACCAGCCGGGCTCCCGGCTCGCCGCCGCCCCACACCACGACCGGCGTGCGGACCCCGGCGGCCGCGCTTCGGAGCATCTGCCGGGCCAGCGAGCGCGAGCCGGTGACGAGGCCGAGCCCTAACAAGAAGAAGATGGCCGGCAACGACCGCGGGGCCCATTCGCGGGAGAGGAGGATCATGGCCGCCACCGCGAGGGCGGTGATGCCGAGACCTTGGATCGCTTGGAGGACGAAGCGCGGTCCGGTGTGCCGCGTGACCTCTTGGTAGAGGCCGCAGGCCCAGAGGATCGGGATGCCCGCCACGGCCACCGAGGGGAAGAGCCACCACAAGGCCTCGATCCCGTCGGGCCACGGGTCGCCCATCCGCAGGGCGAAGGCGCCCCACACCGCGAAGGGCAGGAGGATCGCGTCGGTCGAGGCGATCAGGGCCTGCTTCTGGCCGCGGCTCCAGCGGGTCATCCCGTTGAGGAGGGCGCTCATGGGTTTCGCGGTCGGCTCAGGCACGCGGCGATGATACCCATGGCGGCTGTCCGCTCCCCCGGCCTTTCCCGCCGCGGCGCGTTATGCGGGCCTCATCGAGCGCCGGACCTTCCATTCCCCGACGAGGTACAGGACCAGGCTGCCGGCCACGGCGCCGATCGCCCCCCGCATGCCGCCGCCGGCGATGGCCGCGGCGCAGGCCATGGTCGTCGCCACGTAGGCCATCGTGACGCGGCGATGCGACCAGCCGGAGCGCTGCAGGCGCTGGTAGAGATGCTCGCGGTGCCCTTCGAAGATGTTGGCCCCGCGGACGGCGCGGCGGAGGAGGGTCAGCGAGGCATCGACGTGGAGCGGCGCCGTCACCGCCCATGCGGCGAGGACGCGATCGGGCGCCGCGTTCGAGAGGATCCCGAAGAGGATCGGAGCCACGCCGAGGAGCGTGCTGCCGGTGTCGCCCATGAAGATCTTGGCCGGCGGCCAGTTCCACACCAGGAAGCCGGCGATGGAAGCGACGAGGAGCCACGCCTCGGGGACGTCGAGCCACCAGCCGAGGAAGGAGAGCTGGACCAAGGCCATGCCCGCCACCAGCCCGTCGAGCCCGTCCATGAAGTTAGCGAAGTTGATGGCGGCGGCGATCGGGATGGTGACCACGAGGACGAGGAGGGCCGTGGCTGGCACGCCGATCTGGGCGATGAACGTGGGGAGCGGTCGACCGATCACGATCACCACGAGGCACGCGGTGAGCATCTGGGCCAGGAAGCGGAGCGGCGCAGCGAGGCCCCGCAGGTCGTCGACGATGCCGACCAGGAAGAGCGGCAAGAGCGTCAGCGGGATGGCCCGGCAATCGGCCCGCAGGTCGTTCGAGACCAAGGAGCCGTAGAGGATCGCGGCCACGAAGAAGACGATCGAGAAGGCGATCCCGCCACCGCGCGGGGTGGGCACCGAATGCGCCGAGCGATGGTTAGGGGTGTCGAGGAAGAGCCGGCGTCCGCGCCGCACCATGAACCAGGTGCCGAGGAACGCCGCCACGAAGCTCCCCGCGAGGAGGGCGGCCAGCGTCCATTCGTTGCGGTCGGCAGGGAAGCGCATGGGAAGGGCCGGGGCGGCGATGGCTCGGGAACGGACCCGGCACTATGCCAGATTCGGCGCGGCCTCGACACCGCCGGCGCCGATGGCCTGGCGCTACTGCGGGCGTTCCGCGCCGGCCTCGACGTAGACCTCCACCGCGCCGCGAGGACCGAAGCGGATGACCAGCCTGTCGCTCGGGCTGTAGTCGCCGGCAGCCTTGATCCGCAGGAGCGACAGGGTCGCGGTCTGGTCCTGGCCGCTCGCGTCGCGCCAGGTGACGGTCCATTCATCGGGAAGCCGAGCTGCCCCGGTTCCGCGCGTCAGCTCCTGCTGGGCCCGGATCGGAAGCGGGGCGACCTCGCCGACCCGGCGGGCTCCCGTTCCGCCCGTGGCCTCGAGCCGCACCCAGAGGATCGGTGCGCCGCTGTCGTTGCGGACGGCGATGATCCCCGGCTCGCCGTGCAGCGGGCCCGCCGCCCGGTCCGCGCTCGGGGCGGGGGAGGCGCAGCCGGCGGGGAGCGCACCGCTAACGCCTGCAGCGAGGGCGACAAGGACCAGCAGGCGAGGTGGAAGCTCCGGCATCGCCGCACCATACGCCCTGGCCGCCTCGGCAGGGGAGGCCTCCTGGCGATTCGCCGGTTGCCTCGGCTGGATTGCACGCTAGGGTGATGCCCATGCCGGCGACCGGGGAGCCCGTCGATCGCGAGCTCGACCCCGCCCTCGCTTTTCGCGTGGCCCGCGAGGAGTGGGAGTTCGAGGCTATCCATCGCCTCAACTACGAGACGTTCGTCGAGGAGATCCCGCAGCACCCGCCGAACGCGGAGCGTCGGCTGGTCGACCGGTTCCACCACGAGAACGTCTACATGATCGCCGTGCGCGGCCAACAGCTGGCGGGCATGATCGCCCTGCGCTCGAAGCGGCCGTTCTCGCTCGACGGCAAGCTGCCCGACCTCGATGCCCACCTGCCGCCGGGGGCCCGGCCCTGCGAGATCCGCCTTCTGGCGACCAGGCCCGACAGCCGCCAAGGGTTCGTCTTCCGCGGCCTGGTCCGCACCCTCGCCCGCCACGCCTTGTCGCTCGGGCACGACATCGCGGTCATCTCCGGCACCACCCGCCAGCTTCGCCTCTACCGGCATGTCGGCTTCGAGCCTTTCGGCCCCTTGGTCGGCTCGGCGGAAGCGCCCTATCAACCGATGCGGCTCTCGCTCTCGTCTTTCCGGGAGCACGGCCAGGCCTTCCTGGTCGAGCCGAAGGACCGCCCTCCGGTCTCCAACCTGCGCTTCCTGCCCGGGCCGTCGACGCTCCGGCCACGGGTCCGCGCGGCCATCGCCCGCGAGCCGATCTCGCACCGTTCGCCCGAGGTGGCCGCCGTCCTGGCCCGCGTGGTGGACCGGCTGCGGGCGATGACCGGAGCCCCAATCGTCCAACTGCTCCCTGGCTCGGGCACGCTCGGGAACGATGCGGTGGCCCAGGTCATCGCAAGCTGGGCGAGGCCCGGCCTCGTCCTCTCGAACGGCGTCTTCGGCGAGCGCCTGGTCGACCAGGCCAAGCGGGCGGGACTGGACTTCGATCGGATAACAGCAGACTGGGGCGAGCCCTTCGATCCGGCGGCCATCGAGCGGGCCTGCGCGAGGTCGCGGCCGGCATGGATCTGGAGCACGCATGGCGAGACCTCGACCGGCGTCCTCAACGACCTCGACGTCCTGCGGACCATCACCTCGCGCCACGGGATGCGCCTGGCGATCGACGCGGTGAGCTCGCTCGGCGCGGCGCCGGTCGACCTCCGCGGCGTGGCCATCGCCTCCTCGACGAGCGGCAAGGCCCTCGGTGCCTTGCCCGGCATCGCCATCGTCTTCCGCGACGGCACGCCGCTCGAGCCGATGAACGGCGCCCCGCGGGCCATCGACCTCGCCTTGCACGAAACGCTCGGCGGCATCCCCCACACCCTCTCGTCGACCCTCCTCTTTGCCCTCGATGCGGCGCTCGGGGCGGACCCCGAAGCGGATGCTGTCCGCCGCGAGCGACTGGCCCGACTAGCCAGCCTGGTGCGAGCGTCGTGCGCCGGCCTCGGACTCCGGATCGTCGCCAACGCCTCGCACTTCGACGCGGTCACCACCATCGAGCCGCCGGGCTCGCTCTCGGCCTTCGCCCTCGGCGAGGACCTCGAGTCCCGGGGCATCGAGCTCCACTACCGGACCCGCGAGCTCCGCGGGCGGAACTGGATGCAGATCGCCCTGATGGACGATCCGAGCGATGCCGAGGTGGGGCGACTGCTCGCCGAGCTCGCCGCGGGGCTGGCCCGAGCGGGGGCCTCGCGGCCGGAGCAGATCGCGTTCTAACCGCGCCACGCCGCACCGACGAACAAGGGCTGCGCGACCGATCCGTCGCGCAGCCCTTCCTCGCGTCCGCGTGGCACTCTCTTGCAGGGGTCCCGTCAGGTGCAAGGCCGACGACCGTCGACTCAACCCCACGCGCCGAGCAGGATCGCGAGGTCCGTGGCGTTCACCTTGCCGTCGCCGTCGAGGTCGGCGGGGCAGCAGATCGCGTTGTTGCAGGGCGTGTCGCCCCAGGCCCCGAGGAGGACGGCGACGTCGCCGGCTCCGACCACGCCGTCGAAGTCGAGGTCCGCCTCCTGCGGCGGCAGACCCGCCACCCGCCACCACCAGCTTCACGCTGGTCGGGCCGTAGACCACCGTGAAGTAGCCGGCGGGGGCGTTCGGGAACTCGACGCAGCCGAAGACGCCGTTGACGCTCGCAGCATCGAGGATGACGAACTCCTGCCCCAGCATGGGGAGGAACGAGCCGACCAGGCGGACCTGGATCGCGCCGCCGAGCGAGGCGGCCCCGTTCACCTGCAGGTGGTCGTTGCCGGAAAGCCCGAGGTCGACCACGTATCCGCCGTCGTTCCCCTGGGAGTAGGTCCCGGTCACGACGAGCGAACCGATCTCGCTGCCGTCGGCGTTCGACGGCGAGGTGGAGCCGCCCTGCATCGACACCGACCCGGTGACCTGGCCATCGCCGGTGAGGAGTCCACCGGTTTGGGCGTAGTTGCCGCTGGTGATGGTCAGCGTCCCGTTGACTCGCGTCTCGCCGTCGACCTGCTGATAGGTGCCGGTCCGGCTCATCGAACGGGTCGGCTGGATGTCGACCAGGCCGAAGTTCTGGAAGTTCGCGTTGAGGAGGCTGATGCCGCCCGAGTTGCTCACCCGCATGATGCCCTGGTTCCAGTTGTTCGCGCTGTCCCAGAGGTCGATGCTGAGCCCGGTCGGCTGGTCGGCCTCGATCAGCCCCTTGTTCTGGAGGCCGGTGTTGTTGACGCCGATCTGCCCGCCGCCACGGATGGTGTGGCCGAAGGCGTTCACCAACATGCGGTTGACGTTGATGCTGACGATGCGGTTGTTGCCGTGGTTGCCCATGGCGAGGACGCCAGGGCCGGTGAGGGTCACCGTATCGGTGTTGAGGCGGAGGTCGGTGAGGTTGCCGCCCGACTCCATCGACCACGTGCCGTTGTTGGTGATGGTGCCGGCCACGACGGAGTCGGCGTTGTCCGGCATGCGGAGCAGGCCGTTGAGCGTGACGTCGGCGAAGGTGGTCTCCTCGTTGGTGGTGCGGAACTCGCCGCTGCCGGTCGTCTCGAGGACCCCGCCGGTGACCGAGCCGTAGCGGATGGAGACCACGCTGCCGTCCTCGGCCCGGATCACGCCGCCCGCGTTGTCGGTGTTGGTGCCGTAGAGGGTGAGGGTCGACCCGTCGCGGGCCCGCAGCAGGTGGTTGTTGTCGAGCGGCATGTTGTCGGCGAGGTCGATGAAGAGCCCGGCCGAGAGCGTGGCCTCGACAATGCCCTCGTTGACGAGGCCTGTGTTGTTGTTGCCGATCTGCCCGGCCCCGCGGATGGTGTGGGTGGCGTCGTTCACCAACGTGCGGTTGACGTTGATGCTGACGATGCGGTTGTTGCCGTGGTTACCCATGGCGAGGACGCCCGGTCCGGTGAGGGTCACCGTCGTGCTGTTGAGGCGGAGGTCGGTGAGGTTGCCGCTCGACTCCATCGACCAGGTGCCGTTGTTGGTGATGGTGCCGGCCACGACGGAGTCGGCGTTGTCCGGCATGCGGAGCAGGCCGTTGAGCGTGACGTCGGCGAAGGTCGTGTCCTCGTTGGTGGTGCGGAACTCGCCGGTGCCGATTGTCTCGAGGGTGCCGCCCGTCACCGAGCCGTAGCGGAAGAAGACGGTGCTGGCGTCCTCGGCCCGGATCACCCCGCCGTCGTTGAGCGTGTTGGTGCCGTAGAGGGTGAGGGTCGACCCGTCGCGGGCCCGCAGCAGGTTGTTGTTGTCGAGCGGCATGTTGTCGGCGAGGTCGATGTAGAGCCCGGCCGGGAGCGTGGCCTCGACGATGCCGTCGTTGACGAGGCCTGTGTTGTTGTTGCCGAGGCTGCCCGCGCCGCGGATGGTGTGGTCCACACCGTTGGTGAGCGTGCGGTTGACGTTGATGCTGTAGATGCGGTTGTTGCCGTGGTTCCCGAGCTCAACGGCGCCCGAGCCGCTGAAGCTCAGGTTGGCGTTCAACCGGATGTCGGTGAGGTTCCCGCCCGAGTTCACCGACCAGATGCCATCGTTGACGAGGCCGGTGAGGGCGAGGTCGCGATTGTCCGGTTGGACCAGCGTGCAGCCCGCCCCGATGGTCAGCAGGCCCATCGACGGCGAGACGTCGAGGTTGACCGTCATCGTTCCGCGAGCCGTGGTGATGGTGCCGTTCGGGACGCCCGGCGTGATGCCGGGGATGCCCGCCGACCAGTTCGCCGCGGAGTTCCAGAGCCCCCCGTTCGGGCCGACCCAATTGGAGGTGACGCCCGCCGAGAGCGTGGTGGAGGCCAGGCCGGTGGAGGCCAGGCCGAGGATGAACAGTGAGATGGATGGACGACGCATAGAGGCTCCTCACAGAAGGCCGGCTGGGGATAGCGAGCGCACCCAGAACGCGCGAGCGGCCGTCCGAAAAGCCGCCTCTCCGCCCCGAGACTACAGAACCCGGGGCCCGCAAACAACGAGTAGGGCCGTCGAATGCCCGGTCTGACAGATTCGCGCCGACTCCCGCTCGGGCGCGGCTATATTCGGGCCGTGCAGGCCAGGACGACGCACGTCACGCTGTTGGAGAGGCTCTCGGCGGGCGACGATCGCTCGGCGTGGCGGGAGTTCTGCGATCGTTATGGCGACCTGATCCGCGGTTTCGCTCGGCGTGCGGGGTGCGGCGAAAACGATGCCGACGACGTGCTCCAGGACGTCCTGATGTCCCTGGTGAAGGTGATGCCGGACTTCCGTTACGACCCGACGCGGGGCCGCTTCCGGGGCTACCTCAAGACGGTCGTGGTGCGGGCCGTCGCAAAAAAGACGTGTCAGAACCCGGCGCCGAGGGCCCTAGAGGAGATTGATGACCTCCCCGATCCCGATCGTGCACGGAGCGAGCTGTGGTGGGAGGACGAGTGGCGGCAGCATCACCTGCGGGTTGCGATGCGGGACATCGAGGCCGAGTTCTCGGTACATGACCGGGCCGCCTTCCAGCGATATGGCGTCGAGGCCCGGCCGGCCCACGATGTGGCGAAGGAACTCCATCTCACGGTCGACCAGGTCTACCAGGCGAAGTCGCGGATCCTGCGGCGCCTCGGCGAGTTGGTGGCCCGTCAGGTTGCGGACGAAGGCTGACAGGACCGTGGCATGAGCGATCGACGTCCCGAGAACGACCGACCGAGCGAGCCGGCCGTGGGCGCCGAGCCGAGCTGGTTCGCCGATCCCGACCTCCTGTTGGAGTCGCTGCGCAGCGTCCCTGCCCGCGGCGCCCATCCGAGCATCGACGGCTACGACCTCCTCCACGAGATCGCCCGCGGCGGGCAGGGGATCGTCTATCTCGCCGTGCAGCGCTCGACGCGGCGGCAGGTGGCCCTCAAGCTCCTCATCGAGCGCGGCTTCGCGACCGCTGCGGCCCGCCGCCGCTTCGAGCGCGAGATCGAGCTCCTGGCCTCGATCGACCACCCCGGCATCGTCAAGGTGTTTGATAGCGGCGTGACCGGCGATGGCCTCCTCTACCTGGTCATGTCGTTCGTCCCCGGGCTTCCGCTCGATCGCTTCCTGGCCGCCCGGTCCGAAGCGCCTGGCGCCGACCTCACCCGGCCCGACCTCGAAGCGACGCTGGGCCTCGTGGCGACGGTGGCCGACGCCATCCACGCCGCGCACCGCCGCGGCGTGATCCATCGCGACCTCAAGCCGAGCAACATCCTGGTCGACGGCGAAGGCCAACCGAGCATCGTCGACTTCGGCCTGGCCCGGGCCCTCGAGCGCCAGCCGGCCGAGCCGACGGTAAGCATCACCGGCCAATTCATCGGCAGCCTGCCGTGGGCGAGCCCCGAGCACGCCGCGGGCCATCCCGAGGCGGTCGACGTGCGCAGCGATGTCTATTCGCTCGGCGTCATCCTGTTCCAAGCCTTGACCGGCGAGTTCCCCTATCCGGTCGACGGCTCGCTGGCCTCGACGCTCAAGGCCATCACCGAGACGCCGCCGAGCCGGGCCAGCGCCCGCCGTCGTGGGATTCCGCGCGACCTCGACTCCGTGGTCCTCGCTTGCCTCGCCAAGAACCCGGACCAGCGCTACGGGTCCGCTGGCGACCTCGCCGCCGATCTGCGGGCGGTGCTTGCTGGCGACCCCATCCGGGCCCGCCGCGACAGCGCCTGGGAGGGCATGAGCCGGACGCTGCGCCGCTATCGGCTGATCACCGCGATCTCGACCTTCTCGGCGATCGCGGTCTGCGGTCTCGCCATCTTCGGATGGCACGCCTCGAGCGTCGCCTCGGAGGAACGCGGTCGGGCCGAGCGCCGCTTCGACGAGGCCCGCAAGCTGGCCCGGGCGTTCCTCTTCGACTTCCACGAGGCGATCCTGCCGCTCGCCGGTTCGCGGCCGGCGCGGGAGAAGATCGTGGCCACGGCCCTCGACTACCTCGCCGGCCTCGAAGCCGAGGTTGGCGACGACCCCCAGTTCCGGGCCGACCTCGCTGCGGCCTACGAGCGGGTCGCGGACATCCAAGGCAACCCTTCGATGCCGAACCTCGGCAAATCGGCCGAGGCCATCGCGTCGCTCGAGAAGGCGGTGGCCCTGCGCGAGACGAACCTGCGGGCCACGCCGGACGATCCCGTCGCCCTGCGCTCGACCGCCCGGGCCCTCGACCTGATCGGCCTCATCAATGGCCAGATCGGCAGCGAGTCGGAGGGCCTCGCCATCCTCCGCCGCGCCGACCAGCTGTTGGCGAAGGCGAGGGGCATCGACCCGAAGGACGTCCTCGTCCTCCGGGAGATCGCCGCGAACCGCGACCGGACCTCGACCCTGCTCGAGTCGACCGGCGACACGGCTGGCTCCCTCGCCGCCCTCGACCAAGGCCTCGAGGCCCTGAACGCCATCCCCGACCACCGCGACCAGCGCGACGCGATCGAGGTGCTCCTCTACAAGAAGGCGTTCTCGCTGCGGCGGGCCAATCGCCTCGACGAGGCCTTGGCGGCGTGCCAGGAAACCGTGGCCATCACCCGCGAATTGGCCGCCGATCACCCCGAGGACGCCCTCCGCAGGCGCTCGCTCTCGGTGAACCTCAACGAGCTGGCCATGACCCAGATGGCCCTCACGCGGCTCGACGACGCGGATCGCACGCTGGGCGAGTCGATCGCCATCTCGCGGGCCCTGCTCGAGGCCGATCCCCGCAACCCGACCTCGATCAACGACCTGGCCTATGCCTTGGCCCGGGCCGCCCAGCTCGAGCGGCAGCGCGGCCGCTACGACGAATCGCTCGCCCGCTACGACGAGGTGAAGCGCTTGCGGCTGGCGGCGAGCGAACACGATCCGACCAACGCCGTCATCCGCCGTGGCGTGGCCATCGCCTCGGCCATGGCCGGCGACGCCGCCGAGGCAGCGGCCAACGACGAGCGCGTTCCGGCCGATCGCCGCGGCGGGTTCCGGGCCGCCGCCGCCACCCACTACGGCGACGCCAAGGACCGCCTCGAGGCGATGAAGAAGGACGGCGTCCTCCTCGAAGGCGACGACGCGGCGATCGTCGAGATGGCGACGGCGCTCGAGCGGATGAAGGGTGCGGGGTGAGGGGGACTTGCCTCGGCCAGCTTGACCGCTATAGCGAATTGGATATACTCGGGAGGTGCTCCGGCCCATCCATTGGCTCGGCTCTTCGCTCGACGACGTCCGGGCCATGCCGGAGGACGCGCGCCGGGACATCGGCGTCGAGCTGACGCTGGTGCAGGGCGGCGACCTGCCGACCGACTGGAAGCCGATGCGTGGCATCGGCACGGGCGTCATGGAGATCCGCGTCCACCGGCCCGGCGAGTTCCGGGTGCTCTACGTGGCGAGGTTCACGGAGGCGATTTACGTCCTGCACGCCTTCGGCAAGCGATCGCAGAAGACTCCGAAGCCCGATCTTGCGCTGGCCCAGCGCCGATACGCACAGATGCTCGTCCTGCGAACGGCGAGGCAGTGATCGAAGGAGAAACCGATGCCCCGACCAACCACGACCACGAAGCGTCCCGCCTCCCGCCAGCGCGGCGTCCGGACCACCAAGGCGAACGGGAACGTCTTCGCCGACCTCGGCTTCCCGCCGCTCGAATCGGCCAGCCTGCAGTTGCGGGCACGCCTCATGGCGGAGCTCATCCGAACCATCCGCTCCCGCAAGCTCACCCAGGCGGCTGCCGCACGCATGCTGGGCGTCAGTCAGCCGCGGGTGAGCGACCTGCTGCGGGCCAAGGTCGACAAGTTCTCAAGCGACGCGCTGGTCGAGATGCTCGCCCTCGCCGGGATCGTCCTCGAGGTCACGACGCACGCGCCGCGTCGAGTGGCCTGAGGCGCCGCGGGCGGCCCCGGGGGCCATCGACGGGTTGCTCGTGCGGTGCGAGCCGCGAGCGAGTCACGCAAGCTCGTACGCTAACGCGACGCACTCCGGGCCCCCCTCCTCGAGCAACTCCGCTTCCGAGATCACGGCGAATCGCATTAGTCCGAGCCCCCACTGGTCGCGCACCGCCAGCCACGTTGACAGGGCTTTGCTGGCAGGATCACTGCGATCCTTGAGGACCCGGCTCACGCGGCTGTACCAGCTTGGCCAGTCGCCGATGATCAGATGCTGCTTGCTCGGGAGGCGGAAGGCAGGATCCATGTCGAGGAATGCGACACAGTGAAGCGTGGCCTCCTCGAAGCTGCACCCGGCCATGTCGTTCGGCCGCAGCCACCCCCTTTCCATCGCCACCGTGTTGGTTCGCCAGAATCGAACCTCACGCAAGATGCCGCCAAACACGCAATCCACGAAGCACGTCTGGTGCAGGTCAATCCGGGTTGCTCGGATCGCCTTGAACGTGCATCGCTCGTAGAGCGCCCCGAGGCTGAAAATCCCGAGCCTGGCTCCTGAGAAGTCGCAGTCGCGATAGCTCGACACGCTGCCTGTCGGCTCCGAGATGATCCCGAGCGAGCACCCCTTGAGTTTCGCAGACCGGAACGTGCAGCTTGAGAACGTGGAGCGAATTGTACTGATATCCACGAGCGAGCATTTGTCGAAGCAGCAGTCCGTCAGCGTGCAGTCGATGAAGACCACGTCACGCAGGTCCGAGCCCGAGAAATCGACCTTATCGATGACCTTCCGCTCGATCCGGTGGTCGCTCAGGTCGACCCTCTCGACATCCCACGCTGCCACCTCGCGTCGCGCGACCACGGGAGCGACTTGGACGGAGATCTCACGAAGATCGGCTCGCCCCTCGGGGGTCCGAGGAAGCGCGGAGAGGTTCCCGTGCAGCAAGCAATGCCAGCGCTCGCTTGGCGTCATCGTGGTGGCGTCCTCGTAGAAGAGTTGGCGATGGCGGGGGGTGCGATCGAAGATACCCGACTTCGGCGCGAGGAAACGTCGCGGCCACCCGAACGGTCAAGTAACGCGACCTCGTGGGCGCGGCACGTCGCTCATCCTCGCGATGCGTCGCCCTCGGTCGGAGCCGGTGTCGCCTCGCCGCGCCACTGCGGCCCTAACTTCGGGTCGAGGAGCCACGGCAGCATGTCGAGGATGGCCCGCAGGTGGTCGGGGAAGACGCGGCCGCCGCGGGCCGTGTCGCTGCCTTCCTCGTAGATGATCCGCGTGGCTGCGGGGAGGGCGTAGTGCGGGATGCGGGCGTGGCGATGGTGGGCGGCGTGGTGCTCGACGTGGAGCTGGCTCGCCGACGCGGCGCGGCCGAGCGGTCCGCGGTAGATCACCATCCGCGTCATCGACACGATGGCGTCGCCGAACATCCCGAGGTGCTCGGTGAACTTGCGCACGGTCTGCATGGAGCCGGCGAGCCAGGCCGGCACCAGGTGGATGACCACGAACCACTCCCACCAGCGGTTGGCGTGGACGATCGCGAGGAGGGCGGACCAGAACGCGGCGAGGAGGAGCCACTCCGCCACCAGCCGCCTTCGTTGCCGCGGCCGGAGCTCGCCCCAGGCGGCCGCGGTGCGCAGCGAGTAGAGGGCGGGCGTCAGCACCCATCCGAAGGCGAGTTCGCTCCACGCGTACAGGAGGCGCACGCTGCGGCGGGCACGTGGATCGTTGTAGGGCCAGAACTCGGGGTCGCCTTCCCGTCCGAGGTGGGCGTGGTGCCGGCCGTGGACGAATCGATAGACGCTGAGCGGGGTGAGGGCGAGCGTGCCGATGGCGATGCCTTGGAGTTCGTTGAGCGAGCGGCGGCGGGCCAACATGCCGTGGGCGGCTTCATGCAGGCGGGCCAGCGCTGCGTGGTCGAGCCAGGCGATGGCACACCAGGCGATGGCGAGGACCGGCCACCAGCCCATCGACCACGACCAGGCCGCCAGGACCGCGAAGGCGAGGTGGGCCGGCGCGGCGATGGCGTTGCCCCGATCGCCGCGGATCGGCAGGGTGCGAAGCCGCTCGATGGCGTCGCGCTCGGACATGCCGAGGGCATGATAGGTGGCGGCGAGGGGCGCCCTCGGCGGTCACGGTTCGTGAGTCGGAGTCGCGCGCAGTCGGAGCGCAACGGGAGGCGAGGCGCCGTCGCCCGATCCCATCCCGTTCACGACCGATGCGATCCGGCGCTAATCGCGGTGCTGCGTCGGCTTGCGTCGGCGGCGAGGCTCGCGACGCTCGACAGCATGTGGAGATCGGCCACCCGGCTGGTGCGAGCTGGCGTCGCGAGCCGGCATCCCGACTGGCCAGAGGAGAAGATCGCCGGCGAGACCGCGCGGCGCATGCGATGCGGGTGAGGCCGGCCAGCCCCCCGTCCTCACCGCCCTCCCGCCAGCCCCAACGCCCGCATGATCTGGCGGTTGACGAGGTGGCTATCGAACCGCTCCTCGACCAATTGCCGCGAGCGGTGGCCCATGGTGGCGAGGAGGCTCGGTTGGCGGCAGAGCTGGTCGCAGGCGGCGGCGAGGCTGGCGGCGTCGCGGACCTTGACCAGGCGGCCGTTCTCGCCGTCAGCGACCGTCTCGCGGCAGCCGGGGGCGTCGGTGGTGACGATGGCTCGCCCGACCGACATGGCTTCGAGGACCGACTTGGGCGTGCCTTCGCGGTAGGAGGGCAGGACGAAGGCGCTGCAGGCGGCTAACTCTTCGCGCACGTCGTCGAGCCGTCCGACGTATTCGATGCTGCCCTCGCGGACCCAGCCGTCGAGCTCGGCTTGGGTGATCGCAGCGGGGTTCGAGTCGATCCATCCGACCAAGCGGAAGCGGGCCCCGGGATGCGTGCGGCGCACGATGCGGGCCGCCTCCGCGTACTCGACCACGCCTTTGTCGCGGAGGAGCCTGGCCACCATCAGGAAGACAGGACCGGCGTCCGGGATGCGGAGCGGCCGCAGGGCGTAGTGGGCCATGTCGACGCCCGAGCCGGGGATCATCTCGATCCGCGGGCCGGGGTGCGGCAGGAGGCCGGCGTCGCCGAAGGTGGCGCGGTCGTCGGGATTCTGGAAGAAGACGACATCCGCGGAGCGCATCGCCTGGCAGTAGAGGTGCCTGGCCACCGCCCCTAACAGCCGGGCCTTGAGCGAGCCGCCGATGAAGGCGAAGCCGAGCCCGGTCACCATGGCGGCGACGGTCGGCACGCCGGCCGCCTTGGCCGCGGGGATGGCGTGGAAGATCGGCTTCGGGTTGTAGGCCAGGGCCACGTCGAAGTGCCGTTCGCGGAAGAGCGACGCGAAGAAGCGGCGGGCCCGCCATTCGTTCCGCGGGCTCGTGCCGGTGCGGTCGAGCGGCGTGTCCACCCATTCCGCCCCGCGCTCGCGGATGCCGGCCACGATCCCCTCATGAAGCGCGGGATCGGCCTTCGGCACGCAGACGCTCACCTCGTGGCCGGCCCGCACAAGGTCCACGATCAAGGGACCGCGGAACTTGATGACGAGGTCGCCGAAGCCGCCGATCAGCGCGACGCGGGCCATGCGGGGGTCGGTTCCGTCGGGGCGGGCTCGCTGCGGCGCGAGAGCCGCGAGCGGGCGGCCAACGCAGCCCGGCGCAGGAAGGGCCCAGGATGGGAGAGGAGGAGCTTGGCGAAGGCCCCGACGGCCCGCAGCCGACGGCCGCGAAGGAGGTGGCCGCGGGCCTTGTGGCTGGCCCGGATCCAGGCGATCTCCGCTTCCATCGATTCGGCGTCGAGGCCCCACGCGAACGCTTGCTCGCGATCGATGCGGGTGTCGGCCCTGATCGGATCGGGCCGCCCGGCCCGCCGCTCCGCCGCCGCGTATCGCACGCACCACGTGCAGAGGTAGGCGAGTTCGAGCTTTCGCTCCGTGGCCTGCCCCTCGTGGAAGCGGTAGTTGAGGACGCGGTCCGGCAGATTGGCGAGACGGACACGGTCGGCGAGCCGCATCCAGAGGTCGTAGTCCTGCACCACGGTGAAAGCGGGGCGATAGCCGCCCACGGCGTCGACCGCCGACTTCCGCAGGAGCGAGGTCGGGTGGTAGATCGAATTCCGGGAGCGGAGCGAGCGGACGATCGCCTCGTGGTCGAGCGGGTTGTCGATCCACCACGGCGGGGTGAGCGTGACGCCGTCGAGGAGGGCGAGGATCTGTCCGCCCACCACGCCGACGTCGGGATGCGAGTCGAGGAAGGCGACTTGCCGGGCCAGCCGGTCGGGGAGGCAGACGTCGTCGGCGTCCATGCGGGCGATGTACTCGCCGCGAGCCAGCTCGAGTCCGCGATTGAGCGAGGGGACGAATCCGCGCTTGCCTTCGGCGATGAGCCGCACCCGCGGATCGCGCTGGGCGATCGCCGCGACGATGGCGGCACCGTCGTCGGTCGAGCCGTCGTCGATGGCCAGGAGTTCGAGGTCGCGGTAGGTCTGGCCGAGCACGCTCTCCACCGCTTCGGCGATGAAGCGCCCCGCGTCGCAGAAGGGCATGACCACGCTGACCCGCACGGTGGCGGTTGGCGCAGCCGCCGCGCGGTCGTGGACAGCAGGCACCTCGGGCTCGGCAGTGACGTCGGTCATGCGGGCGAGTCGGGATCGGCGATGCGGCGCCAACGCGGCGGCGCGGGATGCGGGATCGGCCCTGCCGCAGGGCGGTACCACCGCGCCGGACAGGCGACCAGTGTACCGGTGCCACCCGCCCGCCGTTCCGCCAACCATGCCGCCCACCACGAAAACGAGCTGTTGGCGATGACGAGGTGGCGGCATCGACTCATCAGCCACAGCTCCTCGTCGTCGCCCCGCGCCGGATCGCGTTCAAGCGTCTCGAAGGCCGCGTCAAGATGGAGTGAATTCTTCGCCCAAGTCACGTCATCCGAGAAGACGAGGATGCGGTCCAACGCCGTCTGCGAGCGGATCCACGCCACCGCGGCCCGGTGGTAGGCGGGGGAGCAGCTCCCGTGCGGGCTCTTCGGGTCGGTGAAATCCGACCGCCGGACATGGACGGCGAGCGTGGCGGCGCTGGCGAGTTCGCTGCCGAGGCGGCGGGTGGCGTCCGGGAAGCTCGCCGAGGGGTCGAGTTCGCCGGCCAGGGTCTCGCCCGCGGCTGCGAAGTAGGCCTCGTCCTGCCAGTAGCCGGTGAGGACAAGCGTCTCGGCGCGGGTCGCGATGCGCGGGTCGAAGCCGCGGAGGCGGTCGAAGGCGAAGCGCGTCCCGCCGAGGAAGGGCCACGCGCCGGTGGCCCGAGCCAGCCGCCAGATGCCCGGCAGGTCGACGACGCGCCGTCGCCAGCCGTCGAGGTCGCGCTCTGCGGCGTGGATGGGAAAGCGTCCGAGGGCGAAGCGGCGGCGCAAGGGGTCGCTCGCGAAGGAGCTGCGGTCGAGTTCGACCCTCCCGCCCGCGGCCAGGGCGATGCTCCGGCCGGCGGCGTACTGGAACAGTTGGTTGCCGAGCCCTCCGGCGAGCCGTACGACCACGCGCACCGCTCAGCGCTCCTTGGCGGTTGGGCCGCCGGCGATCTTGGTCGCCTTCACATGCAACCCGTAGCAGCCGAGCTCGGCCGAGCCGCGGTCGAAAGCCGAAGCGATGGCGCAGAGCGGCACGCCGACCGCGGTCGCCGGCAGCGTGGCCACGAAGGCCAGCGGGCCCGCATAGCGCTGGGCCACGCGGGGCAGCCGCCAGAGTTCCTGGGCCACGAGCTCGAAGAAGTTCCCGTTGGGCTCGCAGGCCTCGATGCGACAGCCGAATCGGTCGAGATGGGTCTCGTAGAAGGACCGGTTGAACCCGGTGCAATAGTGGTACGGGGCGAAGTGGGTCAGGCTGAGGAAGGGCGCGGTCAGGAGGAGCGTGCCGCCGGGCGCGAGCAGGCGGGCCAACTCGCGGACCGCGGCGATCGGGTCGGCCACGTGCTCGATGACCTCGGTGCAGAGGATCGCCCCGAAGGCCCCGTCGGGTTCGGGGATGGCGGTGATGTCGCAGTGGTGGTCGAGCGTGCCGTAGGGGAAGGCCTCGGGATGGAGGCCGCCTTCGCCGCTGGTCGGGTCGTAGCCGCCGAAGTCTTGGGCCACGTAGCGGAGGTGGGCGCAGGCGTCGCGGTACGGCTGCTTGCCGCAACCGGCGTCGAGGATCCGCGTCCCCGCCGGCAGGGCGGCGAGTTCACCACGGACCCACGCGTGGCGGGCCGCTTCGTTGGTTCGGCCGGTTCGGAACCCCCTTGGCACCATGACGGCATTCTGCCCCAAACGGGTCAAGCCCGTTCGAAGCGGAAACAGCCGCAGCCGTAGCGCTGCCGACGGGCGATGGCGAAGTCGGGGTCGTCGGCGAGGCCCGGGTCCTCCTCCGGGCGGGCCGGGGCGTCGGGCACCACGGCGAACGAACGGAGGCGAAGGGCCGGCAGCGACTCGACGATGGTCGCCGGGTCGTAGATCCGGTGGGCGTTGAACTGAACCCGCGGCCGGCCCACGGGGACGACCACGAGGAGCGTTCCGCCCGGGGCCAGCACGCGCTCCAACTCCGCCAGGGCTTTGCGGTCCCCCCGCGGGTCGATCGGGTCGCCGTAGCGGCCGAGCCCGATGTGTTCGAGGACATGCATGCAGGAGAGCGAGGCGATCGAGCGGTCGACGAAGGGGAGGGCCATCAGGTCGGCCTGGCCGCAGGACAGGTTCCCGAGGCGGAGAGGGGCAGGGCGGTAGTCGTAGAAGCGGACGGGGACCACCGCCGACGCCATGGCTGCGAAGTGGAGGAGCGAGGAGACGTCGACGTGCTCGGCGGGCCGCGTCTCGAGCAAGATCCGGATGGCCCAGGCTGGGTGGTAGACGTAGTGCCGGTCGAAGGTGGTGAGGGCCGTCCGGTCGGCCAGGCACGCCTTCACGTCGCGGAGTCGGGGCCGGCGGCCGGCGGGCTCGCCGCTACTCGCTGCCCGGAAGCGGAGGTAGTCGAGCGGAAAGGACGCCGTCGCCGCGAGGCGGCCTCGGAGGCGGTCGACGATCTTGGCGACTAGGCCGGGCATCGGTCGGGGCGCCGGGACGTGGTCCAAGCGGCACGCGGCGATGCTACCACTCGCTGCGACTCGGCTTGCGGCTGACGGCGGCCGCCGTGCCGCCTGCTCGTTGTTCCCGTCGTCTTGCACTCTCCACCGGGGGACGCGCGGCCGGCGGTCGTTATACTCCGGTCCGTTCCTTGGGCCCTTCGAGGGGCCAGACGGGAAGAGTGGGTAGGTCCGCTCACCCTCGCCTCGCACTCCGACGGTCGGGGGGGTGGGGCTTCCCCATCGGCGTCGATGACGTGTACCCAGTTCCCTCGGACGAGGAAGCGGAGCCCTTGCCGGCTCGACCGATGCCTTTGAGCTACGCCGTCATCACCGCCACCCTCAACGCCGCCGAGCACCTCGGCCGGGCGATGGACTCGGTCTTGGCCCAGGCCATCCAGCCGGCGGAGTACGTGGTCATCGACGGCGGCTCGGTGGACGGGACGATCGACGAGGCCCACGACCGCGCCGAGCGGGCCCGCCGCCAGGGCGTGGCCACCGAGTATCGAATCGTCCGGCAGTCCTCTCCCGACGGGATCGCCGGAGCATGGAACGAGGCGATCAGGAGCGTCCGCGCGGACGTGGTCTTCCTTCTGAACGCCGACGACTGGTTCGAGCCGCACACCGCCCGCTCGGTGCTGCGGGCCTTCCACGACGATCCGAGCGCCGGCATCGTCCATGCCAAGGCCCGCTTCCTGCGTTCCGATGGATCGGTGCTCGGGATCTGCGCCCCCGCCTGGATCAACCGGGTCGGCCTCCAGTGCCGCACCGTCCACTGTGCGACCTTCGTCCGCCGCGAGGTCTACGAACGGGTCGGCGGCTTCGACGCCAATTACCGAACGACCCTCGACTTCGACTTCCTTGAGCGCTGCTGGCACGCCGGGGTCGGCTTCCGCTACCTCGACGAACTGGTCACCAACTTCCGTCTCGGCGGCGTCTCGAACTCCCTGCGGAACCGCGCCGACTGGGAGACCCTCGTGATCGGCCTCCGCCACTCGAAGACCAAGGTGCCGCCGGTCGCAGCGTTCGTGGTCCGCAAGCTCCTCATGCGCCCCTTCGGCCTCGCCGGCTTCAACCTCCGCCTCCGTCGCGAGGTCGAGCACGCTGCTCCGGCCAACGACGCCGGCAAGCCCGCCGTCCCGGCGGTGCCTCCTGCCCGCTGAGCCGTCGCGGATGGCCGCTCCGCCGCTCTTCTCGATCGTGGTGCCCTCCTTCAACCAGGGACGGTGGATCGATCAGACGTTGCAGAGCCTCGTCCTGCAGGGCGATCCCGCCCTCGAGGTGATCGTCGTCGACGGCGGCTCGACCGACGGCACACAGGCCATCCTCGAGAAGTGGCGGCCGCGCCTCGCCCGGCTGGTCATCGAGCCCGATCGCGGCCAGGCCGACGCCATCGCCAAGGGATTCGCGTTGGCGAGCGGCGAGTACCTCGGCTGGCTGAATTCCGACGACCTCCACCTGCCGTGGACGCTGGCCGCCGCCCGCGGGGCGTTGGGCGGCGCCGAACTGGTGCACGGCGACCGGATCGTGATCGACGCCGAGGGCCGCGTCACCGGCTACCGGCTCCTGCCGGGCCACTCGAGGTGGTTCCTGAACCGCTGGCCGTGGACCCACCAGGAGACCTGCTTCTGGCGCCGCTCACTCATGGAGCGGATCGGCGGGATCGACCGCGACCTCCGCTTCGCCATGGACTACGACTTCTTCCGCCGGGCCTTCACGAGCGGACGCTGCGTGCACCTGCGGCGATTCCTCGGGGCGTTCCGTTGGCATGCCGACTCGAAGAGCTTCCGCGAGCAGCGCTCGATCGGGGCCGCGGAGATCGCCGAGGTCCGGCGCCGCGCGGGTTGCGTGCCTCCGTGGTGGCAGCGGCCGATCGGGAGCGCGTATTCGATCCTCTTGCGGGCCATGCAGCTCTGGCACCGCTACCAGCCCGACCGCCCGCCCGATCGCCCCACACGCCTCGGCTACGATGTCGACGCGATCTGGAACGGTCGGTTGTCCGGCGGAAACGCTCGCTGATGCGCGTCCTCCATCTCAACGCTTGGGAGCGATCGGGTGGAGCCGCGCGGGCGGCGAACCGGCTGCACCGTGGCCTCCGGTCGATCGGCATCGACAGCCGGATGCTGGTGGCGACGAAGGAGAGCGACGATCCTGCGGTGGCGCAGGCGGAGTGCGATCCGGCTCGGCGGCTCGACGATGTCCGCTGGCGAGCGATCAACTGGCACTGGATCGCGGAGAACCGCTCCGATCGCACCAACACTTGGTTCTCGTCGGGGCGCCCCGGCCGATCGGTGGCCGACCATCCGTGGGTCCGCGAGGCTGACGTCCTCCAGCTCCACTGGGTGCCGGGCTTCCTCGCGTCGCGCGACATCGCCCCGCTCCTTGGGCTCGGCAAGCCCGTGGTCTGGACGCTGCATGACGAGTGGGCCTACACCGGCGGTTGCCACTACGCGGCCGGCTGCGAGGCATGGCGGACGGCGTGCCGGGACTGCCCGCAGTTGGCTCGCGATCCGCTGGGGCTGGTGCCGGCGATCTTCGCGGACAAGCTCGGCGACTTCGCGACCGGGCATCTCGTCGTCGTCGCCCCGAGCCGCTGGCTGACCGGGCGGGCCGCGGCGAGCGCCGTCTTCCGCGGGCGGCCGACCGAGACGATCCCCTATGGACTCGAACTCGACGTCTTCGAGCCCACCCAGCGGGCCCGTGGCCGGGCCGAACTCGGGATCGACGACGGGACGCTCCTCCTCCTCTTCGCGGCGAGCGACACTCGCGAGCGGCGGAAGGGCTACCTCGAGCTGCAGGCGGCGCTTCGGCGGTGCGCCGGCCAGCCCGACCTCGCCGAGCGTTTTCGGAGGAGGGACGTGCAGGCGGTCGTCCTCGGGGCGAGCGACGACACGACGCTGCCGATCACGACCATCGACCGCGGCGTCCTCCACGACGATCGAGCGGTCGCGGCCACTGTCGCGGCTGCCGACCTCTATGTCATCCCCTCGCTCGAGGACAACCTCCCCAACGGCGTCCTCGAGGCCCTGGCTTGCGGCACACCGGTCGCGGGATTCGCCACCGGTGGCATCCCGGAGGCGATCGAGGGCGGTCCGCTCGACCTCCTCGCCCCGACGGGCGACGTCGGAGGATTGGCAGAGAAGATCGGGCATGCCATTCGATGCCAACCGGAGCTCGCCGCGGCGCGGGGCGAGCTGCGGTCCCAAGCCGAGCGGCGCTTCGGCCTCGCGCGGCAGGCCCACGACTACCTCGCTCTCTACCGCCGTCTGTTAACCTCCTCTGAACGAGGCACCACGTGAGCGCTCCAGGCGGCAATCTCGACGGCATCACCGGCAGGCTGGGGGAGGAAGCCCTCCTTGAGAGGCTGTCCGGGTTGGAACGCGAGGTCGCCGCACGGGACGCCCGGATCGCCGCCCTCGAGCAAGGCCCGGACCGGAACCTCAAGCTGCTGCAGGCCGCGGAAACCCGCATGGCCGCTCTCGAGGCCGATCGCGAGCAGCGGCTTCGTCTGCTCCGTGCGAGCGAGCAACGGATCGCGGCCATCGAGCAGGACCGGGCCGAACGGCTCGAGCTCGCCCAGCGCCTGACCCAGGAGGTCCTGAGCCTGCGGGCCGAGGCGGCGCTCCCCATGTGGAAGCGAGTGGCCCGTCGGCTCACCGGCAAGGCCCCGGGAAGCCGACCGAGCCCGAACCTCGTCCAACCCTCGGGGGGGGCCGTGCCGGCGGGCGAGCCGCCCGAGACGACCATCTTTCGGCTGCTGTCGACCGATCGGGCCTTGGCCCGCCTAGCCAGGCGCGGCGTCGAGGTCGGGACAGTGATCGACGTGGGGGCCTCGAACGGAATGTGGTCGGCGGTGTGCGAGAAGCACTACCCGAACGCCCGGTACCTCCTCGTCGAGGCCCAGGAGACGCATCGGGCGGCGCTCGAAGACTACTGCCGGCGTCGCCCGCAGGCGGCCTATGTCTTGGCCGCCGCCGGGCCGCGACTCGGGGAGATCTGGTTCGACGACAGCGATCCCTTCGGTGGCTTGGCCAGCGAGCGGCAGACGGCCTCGATGCGCCGCAAGGTGCCGGTGACCACGCTCGATCACGAGATCGCCAGCCGCTCCTTGCCCGGGCCCTACCTGGTCAAGCTCGATGTCCATGGCTTCGAAGTGCCCATCCTGGACGGGGCGGTGGAGGCTCTCCGCAAGGCGTCGCTGGTGGTCATCGAGTGCTACTGCTTCCGCGTCGCCGAGGGCTCCCTCCTCTTCGACGAGATGGTGGCCCGCATGCGGAACCTCGGCTTCGGCGTCCTCGACGTGAGCGAGCCGCTGTGGCGGGCCCGCGACGGATCGCTCTGGCAGATGGACTTCTTCTTCGCCCCGCTCACGCGGCCGGAGTTCGCGTCCAACACCTGGTCGTAGCGAGGTCGGCCCGTGGAGCTGCCGCTCATCTCCGTCGTCACGCCCTGCTTCAACGCCGAGCGGTTCCTCGAGCGGACCATCCGGGCGGTCGGCATGCAGGACTACCCGCGGCTCGAGCACATCCTGATGGACGGCGGCTCGACCGACCGCACCATGGAGGTGGTGGCCCGGCATCGCGAACGGTTCGCCCACGTCGAGAGCGGCCGCGACGGCGGCATGTACGACGCCATCAACCGCGGCTTCGCCCGCTCCACGGGGACGGTGATGGCCTGGCTCAACGCCGATGACGAGTGGCTGCCCGGCACCTTGCGAGCTGTTGGAGCGATCTTCGCCTCGCTGCCCGAGGTGGAGTGGATCTCGACCGCCTTGCCGGCGGCGATCGACGAGGGCGGGGCCACCATCAAGGTGAACCGCTTCGAGGGCTTCAGCCGAGCCGGCTTCCTGGGCGGCGAGAACTTCGCGGGGGCCGGGTGGACCGCAGCCGGGTACATCCAACAGGAGTCGACCTTCTGGCGCCGCTCGCTCTGGGAGCGGGCCGGCGGGCGGCTCGACGACTCCTATTCCTCGGCCGGCGACTTCGAGCTCTGGGCCCGCTTCTTCCGCTGCGCCGAGCTGTGGTGCGTCGACGTCCCCTTCGGCTGCTACCGCCGCCACGCGGCGCAGAAGACCTCCGCCGACTTCGGCCGCTACCTCGACGAGGCCCGCCGGGCCTTCGCTGCGGCGGGCGGGAAGGCCCCGGGCGAGCGGACGGCGGTGCTGCGGTTAGGCCTGCGGCGCTACTGCCCGCCGCCGCTGCGGCGCCTCCTGGTGCGGCTCGGGGCCATGGAGGCCCGGCCCTGGATCACCTACGACTGGGGTCGCCAGGTGTGGACGGCGGAGCGGCGATGAGCGGCGGCCGCGAGCGGTTGGGGGCATCCTTCGCCAAGCTGGCCGAGCGGGCTCGGGCCGGCGAGCGGCTGACCATCGTCCTGGTCAACGACGTCGGTTTCGTGGGCGGGGCGGGCAAGGCCCTGCGAAGGCAGGCCCAGTCGTTCCTGATCGGGGGCCATCGGGTCGGCGTGGTCTGCGGCCTGGCCCAGGCGGCCGAGGCCCCGAACGGCCAGGGGCTCGATCTTGGCGCGGGATGGCTCGGCTTGCGGGCCCTCCCCGAGACCTGTCCGCCGGCGTCGGGGCCGGGACCCACCCCGGAAGCGGTGACCGCCTCGGTGTTGGCGGCGATCGAGGCCTGGCAGCCCGACCTCGTCCTGAGCGGCAACTTCCACTGGTTCCGCTGGCCGCTGG
>JBGAKK010000035.1:0-47547 GCA_044224425.1 Phycisphaerales bacterium
CCTTCCAGGCGACCATGATCAGGATGGCCGCCAGCGAGGCCAGCGGCACGACCTTGGCCAGCGGGGCGAGGAGCACCATGAAGGCGAGGACGAACAGGGCGTGCAGGATGCCAGCGACCGGGGTCTTGCCGCCGCTCCGGATGTTGGCCGCGGTGCGGGCGATTGCGCCCGTGGCGGGCAGGCCGAAGAAGAGGGCGCTGGCGATGTTGGCCGTCCCTTGGGCCACGAGCTCCTGGTCGGAGCGGTGGCGATAGCCGGTCATGCCGTCGGCGACGACCGCCGACAGGAGGCTCTCGATGGCCCCCAGGAAGGCGATCGCCGAGGCGGAGGGGATGAGTTCCCGCACCATCTGCAGGGAGATCGCGGGCAGGTGCGGCGCGGGCAGGCTCGAGGGAATGCCGCCGAAGCGAGTGCCGATGGTCTCGACCAGCGGGCGGGTGTGCACGCCATCGAAGACGGACATCGTGGTGGACCAGCCCAAGAGCTTGACGACGACGGCGCTGAGCCCGACGGCGACGATCGCGGCGGGCAGGCGCGGAGCGACCTTGCGGAGTAGCCACAACAGGAGCAGGGAGCCGACGCCGATCCCCACGCTGTGCCAGCCGACGGTGTGGCGGGCGGCCCAGAAGAGTTCGAGCTTGCCGAGGAACTCGGCAGGGATCGTCGCCGGCGTACCCTCCGGCGTGAGGACGCTCAGCCCGAAGAAGTCCTTGATCTGCGAGGCCAGGATGACCACGCCGATGCCGGCGGTGAACCCGGCGGTGACGGGATACGGAACGAACTTGATGACGCCGCCGAAGCGGAACGCGCCGAGCAGGATCAGGATGACGCCCGCCATGCACGTGGCCAGGACCAGTCCCTGGTAGCCATGCGAGGCACAGATACTGAAGACGAGCGGCATGAACGCCGCCGTGGGCCCGCCGATCTGGAATCGCGAGCCGCCCAGGGCGGAGATGATCGCCCCCGCGATGACCGCCGTGAAGAGCCCCATGGCCGGGGGTGTCAGCCAAGGATGGATCGCGGTGAGCTGGGCGGCGACGCTCTGCGGAATGCTGGCGATTCCGAGGGCCATCGCCAGGGGCAAGGCGATCACGGCGACCGTCAGGCCCGCCAGCAGGTCGTTGATGAAGGTCTTGGTCGAATAGCCTTCTCGCAGACAGACCAAAAGCTTCGGCGTGTGGCGAGCGGACCAACTGGACATGGCGATGGTGCCTCTTCGGTTGCGGTCGGTCGGATAGTGCTCAACGCGAACGCCCTGCCCGGAGGCGTTCTCCAGCATGTTCGCAGCTTCGTCCCACGTCGGCGCCGGAACCACGGATGCGATCGCGCCGGAGCGAGTCGCCGCAGCGGCAAGCCCGATAGGGGCAACCGGACATGCGACCAAGAGCGAGCGTTGGGCAAGCGGGAACCGTATCACACCCGCGACGATGCGCAGGCGTCTCCGCGTCAGGCACAAGCGGAACGCGGCGACGAGAAGTTCTCGTCGGGCGTGACCGGCTGGGCCGTGCGGCCAAGTGGCGCCTCGATGATGGAGGACCGCGTTGGCCGGGAGATCGCGAACACCGAGATTCCTGAAGCCCGCCTCCGCCCCTCACCACGCAATCCGCTGCACCATCCAGAAGAGGGCCACGCCGGAGATGCCGAGCGAGAGGGGGATGGCCACGCGGCTCCGGTACCACGGCTTGTCGCGGCACCAGCCGAGGGCGAGGAAGGCGGCGGCGAGGATGGCGATGTGGCCGCCTTCGACGCCCACAGTGAAGGCGGCGAGGCTGGGGACGAGTCTTCCAGGCGGGAAACCGGCCTCGTTGAAGGCGGTGGCCACGCCGAGGCCGTGCACGAGGCCGAAGAGGAAGGCGACCGCCGGGCGCCACGGCTGGACCTTCGCGGTGCAGAGGTTCTCGATCCCCACGAAGGCGATGGTCGCGGCGATGGTCGGCTCGACGACGCTCGGCGGGAGGCGGACCACGTCGAGGCTGGCCAAGGTCAGGGTGATGGTGTGGGCGACGGTGAAGGCGGTGATCTGGAGGAGGACCGTCTTCCACTTGGGGACGAGAAGGAAGAGCCCGAGGACGAAAAGGGCATGGTCCGGTCCGCCCGGCAGGATGTGGGTGAAGCCGAGGACCATGAAACGCCAGAAGACGTCGAGCGTGCTCGTCGACGACTCCGGCTCGGGGGTGCGAACGACGGAACCGTCGCCCGCCGGCTGGTCCGACGCCGCGGCGATCGAGACCTCGAAGACCGGAGACGTCTCGCCCGCTGCGAGGGGCAGGATGTCGGGCTCGCGGCCCGGGCGGTCGACGCTGATCAGGATCTCGCCGAAGACCTCAGGGAAGCGGAACTGAACGCGGTGCGTGCCGGGCACCAGATGCCCTTCAGCGTCGATGTCCATCTTGACCGGCAGGCGATGGTCGGGGAACTCGCGCTGCCACTGCCGTACTGCTTCGGTCGAGGGGAAGGCGACGATCGTGACGGGCACCTTCTGGTCGTCGACCAGGAGGGCGAAGAGTCGGTCGAAGCGCTCGCGGGCTTCGGTGAAGGCCAGCGTCATGTCCGCGTCCGAGCTCTGGAGCAGCTCGTACATGGGCGGATCGGCGACATTGGCCGAGGTGTCGTTGAGGGCGAAGGCGAGGGCGTCGTGGCGGAGCGAGAGGAAGACCTCGCCGCGGGCCGTGATCCGGATCTGGGCCACGGTCGGGAAGGTCGGATGGGCGAAGGCGACGCCGGTCAGGGCGGCGACGAGCAAGGCGACCATGGCCAACGCGCCGCGCAGGGGCGCGGCGCGTCGGCGTGCGCTGGTCGCGTGCCGTCGGGTCACGGCAGCTTGGCGGAGTCGCGCAACGTCTTGATGCCCGACTCGCCCAAGGCGCCCTTCCAGATGGTCAGGTCGCGGATCTCGCCCTCGAACTGGCGGACACTCTCCCACGGGTCCTTGGGGGCGATCATGATGATCGCGTCGTCGTCGGCCAAGGTCACCGCCCGCTCGCCGATCGGCTGGGCGTCCTTATAGAGGCGAAGCACCTTGCCGTCGTAGGTCGCGGTGAGCATCTGCCACGCGTTGACGCTGAGCGGCGTCCGCGTCGGCACGTCCTGGTTGTGGCTCCAGAGCTGGATGCCGTTGGGGAACTTGGCGAAGTAGCGGGCCCGACCGCCGTCGGTCTGCTCGCAACGGCCGAAGCCGGCGATGATGGTCCGGTTCGCCGGCTGCTTGTCACAGCGGACGAACAGGTTGAGGGTCCACGCGTCGCCGCCCTTGACCGGGAGGTCGGCGGGGCCGGCGATGGCCTTGCCGCGATGGCGAAGCTGCCTGCCAGCGACTTGACGGCGTTCCCGCCCGGCGAGGCGTCGCGGATCCCGGAGATGGAGAGCCGGTAGTCCGTCCCGGTGGCTGGGGCCTTGGCCAAAGTCAGGACCGCGCTGCGCCCGCCGTCGGCGAGCACGACCTTCTCGATGCCGAGCTTCGGCTCGATCGCGAAGTGCGAGGGATCGGCGGCCGAGACGGCCAGCGGCTCGGAGAAGCGGACTTTCACGACGGGCGACTCGAAGCCCGCGTCGATGCCGGCGAGGCTCGGCGGGGTGGTGTCGTTGACCTCGATGCGGGCGGCCTGGATCGGGCCGACCGTGCCGTCGTTGGCGAGGACGGCGGCCTTCACCGTCGCCGCGGCGGGCAGGACAAAGGGACCGGTGTAGGCGGTCGACTGCGAGGTCGGGTCGGAGCCGTCGATCGTGTAGCGGATGGCCCCCTCGCGGCCGTAGAGGTTTCGCTCAATGCGGACCTCGGTGGCGTTGCGGAAGGTGCCGCCAGCGGGCGTGATGCGGGGGGCGTCCTGACGATGGTCGCTCAGGGTGTCGAAGAGGGGACGGGCAGCGGTCACCGTGGGCTCGCCGCGGCGGGCCACGGTGGCGGCGAAGACCTTGATGCGCGGATCGTCGGGCAGGCGGACTGTGGTGGTCCCCTTCGGAAGCTCGAACGGATAGGCGAAGAGGTAGCTGTACTCGTAGAGGGCGTCGCCCTTCGGCGTGTGGTGGTGCGAGCAGTTCCAGGCGATCGGGGCGGGCTTCACGAAGCCGGGCTCGAGGCCCACGATGTCGCCCGAGCCAGGGGAACGCTCGGTGACTTCGCCCGGCCAGACGCGGCGGTCCCATTGGCCGACGTAGCCGGTCCAGTGCTGCGAGGTGAACGGGACCTTCGAGCCGCCGACGCCGAGCGTGGCCGGCACGTCGCCGACCGAGGCGCAGACGAGGTAGAGGCGATCGAATTCACCGCTGGGCAGAGCGAGCTCTTGGCCGCGGCAGGTCATGGCGTTCGTGGCGCCGTCCGTGGTCGGGCCGAAGGCGAACGTCGACCCGTCGAAGGCGAGGGAGGTCGGGAACTGCTCGGCGGGATAGCTGCCGCCGGCGTCGTCGAAGGCGCCGTCGGAGCGCTTGGCGTTGGTGCTGACCACGTCGGCGTCGTAGGCGAGGGCCACCGACTGCGAGGTCGGCGCCGTCCGCTGGGCCGGCGGGTCGCCGAGGGTCAGGGCATAGGCCCGGAGTTCGAAGCCGCCCATGTCGGCGACGAGTTCACCCTTCTCGAGCGTGGCCGGGCCGAGCGCACGCTCCTGGCCGTCGATCTCGCGGGCCGCGACGATGGGTCGGGACATCGCTAACCGCACGCCCTTCTGGGCTTGGCCGGTGTGCTCGCGGAGGCGGACCACCACCTCGCTGCCATCCTCGGCCGCCTTCAGGGCGCTCACGCTGACCGCGGGGCTCGACAGGTGGCCGATCGAGAAGCTCTTCCCGAGCGGGCCGCCGTGCGACGCGGTGAGGAAGGGGATCGGCGGCTGGTTGAGGGCATCGCCTTGGGCAAAGGTCTGGCCCTTCCGCCAATCGCCTTGGTGGCCGAGGAGGGCGTAGCGGACGTGGTGCCGTCCGAGGTCTTGCGTCCCTTGGTCGGGGTAGCCGCCGCGCGTGCCAGGCGTGTGCAGAAGGGTCAGCCGCACGGTGTGGTCGTCGGGCTTGTCGGAGCCGTACTTCGAGTCGCACAACACGCTCACGCCGTAGGCGCCGCTCGTGTCGGTGAGATCGAACCACTTGTGGAAGGAGTACTCGAATTGCTTCTCGTGGCTGTTGGGCCGCTCGACTGTGCCGATCTGGATGTCGTAGGTCGCCATCGGGTTCGAGACGGCGAGGGGGAACGCGGCCCGCAGGCTGCGCTCGCGGGTGAGCCAGTCGACATCGGTGTCGAACTCGATCCGCCGGGCGGCGCCGGTGTTCCCGGCAGCGAGGCTGATCACTTGGCGGAAGGTCGAGCCTTCCGCCTCCCGCGTGACTTCGACGGCCACGCGGGCCGGGCCGGTCTCGACCACGCGGAAGCGGACCGGGCCTTCCGCCCCGGCGTAGGACTTCGCGGGGAGCTGGCGGTCGGCCCAATCCTGGTTCCAGGCGGGCCAGTTCTTGGGGTTCTCGTAATGGAGGCCAAGCCGCACCGGCCCGCTCAGGAGCTCGCGCTTGGCTTCCTTGTCCATGACCGAGACGAGGTCGCCGTGCTCGTCGAGACGGACGCGATAGACCTCGTTCTCGAGCTCGCGCTCGCTGACCTTGAGGTTCGGGTTCGCCCCCGGGGTCTTGGCGGCGACGAGGTCGAAGTGGGTGAAGGAGAGCGGCGGGAGCGGCGCCACGAAGACGAGCTTGGCGCTGTCGCCAGTCCCGACCAGCTGGGCGGGGATGTCCTTCCCGTCCGTCCCGCGCATGGCGAAGGCGGTGGCGTCCTTGGCCGCTCCTCGCGCCGCCGGCGGGAAGGGGAACTCGACGACGTCGGTCCGCTCCGCGGAGAGCGGGTTGTAGACGACGACCGCTTGGCCCTCGCCCTTGGTGTCGAGGCTGGCGATGATCGGCGAGGCGGCGTCGGTGAGGGTCGAGGCCAGTTCGTTCCCGGCGATGACCTCGTCGTTCCACGAGAAGTCGTAGGCCTTGGGCACGCTCGTCCCGGGCAGGATGTCGTGCATCTGGGAGCCGAGGATGAGGTACCAGGCGTCCTCGAAGCGCTCCGCCGGATAGCTGCGGGCCCCGAGCCAACGGGCGGCGACCGAGGCCCGCTCGGCGGCGTCGGCGAGGAGTTCGTTCTTCCGGTTCCACCGCTTCATGTAGGCCTGGGAGGTGATCGAGCCGGCGGAGTGCTCGGTCAGCATCAGCTCGCCCTGGTAGCGCGGCAGCCGCTCGCGCTCCGCGGCGGTGATCGCGTTGTACATGAGGTCGGCGGGGCCGCAGATGACGTGGAGGCCATCCTTGGTGTTGACGCTCTCCTCGACCTTGGCCACCGACGCAGCGTCGGGGGCGCCGCCGGTGTCGCCGGTGCCGAAGTAGTGGTAGTCGACGTAGACGCCCGACTTCTCGCCGTTGGCCTTGATCCGCTGGGTCCAGCCGTTACTGGTGGCGAGGTTCTCCTTGACCTGCCCGACGTAGGCCCCGGGGTCGAGGGCGGCGATGACGCTGTGGCCGTCCGGCCCTTGCCAGACGCCGACCTTGAAGGGGATCGGCACCACGGCGTTCCAGGTCAGCTTCTGCGTCGAGAATCCCTTGATCCCGCAGTGGGCGAGGGCGCTCGGCAGGGCGGCCGGGAAGCCGAAGCAGTCGGGCAGCATGAACTCGTCGCTGGCCACGCCGAAGTGGGCGCGGAAGTAGCGGTTCCCGTAGAGGACGTGGCGGACCAGCGACTCGCCGTTGGGGACGTTGGCGTCGTTCTCGTCGACCGAGGAGCCGCAGGGGAACCAACGGCCGCTCGCGATCGCCTCGTGGAGCTTGGCGAAGTCGGCCGGGTAGTACTCCTCCATCATCTTGTAGCGCCGCGAGCCGCTGAAGTTGAAGACGTAGTGGGGGTACTTCTCGAAGAGCTTGAAGTTGTCGTGCAGCGTGTTCGGGATGTACTCCCGGATGGTGTCGACGTAGGTCCAGCGCCACTGGGTGTCGAGGTGGGCGTAGCCGACGACGTAGAGCGTGGGCTCCTTCGAGAGGTCGGGCTGGGGAAAGGCCGGGCGCGGGCTGGCCTTGGTCGCGTCTTGGGCGGAAGCGGCCATGGCCACGGCAAGGGCCAGTCCGGTTGCGGCGATCGTCACCTTCGTCATGTCCAGCCTCCATCACCGGCGTTCGTCGTCGGGCCACGCATGGTCGTGGCAAACCCGTCCCCTACGCAAGGCCCAATTCGCTCTCCAGGCACTCCCGCACCGCGTTTGCGTCGTTTGCCGACAGGAGCCGCTCGCGGAAGCTCTCGTGCATCAGCCGGCGGGCCAGGGTGGCGAAGATCTTCATGTGCGTCCCGGCCGTGTCGGCGGCGGGGACGGCGAGGAGCAGGACGACGCGCACCGGCTGGCCGTCCATCGAGCCCCACTCGATCGGTGCGCGCAGGGTGAGGACGGCGAGGGCCGGGGCCTCGAGGGCGTCGGTCTTGCAGTGCGGGATGGCGAAGCCGTAGCCGAGGCCGGTCGAGTAGGTCTCCTCCCGAGCCCATACCGCCTCTTCGACTGCTCGCGGGCGATCGGTGCGGCCGGCGATGTAGAGGAGGTCGACCGCCTCCTTGATCGCCTCCTCCTTGCTGCAGGCATCGCTGCCGCCTTCGATGAGGGACGCATCGAGGACGGAGGTGGCCTCCGGCCGCTGCCACGCGGCGCGGGCGAGGAGCTCCTCGACCTCCGCCACGCGGCGGCAGGCCACGGCGGCGTCGAGAACGGCCCGGCAGGACGAGGCCTCGGCGCGGCGCAGGGCGCTCTTGAGCGGCAGGACGTCGCCCGGGGCGACGCTGATCTCGTCGAAGCCGAGGCCGATCATCAGGGGCAGGTGGAGCCGGTCGCTCGCCATCTCCCCGCACACCCCGATCCAGCGGTTCGCTGCCTTGGCTCCAGCCACGATCGTCTTGAGGAGCCGCAGGAAGGAAGGCTGCCGCGAACTGAAGAGCGGCTCGCCGGTGGCGCTCGCTTGGTTCGTGGCCAGGGCCCGGTTGCCGCGGTCGACCGCCATGAAGTACTGGCAGAGGTCGTTGGTGCCGAGGCTGAAGAAGTCGGCATGCTCGGCGAACTGGTCGATGACGAGGGCCGCTGCCGGGATCTCGAGCATGGTGCCGATCGGCATGCCTTGGTCGAACGCGATGCCGTGGGCCCGCAACTCGTCTTGCACGGCGACCACCTCGGCGCGGAACCAGGCCATCTCGGTGGGCGTCGCGATCATGGGCGCCATGACCTTCACTGGGCCGCGGGCCGAAGCTCGCACGATGGCTCGAAGCTGGGCCTTGAGGAGCGGGCGGTGGCGGTCGTAGAGGCGGAAGCCGCGGACGCCGAGGAAGGGGTTCTCCTCGTGCGGCAGGTGCAAGTAGGGCGCTGGCTTGTCGCCACCGATGTCGAAGGTGCGGATGATGACCGGTCGTCCCGCGGCCTCCCGCACCACGGCGGCGTAGACCTCGAACTGTTCCTCCTCGCTGGGAGCCGCGTCGCGATCGAGGAAGAGGACCTCGGTGCGGAGGAGCCCCACGCCGTCGGCGCCCGCCCGCATCGCCGCGGCGACTTCGGGAGCGGTCGAAGCGTTGGCCCCGATCTCGAGGGCGTGTCCGTCGACGGTCGTCGCTCGCCCGCTCGCGGCGCGGGCCAGCCGGGCCAGGCGCCGCTCGCAGGCGGCTCGCTCGCGGTCGTAGTAGCGGCTGACCACGCTCGACTCGGCCCCGATCACATGGCCGGTCTGGCCGTCGACCACGACTCGGGTGCCGGGTCGGGCCACGGGGGCGATGGCCGCCGCCTCGAGGGCCACATCGATCAGGGTCGGGATCTGGAGCGAGCGGGCCAGGATCACCGTGTGCGAGGTGGCCCCGACCGGGCCGAGCACCAGGCCGCGAAGGAGCTGGCGGTCCATCCGGAGGAGCTGGTTCGCGGTCAACGCCGGGGCGAAGACCACGCTCGCCGCGGAGAGGGCGATGTCGATCGTCCCGATCCGCCCTTCGGTGAGTCGCTCGAGGAGTTGCTGGCAGACGTCCTCGACATCGAGGGCCCGGTCGCGGATGTAGGCGCTCTCCGAGCGCCGCAGGCGATCCATGAAGACCTCGGCCGCGGCGACCACCGCCTGCGGGCCGGTGCGGCCGGCGCGGAGGAAGCGATCGATCTCGCTGCGGAGAGCCGAGTCGTGGGCGATCTCGCTGTGGGCCCGCAGGAGCTCGGACTCCATCTTGCTTGTGGCTCGCTCGGCGCGGCGCTCGAGGTCGTGGTGGACCTCGACGATCGCGTTCCGCACCGCTGCCGTCTCGGCGTCGAGCGGGCCCGGCTTCGCGTCGCGCCAGGCGGGCGGCAGGGCCAGCCCTTCGACGAAGACGGCGCAGCCGACGCCGATCCCGCCGCACACCACGCGACCGCTGGCGTGCGGGGCCCCCAAGCGGCGAATGGTGATGGGGAGCGACGGGGCGGCTCCGGGGGCGGCGGCCGCCGGCGCCGGGAAGTCGTCGGCCACGGCCATGTCGCCGCTCACGAAGGAGCGAAGGGCAGCCACCGCGTCCTCGGCGTCGGAGCCGGCCGCGACCAGCCGGCAGCTGTCGCCGTGCTTCACGTCGAGGCCGACGATCGAGAGGACGCTCCGGGCGTCGACGGAAGCGGCTCCCGCTTCCTTGCTCAGGGTGACCGTCGAACCGAAGCGACGCACCACCTCGGTGAGCATGCTCGCCGGCCGGGCGTGCAGGCCGTTCCGGAGCGGGCAGGTGAATCGGAACTCGCGTTCCATGGGCGGCGCTCCCCTCGCGCCGCTCACGCCCCGCCCTTGGCGAGGACGGCCTTCGGGTTCTTGATGGCCTCGGCTACGCCGGCGTTCACGATCTTCTTGCCGTCGAAGCGGTCCTTCTTCTCGACTTCGATGTCGACGGCGAAGATCACGAAGTCGGCGCCCGCGATGTCCCGGGCGGTGAGCTCGTTCTCGATCCCCATCGCCCCCTGGGTCTCGACCCGGATCTCGTGGCCCAGGGCCTTCGCTGTCTTCTCCAGTTGTTCCGCCGCCATGTAGGTGTGGGCAATACCGGTCGGACAGGCGGTGACGGCGACGATCTTCATCGCAAACTCCTCGGGAGGTCCGCAGGCCTTGGTCAGGCCTCGGCGGCCGGCGTGCGGCGGAGGCCCTTGAGGCCGTTGATGGCGAGGGCGGTGACCACGGTGCCGGCCACGATGGCCACGACATACATGAGCCGGTGGTCGATGACCGGGAGGACGATCGGCCCGCCGTGCGGGGCGTGGTTGCCGACGCCGGCCAGCATGGCGATCGTGCTGGCCACCATCGAGCCGAGCATGATGCACGGGATCACGCGGAGCGGGTCGGCGGCGGCGAAGGGGATGGCTCCTTCGGTGATCCCGATCATGCCCATGCCGAGGGCGGCGTAGCCAGACTCCTGCTCCTCGGTGCTCCAGAGCCGCTTGCCGAGGAGCGTCGCCAGGCCCATGCCGAGAGGCGGCGTGCAGATGGCGGCGGCGACCGGGCCCATCACCGAGATGTTGCCGAGGGGAATGAGGCCACTCGCGAAGAAGAACGCGGCCTTGTTGACCGGCCCGCCCATGTCGAAGGCGATCATCGCCCCCAGGATCATGGCCAGGACGATCTTGTTGCCCGACTCCATCTGGAGGAGCCACTCGTTCAGGCTGGTCATGGCGCTCGCGATCCACGGACCGATCACGTGCTGCATGAGGACGCCGACCACGACCGACGAGACCACCGGGATGATCAGGATCGGCATGATGGGCTTGACGAACTTGTGGGTGGGGACCTTCTTGATGAGTTGGACGAGGTAGCCGGCGATCAACCCGGCGGCGATCGCCCCCAGGAAGCCGGCGCTGACGTCCTTGGTCACCTTCTCCCCGGTGGCCGCGTTGATGATTATCTCGGTGGTGCCGAGGTGTCCGGCCAGCCAGCCGCCGATCATGCCGGCCACGAGGCCCGGCTTCCCGGCGATCGAATAGGCGATGTACCCGGCGAGGATGGGGAGCATCAGCGTGAAGGAGGTCACGCCGACGTTTAGGGTCAGCTTGAGGGCGTCCTGCAGCCACTGGGGCTGGATCCCGTCCATGTTCGGCCCCTTCGCGGTCATCGGGGCAAAGGCGAGCGAGAGGGCGATCAGGATGCCGCCGCAGGCGATGAAGGGGATCGCGTAGGAGACACCGGTCAGGAGGTGCTGCCGGAGCTTCTTCAGTTCTTCCATGACTGCTCCCAGGGGGCGGTTCCCGGGGGAGGCCAAGGGACATCGCACCCGGACCCGGATCTTACAGGGGGCCCCGCGGGGACGCTGCGGCACGCAAGATGGGAGGAGGGCGGGAGGAAGGCGCCGTCAGCCGCCGGCGGTGAGGGAGTCAATCGCGGCGAGGACGCTGGCCCGGAGGTCGTCGCTCCAGTCGGCTCGCTCGGCTTCACGACTCGCCACGGCGCCGACCACGGCCGGAGAACTCGAGGCACAGGGGCCGTAGAGGTGGGCCACGCGCTCTCGCGCCGAACGAAGGAGGGTGACGGCGGCCGAGGCGGGATCGACCGGAATCGAGCCGACCGTCGCATGCGGAGCGGTGGAGATGGCGGTCATGGCCCCTGCATCGGCCGCCGAGGGAGTCGATCGCCAATTCTCGTCCTCTCCGCTCGGGCATTCCCGGATCCGCCGGCGCGACTGCGGCGATCGCGTCAGACCCAACCGGTCGAGAAGTCGGGACCGCGAGCCGGCAAGGAGTTCTTGCACCTGCCGGGCTGGATTGGACCCTCCCGTATGGATCACGGCCTCCGGGGAGGTCCCGCAGGCGCGATCCCTTCTTGGGCGGAGCCCTCTGGGGAGAGGCTCCGCGTGGGACCCCGATCGATGGCTGGCCACCCGCGAAACCCAGCCCCTCGCTCCCGCCGCCCAGCGGCGCAGGCGATGGCCCTCGTCGCAACGGGGGCGGCGGGTTGGATCGGAGCCTCGACCTCGGCCCAGGCGCCCGCCCCGGCGACTGGCGTCGCGGCCACGCTGACCGTGCGGGTCGATGGCGGGGCGCCGATGGCGGTCCAGTCCTTTGCCGCAGATCCCGAGCCGGGAAAGGTCCTGAACGAGAACCCTGACACCGTCCGCTTCAAGGGCTCGGCGGTCGATCCTGGCGGCCGCTGGGAGGTGGCCTTCGACTACCTCGCGGATCTCGACCCCGAGGCCAACGCCACCCTCGTTGGGGCCGTCATCATCACCAACAAGTCGGACGCGGCGAGCGACTTCGACATCCAGTTCCAAACCCCGATTTGCCCGCACATCCAGCGGGCCAGCCGGATGGGCGGCTCCTGCGTCGTCAAGCTCGTCGCCAACCAAAATGGCGGCGGCATCTCGACGCCGGGCGGAAGCGCCCTCTTCGCCGCCTTGGCCGATGCATCGCCCGTCTCGAAGCTCTTCCACGGACCCTTCAACATGGGGACGACCGGATCGGGCGAGGCCCAGACGCAGGCGGCGTTCGGCTCCCCGTTCCCGAACTTCAGCGCCCCCGAGGTGAAGAGCGACGTCGGCCTGCGCCACGTGCTCCGCGTCACCGATGGCGACCAAGCCATCCTGAGCAGCACGCTGGTGGTGGGTGGCGATCCGGCGGACTTCGTCGCCTGCGGCGAGGCGGCCAGCGCCGCGGGGGGAGCCGAGGCGACGCCGGGACCCGACTCCGCGATGCCTGGGCCCAACGACGCGCCGACCTCGAGCTCGGTGACCCTCGGTGGGGACCAAGGCGGGAAGGTGATGATCCAAGGCGGGAAGTCATCGGCCCAACGAAAGGCTCCGCCGCCCAAGCGCGCCCCGGCCAAGCCGAAGGCGCCGCCCAAGCCGCCCGCCAAGGCCAAGTCAGGCAGCACCAAGCCGCCGCGAAGCCGCTAGCGGCAATGCAGCACGACCGCACGAACACCGGTCCTCCACAAGCCAGGACCACGCCGACCCCCGGTGCCTCACGGTGCCGGGGGTTGTTCCTTCGTCACGGGTCGGGCGTGCCCTTGCCCCGCGAGATCATCTGGTAGCTCAAGCTCGCGTCGAGGCCGTTGTAGGTGTTGGATTGGCCCTTCGGCTGCCAGCCCCACAAGCTCAGGTAGTCGGCTCCCATCATGCCTTCCGGCATGAACGAGTGGCAGATCGTCACCCGGTCGTTCAGGTCGTCCATGGTGCCGATCTCGGGCCACGGGGCAGCAACCTTGAGTTGCCGCACGGAGGATCCGCGCAGCTCGGACGGATCGAAGGGGATCCAGCCTGCGCCCGGCAGGTAAAGCTCGCACCAAGCCATGAGCGTGGTGCGCGAACGCTTCTGGCCGTTGACGCGGGAGTCCTCTTCGCCCAAGCCGAGCACCGGGCGAGCAGGGATGCCAGCCTTGCGAAGTGCCGCCACGCATGCCGCGGCGAGGTCGTAGTTCGAGCCACGACCCTGCTCGAGGGCCTGTCGGGCGCCGACCACGTTCATCCCGATCACGCGCCCCGCATCGCGGCGCTGGAGCGAGTTGCCGTTCACCGAATTGAAGGCGAGCACCGTGGCCCGGATGATCTCCTTGGCTGCAAACCAGGGCGGCATCTGCCGCGCCTTGTCGCCCAGCGTGCTGTCCACCAGCTTGGCCACGATCGGGGCGTCGCTCTCGACCGCGACCTGCGGCTTGAGGGCGTCCTCGACCTCCTTGGGCCACTCGCGAGGCCAGGCGATCGCCGCGAGCTGGGCTTCGTCGACCCGGGTCGAGAACTGCTGGCAGCGCCAGCTCACCGACCAGCGCAGGGTCGACCCGGAGAAGCTCCCGATCGGGATCACCGCGTAGACCATGCCGAGGGGCTTGCCTTCGTCGATGCGGGCTCGGCTCGAGACGGTGTTGTCGCGGCGACTGTCGAACCAGAGTTCCGGCTGGAGGGAGCGAGGATCGATCTGGTTGGTGCCGCCCCGCAGGGCGAGGGGGAGGACGAGCGGGGTGTCGGAGAGGTTGATGGCCGAGGACTGGGTCGAGGCCGGGAAGCCGGCGATGGTGATCTCGTAGCGGACGTCGTAGACCTTGGGGTCGACACGGACGAGCGGTTTGGCCTGGCGGGCGGCCTGCTGCATGCCGAGGAGCGGCACGGCGAGCGCTGCCAGGAGCGCGGCGAGGAGGGCAAGCGCGGCAGCGGCGGGGGGACGCGGGCTGATCACGGTTCGGGCCTCCGGAGGGCGGGCGGGCAACCGGTCCATGGTCGCATGGAGACTGCCTCGCCGCATCCAGTCATACGGGAAGTCGTGCCGGATCGTCGCCCTTCACCGCCAACTTGCCCTTGGGAGGGGCTCAGGTCAGAAGGTTCATCTGGCTGTTCGGGTCGAGCCAGGCCTGGAGCTTCCCGAGGAACTCGGCCAGGACCAGGTTGGTGACGATGATGGCCAGGAAGCTGGCCACGAAGCTGGCGGTGGCGGCCCGACCCACGCCCGTCGCCCCGGCGCCGCAGTGGAAGCCCTTGTAGCAACTGATCAGGCCGATGCAGAGCCCGAAGACGACGCTCTTGATGATGCCCGTCACCGGCTCCCACCAGGTCACGAAGAGCCCGGTGAAGTGCCAGTAGTCGGGGCCGGAGATGCCGTAGACCTTGACCGAGACGAACCATGCTCCCCAGGCCCCGAGCATGTCGGAGTAGATGGTGAGGAGGGGGGTCATGACGATGCACGCGGCGACGCGCGGAGCGACCAAGGTGCGGATCGGGTCGGCGGCCATGGCCCGCATCGCGTCGAGTTGCTCGGTCACCCGCATCGAGCCGAGCTCGGCGGCGAGGGCGCCGCCCACGCGTCCGGCGACCATGACCGCGGCAAGGACGGGCCCGATCTGCTTGGTGACGGCGGCGTTGATGACGCCGCCCATGCGGTCCTCCTGGCCGATCGCCGCGAACTGCGAGAAGCCCTCGAGGGCGAGGATCATCCCGATGAAGACGCCGACGATGGCCACCACCGGGACGCTGGCCACGCCCACGCGGTAGAGCTGCGGGGCGATCTGCCGCCAGGAAAGCCAGCAGGAGGGCCGCACCATCATCCAGCGGAAGGTGGCGATGGCGAACTGGGTGAAGGCGCCGAAGCCCGTGATCGTCTGGAAGATCAGGCGGCCAAGGGTGGCAATCGCAGCGACCGGAGCGCGGAGGAGAACGTCCACGGCGGCGACTGTATCGGAGCGGACGCGCTTCGGGCGGGGGGGAAGGCGAGCGAGGGCCCAAAAGAACCGACGGCGGGCGTCCGTTGGGGAGCGCCCGCCGTCGGGGTCACGCAGGAAATGGGCGGAGGCGGTCCCTCCGCATCCGGTCACTTACGGGCAGGCGCCCCACGCGCCGAGGAGGACCGCGAGGTCGGCGGCGTTGGTGATGCCGCTGCCGTCGAGGTCGGTCGCCCCGGTCGTGCCCCAGCCACCGAGGAGGATGGCAAGGTCCGACGCGCTGACCATGCCGTCATGGTCGAGGTCGGCCGGGCAGGGGTTGGTGTAGACGCAATCGTCGTTGGCGACACCGGGGGTGTCGTCGCTCGTCGTCGGGTCGAAGGTGCCCATGGTCCAGGTGCCGGTCGACGGGCAGTACTTCACGTGGCTCGGCACGAAGACGCCGTCCGGTCCGACGGTGGTGGTCGAATAGAACCACTCGCTGCTCGGGGGCGGCACGGTCGTCGAGAGGACGAGGGAGACGCTCTGCACGACCGAGGTCCACGGCGTGGCGTCGAGGACGCCGTCGTCGTTGGTGTCGAGGTCGGTGCCGGTCGCTCCGGTGAACTGCCAGGCCAGCATGTGGGTCACGTTGTCGGAGTTCTCGAAGAAGAGACCCGAGGGGATGACCCAATCCGGCGTGGCGCCGTCCAGCGTGAAGGTCGACTTGGCGGCAAGGAAGAAGCCGTCGGCCGGGATCACCTGGCCGTCGAGGGAGAGGGCCATCTCGACCACGCCAGAGCCCTGGGCGCTGGTGCCGTCGCCGATCACGACGTAGGTGAGTCCGCTGAGCACGGTGCCGGGCTCGCCCTTGATCTCGAAGTACTCGTCGTTGTCGGTGCCGGTCTGGTCGGTGCGGATCTCGCTGAGGACGACCGCGGGCGGCGACGGCGGGACGAAGCACTGGGCGAAGGCGGCCTTGGCGCAGGCGGTGTCCCACTCGACTTCGCAGCACGACGGGTCGGCGGCGCAGATCGCGTGGCAGCAGTCGGCGTCCTGGCATCCCGGCGTGGCGTGCGAGGTGTAGCAGTCGCCGGAGCCCTTGGTGCCGCAGGGGTCAGGCGGCGGGCAGGCGGCGTTGGTCGCCCCCGGGGTGTCGTTGGCGAGCGAATCGAAGAGGCCGACGGTCCAGACGTGGTCGGGCTCGCACAGGTAGGCGTGCGACGGCGAGAAGGACGCGTCGGGCCCGACGGTGGCCGTGGCGTAGCCGCAGCCGGTGCCGTTGGTGAGGACCACGCCGTCGATGGTCGAGGCCCACGCCGTCGAGTCGAGCACGCAGTCGTTGTTGGCGTCGAGGTCGGCGCCGAGGGCGCCGTTGAAGTTCCAGACCAGGAGGTGCGTCGTGGTGTCGCCGTCCTCGAGGTTCATGCTCTCGCGGATCAGGTCGGGGCTGCCGAGGGTGAAGGTGCTCTTGGCCACCACGAAGAAGCCGTCGGCGGGGATGGTCCCGTCGAGGAGGGCGACGCTCTCCACCACGCCGTTGGCGTCGGAGCCGTCACCGATCACCACGTAGGCCACGCCCTTGAGGTTGGTTCCCGGGGCGCCCTTGATCTCGATGTACTCGTCGGTGTCCGCGCCGGACTGGCCGATGCGGAGTTCGTTGATGGTGACGGCCGGGGCGGCGCCGGTCGCCTGGCACTGGGTGCCGGCGATCTTGACGCAGGCCGCGTCCCACTCGGTCGTGCAGCAGGTCGGATCGACGGCGCAGACCAGGCTGCAGCAATCGACGACGTCGCAGCCCGGGGTGGCGTGGGCCACGAAGCAGGAGCCGCTGCCGCCGCAGGTCGGGCAGATGAAGTTCTCGATGCCCGGGGTGTCCACGCTGGTCGCCGGGTCGAAGGTGCCCATCTTCCAGTCGCCGTAGGGCGAGCAGCGATAGACGTGGCTCGGCACGAAGCCGCCGTCGGGGCCGACGATGGTCGTGGTGTACAAGAACTCGCCCGCCGCGCCGGTATCGAGCCCGACCGCATCGGTGAGTTCCGACCACGGGGTGCTGTCGAGGACACCATCGTTGTCGGCGTCGAGGTCGGTGTTGAGGGCGCCGGTGAAGTCCTTCACCAGCATGTGCGTCACGTTGTCGGAGTTCTCGAAGTTGAGGCCGGTGGCCCCCACCACGAGGTCGCCCACGGCGCCGTGCAGGGTGAAGGTGGTCTCGGTGCAGAGGAAGTAGCCGTCGCCCGGCATGCTCTGGCCGGCCAGGCTGACCACGGCCTCGATCACGCCGGTCCCCTGCGAAGCGGTGCCGTCGCCGATCACGATGTACGTGTAGGCGCTGAGGTCCATGCCGGCGGGGCCTTCGAGTTCGAAGTACTCGTCGTTGTCGCTGCCGGTCTGGTCGATGCGGAGTTCGCTGATCCGCAGGCTCGGGCCGGTGCTCGAGCAAGTCGGGTTGGCGGCGCCGACGGTGTCGTCGCCGGCGCTCGGATCGGCTTCGCCGACCCGGTACTCCGCGCTGTTCTCGCAGCGGTAGACGTGCGACGGGACATTGCCGCCGTCGGGGCCGACCGTGTTTGAGCTGTAGTAGAAGTCGGTCGAGATGCCATCGGGGCTCGGGCCGAGGACAAGGGCCACGTCGGAGACGATGCCCGTCCACGGAGCGAAGTCGATGACGCCGTTGTCGTCGGTGTCGACGTCGGTGCCCACGCTGCCGGAGAAGCCGGACACGAGCATGTGGGTGGTGTTGTCGTTGTCCTCGAAGTTGAGCGGGGCCACCACGGTCGGCGTGCCGAGCGTGAAGGTGCTCTTGGCCATCACGAAGTACCCGCTGGCCGGGATGACCAGGCCGTCGAGGTGAATGGCGAGCTCAATCGTCCCGTTCTGGGCGGGCGGGAAGGCCAGGTCGTCATCGCCGATGACGAGGTAGGTGAGGCCGTTGAGGCTGGCCCCGGGGGTGCCGCGGATCTCGACGTACTCGTCGAGGTCGGGGCCCGGCTGGCCGGTGCGAATTTCGCTGATGACGAACGGCGGGACGCCTGCGAAGGCGCCCGAGTTCAGGGCAAGGGCCAGGCCTCCCATGAGGACGCTGGCGATGGTGCGATGCGACATGCGCGACTCCTGCGTGAAGGCAGGTCGTAGCGGCCACAGGCGAGGAAGCGGCACCAACCGCGCGGCAGGCGCCATCGCCTGCCGTTCTCCCATGGGACGCCCGACCTCCTCGAGCCGCGAGTCTAGGGGCCGCAGGGCGGCAAGGAAAGAGGCGACGCGCCGATCGGACCACTCCGAGCGCGGACTGCGCGCGGCCCACATCGAGGGGTCGTCCGGGAAGGCGGCGGGCCGATGGAAACGGGCCGGACCCAGGTGGACCCGGCCCGTGGGGTGTCGGTCGAGGCTGTGAAGCTGGGCCCGTGGGGTGTCGGTCGAGGCTGTGAAGCTGGGGAACCCAGCTCCGAGGTCCGCCATCGTGGGGTGTTTACTTGGTCGGCTCGTCCGGCACGTTGGCCCGCGGCTGCTGGATGGTCGGGGTGTTGGCCCGGACCGGCGACGCGCTGGGGGCTCCGGTGTCGGTGCCGGTCGGCAGGCTGGCCAGGTCGACGCTGAGCGGGGTCAGGAAGAGCTCGACCCGGCGGTTCTCGCGGGCCCCGGACTTCGCGTTGGCCACGATCGGACGGAACTCGCCGTAGCCGGCGACCTGGAAGCGGCCGGCGATCACGCCGTCGCGGACCAGGGCGTCACGCACCGAGATGGCGCGGTGGGCCGAGAGGTACACGTTCGTCGGGTGCAGCTTGCGGGTCGCGTCCTTCGAGATCGGCTGGCTGTCGGTGTGGCCGACCACCTTGACCTCGAGCTGCGCCGCGTCGGAGGAATTCAGGATCGGAGCGATCTTGGCCAGCACTTCCTTGGCCTTCGCGCTCAGCTCCGACGAACCCGAGTCGAAGGTCACGTCGCTCTTGAAGCGGAGCATGCCTCGCTTGGCATCGAACTCGAAGATGTCGGGGTACTGGTTGGCGAGGATGGTGAGGGCGTTCGAGACGCTCGTCGGCAGCGGATTCTCAAGCGAATTGATGCGGGCGAGGAGCGACTCGTAGCGCTTCTGCAGGTCGTCGAGGTTGCCGCCCTGGCCGTTCATGAAGGCCCGCGCCGCGTCGAGGTCGGCCGCGGCCTGGGCCAACTGCTGGCGCAGGGCCTCTTCGTTGGCCCGTGCCGAATCGAGATCGCCCTGCAGGGTGAGCACTTGCTGCTCCTTGCTGCGGTAGGCGGTCATGAGGTCGTCGTACTTCTCTTGCGGCACGCAGCCGCCGAGGCCGCCGAGGATGGACAGGCTGGCGAGGGTGAGGACGAAACGCTTCATACGCATGGTGGTGGTCCAGATCTGCGCCTCGATGGCGCCTGGTGGGGCCCCGGCTGGGAAAGTGGTGTTGCGCCGGAGGCGCACGACCGACCATGGCGTGCGGCGCAACCGGCGGGACTCATCGGCAGAAGGCGCGGAGTGTACCGAAAAACCAGCCTCTTTCCGGCCTGTTCCCGAGGCCGGACGTACCCTGTGGACGCCGTGCGGACGCTCCCTGATCCTGCCCATCCAACCGAGCTTCCCGACCTTTCGCTGCCCGCGGTGGAGCTCGCCCCGCTCCTTCTCGGCTGCCGCCTGGTGCGGCTCGAGCGCGGCCGGCGGCGCGAGGGGGTGATCGTCGAGGTCGAGGCCTACCCCGGCGGGGCGGACTTGGCCAGCCACACCCGGCTCGGCCGGCGGACCGAGCGGAACGCCTCCATGTGGCTCGAGGGCGGCCACGCCTACGTCTACTTCACCTACGGCCTGCACTGGATGTTCAACGTCGTCTCCGGCCCGGAGGGGTCGGGGGAGGCGGTCTTGGTGCGGGCCCTCGAGCCCCTGGATGGCTTGCCGGCGATGCGGACCGCCCGGACGGGGAAGTCGCGGCGGGCTGTCGGGGAGGCCCGGGACGCCGACCTCTGCTCGGGTCCGGCCCGCCTGACCCAAGCCCTCGGGATCGACCGCCGCTTCGACGGGGCGTGGCTCGGGGAGGGCGGGCCGCTCCACCTCCTCGCCCCCGATCCAGCCTGGCAATCTGGGAGGGGGGAGGTGCTCGCCGGTCCTCGGATCGGAGTCGACTACGCCGGCCGCTGGGCCCGGGAGCGCTGGCGGTTCTGGCTCGCCGGGTGTGGGTTTGTCTCCAATCCTCGCCCGGCCCGCGGCGAAGACGGGGCGCGTGTGTGGTCACCGCGCCGGGTCGGTCGATAGCATCTCGTCCATGGCCGAGGCCCAACCCGAGCTCGACCTCCGCGACGTCGCCCGAAGCGCCGGCCCCTATCCCATCGAGGCCTTCCTCTTCGTCCGCGACGGGTTGTCGCACACCGTCGAGGAGGTCCACCACGATCTCGACCCGCTCTCCGATGCCTCGCGGCACGTGAGCGGCCAGCAGTTGTGCCTCGGGCTTCGCGACTACGCGATCGAGCGCTACGGGATGCTCGCACCGACCGTCTTGGCGACCTGGAACATCCGCCGCACCGATGACTTCGGGCGGATCGTCTTCGCCATGATCGAGCACGGGATGATGAGCAAGACCCCGCAGGACACGCTCGACGACTTCCGCTGCGTGTACGACTTCGACGAGGCGTTCTCCCGCGACGAACTCCTCCGTCGCATCGCCCGACCCGTGACGCGTAGCTAAGGCCCCGGCGAAGCAGATGCCCCGGCGCAGCCGAGTCCCCGGCCAAGCCGAGTCCTGCCGGGGCGACACGCCCGCCGTGTCGCGATACCCTCCCGAGCATGCCGAGCGAACAGCCGAGCGATGCCGACCGGAGCCGTCCGCAGGGCGAGCCGCCGACCGGGCCGACGACGGGGCCGACGATGGGGCTCGACCCCATGTGGCGGGTCCACCTCTGGCAGATCCAGGGGGTGCGCGACGTCCTCCTGATCGCGGCGATCCTCGTCCTCGTCTACATCGGCTACTGGCTGCGCGACGTCACCGTCCCGCTCCTCATCGCCTTGGCCCTCGCCTACCTCTTCGAACCGCTCGTCCAGCGGCTCTGCCGTCTGCGCGGCATCACGCGCTCGGGGGCGGTCCTCATCATCCTCCTCACCGTCGGCGTGGGGGCCACGCTCCTCGTCACCTTGACCGCGCCCCTCGCCATCGGGCAGACGGTGCGGCTCATCAACCGCGTGCGGTCGAGCGACTTCGGGTCCCTCGCGGCGCGGGCCGCGGAGTACGCCCCGGAGCAGTACCGCGATGACCTGCACGAGGCGGCGGCGTGGATCGAGCGGCAGTTCGAGGGCGAGTCGAAGTCGAAGGTGGAGAAGCCGCCCGAGACCGGCGAGGCCAAGCCCGATGTCTCGGAGACCGTGGTGGTGGCCGAGCCCGGACACGACGCCGAGCCCGCTGCGAGCAAGGAGAAGCCGACCGACGACGAGAACGAGCGCATCCGGGCCGTGGTCCGCGAGGAGCTCACCGCCCTCGGGCTGGAAGCGGGCATCGCCGCGGCACCCGCCGAGGATCGCCGCCAAAGCTCCGCGTTCCGCCTGCTCGGCATGCTGGGGCCGTCGGTGCATCGCGTCATCGACTTCCTCCTCGCCCTCGTCCAGCTCAGCCTGGTCGCCTTCCTCATCCCGTTCTACCTCTACTTCTTCAGCGTCTCCTTCCCTCAGGTCCTCGAGTTCGGACGGAACCTGATCCCGGTGAAGAACCGGGCCCGCGTACTCGAACTGGTGGGCATGATGGACCGGGCCGTCTCCGGCTTCGTCCGCGGGCGCATCGTGATCTGCGCCGTCATGGGCCTCCTCTTCGCGATCGGCTGGCTGATCTGCGGCGTGCCCTATGCGATCACCCTCGGCCTCTTCGTCGGGGCCATCTCCCTCGTGCCCTACCTGGGCGGGATCGGCGTGCCGCTCGCCGTCCTCTTCCTCCTCTTCGACCAGCTCCAATTCCCGGCCGAGGTCCGCATGGCGTGGTGGGGGATCCTGCTCTGGCCGACCCTCGTCTTCGTCATCGTGCAGTCGATCGAGGGCTACATCCTGACTCCGATCATCGCCGGCAAGGTCACCAACCTCGATCCGGTCACCATCGTCGTGGCCATCATCGCCGCCGGCTCGGTGGCCGGCGTCTACGGCATGCTGTTGGCGATTCCCATCGCCGCCTGCGGCAAGATCCTCCTCCGCGAAGTCGTCCTGCCTCGCATGCGAGCGTGGTCGCGCGGCGAGGCGAGCGACCCGTTGCCCATCCAAGCCATCGACCAGCACCCTCGAAGCCCCTCCGACCGGGCGTGAGTCCCATGCGCCTCAGCCACCTCCTCGCCGGCCTTCCTGCCACCATCCGTTCCTCGGCCGCGCTCCCGACGGCCGATCCCGACATCACGAGCGTCACCGACGACAGCCGCAAGGCGAAGCCGGGCTGCCTCTTCCTGGCCCGGCCCGGAGCGAGCGGCGACGGGCGCGCCTTCATCGCCGATGCCTTGGCCAAGGGGGCGGTGGCCGTCCTCGGCGACGAGGCGTGTGAGCTGCCGGCCGGGTCGGTCGCGGCCCTCGCCACCACATCGGAGCCGGTGCGGGCCACGGCCCTCGTCGCCGATCGCTTCCACGGCGAACCGACCGCCAAGCTTCGCGTGGTCGGCGTCACCGGGACCAACGGCAAGACGACCATCGCCTACCTGACCCAGCAACTCCTTCGCCGCGGCGGCAAGCCATGCGGCCTCCTCGGCACGGTCGAGACCGACGACGGAGCGACCCGCACGCCGTCGAACCTCACCACGCCGGGAGCGCTCGAACTCTCCGCCCTCTTCGCCCGCATGGTGGCGAACGGCTGCACGCACGCCGCGATGGAAGTATCGAGCCACGCCCTCGACCAGGGGCGAGCCCTCTCCGTCCGCTTCGCCTGCGGCATCTTCACCAACCTGACCGGCGACCACCTCGACTACCACAAGACGATGGAGGCCTACGCGACGGCGAAGGCCAAGCTCTTCGCCTCGCTCGACGCCTCGGCCCACGCGGTCGTCAACGTCGACGACCCGTGGTCGAAGGAGATGTTGCGGGGAAAGGCGACGGCGCTGCGCTGCTCGCTCCGCGACCCGAAAGCCGACTGCCTGGCCTCGATCGAAGGAGTGGAACTCGACGGCATGCGGCTCCGCGTCCGCGGCCCGTGGGGCGACCAGCGGCTGCGGGTGCCGCTCGTCGGCCAGCACAACGCGATGAATGCCCTCGAGGCGATGGCTGCGGCGTGGACCCAAGGCGTGTCGCCCGCGGATCTCGCTGCTGGCCTGGAACACTGCGAAGCTCCGCCCGGCCGACTCCAGCCGGTCCTCCCGAACCAGCACGGTTTCTCCGTCCTCGTCGACTATGCCCACACCGACGACGCGCTCCTCAACGTTCTCACCGCCCTCCGGCCGGTGGTGCCCTCGGGCGGGCGGTTGATGGTCGTCTTCGGATGCGGCGGCGATCGCGACCGTACCAAGCGGCCGCGGATGGCGAAGGTGGCCTGCGACCACGCCGACCGCGTGGTGGTCACGAGCGACAACCCGCGCACCGAGCGGCCGGAGGCGATCGTCGAGGAGATCCGGGCTGGCGTGCCGCAGGGCACCAAGGCCGAGGTGCATGTCGAGGTCGATCGGGCTCGGGCCATCGCTTGGGCGGTGGGGGAGGCGCGGCGCGGCGACCTCGTCCTCATCGCCGGCAAGGGCCACGAGGACTACCAGATCGTGGGGACGGAGAAGCGGCCCTTCGACGACCGCCTGCACGCCAAGGCGGCGATCGAGGCCCGCGGCGAGCGGCGCGTGCCGCAAGGAGCTGGCCGATGAGCGGATCCCAAGGCCCTGTCCCAAGCCGGCCGGACCAGGCATTCCTTTCCATGGCCGCGATTCGTGCCGCGGTGGCCGGTTCGTGGCTCCGACGCCCGCCGGAGGGCAGCGAACCGACGGGACTCTCGATCGACACCCGCGAAGGGCTGGTCGGGAAGGTCTTCCTCGCCATCCGAGGCGAGCGGTTCGAAGGCAACGCCTTCGCCGCCGACGCGGCGCGATTGGGAGCGGCCTTGGTCGTGGTCGACCGGGCGGTGGGCGAGTTGCCCGGCACCTGCGGCGTCCTCGCCGTGGCGGACGGACGGCGGGCCTTGGGCGAGATTGCCCACGCCTGGCGAAAGGAACTCGCGTCGCTCACCGTGATCGGGGTCACCGGCTCGGCCGGGAAGACGACCACGCGGCGCTTGATCCACGGGGCTCTGGCCGAGCATCTCCGCGGGTCGGCCAGCCCCAAGAGCTTCAACAACGAGATCGGCGTCCCCTTGACCCTCCTCGCGGCCCGGCCAAGCGACGACTACCTGGTCGCCGAGATCGGGATGAGCCACCCGGGCGAGATCCACCACCTGGCCGGCCTCGTCGAGCCGCAGGTCGGCGTGATCACCATGGTCGGCCGAGCCCACCTCGAAGGCATGGGCTCGATCGAGGCGATCGCCCGCGAGAAGACCTCGCTCCTCGAGCGGCTGCCGGCGGGGGGATTGGCCGTCGTCCGCGGTGACAGCGAAGCGATCCAAGCCGCCCTCCTGGCCCGCGATCTCGGTGTCTCGACCATCGTCCGCTTTGGCCACGCGGGCCGGGATCTCGATCTTCGGCTCACCCGACGGACTCCGACCGCAGACGGCCAGGTGATCGAGGTCAACGACCGCGACCGATTCACGCTGCGGCTCCCCGGCGAGCACAACGCGTTGAACGCCCTGGCCGCCATCGCCGTGGCCCGTTGGCGCGGACTCGGGGAGGACGACATCCGGGCCGGCCTGGCCAGCGTCGAGCCGGCCGGCATGCGACTCGAGCGGCTCACCAGGGGCGGAGTCGAGTTCTTCAACGACGCCTACAACGCCAATCCGGACGCCATGGTCGCCTCGATCAAGGCCTTCGCCGAGCTCACTCCGCACGCCGAGCGGCGGGTCCTTGTCCTCGGCGACATGCTCGAACTCGGCGGGGAGTCGGGAGCCCTGCACGAGGAGGTCGGGCGGGTGGCCGGCGAGGTCCACCGGGCCACGCCGATCCACGCCGCGATCCTGGTCGGAGCCTTCGCCACCGACACCCATCGCGGTCTGGTGGGGAGCGGCTGGCAGGGGGAGTCGACCGTGGTCGCCCAGCTCGATCCGGTGGGACTCGCTGCGGTGCAGGCGGCGCTTCGGCCGGGGGACGCGGCGCTCCTCAAGGGCAGCCGCGGCTCGGCCATGGAGCGGATCCTCGCCGCGCTCGCCGGACGCGAGACGGCGGCTGCCCACTGACTGCCCGGCGCGGCCGGAGTGGAGCTGCCCTGATCTTGGGGCCTCCGCGCGTCGCCTGCCGATATGGGACGTGCGCGGTCGGTCCGCGCGTCATCTGCGCCTCCCGAGCGATCGGGCCCCCCGACCTGCGATGCTCTACATCCTGACCCAGAGGCTTCAAGACTGGCTCGACGACGTCGGGCTCTTCCGGGTCGTGCAGGTCTTCATGCAGCTTGAGTTCCGGGCCTTCGCCGCGGTGCTCGTGGCCTTCGGCCTCGTCATCGCCTTCGGCCGCCCGATCATCCGCTGGCTCCGCCGGCAGAAAGTCGGCGACAGCCCAGAGTTCTACAACGAGCGGCTGAACGAGATGATGAAGGGGAAGTCGGGCACGCCCACCATGGGCGGGGTCCTGATCGCGGGGGCCATCCTGGCCACGACGTTCCTCCTCTGCGACTTCGTGCACAGCCGCTACGTGCATCTGGCCATGCTGGTCCTGATCTGGCTGGCCTGCGTGGGCAGCTTCGACGACTGGCTCAAGCTGACCGCCGCCCGCCGCGGCCCCGGCACCCGCGAAGGGCTCTACGCCTGGGAGAAGCTCCTCTTCCAACTCGGGCTCGCCGCCCTGGTCAGCTTCTTCCTCTACCGGATCGGGATCGACACCTCGAACCCGGCCGCCCTCTCCCTCAACCTGCCGTTCCAGCGGACCTACGAGCTCGAGATGCGGACGGCCTCCGAGCTCTCCCAGCTCAACCCCGGGGTCATCGTCCTCGGACTGATCCCCTTTCTCGTGATCGGCACCATCGCCATCGCCGGGATGTCGAACGCCGTCAACATCACCGACGGCATGGACGGCCTGGCGGCGGGCACCATGGTCATCGCCAGCTTCGTCATGATGGCCCTCTGCTGGAGCGCGAGCAGCCAGTCGGTGGCCAAGTTCCTCATGATCCCCCACGTGCCGGGGGCGACCGAGCTCATCGTCGTGGCCGGGGCCATGGCCGGGGCCTGCCTCGGGTTCCTTTGGTTCAACTGCAACCCCGCCTCGGTCTTCATGGGCGACACCGGCTCGCTCGCCTTGGGCGGTCTCCTCGCCTACATGGCAGTGGCCATCCGCCAGGAGTTCCTGCTCCTCCTGATCGGGGGCGTCTTCGTCATCGAGATCGGGAGCGTCATGCTCCAGGTCAGCTACTTCAAGTGGACGGGCGGGAAGCGGATCTTCCGCTGCTCGCCGATCCACCACCACTTCCACATGGGCGGACTGAGCGAGCTGCAGGTCGTCACCCGATTCTGGATCGTGGCGGCGATCTTCGGGATGGTGGCCCTCGTCTCGGTCAAGCTCCGCTGAGCGTCGTATCCTCTGCGGACCGTGGCGTCCGGTGCCACGCGGACCCCTCCGAGCCGGGCTTCCCGAATGGCTTCCCTCGGCCTCTTCCATCGCCGCATGATCCTGGTCCTGGTCGCCTTCCTGGCGACCAGCCTGTTGTTGGGGGCCCAGCTCTTCCGCCTCGCCGTGGTCGAGCATGCCGAGCACGCCGGCCAAACCGAGACGTACCTTCGACGGCGGACCTTCCTGCCCTTCGTCCGCGGCTCGATCCTCGACCGCCGCGGCGAGGTGCTCGCTGCGGATCGGGCCAGTTGGGACGTGCAGCTTGAGTACGAAGTGATCTCCGGCCGCTGGGCCGCCACGCAAGCCCGGACCCAGGCCCGCCGCGAACTGGGGGCCAACGAATGGGCCAAGCTCGGACGCGATGGGCGACTGGTCGAGACCGAGGCGAGGCTGCCTGAGTGGAACGCCCGGGCCGAGGCCCTCTACGACGAGTTGTGCCGGGCCGGAGGCTTCCAGCGGTCCGAACTCGAGCGGCGTCTCGATGAGATCCGCTCCCGCGTCGCCCCGCGGGTCGAGGCGTACCGCGAGCGGCTGCGGAAGGCCGAGCTGGCCAAGGCGACTGCCTCGGGCGAGCAGCCCGCCGACGTGGCCGAGGACGAGACGATCTCCGAGCAGGAAGAGCCGCACACCATCCTCGCCGATGTCGACGATGGAATCGCTTTCCGCTTCCAAGCCCTCGCCGACCAGGTGCCGGGCACGCTGGTCGTCGTCCCCGCCACCAAGCGCTACCGGCCGTGGGATCTGGTCGACCTGACCGTCGATCGCGACGCGTTGCCCGGCCCGCTCAAGAGCGAGCGGCCGCTCTCGCTGCGCCTCGAGGGCGTCGCCGATCACCTGATCGGCTCGACCCGGACCGGCGTCTACGCCAGCGACTTGCGGCGGCGGCCCTTCATCGACGAGTCGACCGGCGAGGTGAAGGACCTCGGCGGGTACCGCAGCGATCGCGACCAGATCGGGGCCCGGGGCCTCGAGCGGACGCTCGAGGATCGCCTCCGCGGCCTGCGCGGCGTCGTGGAGCGGAATCTCGAGACGGGCGATGCCGCCCGCACCGAGCCGGTGCGCGGCGAGGACGTCCGGCTGACGATCGACATTCGACTCCAGGCCCGGGCCCAGGCGGCGCTCGATCCGCGGCTCGGCCTGGCCAAGATCCAGCAGTGGCAGCGCGGATGGTCCGCGGAGGGCGAGCCGAAATCGGGTCCGCTCCCGGTGGGCTGGGAACTGAACGGCGCTGCGGTCGTCCTCGACATCGAGACCGGCGACATCCTGGCCATGGTCTCGACCCCGACCTTGGCCGAGGGCCTGGCCATGAGCCCGGAGCGGCGGCAGATCGAAGGGGCGGTGGTCAACAAGGCCGCGGAGGGCGTCTATCCGCCGGGCTCGATCGTCAAGCCGCTCTTCTTCAACGCGGCGGTGGCGAGCGGCGTGTGGAGCGAGGGCCAGCACGTCGAGTGCAAGGGGCACTTCTTCGAGAACGTGACCACCTCGGCCCGCTGTTGGATCTGGCGGCCGGAGGAAGGTCGGAGCATGACCCACGGCGACCTCGGCGTCGAAGAGGCCATCGCCCGAAGCTGCAACATCTACTTCTACACCGTGGCCTCGAAGCTCGGGCTCGACGGCATGGTCGAGTGGTATCGCCGCTACGGCGTCGGCACGCCGCTCGACGTCGGCTTGCTGCACGCCGAGGACGGCAAGGACGGCTCCATCACCTTCGAAGGCGAGCGCGGCGGCGAGGTGCCGAGCGCCGAGGAGATGGCCAAGCTCCGCCTGGAAGGCGATCGCTCAGCGGCGATCTTCCTCGGGATCGGGCAGGGGCCGGTCGCCTGGACGCCCCTCCAGGCCGCGAACGCGTACGCCACGCTGGCCCGGGGCGGGAAGTCGGTGCATCCCTCGCTCATCCTTGATCGGCCCGATCGCGGCCGCGTGGCGGGCGACCTCGGGCTGCATCCTCGGGCCGTCGAACTGGCCTTGGCCGGACTGCGCGACGCGGTGCAGGAGTCCTACGGCACCGGCAACCACCTCACCCTCGAGAACGGCACCCGCGAGCCGCTCTCGGAGGTCCCCGGCGTGCGCATCTGGGCCAAGACGGGCACGGCCCAGGCCCCGCCCCTTCACCTCGACAACGACCACGATGGCCAACCCGACGCGACGGTGCGCACCGACCACGCCTGGTTCGTCGGGTTGGTCGGCAACGCCGGCGACGCCAAGCCGCGCTACGCGGTGGCGGTGATCGTCGAATATGGAGGCTCGGGCGGGAAGACCGCGGGCCCGGTGGCGGCCGAGATCATCCGCGGCCTTGTCGCCGAAGGGTACCTCGGCGGAGGCAAGCATTGAGCGAGGCGCTCCCCGTGCCGAGCGAACCAGGCGCCGAGGCGCCCGGTGGTCGCCCGCAGCGCACCCGCTGGAGCCCGCAGGCGCTCTACGGCGAACAGGAAGAGCGGAAGCGAAAACGGTTCCTGTGGTGGACGCCAGCCTGGCTGTGCGTCGCCGCTGCGGGTTTCCTTTCCCTCCTCGGCGTGGTCGCGATCGGCACGACGCGGCCCGAGCATGCCCAGCGGCAACTCGCCTTTCTCGTGATCGGCGTGGCCGCCGCGGCCGCCGTGGCCTTGCCTCACTACCGCTGGATCCGTCGAGCGATCGTCGGGTTGACCGTCGTCTCGCTCCTCCTCCTCGTCTTCGTCCTCCTCCCCTTCGTGCCTGAATCGATCGTCCGCCCCCGGAACGGAGCGCGAGCGTGGATCGCCCTCGGGCCGGTCGACTTCCAGCCGAGCGAAGTGGCCAAGACGGTCTACATCCTGGGCCTCGCGGCATGGCTCTCGGGGACGCAGATCCAGCGGACGTTTCGCGGCTTCCTCGCCGTGGTGGGCGTCACGCTCGTCCCGGTCGGGCTCATCCTCCTCGAGCCCGACCTCGGGAGCGCCCTCCTCTTCATGCCGACCATGGCTGCGATCCTCCTCGCGGCGGGGGCCAGGAAGCGGCACTTGCTCGGCAGCCTCGTCCTCGCCCTCGCCTTGGTGCCGGTCGCCTACGGCTTCCTGCTCAAGCCCTACCAGCGGGCCCGGATCGACGCCATCCTGGCCCAGGTCGCCGGCGACACGCGCTTCGAGAAGAACGAGGGCTTCCAGGGCTGGCGAGCCATGCGGCTGGTGGGGACCGGCGGCGTCTTCGGCGTCGGCGAGGAACACGCTCGGGCCTTGGTCCGCTTCAACGGCCTGCCCGAAGAACACAACGACATGATCTTCGCCGTGGTCTGCGTCCGCTGGGGCGTGATGGGCGGCTTCGCGGTGTGGGGGGCATACCTCGTCCTGGCGATCGGCGGCGTCCTGGTCGGCTTCATCAATCGCGATCCGTTCGCCCGGCTCAGCGCCTTGGGCATCGTGGCCATCACCTTCACCCAGATGACGATCAACACCGGCATGACGATCGGAGTCCTTCCGATCACCGGCATCACCTTGCCCTTCGTGAGCTATGGCGGCTCGAGCCTGGTGGCGAGTTGGATCAACATCGGCCTTCTGGTGAACATCGGCCTGCGGCGGCCCAAGCTCGGGGAATGGAGCTACCTCGACGAGGAAGGCTGATCGCTCGGGTGGCTGCGCGGTACGCTCCCCGCGTGACCCAGCCTTCGACCGGGCATGGCCCGCCTTTCGATCCCTCGGCTCCGCCGGTGCCGCCGAGCCCCGCCTTCGAGGCGGCGTGCGCCGAGGCAGGCTTGGCCTTCGAGCCGGGCGAACTCGATCGCTACGCCCGCTACCTCGGCTTCCTGGCCGACGCCAATCGTCGCTTCAACCTGACCGCGGTGAGCGAGCCGGCGGCGATGTGGATGCGGCACATCTACGACAGCCTCTCGCTCCTCCCGGTCATCGGTTCGATGGAAGAACTGGCGAACAGCGAGTCGGGGCTGCGGATCCTCGACGTCGGGAGCGGCGGGGGATTGCCCGGGATCCCGCTCGCGATCGCCCTGCCTGCGTCGCGCGTCGCCCTGCTCGAGGCGACCGGCAAGAAGGTCCGCTTCCTCCAGACGGTGGTGGAAGCCATCGGCCTGCGGAACGTGACCGTCCTCCAGGGTCGCGCCGAGGATCTCGGCCGCGACCGCGAGCATCACCGCGAGCAGTACGACCTGGTCACCTCGCGGGCGGTGGCGACGTTGCCCGCCTTGCTCGAGGTCACCGTTCCCTTCGCCCGGCCGGGCGGCTTCGTCCTGGCCATCAAGGGCGAGAAGGCGGGCGAGGAGATCGTTGCGGCCAAGGCGGCGCTGCATGCCTTGCACGCTCACGTCCTCGAGCCGATCCGGACGCCCACCGGCACCATCGTCCCCATCCAGAAGATGCGGACGACACCGAAGCTCTACCCGCGGCGGGCCGGGGAGCCGGAGCGGGCCCCGATCCGCTGAGCCGTCGGGTCGTCAGCCCCAGACGCCGAGCAGGAGGGCGAGGTCGGCGCTGCCCACCACGCCACTGGCGTCGAGGTCGCAGATGGCGTTGACCGTGCCCCAGGCGCCGAGCAGGATCGAGAGGTCCGCCGGGCCCACCACGCCATCGCCGTCGAAGTCGCTGGCCTTGTGGTGGAAGAGGAAGGCGTCGGTCTCGTCGACATCCGAGTCGCCGTCCAGGTCCATCATCTCGCAGCCGGGGATGAAGCCGCGCTGCGAACAGCTGTCGAAGACCTGGGCGTCGATGACGGTGATCTGGCCGTCGCCATCGGCGTCGCCGAGGCGGGCGGGGGGATAGACCGTCCAGACCTGGTTGGCGGGCAGGTTCAGGAGCGTGCGGACCACGATGCCGTTGGGGCCCTTCGGCAAGTGCATCTCGAAGCGCGGCAGCGTGGTTCGCTCACCCAGGCCGACGTGCATGTCGAAGGGATCGGCGCCGAGGTAGCTACGACCGCCCGACCAGATGTCGCGGAAGCGGGGGGTGCCCCCTTCGTCGAGCCAGGCCAGGCCATAGCCGCCGATCGCGAAGCGGTTGCCGCCTTCGCCCACCACGCGGAGCCGCACGGCGTTCGCGGCCTCGCCCGTGTGGTTGATGTAGAGGAGCGGATTGGAGCCGAGGTCGCCGGTGAGGAGGTCGAGGTCGCCGTCGCCATCCACGTCGGCCCATGACGACGAGTAGTGATAGCCGGATGAGCCGGGGCAGTTGACCAGGCCCGTGACGTTGATCGCTGGCGGCGCCCCGGGATTTCGCAGCATCGTGTTCGAGGTCCACTGGTTGCTGACGTAGAGATCGAGGTTGCCGTCGTTGTCGAAGTCGGCGAAGGAGCAGCCCCAACTGGTGATGAAGAGCCCGACCGCCCAGAGCGACTGGCCCTGCGCGAACGTGCCGTCCCCTTGGTTCAGGAAGAGGGGGTTGAAGCCGCCGGTCGGCTGGTTCGGCGTCGCGATGTTGGTGCAGTAGAAGTCGGCGTAGCCGTTGGCGTCGAAGTCGGCGCAACCGAGTCCCATCGAGAAGAGCCCGATGCCGGCGCCGCAGGTTGCCGAGACTTCGGTGAAGGCCCCGCCGTCGTTCCGGAAGAGTTGGTTGCCTTGGTAGAAGGGAGGCAGATATCCGCGGTCGTTCGAGGTGTAGAGGTCGGGGTCGCCATCGCGGTCGAAGTCGACCCACGTGCCGGAGAAGGTGTAGGCGGGATCGGTGAACCCGGGGATCGCGGCGCCGATGTCGGTGAAGGTGCCGTCGCCGTTGTTGCGAAAGAGCGAGCTCGGGATGCCCGAGGTGCCGGGGGCGCCGTTCCGGTAGCAGGCGACGTGGAGGTCGAGGTCGCCATCGGCGTCGATGTCGGCCCAGGCGCAGCCCTTGGCGGCGCCGCCGGTGGTGGCCCCGCTCCCGCGGGTCACATCGGTGAAATGGAAACCCCCGTCGTTCCGGAGCAGGCGGCCGGTGACGGCGATCTGCGTGACATAGAGGTCGAGGTCGCCGTCGCCGTCGTAGTCGCCGGCAGCGAAGGCGGAGGGTTTGTCGAGGAGCGCGATGCCCGAGATCGCGGTGTGGTCGATGAAGTGGCCGGTGCCGTCGTTCTCGAAGATCCCGATCGCACCGTCGTTTCGGCCGATGGCGACAAGGTCCGGGTCGCCGTCGCCGTCGAGGTCGGCGAAGCCAGAGCCGAAGCCATAGATGCCAAGGGTTTGCGGAGCGGCGACGTAGTAGAGGAGCCCGCGGGCCGCGCCTTCCTCGGTGAAGGGGACGATCGGCACGTCGGCCCGGGCCGGGGCGACCGCCACGGTGACCAAGGCCATCGCGGCCAGCGCCATCCAACCTGCTCCCCGTTGGCCCATCGACACCAAATCCACCACGATCGGACCTCCGACCGAACTGTATCACCGCCGACCGGTCGGGAAAGGAGATTCTCGGAGGTTGGCTGCTTCGAGAGGCCTTGCCGGCGATCAGTCAGCCGGGCGGGCGAGCCGTGGCGCCGCGTAGGCTCCCCCCGGGATTCCGAGCACGCTGAAGAGGTCGGTCCGGACGTAGAACAGCCGTTCGGGAAGCGGGCCGTCGGGCTCGTCCGCGGCGCCGGATCCGGCGGCTGCTTCCGCCGTCACCAACTCGATGCGGACGGGCCGCGGGCCGTGGGAGCGGATCTCCGTCGACTCCCAGCCGTCGGCGGTCTCGACCGTCCCTGCGAACGGGGCGTCGAGGAGGAGCCGCGGCTCGGGCAACTCCGGACCGCATGCAACGAGCGTCAGGCGTCCACGGGCCTCGCCTGCGGCGCGATGCAGCGGTCCGCCGCATTCGCCGCGGATCGAGAGCTCAAGCGTCAGGCCGGACGAGGGCGGGAGGCTCGGATCGATGGCTCGCCCCAGCACGGTCCACGACACGGTCGCGGCGATCTCGACCCGCTGTTCGGGGGCTCGCCGGGCAGTGAGTAGCGTCACTCGTCACCGCCTTCCCGCCCGCGGCGGGGGTTGCCAGGCAGGACGAATCCGACCAGCTTCGAGAGGGTGGTGGCTGCCCGCAGGAGGGCGCGGCCGTCTGCCCCGACGAGGCGCTCGCTCACGCCGTCGAGGAGGCGGATCGCATCGAGCAACTCGTCGATCCGCTCGTTGTGGGCCACGCGGGGGCCTGAATCGCGACCCCGCACCGGGGCCGTGCGGCAGCGGGAAAGTCCGTCCACCAGCGGCTCGAGTTCGCGGCGCTTCCTGGCCCGAGCCACCGTGGCGAAGAGCTTCCAGACGTCCTGCTCGGCCCGGAAGTACTCGCGGCGGTCGCCGCGCTGGAGTTGCCGGGTGATGATGCCCCATTCGACCAGCGTGCGAAGGGTCATCGAGGCGTTGCCCCGCGAGATCCGCAGGCGGTCCATGATCGCCTCGGCGTGCATCGGCTCGCCGTGCATGAAGAGGAGGGCGTGCACCTCGGCCATGGTGCGGGGCACGCCCCAGCGGGAGGCCATCTCCCCCCACAGGGCGATGAAGCGGTCCTGCGAGCCGCGAAGCTCGAGGTCGTCGGAGTGGGCGGTGGCCGGCGGGGCCGGTGACTCGGAAAGGCGAGGCATGGCGGCACTCTAACGGTCGCCCGAGCGGCGTCGCCATCGAGCTTCAGAAAAAATTGAACATTCTGATCGCCGGGCGTGGGGCGGTCGCACGGCCAACGAAAAGGCCCCCGTCTTTCGACGGGGGCCTGGATTCGATTCGTTGCCGGCGACTCGAGCTTACGGAGCCGGGATGACCGGGGCGTTCACCGCGATCTCGATCAGGTCGTACCAGACCTGGTGCGGTCCGGTGGCGCCGAGGCCGCAACTCCAGATGCGGGCCTGGAGCGAGCCATCGGGCCCGAGGTAGCGGTCGAGCATCGAGGGATTGACGGGGAAGGCCAGGTCGGTCGCCGTGGTGTTGAGGAAGCCGACGCCGATGAAGTCCCAGCGTCCGTCGTCCCAGTTCCAGAGGAACCCGCCGAGGAGGACGAAGGGCTTGGTGGCCTTGGCGTTCACGTCGATCGAGATGGTCTGGAGGCCGCTCGGGATCAGGTCGGTCTCGAGGAAGGCGATGATGTCGGTGGTCTGGCCAGCCGCGAGGTAGGCGAGACCTTCGTGCTGCGAGCCCGCGCTCGCGTACTCGGTGTTGATCTTCAGGTAGTTGCCGTCAGCGGCGCGGATGCGGAACGAGGAGAGCGTGTTGGCGGGCGAGCCGTACACGAGCTTGATCTCGGTCGCGTTGCCGGAGACGAACTGGCCGTTCATCACCGCGAAGCCGCAGGCCAAGGCATCGGGGAAGGTGCCGATATCGCGCCACTGGTCTTCGTTGCAGACCGGGTCATCGGGGCCGGGGGCCTTGGTGACCGGGTTGATCGGCCAGCACTGGTCGCCGACGCCGTTACCGCCGAGGACGTCGCGAAGCTGGATCGGGCTGATCGGCGAGCCGTAGAACTGCTTGGCCTCGGCCTGCAGGCACGCCCCGAGGCCGCAGACGATCGGAGCCGCGGCGCTGGTGCCGTTGAAGGCGTTGGTGTAGGCCCGGAGGCGGTTGGTCTCAGGGTTGTCCGGGTCGGTGCCGTTGGCACCGCGCCAGAGTTCGCCGTATCCGGTCGTGGCCACGCCGGTGCCCCAGCCAGCGACGTGCACGTTGCCGAGCTCGTCCTCGCCGTCCGGATCGGTGAAGTTCGAGAAGTTGAGCCGGCAGTAGTGGAAGATGCCTTGAGCCTGGCACCCGATGAAGGGCACGTTGCCGCCGGGGAAGCAGGCCCCGACGATGATGGCGCCGGTCTCGAAGGGAGCCGGGGTGATGGGGATGCTGTCGTTGCCGGCCGACATCACCGAGGTGATGCCAAGGTCGCTGGTGAAGGCGACCAGGGCGGCCACCGCTTCGTCGACGATCATCGGGCCTTCGCCCGGGACGCCGATCGAGAAGTTGAGCATGTCGCCGTCCTCGAAGGTCTGGGCGGCGGAGGCGATGGCGTTGGGGAGGCGACTGCCTTCCTCGACCGAGAGGATCGGGAAGAAGTAGCCCTGAGCCTCGTGGGCGATGCCGGTCACGCCGAAGCCGTTGTCGGCCGCGACATTGATACCGAGCGTGGCGGTGCCGTGCTCGGGCTGGTTGGCGCCACCCTCGATGAGGATGATCGTCTGGCCCGGCTCCGGGATGACCTTGGGCTGGGCAAGCGGGTTGCCGTCGGAGCCGGTGGTGAAGTCCTCGTGGTTCACGAACGCGGAGAACTCGACGATGCCGACGCGGACGGTGCGCCCGTTCAGGTTCGGCTCGATGCCGTCCTGATAGAGATCCGAGAATTGGATCTGGAGGGCGCGGAGGCCGGTGAGGTCATAGCCACCCCCACGAAACCCCGTGCCGCCCGGATAGACGATCGACGGGTCGTTGGGGATGCTGAAGTCGCTGGCAGCGGGCTCGGCGAAGAGATAGGTCTGCCAGTTGCCTGTGAGGAGCGGGGGCTCGCCGGGGCCCGGGTAGTTGGGGTTGGCGACCAGCTCCGAGGTGAAGTTCGGGGTCGGGCCGTTGACCGGGTCGTTGCCGCACGCCGTGGTCAGCGGAGGGCTCAAGGCGACGCCGACGCAGGTGGCGTCCCATTGCACGGTGCAGCAGCTGGGGTCGACTTGGCAGACCTCGAAGCAGCAGCCGGGGTTGTTGCAGCCACGCCCGTCGTGCGGATCGAAGCAGCCGCCGGAGATCGTCGCCGCGACGCCAAGGAACACCGGGTTCGGAGCGCCGGTGCCGTCAGAGAAGCACGGGTCGTAGCGCTGGTCCGGGGGCAGCGCGCCGCCGACGTCGTAGATGGTTTGGTCGCAGAGGAGGTTGGCGTACGCGGCGCAGACGACGTCCCAGCCGTTGGGTTGATCGGGGTCGTTGCAGTAGGGGATGACGCCAGCGATCATCTGGCAGCAGATCACGTCCGAGCAGCCGGCGAACGGATCGTCGCCACCCGGATCGGGGTTGCACTGGTAGCCGTTGTTGCAACTGCCAGCCGGGGCGTTGCAGGGGAACTGGTTGCCGGGGTCGCAGCTGGCGTTCTGGTCGACCGCGACCGGTCGCTCGAACTCGACGAACTCGACCATGCCGAGCTCGTTGAAGGCCCGGGCCGCATCGACGATGCGATCGGCCGGCAGGCTGACGGCGATGAAGCTCCCGAGGTCCGGCTGGGCCTTGCCCGAGTGGTTCTCGGCGCGGATCTCAAGGGCTCGCAGGGCAGCGTCGTCCTTGTTGGTGATCCACTGCTGGGCGGTGCCGCCGAACTTGGCGAGGACCGCGTCGAATCCGCTCAGGTCGTTACCGACGGTCGAGAAGACCCGGTCGGAGGCAGCCTGGCGCGGAGCTCGGGCCCCGAGCTCGTCGCGAAGCTTGACCACCAGGCGACCGGTGGTGTTCACCTCGCCGGTGACCCGGTTGCGAGGCAGATCGAGCGTCGCGGTTTCCTTCTTCGGGTACAGCGTCGTGCGCAACGGCCGGTCCACGGGCGTGATGGCCGGGGTCCTCGGCAGCGAGATGAACGCCGCGGGTTGCGGACTGGCGGACTTGGCCGGCGCCACCCCCGCGGCGCTCGACGGTTGGCAGATGATCGCGCCGGCAATCGCGCCGGCCAGAAGCGTTGGGGGAACGAGTCGCAGCATCATGCGTCAAGTCTCCAAGTCCAAGGAGTGGGAGGACAGGCGGTTCTGTGGCAACGGAAGACCGTTGCACGGTCGGAGGGCGTCGTGATGGCCGGGTGCAGACACGAACCGGCGCGAAGCACACGTTCGCGTGTGCGACGGTTCGCGGAAACACCGACCGCGGATCCCGCTTTGATGGGGACCTACGAGGAGTGTAGCAAGCCCGTTATCGGCAACAAGTAGCGCGCCGGAATTCGTTCACCGAATCACGCCGCTCGGCCCCAGTACCCGGTGACCGATGTCGCGCCGGAAGAACGCCCCATCGAAGCGAAGGAGCCCCGCCGCCTGGTTGGCCCGCCGCTGGGCCGTCGCCAGGTCGGGCCCGCTCGCCGTCACCCCAAAGACCCGGCCGCCGTTCGTCACCAAGTCGCCCGCCGCGTTCCGGGCAGTGCCGGCGTGGAAAACCGTGACGCCCTCGACCGCCTGGGCCTCCTCGAGGCCGGTGATCGGGAGCCCCTTCTTGTACGCCCCGGGGTAGCCCCCCGAGCAGACACAGACGCAGCAGGCGGTGCCCGGCTGGAAGGTGTAGTCGACGCCGTCCAGCCGACCGGTCGCGGTGCCGTGGAGAAGTTCGACCAGGTCGCCGTCCAGTCGCTTCATCAGCGGCTGGGTCTCGGGATCGCCGAAGCGGGTGTTGAATTCGAGGACCTTGGGCCCCGCGGGCGTCAGCATCAGACCGGCGTAGAGAACGCCGCGGAAGACGATTCCCTCGCGGCGAAGGGCGTCAACGGTGGGGACGAGGATCAGCCGTTCGACCTCTTCCATCAGCCGGTCGTCGACGAGGGGGGTCGGGCAATACGCGCCCATGCCGCCGGTGTTGGGCCCGACGTCGCCCTCACCGACCTGCTTATGGTCCTGGCAGGGGTCGAGAACGCTGATGGTCCGACCGTCGACGAGGGCAAGGACGGAGAGTTCCTGCCCCTCGAGCTTGTCCTCGATCACCACCTGGGACCCGGCCTCGCCGAACTCCCGCTGGCCCATGATCCGCTCGATCGCCTCGATGGCTTCGTCCCGGGTGTCGCAGACCACGACGCCCTTCCCGGCGCAGAGGCCGGCGGCCTTCACCACCAGGTTGCCGTCCCGGGCCATCACGAAGCGGGTGGCCGCCTCGAGGCTGTCGAAGGTCCGGCCGTCGGCGGTGGGGATCGCCGCGGCCCGCATGATGTGCTTGGCGTAGGCCTTGTCCCATTCGAGGCGGGCCGCGTCGCGGGTCGGTCCGAAGACGACGCGGGTGGGGGCGGCAAGGAGGGTGGCGAAGTCCTTCTCGAGGGGAGCCTCAGGTCCGATCACGACCAGATCGATGCTCTCCCGGTCGCACCAGCGGTTGAGGCGGAAGAGTTGGCGGGCGTCGATCGCCTCGGGGCAGACTCGGCCGAGGGAGGCGAGCCCGGCGTTGGCGCCCTCCTCGACCCACAGTTCACCCAGCCGTCGCGACTGGCGGAGTTTCCACGCCAAGGCGTGCTCGCGCCCGCCGGTGCCGAGGAGGAGGACGTTGGCGCGGTCGGGGAGGAGGGGAGGGGTGGTCATGCGCTCGGTGGTCAGGGTGGCGGCCGCTCAGGTCGAGAGCGGCTCGAACTCGAGGTCGTGGGCTTGGGCCACCGCTTGGTTGGTCAGCGTCCCGCGATTGGTGTTGATCGCGTTGGCGAAGTGGTGGTCCATCTTGGCCAGGCGATCGGGTCCGTGCTTGGCGATCCGCAGGGCCCACGGCAAGGTGACGTTGGTGAGGGCGATGGTCGAGGTGCGGGCCACGGCGCCGGGCATGTTCCCGACGCAGTAGTGGACGATTCCGTCGACCTCGTACACCGGGTTCCGGTGGGTGGTGACGCGGCTCGTCTCCACGCAACCGCCTTGGTCGATGGCCACGTCGACGATCACCGAGCCAGGTTGGATGTACTTGAGGTCGTCGCGGCGGACGAGCCACGGGGCCTTCGCTCCCGGCACGAGCACCGCCCCGATCACGAGGTCGGCCCATGCCAATCGCTCGCGGATCGCCTGCGGGTCGCTGTACAGGCAGCAGACGTTCTTCGGCATGATCTCGTTGAGCCGGCGGAGGCGATCGATGTTGATGTCCATGATCACCACCTCGGCCCCCATGCCGGCCGCCACGCCCGCGGCGCAGGTGCCGACCACGCCGCCGCCGAGGATGAGGACATGCCCAGGGGCCACACCCGGCACGCCGCCGAGGAGGACGCCCTTCCCGCCCCACGGCCGCTCGAGGTACTTGGCGCCTTCCTGCACCGAGAGCTTGCCGGCCACCTCGCTCATCGGGGTGAGGAGGGGCAGGCCGCCGCGGTCGTCGGTCAGCGTCTCGTAGGCGATCGAGACGCAGCGCCGATCGAGGCAACCGATGGTGAGGGCTTTCTCCGCGGCGAAGTGGAAATAGGTGAAGAGGAACTGCCCGTCTCGGATCAGTTCGATCTCCTGCGGTTGGGGCTCCTTCACCTTCACCACGAGGTCGGACTTGGCCCAGACCTCGGCCGCGGAATGCACGATCATGGCCCCGGCGGCGCGGTATTGCTCGTCGGCGAAGCCGCTGCCGAGGCCGGCGCCCGACTGGACCAGGACGGTGTGCCCGTCGCGGACCATGAGCTCGGCCCCCACCGGTCGCATGCCCACGCGGAACTCGTCGGTCTTCACTTCGCTCGGGACGCCAACGATCATGGCTCGCTCCAAGGGGCAACAGAGGGGCGCGGACGGGTGGATGGCGGCGGCGCGATCGCGCCTCGGCGGCCGCGGCGACGGCCCGCCAGCACTGGCTCGAGCCATGCCTTCGGCGGGGCGGCGATTGTAACCCCGAACCGGGCGGGGTCTCGCCGCCGCGCCGCCGCCGAGCCTTGTCGGTGCCTGCCACCCCCAGTCACGGCAACGGGTTGCTACATTGCCCCACTCGTCTCCTCTTCGCCCCTTTCGGTATCCGCATGCGCCATCGCCGAATCCTCGCCTCCCTCTCCGTGGCGTGCGCCCTGCTCGCCACGGCGCTGGCCTCGACCCCGGCCCTCGCCCAGGCTCCAGCCCAGGCCTCCAAGCTCCTCGATCGCCTCAACGACCCCTGGCAACGGGTCCAGGAGCAGAACAAGTCCTGGAAGCCGCTCCTCACCGCGATCCTCGATGTCACCGAGCCTCCGATCGAGGTCGGGGAGCGGTTCGACTTCACCACCATCTGGCCGGGCATGGACAAGTGGAAGGAGATGGCGGCCTGGGCGGAGAAGAACAACGCCGTCACCAAGGCGGTCCTCGACAACCAGTCGAAGCTGGCCTTCGCCATGCCCTACGGCGAGGAGAAGGTCGACGCCCAGTTCCGCACCAAGCACTACACGATCAACGTCTCGATCGAGGGCGAGGAGAAGTCGGTCACCTTCGGGTACCTGAAGGCGGTCTCCCTCCTCAACGCCTACGTGGTGACCGAGATGTACCGCCTCGCCGAGGCCGGCAAGTTCGACGAGGCGTTCGCCCTCGGGCTTGGCCACCTCCGCATCCTGCGGCAACTGGCCGACCAGACCATGCGCGAGGAGAAGCTCTTCGCGATGACCGCCCTGAGCGACGCCCTCAGCGTCCATCGGGACATCCTCTACACCTACGTCGACAAGATCTCGGCCGACCTCCTCCAGAAGCTCGGCACCAAGGAATACCCCTTCCTCAAGCCGGCCGACAACGAGAAGTTCCGGCGGATCGAGATGCCCGAAGGCGACCGCTACTTCGCCGACGCCATCCTGTCCCAGTGCTTCGACGACAACGGCCAGCCGAACGGCGACCTCTTCAAGGAGGTCTTCGCGGCCCTCCAGGCGGCCAACGCTCCGGTCGCTCGAGGCTTCGCAGAAGAAGCTGAACGACGTCTACGACGACTGGTGGCGGCGCTGGCGCATGCGGCCCTACGACCCCATCCAGTCGGTGCCGAGCGAACTCTCCCGCATCAACAAGGTGCGCTACGCGGCGATCGCCCTCTCGGTCCAGGATCTCGAGGACGTCTTCAATGCCCGCCGCCGGCTCATCGCCGAGTACGACGGGACGGTCATGAGCGTGGGCCTCGCCGGCTACCACCAGGCCTTTGGCAAGTGGCCCGACGACCGCGAGAAGGCCTACACGAATTTCTTCCCCAAGCGCTTCGACTTCGACGCCTATGACAAGAACGGCGGTCGTTTCCTCTATCGCTACCTCGGCAGCGAGAAGAAGCCGGTCGAGACCGTCTGGGGCCGGGTCATGGTCGACGGTGGCGTGCTCTACGCCCGCAACGACGACCACGAGGACGACGGGTTCAAGAACTACGAGGCGGGCGGCAAGGCCGGCGACTACATCCTCTGGCCGCCGATCCGCGTGTTGGCTCGGCAGCAGCTTGGCGTGAAGTGAGTCCGATCGGGCGGGAAGGGAGCTGGCATGTCGTCGAACGCGCCGTCGGGCATCGAGAAGGTGGTCATCATCGGAAGCGGCCCCGCCGGCTGGACGGCGGCGATCTACGCCGCCCGCGCCAACCTCGAGCCGCTCTGCGTGATCGGGACGCCCTCGGCCAATCCAGCCCCGGTCCTTCCGGGTGGCCAGCTCATGCTGACCACCGAGGTTGAGAACTACCCCGGCTTCCCGCACGGCGTCACCGGGCCGGAGCTGATGGAGAAGTTCCAGCAGCAGGCCGAACGGCTCGGGGCCCGGATCAAGGGCGACGACGTCGTCCGCTGCGACTTCAGCCAGCGGCCTTTCGTCCTCTCGACCGCTGACGGCAGCACGATCAAGGCCCACGCGGTGATCATCGCCACGGGGGCCACCGCCAACTGGCTCGGGCTCCCCAACGAGCTGCGGCTGGCCCAGGCGGGCGGCGGCGTGAGCGCCTGCGCCGTGTGCGACGGGGCCCTCCCGGTCTTCCGCAAGCAGCCCCTCGCCGTGGTCGGCGGCGGCGACACGGCGATGGAGGAGGCGAGCTACCTCACCAAGTTCGCCAGCACCGTCCACGTCATCCACCGCCGCGACAGCTTCCGGGCCAGCAAGGCCATGCAGGACCGCATCCTGCAAGCCCCGAACGCGACCGTGCACTGGAACAAGGCGGTGGTCGACGTGATCGGCGACGAGCGGATCACCGCGGTCGTCCTCGAGGACACCGTCACCAAGGCCCGTTCGACGCTCGAGGTGAAGGGGCTCTTCATCGCCATCGGCCACTCGCCGGCCACCACGTTCCTCGAGGGGAGCGGGGTCGAGCTCGACGAGTCGGGCTACGTCCGGCTCCGCCAGCGGAACTCCTACACCAACATCGAAGGCGTCTTCGCCGCGGGCGATGTCGCCGACAGCGTCTATCGCCAGGCGATCAGCGCCGCCGGCATGGGCTGCATCGCGGCCCTCGATTGCGAGCGCTGGCTGGCCGCCAAGGGCGTGCACTGACGACCTTCTGGCGTTGATTCGGCGACGGCGGCGGTCGGCGATTGGCGTCCTCGGTCTCTCCGGGCGATGATGGACCGCGAGGCGATGCCTTGCCCTTTCCTCCGGAGACCGGTCCATGGACCTGGCCAGCCTGATCACCACCGTCGTCGACATGAACATCGGTGACCTGCACCTCCAGGTCGGGCGGCCGCCCATGGTGCGGGTGGGGGGCGGGCTGACGCCGCTCAAGGATTGCGAGCCCCTCAGCGACGACTGGGTCCGCGAGATCATGCGGCAGATCGGCCCCGAGGAGGCCCAGATCCGCCTCGACGAGGAGCGCAGCGCCGACTTCAGCTTCGAGATGCCCGGCCGCTCGCGCTTCCGCGTGAACGCCTTCTACCAACAGCACAAGCTGACCCTCGCCATCCGCCTCGTCCCGGTCAAGATCCCCAAGTTCGAGGATCTCAACTTGCCGTCGGTGATCGAGGAGATCGCCCACACCCCGCGCGGACTTGTCCTCGTCACCGGGACGACGGGCAGCGGCAAGTCGACCACGCTGGCTGCGATGGTCGACCACATCAACGAGCACCGCGGCCACCGCATCATCACCATCGAAGACCCCATCGAGTTCGTGCACACCTCGAAGAAATCGCTCATCGCCCAGCGCGAGATCGGGAGCGACGCGAAGAGCTTCCTGAGCGCCCTGCGGGTCGCGTTGCGCCAAGACCCCGACGTCATCCTGGTCGGCGAGCTGCGCGACTCGGAGACCATGCGCACCGCCCTGCAGGCGGCCGACACCGGCCACGCCGTCTTCTCGACGATGCACACCACGAACGCCTCGCAGACCCTGCAGCGCATCATCGCCCTCTTCCCGCCCGACGAGCGGGACCTCCTCACCATGCAGCTCGCCGCCAACCTCGAGGCGGTCATCAGCCAGCGGTTGGCGAAGACGGTCAACGGCAAGGACCGCATCCCGGTGGTCGAAGTCATGCGCAGCACGCCCGTCACCCGCAAGCTGATCCGCGAGGGGACGCCCAAGGCCCTGCCGCAAGCGATCGCCAACGGCGACGCGGGCATGCAGCTCTTCGACCAGCACCTGGCCCGCCTCTGGAAGGCCGAGATCATCAGCGGCACCGAGGCCCTGCGGAACGCGACCAACCCGGAGGCCGTGGCCCTGATCATGAAGGGCCTGTCGACGAACGACCTTTCGTCGGCCGTCTTCGGCGGCTGACCTCAACTCGTCTCGATATTCAACGCCGACACGTCGTGATTGCATCAGGGTCGGTCCGGGCTGGCACTTGCGAGAAGACGAACGCCCAGCGGTCGACGGCTCCTAGCGGCGGTGCGCCGCGCCTCGATCCGCGTCGTCGTCGACATCAACACGCAAGGACCCCATGCGCTACGCATTCGCATTGCCCCTCGCCGCGTCACTCCTGGCGGCTTCGCCGCTGTGCGCCCAGTCGGTGCTCTTCAATTTCGAGAATGCCACGCTGTACATGCCGTTTCCGTTGGACCTCACGGTCGGTGGCATCACCGCCCACTTCACCGGAACCGGGGCGGGCTACTCGATCCAGAACAGCGCAACGGTGGGGCAGCCGGTCGGATTCTCCGGGAAGTGCGTCTTCCCGAGCGGCGGGCCGATGGCCGACATCATCGTCTCCTACTCGAAGCCGCTGACCTCCTTCTCCATCCTCTACGCGACGTACGAGCTCGACTGCGACTGCTCGTCGACCGTCAAGGTCACCGCGTACATGGACGCTACGGTGGTCGGCTCGAACACCATGTCGGCCGTTCCGGGAGGCGTCTGGCCGAGCGCGACGCTCAGCTTCTCGTCGACCACTCCCTTCAACAAGGTCGTGGTGCACTACCTGCAGGGGCCGCAGTGTCCGCAATGCGACTACGGCCCGATGATCATGGCCGACAACATGCAGGTCACGCCGGCGGCCGGCCCGCCCGGTGACCTGAACGGCGACACCCACGTGAACGCCGCCGATCTCGCCATCCTGCTCGGGGCCTGGGGCACCAACAACCCGGCGTCCGACCTCAACGGCGATGGGGTCGTCGGAGGCGCGGATCTGGCGACGCTGCTGGGGGCTTGGACGGGCTAAGGGGACTGGCCGGCTGCACACCGCAGCGGCATGAAGTTCTTGTCCGCTCGATCGGCGTCGCTCGCCCCACACGAGAAAAGCCCCGGCCGTCGAAGGACGGCCGGGGCTTCCGTTTCCTGTTCGCCCTGGGCTGGCTCAGGGCCGGTCAGGCCTTGACTGGCACCGGCTTGGCGATGACGTTCAACTCGTCGAGCTGGGCCTGGTCGACCGGACCCGGTGCCTCGGTCATGAGGTCGGCGCCCGACTGGGTCTTGGGGAAGGCGATCACGTCGCGGATGTTGTCGGTGCCGACGATGTGCATCACGAGGCGATCGAGTCCGAAGGCGATGCCGCCATGGGGCGGGGCCCCGTAGCGGAGGGCGTCGAGCAGGAAGCCGAACTTGATCTTGGCGTCTTCGTCGGTCAAGCCGATCAGCGAGAAGACCCGCTTCTGGACATCCATGCGGTGGATGCGGATCGAGCCGCCGGCGATCTCCGAGCCGTTGAGGACGAGGTCGTAGCCGGCGCTCAGGCAGGCCCCCGGATCGCTCTCGAGGATCCCGAACTGGTCGGGGTTCGGCGAGGTGAACGGATGGTGCAGGGCGACCCAGCGCTGGCCTTCCTCGTCGTACTCGAACATCGGGAAGTCGACCACCCAGAGGAAGTTCCACTTGCCCTCGGGGATCATCGTGAGGTCGCGGGCCACCTTCTGCCGCAGCTCGCCGAGGGCCTTGGTCGCCACGTCCCAGTGGTCGGCGGCGAAGAGGACGGCGTCGCCGGCCTCGAGCTTGAGGCGGGCCACGAGTTCGGCCTTCACCGGCTCGAGGAACTTGGCGATGCCGCTCTCGAGCCCGTTCGCCGTGTACTTGACCACGGGGACGCCGCCGGCCTTGAAGGTCTTGACGAACTCCGAGTAGCCGTCGGTGATCTTCCGGGTCAGCTTCTCGGCGCCGCCGGGGACGCGGATCGCCCGCACCACGCCGGAACGGCCGAGGCGCTTCTTGGCGAGGGCCTCCTTGAAGACGCCGAATTCGGTCTTGGCGGCGAGGTCGCTGACGTCTTCGATCTCGAGTCCGTAGCGGGTGTCGGGGCGGTCGATCCCGTAGCGGTCCATGGCGTGTTGCCAGGTCATCCGCTGCACGGTGCCGATGTCGTAGTCGAAGAGGGCCTTCCAGAGCTCGCGGACGAAGCCCGTCATCATCTGCATGACGTCCTCGCGCTCCACGAAACTCATCTCGAGGTCGATCTGGGTGAACTCGGCCTGGCGGTCGGCGCGGGGGTCCTCGTCGCGCAGGCACTTGCAGATCTGGAGGTAGCGGTCGCAGCCGGCCACCATCAGGATCTGCTTGAAGAGTTGCGGGCTCTGGGGCAGGGCGTACCACTTCCCGGGGATGAGCCGCGAGGGCACGATGAAGTCGCGGGCTCCTTCCGGGGTCGAGCGGATGAGGAGCGGCGTCTCGATCTCGAGGAAGCCGTTCCGGGCGAAGTAGTCGCGGGCCGCCTTGGTGACCTTGCTGCGGGTGGCCAGGATCTGCTGCATGCGGGGGCGACGCAGATCGATGTAGCGGTACCGGAGGCGGGTCTCCTCGTTGATCTTCTCCGCCTCGCGCTCGTCGGGGAGGATGGGCGGCACCTCGGTCTTGTTGAGGATCTCGAGCTTGGTGGCCACCACCTCGACCTCGCCGGAGGCAAGCTTGGGGTTAGCCCCGCCGGCCCGCACGCGGACGGTGCCTTCGACCGCGATGACGTCCTCGCGGCGCAGGGTGCGGCTCGCGGTGACGACGTCCTCCGGCACCTGCTCGAGGTCGAAGACGACCTGGCAGAGCCCCTCGCGGTCGCGGAGGTCGCAGAAGATGAGGCCGTGACCCTGGTCGCGGTAGGTGTTGATCCAGCCGCAAAGGACGACGGTCTGACCGACGTGGGTCGACCGGAGGATGCCGCAGTGGTGGGTGCGCTTGAGCATGGCCGTCTGGCCCGAGGGGGAGTGGAGTCGCCCGAAGAGGCGCTCCGGTTGGGCGGTCCCTTCGAGTCGCCGCCGGCCGTCGGGACGGGGCGCTGCCTCGGAGGGGGAAAAGAGCGGTAATGTACCACTCGCGCCGGCTCTTCCGCCGGCGCGTGGCGAGATCTCGTGGCCTCCCCCTCGAACCCCGACATGTCATCGCCGATCCCCGAGCCCGAGCGGAAGGGCCGCGTGGTCCTGTTCACCGCCTTCGAGCCCTCGGGCGACGCCCACGCCGCACCGGTCATCGAGGCCCTCAAGCGGCGCTCCCCGGGCCTCCACATCTACGCCTGGGGCGGGCCGCGCATGGCGGACGCCGGGGCCCAACTGGTCGAGACCACCGCCGACGACGGGGCCATGGGACTGGTCGGGCTCAAGAAGATCGCCACCGTCCGCAAGCACATCCAGGAGATCAAGCGCTGGTCGGCCCAGCAGCGGATCGTGGTGCACGTGCCGGTCGATAGTCCGGCCGCCAACTTCCCGGTGTGCAAGCTGCTCAAGCCGCGGGGCGTGCGGGTCGCCCACCTCGTCGCCCCCCAGATGTGGGCGTGGGGCTCCTGGCGAGTGAAGAAGCTCCGCGGGCTCACCGACGTCGTCATGTGCCTCCTGCCCTTCGAAGAGCACTGGTTCCGATCGCGGCGGGTCCCCGCCAAGTTCATCGGGCACCCGGTCATCAACCGCGAACTCGACACCGACACCATCAAGCGGATGGCGAAGACGATGCCCCAGGGCTCGCCGCGCATCCTGATCCTGCCCGGCTCGCGGAGCGGGGAGATCCGGGCCAACCTCCGGCTCTTCACCAAGGCCTACACCGAGCTTGCCGACCGGAACCGCGGCTGCGGCGGGCTCATC
>JBGAKK010000126.1:0-5752 GCA_044224425.1 Phycisphaerales bacterium
GGCGATGATCACGAGCATGGCCACCGCGTAGCCGAGGGCGGCGCCATTCCATCCGAGCGACCGCCAGGCGACGAGTCCACGGATCGCAGAGGCGGCACTCAGGAGCAGGGCCCCGATCGTACCGATCAGTCCCCATCGCCAACCCCGGGCCAGGGCGGAGCCGGTCAGGACCCAGAGGATGCCGCTCACGAGCGGGCCCCAACTCAGCCGCACGGCCAAGAGCCCCAGCAAGGAGGTCTGCATGTCGCTCTCGTGGAAGAACCGCAGGCCGATCCAACGCCAAGCCAAGGCGGCCGCGATCTCGAGCCAACCGAGCAGGCAGTTCGATCGTCCGATCAGCCTGATGGCGAGAGGAATCGGTGGCGGCGGCGACCGAACCGGCGGAGGCGGCGGCGGGGGAGGCTCAGGACGCAGGACAAGTGATCGCATGGGGCCGGCTCGTAGAGCGTATCGCTTCGGGTGCGAGACGCGCGTTGGTCCGTAGCCAGTTGGCCGGGTGTGGGGCCGGCCCAGAGCCCCCACGTCGGGGGTTAGGGGTCGTCGTCGCGTGGGCACCGACGGCGTGGTGGCGGCCGGACGCGGCGATGGGGATTCCCGCCCCCCGGACAGGCGGGATTTGGGCCGCGGCGAGCTATTGGGCGGCGTGGTCGACGCAGCGTATCACCATGGCAGATGGGAGCGAAGCCGGAGCCACATCGCCGACGGCGAGCGGGCGAATTGCTGCGCCAATGCGACGGCCCCCGTCGCGCTCGCGTAGGCGTCGGCGGCAGCCTCCCAGCGGTCGTCGGCGGCGTGCAGCCACTTGTAGAAGCGATCGTCGAGCGCATCGAATGGCCTGTCGCCGCCGCGACCCTCGGAGAGTCGCCGAACTGGCGGTCCCACCACTCGCGCGCGCCGCGCGCGGTCGCGTGGATATTCGGTGCCGAACTGCCTCATGGCTTCGGTCACGATCGCAGCCCACTCGGAGAGGCCCATGGCGCGGTAGGCCTGAAGCGCTTCGGGCGCGAGGATCCCGGTGCTGTTGAAGAAGAACTGAAGGAATCCGCCATTGCGCACCTCCGACTGGCACCAGTGCGCGGCGAAGAGATGTCCCACTGGAACCGGGGCCCGACGAAAGCCGCTGAGGAAGCGCGATGGAGTGCCGTAGATGTGGATCAGCTTCCACACCGGGTCGACAGCCTGACAATAGAGTTCGCCGGGTTCGGGCATGAAGTGGCATCGCCGCCTAACGACCATGAGTTAGGCGGACAGTTTTGTCCAGACTCTAGCCGATGGGGGTTTTCTCGCCGCACTCGGGACAAACGCGTGACGGCGCCACGCGGGTTCGATACCCGCACCGCGGACACTGTCCGAGATTAGATCTTGACTGACTTCGGAGGTAGCGCACGCTCGAGAACAGGCATCTTCCGCACACAACGACTCCGAAGAAGAACGCTACATCGGCGAGCAGACCGGGCCAGTAGACCCCATACGGGAAGGGCTGAAATGGAGGCCGGCGCGGTCGCCACCAGAGGCCAGCCTCGCCGAGCTGCTCGTCGAAAGTCGCGATGTTGGTGCCACGCAGGTGTTCCCAGCCCATCAAGCACGGGAACGGCCACCCAGTGCTGTAGATGCGCACGTGCTCCCCGGGAGCCGGCGTAGGGACTCCCCACGGAACCGTGGGTTGTTCTGGCAAGAGCTCGCCCGAGATCCGGTTATCGTCGTCGAACTCATCGGCGGTCTTCACTAGCCAGTCGCTACCGCTTGGCTCCAACGATCCAGACTGATGGAGGATCGTGGTCTCTCGAATGTGCGGGAGCCATTCGAGCGCCCAATGCCGCGTGTGTGGACGACTGGGAACATGCTCGTCTAGCGACCAGAGCGAGCCGGCGCCGTCAGCAAACACGCCACCTTCGGACGCGTACCACTGGGAATAGCCGGACACCAGGCCAATTACAATCGCCAGACCGAGCGCGATGACGACACCGAGTACCGCGGCGAAGGACCAGACGGCGATTCGCTGAGCTGCGCGCACTGATTCGTTCCGCCTAACGAGTATCGAGCTATGCCGCACGCACGTGCGGCCGAGGCCGCAGGCCTCGCGAGCATGGTACCGCACGTGCGTGTCGGCATGAGCGAGGCGTTAGGCAGGCCTTCGATGCCCCCGAAACAGCGGGAGGCGTCGGGGCCACAGGATGGCTAGGCAGAGCATGCCCTGGAGACTCCAGTAGACGAGGCCGTCGGCGCCGGCAAGCGGCATGGGGGGCGGGCCGAACGATGCGGGGCCATCTCTGGCGTTCGGCGCGAAGAAGATGCTCTGGAGCCCTTGGGCGAGAGCCACGTAGTGAAGGGTCAGCAAGGTCGCGGCGAACACCCTGAGGTACCAGAGCCTGGATGGGGCACATGCGAACACGACCAGCCAGAAGAGTGGGCCGGCGAGCAAGCCTCCGTGCTCCAAGGCGAAGGGAGCGAAGACAACGTTCCACTGAGTCGTCGTTCCATGCCCAGCGCCCAGTCCTGAGATGCCGTAGAGCACGAAGAATCCGGTGCCGACGATTCCGAGGGATCGGACGGACCAGCGGAGAATGGCGGCGACTGCGGAGGAGCCGGCACGCCGCGCGACGGCGCTGGGAGCCGAAGTCGGGGGGCCAAGCGATGAAGGCGGACTGACCTGCGGTTGGCTAGCGGAGGCCTCGTCGCGCGACGCGTTCATGCCTCAGACTCCCCGCTTTCGGATCTGCCTAACGATGTTTGAGCTACGCGGCCGCCGCGGCTGCGCTGGCGATGGTCGCCGGGCCCCCAGCATAACGCGGCGGTCCGCGTGAGCGATGGGTTAGGCGGTCTGGTCGGGGCGGAGGAGCTCGCGGAGCGAGAGCTCGGGGTTCTCGAGGAAGGCCCGGGTGACCCGGAACGGCGGGCTTTCGCGGTAGGGGACCGGTCGGATGCCGGACTCGTCGAGGAGGTAAATGGTTGCGGAGGGGAACGCCAGAAGGATCGGGGAGTGGGTCGCTACGAGGAACTGGGAGCCAGCCCGGACGAGGCGGTCGATGATCCCGAGGAGCGCGATCTGGCGCTGCGGAGACAGTGCCGCCTCCGGCTCGTCGAGCAGGTAGAGGCCCGGCCCGAAGAACCGGTGACTGAAGAGCGAGAAGAAGGACTCGCCGTGCGACTGCTCGTGGAGCGAGCCGCCGCCGTAGTACTGGGCGATGGCGCCGTCGGTCCCCCCGTCGAGGCGTTCGATCTCGGAGGCGAGGTTGAAGTAGCTCTCGGCCCTGAGGAAGTAGAGGTCGGCGGGCAGCGCCGCGGTGCGCGAGACCCGCAGGTGGCGATGAAGCGAGGAGTGGGACTCCCGGGTGGCGAAGTTGAAGTTGCGGCCTCCGCCCTCGGGGTTGAGGCGGAGTGAGTAGGCGACCGCCTCGAGGATTGTCATGGCTGCGATGGCCGGGATGTTGAGGGGATACTCGGGCGTGGCCGGTGGAGGCGACGGCCTGTCGAGGACGAGCTCGGCGATGTAGGGGCCCGGACTGGAGTTGGCGCGAGCCCTGGTCACTCGGTCTTCCCGCCTAACTTGCATCTCGGCCGCGGTCCAAGCATCTAGCAGCGCCACCGACCATTGTCTCTGGCTGCGGGCGCACTGTCTAGCATCGTCTGCCGGGCGGCTTGGCCGCAAGCCGCCGAGCCGTGCGGGTGATAGGTACACCGTCGGCTCTTAGCCCGCCGGGCGATCTGCGGCGGCGATAGGCCGCAAGTGCCGATCGTGCTCGTGGTGGTGTCGCCAGTTACCCGCGCCGAGTGCGACAGGCGCAGCGGTCTGGTTTCCGGGGCGGCGACCGATCTTCGTCACCCCTCGCGCCCGCGCTGTTGAGGTTCAGCCTCTCCGCCGTCTCCGCCGCCCGGTCCCAGCGCGAACTGACGCAGAACCGCCACGCGGCGGCGTCCCATTCCGGCGAGGCGAACGCTGCTACGGTCCACGGCCCGCATGCCGCTCGGACCACGGCCCATCGTGGTGGTTCCATCCGAAACTCCTTCTGCCGGCCGGCTGCCGGCGAGGTTGAGGGCGGCCGACCTAGCCCCCCTCGCGGGGCGCCTTGCTGTCTTCAAGGTCTCATAATGCCTGTTCTGTAAAATTGCATCATCGAGGGTGGCCCCGCTCGAGCCGCCCTGATGGCGGCTCGCTCAGTGGCGGTGTCGACGACGGCACGGTTGGAGCCGATCGGCCAGCTCCGCTCGCCGACGGCTCAACCTCGCCTTGGACTGGTTGCGGCAGGCTTTGCTCTCCGTGTCGCCTGCGATCCGTCCACGGCCCTCCGATAGACTCGCTGCATGCAGCGCCTGCCCCAGTCGTCGCCACCGCCGAACGGTTCCGGTAGCGCCCCCATGGCGCCGTTGTGCTCGGTCTTTCGGCGGTACCTGCGGAGCCAAGGCCTGAAGTACACGCCGGAGCGGGCGGACATCCTGAACGCGATCATCGAGTTCGGCGACGTCTTCGAGGCCGAGGAGCTCTTGCTCCGCATGCGGCAGTCGAGTTACGACGTCTCGAAGGCGACCGTCTACCGGACGATCCACCTTCTCCAAGAGGCCGGGATCATCACCCAGGCCCTGTTCGACTCGAAGCAGGCCCATTACCAACTCATCTACGGCAAGGCCCCGCGTGACTTCATGGTCTGCATGAAGACCGGCAAGCTGGTCGAGTTCGTAGCCCCCGAGCTCGTCGCGTTGCGGGACCGGATCTGCCGCGAGACCGGATGGGCCCCGGTCGGGCATCGCTTCCAGATCTACGCGATCAGCCCGGAGGCCGAGCGGGTCGGCTCCGAGGAGGAACCGGTCGACGGTCAGACCTCCTCGTCCTCCTCGGTCACCGGGCGCGAGACCGAGTAGTCGCCGCGGAACCAGCGGTTGAGGTCGGCGAGCCGGCAGCGCGACGAGCAGAACGGCGCTGTCGTCGCCTCGGCGACGACATCCCGGCCACACGTCGGGCAGCGGAACCCGCGCTTGGAGCCCGCCTGCTTGGGCGAGCTCGGCGTCCGCCGATCGGTGATCGTCAGCCGCCGCCGCTCCAGGTCGAGATGCTCGATCGCCACGTCGACCCGGCTTGCCGGCAAGGAGGCTGCGATGCGGGAGGCCCATTCGACGGCGATCACCGTTCCGGGCGCGGCCAGCGCCTCGTCCCAGCCGATCGAGGCGAGATCGTCCGGGCTGCGCATCCGCCAGGCATCGACGTGGACGATGCTGGCCGACCCCGTATCGTGGCTCACGGCGAGGACGAACGTCGGGCTCGCCACCTGCGAGGGGTCGCCGCCAAGGCCGGCGACGAGGCCCCGCACGAAGCGCGTCTTGCCCGCCCCGAGTTCCCCTTCGAGGGCGACCACGGTGGCCCCCTGCCGGTTCGGCTCCGCCGCTAACAGCTCGCCAAGGCGGCGGCCGACCGCCTCCGTCTCGGACTCCGAGCCGGTCTCGACGACGGCCCGCGTCGGCCCTGCGTCGCTCACTCGCTCCTCCGGTTCCGCTTCATCGCCCGGCATGTTCCCAGCCTCGGTCGGCGACGTCCACGCATCGTGCCGCCTCGCCCGCTCCGACCCTGGCCACCACCGCGCCGGCGGTCCGGGCGACCACGCGGCCGATCGTCGTCACCCGCGTCCCGGCCACTTCGCTCGGGACGTCTCCATCGGCGATGAACAGGAGCTCGTAGTCCTCGCCATCGCCGATGGCTCGCTCCCAGGGCATCCCGCCAGCGGTGGGAATCCGCTCCGCATCGAGCTCGATGGCGAGCGAC
>JBGAKK010000127.1:0-5875 GCA_044224425.1 Phycisphaerales bacterium
ATGAAGCGCCTCGAGAAGGGCACCTTCCGCGTCGCCGCGCCCGAGGCCGTCCGCGGCGCCGCCCGGGTCGAGATCCCGCGACGCGACCTCGCGACGCTGCTCGAGGGGATCGACCCGGGAAATGTGCGGAAATCCAGCCGTTTCGCTTGCGCGATCCGATAGCCCGTGTACGGTCCGCGTGACGTGACACTCGCGACCGCGGCATCCCTCCCCGACGACCCCGCCGAGCTCCGCGCGATGCTCCTCCGCGTCATCGACGAGCGCGACGCCCGCGTCGCCCTGCTCACCGCCGAGCGAGACGACGCCATCCGCACGCTCCGCCTGCACCTGGCCAAGCGCTTCGGCCCGCGGATCGAGGCCCTCGACCCGAGGCAGCTCGGCCTCTTCGCCGAGGAGGCGAAGGCCGTCGAGCGCCGGGCCGCGGCCGAGACCGTCGCCGTCCCCTCGCACACCCGCAGGAAGGGCGGGCCGAGCCCGGTCCCTGCGGACCTCCCAAGGGAGACGGTCGTCCACGCCCTCCCCGCCGGGGAGCGGGCCTGCCCGTGCTGCTCGAGGGACCGCCGCGAGTGCGGCCGCTCGCGGCACGAGGTGGTCGAGCTCGAGCCCGCGAGGCTGAAGGTCGTGGTGCACGAGACCGTCCACTACCTCTGCCCGGAGTGCGCCGGCCAGCACGCGAAGGCGAGGAAGCCCTCGCTCCCGCTTCTCAAGAGCTACGCCGGCGCGAGCCTGCTCGCCCACGTCGCGGTGTCGAAGTTCGCCGACCACGCGCCGCTGTACAGGCAGGAGGGGATGCTCGCGAGGAGCGGGCTCGACCTCTCGCGGTCGACGATGTGCGGCTGGATGCTCGGCTGCGCGGAGCTGCTCGAGCCGCTGGTGGCGCTCATGCGGCGCGACGTGCTGGCGTCGAAGGTCATCCAGTCCGACGAGACGACGGTCCCGACGCTCGGGCTGGTGGAGGGCCGGGCGAAGGACGCCAGGCTCTGGTGCTACGTCGGCGACGCCGACCACCGCCACGCGGTCTTCGAGTACGCGACGACGCGCGAGGGCGCGTGGCCGCAGCGCTGGCTGCAGGGCTTCTCCGGGCATCTCCAGACCGACGCCTTCGCCGGCCACGGGGCGATCTGCGCCGCCCCCGGCGGGGCGACGGAGGTCGGCTGCTGCGCCCACGCCCGGCGGAACTTCTTCGACACGTAGGACCTCGCCCCGGGCTTCTGCCTCGAGGTGCTCAAGGAGGTCGCGAAGCTCGACGCGGTCGAGAAGGAGGCCGCCGAGCGGGGGCTCCCGCACGACGGGAGGAGGTCGCTGCGCGAGGAGCGGTCGCGGCCGCAGCTGGGGATCCTCTTCGGGCTCCTCGAGTCGGGGCGGCCCGGGCACCTCCCGAAGTCGCCGGTGCGGCAGGCGATCGAGTACGTGCTCGTGCGGCGCGAGGCGTTCGCGCGGTGCCTCGAGGACGGGGCGGTCGAGATCGACAACAACGCCTGCGAGCGGTGCATGCGGAGCCCGGCCCTCGGAAGGAAGAACTGGCTCTTCGCCGGCAACGCCGACGGCGGGCGGGCGATGGCGGCGTGGCTGACGGCGGTCCAGGGCGCCCGGCTGCACGAGGCCGAGCCGTTCGCCTGCGTGCGGGACCTGCTCACGAAGCTCGCGGCGTACCGGGACATGCCGGCGGAGCGGAGGGCGGCGGATGGCGAGGCGTTCCTGCGCGAGCTCCTGCCGGCGGCGTGGGTCGCGAGCAATCCCCAGCACCGGCTACCGCTCGCGCAGTGAGGTCGGACGGTTACGGCGCCACCTCGTGAACCGGCCACGAGGGCCAAGACGACCTGCTCGCGTCAGGCACCGAGGCGTGGCGGAGACTCACGAAGACGACGCTGCGGCCGATCTGCCGCTGCGGCTACATCGAGCGCGTCGATGAAGTGTGAGGCCTGTTATTATGACGCAGGGAAAAACGCTTGGAAGTCAAAGTAGAGCGTGAACGATTCGCGTCCCGGGAGGAACATCTCCTGTGCCTGAACGTGATTCTTGAGATAGAGACGCGATCCCAGTCGGAAGTCACGACCCTCTTTGCCGAATCGAGCCCGGAGGTAGTACATCTTACCGAGTTCGGCCACCAGACCGGCAACGCCTTCTCGCATTTCAGGGTCGACCGGACCTGAAAAGGAGTTTAGGGCGAACTCGCATTGCTGCTGAAGGTTCACGGGCAACACCCTTATTGGGCAATCTGCGCGACTGCCGTCGCCACCCGCAAATCGATACCCCGGCAAACTTGTGATCTTGCTTGCTCCGACGAGAGACTCGTGGGCGCCGGATTCGGGCGCTATGTTGCGGCGCAGATCAAGGAGCAAAACAAGTAGCGCAGCCAACCAAAGGATGAGAGCCGGGAATCCCACCACCTTGACTAGGTGCAACACCTGCCCGGATTCCATTTCGGACATGGGCACGCCGTACGGTTCGAACAACCATACGTAGCCAGATGCCCCCACTAGCCAGAGTATTGTGACGGCGAGAGTTGCGCGACGAGCCCGAGTCTTGAGGAGCCATCGAGGGATCGACGCGAGAGACAGGGCGAGGGTCGCACCGCCCGCGACGAGACCAAATGTCGGAATGAATCCTTCGAAGCGTCGCGATTGGCAGCCGAGCCAAGTTGCGGTTGCAAGGCCAGCCAAGGCTCCGCCAGCAGCTGCGAGGACATTGAGAGCTCGGGTTCTCATTGGGCTGGGCATTGTCTCCGCCGGATTGCGCACTGCGGTTGACGTTCCCCCGGTTTCCATACCATTTCCTATGAGAGTCTACCCCGGCCGGGCCTGGCGTCGCGCCGATCGGGACCGGCGAGACCGCCTCGGGCACAGGCGGAGTAGTCTCTGATCAATCGCCGTTAGGAATGGCGGACCAACCGCTCCCCCGACACCCCTCATGGCCCAACCAATCGGCCAACCCGCGTCGCAGACGACGAACCCATGGCTCGACCTCGGCCCGGCGGCACCGTTCGTCCATCGCGCCGACCGTGCGCTCGTGGAGGCGTTCAATCGCGACGCGGCCCCGGAGCATCGCTTCGACCTGTCGCTGCTGCCCGAGCCGTTTATCGGGTCGCCCGACGCGCCCGTCGTGATGCTGGGCCTGAATCCGGGGTGGGATCCGCGCGATGCCGCCGTCCACCAGGACGCACGGTTCGCGTCGGCCGTCCGCGACAACCTCGTGCATCGCTCCCGCGAGGTTCCGTTCTACCTGCTCGACCCGGCGCTCCGTTCGCCGGGCGTCGAGTGGTGGACGCAGCGGCTCGGCTACCTCATCCGGGCGACGAGCCTGAAGGCGGTTGCCTCAAGCGTCTTCTGCATCGAGCTCGTTGCCTACCACAGCAGGAGCTTCTCTCAGCGGGTGCCATCGCTCCCGTCTCAGGCCTACGGCTTCGCGCTGGTTCGCGCGGCGATCCGCCGAAACGCGCTGGTTCTGGTCATGCGAAGCCAGCGAGCGTGGTACCGGTCGGTCCCCGAGTTGGCCGGGTGCCGTCGCTTGCTGCGGCTCAACAGCGCCCAGAACCCGACCGTGAGCCCGAAGAACTGCCCGACGGGGTTCGAGGCGATCGTTCGGGCGATTCGCGAGCGCGCGGGAGTAAGCTGAGGCCGATCCGGAGCAGCGGCCGCCGGCGGTGGGTCAGGGGAATCGACCGCGGGTCGACTCCGACCGCCGCTCGATTCCCTTGACAGTCCCGCGGAGCTTCTCCAAGCGCGCAAGTGGACGGCCCGGGCCCGGTCGAACGGGGCCGGCCGCTGTCTTCGGCCCGGGATCGTTCCCGCTCGAGTGCGGTGGGTGTCGGATGGGGTACACGTTTTCGAGCCACTCAAGGTCTGCGGACCAGTCCGCGCAGGCCTTCCGCCACTCCCCGTGGTGCCGTGCCGAAGCAAGGCTTCGGAACAGGGCGATCATCCTCTGGATGGCACGCAGCCGCCGTCGGGTTGCGGCGTTGCCCCAGAACGACCGCTGGACGGTCGGGAGGAGCGCTCCATCAAACACGAGGCAAGCCTCGAGCGCTGTGTGTCGCTCGTTCTTCATGGCGCCCGAGCACCCTACGTGGTAACCCAGGAGTCCGAGGACGCTCCTCTGCCGCCAGCCGGTGGCGTCGAGAGCAGTCCTCCCCGTTCGGAGCCGTTGGATCGCCGACGCGACGCGAGAACCGGACGCGATCCGCGTCGACTCGGACTCGGGCATGACCCGTTGCGGATCGTCCGGGGCAGGGGAGAGCTTGGGCATCGACTGATGGAGTTCCGCTTCCATGAAGGTCAGCTCCCACCAGGCGAAGAACAGGTCCTCTTGGCGGAGCTGAGGCTCAGCACCAAGTTCGACCACCTCGGCTAGCCTGTGGACGATCAGGCGTTTGTTCTTCTTGCAGGAAGGCGCGAAGTGGTCCACCCAGTTGGGCGTCGTATTCTGCCGCTTGAAGCGCGGCAACTTCAGCCAGTCGATGATGTCGCTGTAGTCGCATCTGGACGGCCGGGCTGGGGTTGTCGGCGGGACCGCCGGGAGCTTGGCGTGCACTCCGGGGGGTAGAAGCGCCAGCAGGGCCTGGTGTGCGGCCACGAATCCCGATCGGGTGGGCTCCTCATCCGTCGGCCGCCCCTTGCGCACGATCGAAGGCGCTGGCCCGGCACGGGACGGCCTCGGAGTCTGGTCGAGCTGCAACGGAGGCGGCTTCCTCTTCGCTTTCACGGTGACCCCCAATTGACTCATCGTACTTGGCGAGGCCGGACGCTCGCCGCCCCGGTCTGCCCATCTCCCCGGCCGACTGGTGGGACCGCTATCAACGACCCTCCCCGCCTGGGCGCTTCCGCCGGCGTCGCTCCTAGCAGGGCCAAGGGGCGGGCCGACCGGCGTCGCCCGGATCCGGGGTCGCGCCTGCCCGTAGACCTCGCCTCCTCTGCGTCGGACACGCGGGTTTGCCTCTTTGCCTGCCCGCCTCACCGATCGCCGGCGATCGGTGGAGAGCCGCCATCCCGGAGTACCTCCCGAGGTCAGCCCCATAGCTCGGGTCGGAGGCCGGGGTCGATGGTGACCGCCACACTGTTGCAGTGCAGACGGCGCGGTTGGTACCTTCGCCAAGGGCGGATCCAACCCCCCGATGGAGGACCCATGAAGCCGAGCATCTCGACAGGAGCGGGCCTCGCCTTGCTCGCTGCGGCGGTCGCCGTGCATGGATGGCTCAGCCAGACCCCGGCAGGCCCGATCGCCTACGGCGCAGCCGCTGCCCTTGGGGGCCCGACGGTCGTCGCGTTCGACGTTACGGGCGACGGCGGAGACTTCTATCTGTGGCGGCTCTGGTCCGACGGCACCGTCGAGTACCGTTTCGCGGGGTTCAGGCCGAGCGAGTGCAGCCCTCTCGACGACTGGGGCTGCGGGCAGTGGCGGACGCTGCCAGCGACGGGCGACGGCTATGCGTGCCGCCCGGACGTGAACGGGGATCGCGTGGTCGACGGGGCCGACCTTGCGACCGTCCTTGGGGCTTGGGGGCCTGCCCCGGATTGCACGCCGCTCCCGCCGATCGAGTGCACGTTGGGGCAGGTCAGAGGCTTCTGAGGCGATGGCCTCGCCACTCAGGGGACTTTGTCAACCCGGTTGTCAACCGGCTTCGGCGGATCCGCCAGATGTGGCCTTCCTGCACGCGCCAGTGCGGATTCCGCGATTCCGGCGGTCTGACTGGGGGTCAAGAGGTCGTGGGTTCAAATCCCGCTAGCCCGATTCGCTCGGAACGGCAAGGCATGGCCCTTGCCGTTTCGCGTTGGGCGGCGTTGCTTGGGGGCCATGCCTTGCCTTCCTCGCTGGAATCGGGCTAGCCGTCCGTGTCGCTTCGCTCCACGTCCGAGCGTCCGTGCCGCTGCGCGGCACG
>JBGAKK010000128.1:0-5774 GCA_044224425.1 Phycisphaerales bacterium
GGAGATCCACCGCGGGGCCCAAGGCGTCGTCTATCGCGCCATCCAGCTCTCGACCCATCGCGTCGTCGCCCTGAAGACGATGCTCCAGGGCCGCTTCGCGACCACGCGGCAGCGGCTCCGCTTCGAGCGCGAGGTGGAAGTGGTGGCCAGCCTCCGCCACCCGAACATCGTCACGCTCTACGAGAGCGGCCGCACCCGCGAGGGCCTGGCGTTCTTCGCCATGGAGCTCGTGCCCGGCCGGCCCATGAACGAGCTCCTCAAGGAGGAGCCGCGGGCCACGATCGAGGTGCTCCTTCCGATGTTCATCGAGCTGGTGCGGGCCATCGGCTACGCCCACCAGCGCGGGGTCATCCACCGCGACTTGAAGCCGGGCAACATCCTGGTCGACGAGGAGTTCAAGCCCCACGTCCTCGACTTCGGCCTGGCCCGCACCGCCCGCGGCGAGAAGGAAGACATCGAGGCCACCGCGGCGGGCGAGTTCCTGGGCACCTTCGCCTACGCGGCGCCCGAGCAACTCCGCGGCAACCCCGACCTGATCGACGTCCGCACCGACATCTTCGCCCTCGGGGTGATCCTCTACGAGATCCTGGTCGGCGAGCGGCCTTGGCAGACCGCCGGCCGCGGCTCGATCGCCGATCTCCTCATCGCTCGCCTCGAGGAGACGCCGAAGACGCCGTCGACGGTGCGGGGCGGCATCGATCCCGACCTCGACGTCATCGCCTTGAAGTGCCTGAAGGGCCGGGCCGAGGAGCGCTACCAGACCTGCGACGCCCTGGCCGACGACCTCGAGCGGTTCCTCACCGGTCGGCCCATCCTGGCCCGTCCCGACTCGATCGTCTACGTGGCCCGCAAGTGGGTGGCCCGCCACCGCATGGCCACCGCTGCGATCGCCCTCATGGTCCTGATCGTGGTGGCCTCGGCCATGGCCGTCACCATCTCGCTCGGGCTCGAGAAGCGAAGCCGCCTGCAAGCCGAGCGGCGGCTCATCGACTTCAAGGAGACGCTCGGCGAGATCAATCCCGAGACCGGCACCGGCACGCGGCAGATGACGGCGGTCGAGTTCCTCGACCTGGTCGAGCGGAACGCCGACAAGCGGGCCGACGACGACCTCGCCGTCGCCGCCAACATGCTGAACACGGTGCAGGGGATCCGCCTCTCCTTCAACGAGCGGTCGAAGGTCGTCGAGGGCCTCAAGCGGGCCCTCGAGGTGAGCCAGCGCCTGGCCGAGAGCCGCGGCACGCCGGACATCCCGGAGGTCGCCGAGGCCCACATGAACCTGGGCCGCGACAGCGTCATCCGCGAGGACTACCAGGCTGCGGTGCAACACTACAACGATGCCTTGGCCATGCTCGAGCGGATCCACGGCAAGGACTCGCCGGAATGCGCCCGCACCATCCAGCACCTCGCCTCCTGCTACGGGCGGATGGGCGAACTGCCGCGGGCCAAGGAGCAGTTCCTCCGCGTCCTCGCCATCCAGAAGAAGGCCCACGGCGAGCAGAGCCCGGAGGTCGCGGCGGCCCTCAACGGCATGGCCGCCGCTCTCCAGCGGGGCGGGCCCGAGGACAAGCGAGAAGCCCTCGCCGCCTTCGAGCAGGCGGTGGCCCTCATCCGGAAGAGTTTCGGCGAGTCGGACTTCCGCTATGGGCGCGGCCTCTACAGCATCGGCACCACCAAGCGGATGCTGGGTCGCCCGGCCGAGGCGGCGGACGACCTGCGGCGATCGCTGACCATCCTGGTCTCGACGCTCGGCGACGACGCTCCCCGGGTGGTCGAGGCTCGGCTCGAGCTGGCCCGCGACATCCTCGAAGCGAAGCTCGACGCCAGCGAGGCCGATCGGGCCCTGGCGCCGGCCGCCGTCTACCTTCTCGACCGGCAGCGGCTCGACCACCATCGCCTGGCCGACGTGTGCAAGCTCCTGGTCGAGGTGCGCAAGGCGATGGACGACGCCGCCGGCGCAGCCCTGTGGGACGCGGTGGGGGCCAGCCTCAAGGCCAACGACGCCCCCGAAACGACCGCGAAGCGCGTCGTGGACGCGCTTCGCGGGACGAATCACAGACGGGAAGCCTTGAAGATCAGCGACGACGACGCTGACGCGAGCTCGAAGTGAAGGGCAGGAGGCCGAGCAGGGCGATGGCGCCCGGAGCCGGCACGCCAGCCACGCCCTCGACGGACATGACGTAGTCGCCGGTGTCGCCGTTGCCGTCCCAATCGCCGTCCCAGCCGTAGGTCACGCCGCCGGCGACCACGCCCGGATCCCACACGATCGAGGGGAAGCAGGGGACGCCGAACCAGGTGGGCATCGACTGGAAGCCCGACACGGCGAGGTAGTAGATGCCCGGCGTGGTGATGGTCACCGAGGGGCCGGCGTTCGACTGGTTGCCCATGATCGGGGCGTTGCTCTTGGCCGAGGAGTCGTTGGTGCCGAGCAGGGCCCGGCCGTCGGCGCCGAAGAGCCAGAGGGCCGCGTCGAAGTTCAGCGAGCCACCGTCCTGGGCGGCGAGGCTGATGAGGAACGTGCCGGGATCGGAGATGTAGATCTGGTAGACGTCCTGGTAGTCGCCAGGGCCGTCAGCGGTGCCGCTGAGCTTGCCGGCGATGGTCGACAGGTTGCCCTGGAAGGTGACCAACTGGGCAGTCACGATGCTGCTGCCAGCGTCCTTCTCGAGGTCCTTGTCCCAGTCCGGGCCGGCGAGCGCCAGCGGGGCGCAGACGAGCGCGGCGACGGCGGGCACGACGCGAAACGACGAGATAGCCATTTCCTCTTCTCCCTGTCCTTTCCCGAGCGGGGGTGATCCCGACGCGGCCAGCCTGGCGGCCGTCCGCTCCGTGCTCCACTATGCGCGATAGGGGGCGAGGGTGGCAACTCCCAAACCGGAGGATCACGCGGGTTGAGGCGAATTTTGTCCGAGTTCTCCGCCCCAGTCCCTACAATGCCGACCTTGATCGTGGTCCGCGTAACCGAAGAGGGGGCCTCACGGCCTACGTGACGCGCGCCGCCGGTCAGCAGCCCTCACCGGCTTTTCCGCCTCCGATCGAGAAAGGCTCCCACAACCGATGTCGCAGACGGTCAGTCAGGCCTCAGGCCAGGCCGCCGCTTCCGTTCCCGCCGCCCTTCCGCAAGGGCCCGCGGGAGCCGCATCCGCTCCCAACGGCGGGACTCCGCCCGCGACAGGCTCGGCGACTCCGGGCAACGGGGGGTCGCAGCGGCCACGCGTGGCCCGTCCGACGCTCGATCCAGGTTGGACCGTCGACGACTCGGCGGACCTGTACAACCTGCGCGGCTGGGGCAAGGGCTTCTTCGACGTGAACAAGAAGGGCCACGTCGTGGTCCGCCCGACCAAGGAGCCGAGCCGCGAGATCGACCTCCTCGAGGTCGTGCAGGGGCTCCGCGACCGTGGGCTGCGCACGCCGGTCCTCCTCCACTTCAGCGATCTCCTGCAGCGTCGGCTGCTCGAGATGCGGGAGGCCTTCGAGCAGGCCATCAAGGACAACGCCTATCGCGGGCGTTACGTCGCGGTCTACCCGATCAAGGTGAACCAGCAGCGCCGCGTGGTCGAGGAGATCCGCGAGTACGGCAAGGGCTACGGCTACGGACTCGAGGTGGGCAGCAAGCCCGAACTCCTCGCGGTCATGGGCATGACCACCGAGACGCCCGACCGCCTCATCATCTGCAACGGCTTCAAGGAAGACCGCTACATCGAGTTCGTGACGCTCGCGGCGAAGCTCGGGCGCACCATCATCCCGGTCATCGAGAACCTCACCGAACTCCGCCTGATCATCAAGCAGGCCGAGCAGTACGGCATCCGCCCGCGGATCGGCGTGCGGGTCAACCTCTCGACGCCGGGGGCCGGCCGCTGGCGGCATTCCTCGGGCATCAAGGCCAAGTTCGGCCTCTCCCTCAGCGAGGTCCTCGAGGTCCTCGAGTTCCTGCGGGGCCGCGGCATGCAGGACTGCCTGCAGCTCCTGCACTGCCACATGGGCTCGCAGATCCACGACATCCGGCAGGTCAACTCGGGCGTGAACGAGCTGGCCCGCATCTACGTCGAGCTGGCCAAGATGGGAGCCGGCATGCGCTACCTCGACGTGGGTGGCGGCATGGGCATCGACTACGACGGCAGCCAGACCAACTTCGAGTTCTCGACCAACTACACCATCACCGAGTACGCCAGCAACGTGATCTACAAGATCATGTCGGTCTGCGACGAGGAAGGGGTCGAGCACCCGACGATCGTCACCGAGAGCGGCCGGGCCATGGTGGCCCAGCAGAGCGTCCTTATCTTCGACGTCCTCGGGGCGAACCGCCTCGACCGTTTCCAGGTGCCGGCCTCGCTCGAGCAGGTCTATCCCACCGGGACCGAGATCCCGCGGCCGATCCTCGACCTCTGGGACGCCTACTCGACGGTCAGCGAGCGGCGGCTCCTCGAGTGCTACCACGACGCCCTCCAGGCTCGCGACGAGACGCTCTCCCTCTTCTCCGTCGGCTACATGACGCTTGAGGACCGGGCCTTGGTGGAACGGCTGTTCTGGGCCACCTGCGCCAAGATCCGCGACAAGTGCCGCGAGATGCCGTCGATCCCGGAGGAACTGCAGGACCTCGAGAGCTCGGTCAGCGACACCTACTTCTGCAACCTCTCGATATTCCAGTCGCTCCCCGACATCTGGGCCATCAACCAGCTCTTCCCGATCCTGCCGGTCCACCGGCTCGACGAGAAGCCGGTGCGGAAGGCGACCTTGGCCGACCTCACCTGCGACTCCGACGGCAAGATCGATCGCTTCGTCGACGACCACGACATCAAGAAGACGATCGAGTTGCACGAGCTGCGGGAAGGGGAGGAGTACTACCTCGGGGCCTTCCTCGTGGGGGCCTACCAGGAGACGCTCGGCGACCTCCACAACCTGTTCGGCGACACCCACGTCGCCCACATCCGGCTGGACGAGAACAACCAGTGGTGGATCGACGAGATCGTCGAGGGCGACACCGTCCGCGAGGTCCTGCACTACGTCCAGTACGACGCAGCACGACTTGCCGTCGACGTCCGCAAGGAAGTCGAGCGGGCGGTCCGGGCCAAGCAAATGACGGTCTCGGAGAGCCAGGCCTTGGTGAAGGCCTACGAGGCCGGCCTCTCGGGGTACACCTACCTCGAGTGCGAGAGCCATCTCGACTGAGCCCCTGGCTCCCGACCTGACCGCACCCAAGCCCCGGCCCGGCCGGGGCTTTTCGTTGGCCGGGCCGACGTCGCCGGGGGGTCGCTGGCAGGGGGTACGCACCCCCCTGTCCCGAGCGGCCGTCGGTCGGCGGGTTGCAATGATTTTCCGGGTTTTCTGCGGCGGCGCTTTCCCCGAGGCTGAAATCGACGCGAAGATATGGGCAGGTCGACGGCTCACGCCGCCCCCTTCTCCCGCAGGTTCGACCTTCATGTCTCGGGACCTGCACCTCCGGTCGCAGCATGCGGCCCGCCTCGTCCAGGCGAGCCGCCATCTCGGTTGCGACCGCTGAACACCCGTTCGTGCACCGCTCAGCGGTTTTCGCATGAGCACGAACGTCCGGTGGTCGCGGCTTCGCCGCGGAAAGGACTGGTCATGCGCACGCTACGTCGGGGTTTCACCATCGTCGAGCTGCTGGTGGTCGTCTCGATCATCGCGCTCCTCATTGCGATCCTCCTGCCGGCCATCGGCAAGGCTCGCGACGCCGCCCTCCTCACGCAGAGCCTCGGCAACCTGCGGAACATGGGCACCGCCAACGCGAACTACGGCTCGGACTGGGCTGACCGTCA
>JBGAKK010000036.1:0-46424 GCA_044224425.1 Phycisphaerales bacterium
GCCGCAGAGGCCCGTCGAATGAAGATCTCCCGTCGCTTCACCAAGGCCGGTCAGAACGTCTATGACTCGATCGAGTGGACCACTCGATCCAGCCGGATCAGCAACTCGGACGGCTCGACCGTCTTTGAGATGAAGGACGCTGCGGTGCCGGCCTCCTGGAGCCAGCTCGCCACCGACATCGTGGTAAGCAAGTACTTCCGGAAGGCCGGGGTCCCTCAGGTCGACGCCAACGGCAACGCCGTCCTCGATGCCAATGGCCGTCCGGTCCTCGGCAGCGAGTCGAGCGTCCGCCAGGTGGTCCACCGCTTGGCCGGCTGCTGGCAGCACTGGGGCGAGAAGTTCGGCTACTTCTCGAGCCGTCGCGACGCGGAAGCCTTCTACGACGAACTGGCGTGGATGCTCCTGAACCAGGTAGCGGCGCCGAACAGCCCGCAGTGGTTCAACACCGGCCTCAACTACGCGTACGGCATCTCCGGCCCCGCCCAGGGTCACTGGATCGCCGATCACGCGACGGGCCGCGTCTCCCTCGCCAGCGACGCCTACACCCACCCCCAGCCCCACGCCTGCTTCATCCAGTCCGTGCGCGACGATCTGGTCGGCGAAGGCGGCATCATGGACCTCTGGGTTCGCGAGGCCCGCCTCTTCAAGTACGGCTCGGGCACCGGCACCAACTTCTCATCGCTGCGCGGCGAGAACGAGGCACTCTCGGGCGGCGGCAAGAGCTCGGGCCTGATGAGCTTCCTCAAGATCGGCGATCGCGCCGCAGGGGCCATCAAGTCGGGTGGAACCACGCGTCGGGCGGCCAAGATGGTCTGCCTCGACGTCGACCATCCGGACATCGAGGCTTTCGTCAACTGGAAGGTCCGCGAGGAGATCAAGGTCGCCGCGCTCGTCGAGGGCATGAAGCACCTCAGCGGGACGCAGTCGGACATCGCCGAGCGGCTGGGGCTTCGTCTCGACTACGACTTCAACGGCGAGGCCTACTACACCGTCAGCGGGCAGAACTCGAATAACTCGGTCCGCATCACCGACGCCTTCATGGACGCTGTCCATGGCAACAGCGAGTGGACGCTGACCCGACGCACCGACGGGAAGGTCGCCAAGACCCTCCCGGCCAGCACCCTGTGGCGTCAGATCACCGAGGCGGCGTGGCACTGCGCCGACCCGGGCGTCCAGTTCGACACCACGATCAACGCGTGGCACACCTGCCCGACCGGCGGGCGGATCAACGCGAGCAACCCGTGTTCCGAGTACATGTTCCTCGACAACACGGCATGCAACCTCGCCTCCATCAACCTGCTCAAGTTCTACGACTCGACGACCCGCACCTTCGACGTCGACGGCTTCGAGCACGCGATCGGATTGTGGACGATCGTGCTCGAGATCTCGGTGCTCATGGCGAGCTTCCCGTCGAAGGAGATCGCCGAGCTCTCGTGGCGGTACCGCACCCTCGGGCTCGGCTACGCCAACCTCGGCGCCCTCCTGATGCAGGCCGGCGTCCCCTATGACAGCGACGAAGGCCGAGCCGTCTGCGGCGCCATCACGGCGATCCTGACTGGCCGCTCCTACGCGACGAGCGCCCTGCTCGCCGCCGAGCACGGGCCGTTCGACGGCTTCCACGCCAACCGCGAGGCGATGCTCCGCGTGATGCGGAACCACCGGCGAGCGGCATTGGGCGTGCCCCGCGACTCCGACGACTACGAACAGCTCCGCATCCGGCCGGTTCCGGTCGAGCACGACGTCTTCCGTCGCGGCGGGATCCGCATCGCCAATGCCAACGAGCTGCTCCAACGGGCAGTCACCGCTTGGGATGACACCGTCTCCTTCGGCGAGAAATTCGGCTTCCGGAACGCCCAGGTGACGGTCATCGCTCCCACCGGAACGATCGGCCTCCTGATGGACTGCGACACGACCGGTGTCGAGCCCGACTTCGCCCTGACCAAATTCAAGAAGCTCGCCGGCGGCGGCTACTTCAAGATCGCCAACCAGTCGCTCCGCCCGGCCCTCCGAGCCCTCGGGTACTCGGTGGACCAGGTCGACGAGATCCTGACCTACGTGATGGGTAGCCTCAGCCTCGACATCCCGATGCCGGGGCGGTCGCAGGACGCGGCACCGGAGCGCGGCCTCTCCTTCCGCGACTTCCTCTCCTCGAAGGGCTACACGGGCGACGACCTGGTGGCCGTCGAGAACCAGCTCCCCACCGTCTTCGAGCTGGGCTTCGCCTTCTCGGCATGGTCGATGCCGGAGCGGGTCCTGCGCCAGCTCGGCGTCGACCCCGCAAAGGCCAAGGCCAATCCGAAGTTCAGCGGCTTGAAGGCCCTTGGCCTCACCAAGTGGCAGATCGCCAAGCTGAACCACGCGATCTGCGGCACGCAGACGGTGGAAGGCGCTCCACACCTCCGCGACGTGCACTTGCCCGTCTTCGACTGCGCCAACCGCTGTGGCGAACTCGGCACCCGGTTCATCCGGCCCGAAGGCCACATCCGGATGATGGCCGCCTCGCAACCGTTCATCTCGGGCGCGATCAGCAAGACGATCAATCTTCCGACCGAGGCGAGCATCGAGGACATCGGCGAGAGCTACCGCCTCTCGTGGGAGCTGGGTCTCAAGGCCAATGCCCTCTACCGCGACGGCTGCAAGCTCAGCCAGCCGCTCTCCACCAAGTCGGATGTGGAAAATGACGTCGCCGACGACGAGGACGTGCTCGCCGCGGCAGTCGAGGAGAAGCAGGCCCAGGGGATGCCTGCCCCTTTCGCGACCCCCTCACCGGCACCCGAGACGCCAGCAACCCCTGCGGCAGCGCCGGTTGCGACCTCGACATCTCCGATGTCCTCCGCTGGCCGGACCCCCATCGAGGTCGCGACGATTCCGGCCCCGCAGACGCAACTGGAACCTCACCTGGAACCGGTCCATGAGCCCGTCTACGTCGAGCGGATCGTCGAGCGCATCATCGAACGGCCGATGCGTCGCCGCCTGCCCGACACCCGGGAGAGCATCACCCACAAGTTCAATGTCGCCGGCCACGAGGGTTACCTGATCGTCGGCCTCTACGAGGACGGCCGGCCGGGCGAGCTCTTCATCACCATGGCCAAGGAAGGCTCGACCATCGGCGGCCTGATGGACAGCCTCGGAACCGCCATCAGCGTCGCGTTGCAGTACGGCGTCCCGATCGAAAGTCTGGTGACCAAGTTCGCCCATCAGCGGTTCGAGCCGATGGGGATGACCACCAACCGCGACATCCCCTTCGCCAAGAGCCTCGTCGACTACATCTTCCGCTGGCTTGGCATGCAGTTCATCGCCGGCTACCGCGAAGCGAACGCCCCGCGCCGCGAGGGCAGCCCGGCCACAACGCCGGCCCTGCCTAGCGGCAAGCAACTTGGCGGAGGTCATCCGACCACGGACAGCGCTCACGGATTCGGCGCCGCCATCAGCCGCGACAGTGCCAAGGAGGAGCACGCATGGAGTCTGCGCTCGCACGACGTCGGTGCCATGCATCCGACGCCTTCGGAGCCCGCTTCGCAGCCCAGCCAGTTTCAGACCCCTGGCAGCCCCCCGTCCGCAGGGAGCGCTGGGGCCGCTCGGAGCCAGTTCGAGATGAAGTCGTCTTCGTCGGCCGAGGCCCACGCCATGCCGTTCGGGCATCGCGTCTCCCCGGGCAACCCGACTGCCGCTTCGATCGCCGCTGCCCTGGCCCAGCCCATCAGCCAGCCGACGGATTCGGCGACGTCGACTCGCGAGCTGCCTCACGACCAGCTTGGCACCGCCGCTTCCTCCGTGTCGAAGGTCCCGTCATCGGAAGTCGTCGCAGTCGAGGCGGTCGCGACCGTGACGACGGTCAGCGAATCGGGGCTGGAGCGGACCACGCGGACCACCACCGTGGCCGTCTCGGCGCTCGACCAGTCGAACGCCCAGTTCATGGGTGATGCCCCCGCCTGCGACGTCTGTGGCTCGATCACGGTCCGTAACGGCACGTGCTACCGCTGCCTCAACTGCGGCAACTCGATGGGTTGCTCCTGATGAACCTCTGCGGCCCCGAGGCGTTGCCCGACGCCCGCCTCGGCCGCCGAAGCTCCGAGCTCCGTCCGCACGGCTTGGATCCTTCGCATCAAATCCTGTTGCGGAATGGCACAGAGGCTGGAACCACCAGCCCGATCACGAGACGGTCAGACATCGGCACCGCCCACGAGGCGAGATCCAGCCCGCGAGGCGGGCGAGCTGAGCCAAGGCCGGACGCAGCGACCACCACGCTCGCGTCGAGCCGACCCTGACCTCCTTGAGGAGCCTTCGGAGGACGAACGGAACGACAACTCTCCTGGGATCGAGCGACGGCTTTCCCTCCGACCCTTCGCTCGTTCCTCCCTCCGCGACTGAGGGGGCTCCGCCCGACAAGCAGCGACGGTCGGCGAGTGGATGGACCCTCCTTGCACAGGTCGGGTGAACATGGATCTGTCGATCCCGACCCCTTGAGTTCCCCGCGGGTACTCCCCGCGACGGACGCTCAGGTTGGCCTGATCGAGGCCAGTCGGCGTCCCCCTCATCGCGGCAATTGGCTCCACCGGACGGCACGGCCGCTCCGGCCGCCCGCTTCCGATCGACACTTCAGGATGGAGAGTCAACGGCTGCAGGTGGGCACGGATGCCGTCGGAACACGTCGAGGCGCGTCGTCCTGCAGCGATCTCCTCGACCCGACGTCCGCGCAGGATCGCACGACGAGCGACCGGCCGTCCGGTGGAGCCTTCTTCGTCAGCCGCCATGGTCTTGCACACCGCCGTTCGCCTGCTCAACCCACCATGAGCCACGCGAACCAAAGGCGGCGTGCGGACCTTGGCCTCCCAACCGGATGCCCGATTCGGTATTGGCGAGCCCGAATCCGATGCGGGCTTGCTCGACCGGATCGGCTACCTCGGTGAGCGGCATGGCGCCAGCGCCAGCACCGGCTCCACGAGGATGGCGAGATCTCGCCTTGCTGCCTTGGTGCTTCGCTCGCTCCGGTTGACGAGCAAGGCCCGACGCCCGGGACGCGGCTCGACAGTGACCGCGGACGTTTCCCCCATCGCCGAGCACGGTCCGCGTTCGACGCTCCTTCGTCCTCCTCCTCACCGCTCTCACCCCGTCGCGTCCGCCTCGCTTCTTGACCTTCGCTCGCCGTCGGCCCCGCCTCCTCGCCCGCCGTTGTCCCCTTTCGGCATCACCCGTCTCGCTTGCCCATGGCCCACCGCCACCGCGCATCGAGTGCCTCGACGCCAACCGACTCCGCCGACCTTGCGGCCCGGCTCCGCCTCCACGTCGACCGCCTCTGCAACCTGATCGGCCCGCGCCACCTCGGGCGGCCTGACATGTTCCATGCCGCTGCCACCTACGTGGAGCGGGCCTTCGTAGCCGCCGGCCACACGCCGCATCGCGAGAGCTATGATGTGACGCGCAGCGACGCCACGCATCGCGTCTCGAACATCGTCGCCGAGATCATCGCCCCGGACCGCAGCACCTCCGACCCCGGACCCGTGGTCATCGTCGGCGCCCACTACGACTCGGTGTTCTCGACGCCCGGTGCCGACGACAACGGTTCCGCGGTGGCCATGCTCCTCGAGACCGCCCGCCTCCTCCTTGGCATCCGCCCTCGCTTCACCATCCGCTTTGTCTCGTTCGCCTGCGAGGAGCCGCCCCACTTCCACACCAGCGAGATGGGTAGCCAGTGGCATGCCCGGCAGTGCCGGCTTCGGAACGAAATCGTGCGCGGCATGATCTGCCTCGAGATGGTCGGCTACTACTCCGACGCCCCGAACAGCCAACGCCTGCCGCCCGGCATCCCCAAGCCACTCCGCCGCCTCTTTCCCTCCCGCGGCAACTTCCTCGCTGCGGTCGGCAACCTCCGCTCCATCCCGCTCGTCTGGGGCTTCCGACGCGGCTTCCGACGCGCCTCACGCTTCCCGCTCTTCTCGATCGCCCTCCCCGAACGCATCAACGAGATCCGCCTCTCCGACAACTCCTCCTTCTGGGATCAGAGCTACCCCGCCCTCATGCTCACCGACACGAGCTTCCTCCGGAACCCGAACTACCACCTCGCCTCCGACACGCCGGACACCCTCGACTACGACCGCATGGCCGAAGCGACCATCGGCGTCGCGGGCGCCGTGGCCCATCTGGCGAAGGCGCGCTGGCCATGACCGATAGCATCCCGCTCAATCCTCCGTCGGCTTGCGATGATCGGACGAGGCCGACGATCGCCTGTCTCGCACGACTTGCGCTCAGCGTCACCGCCGCCGCAGCCACGATCTCGCTCTGCTGCTGCCAGCCGGCGCCGATGGTGAAAGTCACCGACATCGCCGGCGTGCCGATCGCCGGGGCCGAGGTCACGTCCGTCTCGCTTTCGACCAACTCATCGCCAGCACTGACTGACCTCGAGGGCACTGCCTCGCTCCCCTCGAGTCCGCAGTCTCCGCGGTGGGTCTCCGTCAGCAAGCCTGGCTACCAGTCCGAGTCCGTCCCCGTCCCGCCACGATGGCCGCTTCACGTGATCCTCCACGCGAGCAAGTGATCCACGCAGCAATCGCCTTACCCACGCCGCCCGCCGCCAAGGCGGCACCGCTCTTGCGTCGCGGCGCTGACTTCGCGCCAACACCCATGGAGCCAACGCCTCCCGCGACATCGACGATCGGACGCGTACATCGCATCGCCCCCCTGGGCGCGGCGTGCGCCTTGCTCGCCCGCGTCTCGCCTCCACCGTCGCCGTGCGTCGGGCCCACCTTGGCTGCATCAGGCTCGGGGGATGCACCCGCTCGACGCTTGACCCCCATTTTGTGGTGCTGGCGTAGCACGAACCGCGTGCCCCACCCCTCGCTAACGATGACCTCGGCGGTATGCCGCCTCCAGGGCGTAGAGAAGGCGCGACCGATCTGCTCGAAATCCCGTTAGGCGGAAGGCCGCATCCCCGTCGCCTCGGCTGCCGCGACCTGCCACGCGACGCCTTGACTCCATGACGTCCGAGCGTCATGCTCACAGGCATGGCCCAGTCACGCCGAGCGACCGTCTACTTCGACCCCGAGGTCCACCGGGCCCTCCGACTCAAGGCCGCCGCCTCGGACCGCGCCCTCTCGGACATCGTCAACGACGCCCTGCGAAGGTCCTTCGCCGAGGACGCCGCCGACCTCGCCGCCGCGCGGAAGCGCCGAGGCGAGAAGCCCGTCTCCTTCGAGACCGTCGTCAAGGCCATGAAGCGCCGCGGCCGTGTATGACCTGCTCATCAAGCCCTCCGCCGCCAAGGAACTCGCCAGGCTCGGCACCAAGCAGGATCGCGCACGCCTCGTCGCCGCCATCCGCTCGCTCGCCGACGAACCCCGCCCGCACGGCTCCGAGAAGCTCGCCGGGGCCGACCACTTGCACCGCATCAGGGTCGGCGACTACCGCGTCGTCTACGAGGTGCAGGACAAGGCCCTCCTCGTCACCGTCGTGAAGGCAGGCCACCGCAGGGACGTCTATCGGTAGCTACGCCTAACGCCTCGCTCACGCGGACCATCACGGTATGCTGGGGCCCGGCGTTTCTCGCCAGCGAGGCCCCGGCGGCCGCGCAGCTCACCCTCGTTCGGCGGAAGGAAGATGTCCTCGCGGGCGAAGATCCTCAGAACCGTCCTCGTACTCGCGCTTGGCTCGGTGTTCGTCGCGCTGCTTCTCGTGGCCGGCCTTTCCTACCTCGAGGTACGCTCGCGCCGGCTCGGGTCCGCCGACTTCATCGGGCCCGCATTCGATGTCCGCGTGGAGTCGTGGTCCGACTGGAATGGCCTGGCGGCTCGCACGGGGCGACACGAGATCCTCGTCCGCGATGAGGGCGACTCGCAGTGGCGGCACGTTGCCTCCGTGCCAACCAGGGCCGAGTTCGCACCCCAGTCCACGGCGGCGGCATTCGGCGGAAGCTCCGCGTGCTGTGTCGCCATCGATCACGTGGTTGCCTGCACCTCTGACCGTGGCGGATCATGGGCAGTCACGGACTTCGGAACCCTCTGCCAGGGCCCGTCGCGGGAACCAGCGGTCGTGCTTCGCATCAGCATGGGGGCCGATGGGGCTGCAACGGTCTCCATCGCTCTCGAACGATCTCCGGACCAGACGGCGGCTACGAGTACGACAAGCGACTTTGGACGCTCGTGGAGCGAGCCCGTTCTCGTCCGCTAGGCGCTCCGCCGAGCAAATCGCTCCTGCCGACCCCCGCGGTTGCGCTGCAATGCGATGACGGAAGCGCCTGTCGCCGCCGGGGCGGCATGGCTTGCTCGGCGTTGCCCGGGCTTCGGATGAACACCCATGGAACCAACGCCTCCTGCGACATCGACGTCTGGACGCATGCGTCGCATCGCGCCGGTGGTCGCGGCGTGCGCCTCGCTCGCCTGCGTGCCTGGGTGCAGGTCGGTGCCGAATCCTCGGTGGTGCGATCGAGACCCGCCGGACGAACGATCGCTGCTCGATCAGCTTCGCGTCGAGAAGATCCTGCTCGTCCGTATCGATGCGCTCAACATCAGGGCGTCGGACGCCCGGCGAACGATGGTGACCGCACTCACCAACTCCCTGTCCATCGCCGCCGCGTCGCTCTTCTACGACTACGCGGCGACTTCCGCTCGAGGATCGCTCTAACTCCTTCTCTGCCGCACCAGGTATGCGGACCTGAGACCGGCCAACGGATGCAGCGCCTCTCCCAACAACCCAACCTCGTCTGCGCCCGCTGCGCGTATCCGCGAGTTGGCGTCCCTCCTCGAACGCCCTGCCGCGAGTGCGGCGGGAACGAGTGGCGCGAGCCCCCCGTCGTGCCGCACAGAACGCTCCGGCTCGCCGCGAGGCTCTTCTTCGACCGTCTCGGAAGCACCCGCCGGTGAGCGATCGCCTCCCTCGCGCCACCCCTGCCGCCCACGCTGCCGTTAGAGTGTTCCCCGATGAGACTCGCCCTCGCCGCCTTGATCGTCGCCAACATCGCCTTCGGACTCTTGATCCCAGCCCTCTACGAAGGGGACGACAGTCGTGCGTTCCGCGTGTGGGCCGCCGCCGAGGAACGGCTCGTCGCGACAGGCCAGCTCACCGTGGCTCCCGGTCCTGACGGAGAGGACCGCTCGCCGGGCACGTGGTGGCTCCAGCGTCAGCTCGCCCCTGGACTCCTCGGCAAGGGACACGCCACCCGGAGCCTTGCTGGACTCTTCCTCCTCGCCCAGACCGCCGTCCTCGTCGTCCTCGCGATCCGGCGTCCGCGCCCCGCCGCGATCGGGCAGCGATCGCCCAGCGTCTCGGCCTAACGCCGCGGTAGACTTGCCCGCGTCGACTTGATCGATCGCGAGCTTCCATCGCCATGCCTGAGCGCCGCAACTACTCGACCAACTCGCCCTGGGAGCCAGTCGTCGGCTACTCCCGGGCCGTCCGCTCCGGCCCCTTCATCGCCGTGGCCGGCACCACCGCCTGGGATCCCGAGCTCGGCATCGTGGGCCGCGATGATCCCGCCGCCCAAGCCCGGCACATCTTCGGCATCATCGGCCGCGCCCTCGAAGCCCTCGGTTCCCGTCTCGACGAGGTCATCCGCGTTCGCATCTACCTCGTCGACATCACCCACGCCGACGCCGTCGGCCGTGTGCACGCCGAGTTCTTCTCCTCGATCCGCCCGGCCTGCACCATGCTCGCCGGAGTCCGGCTCGTCGATCCCGCCCTCCTCCTTGAGATCGAAGTCGATGCCGTCGCCTCCGAACGCTGAGTCGCGACCCCAGCCGCTATCGTGCCCGAGGAGAACCACCTCGTGAGCGCCGCGCTGGCCAACCATCGCCTGCCTCCCTTCGCCCTCCTCGCCGCGGCCCTTCTCGCCGCCGGCTGCTCCGCCCCTCCGAAGCCCGAGCCGACCAGCATGTCTCCCGCCTCCTCGAACGCCGCTCGCGACGCCGACCCGAACGCCGCCGCCATCGCCGAGTGGAACGCTTGGCACGCCGAAAGGATCCGCCGCCTCATCGCCGAGGACGGCTGGCTGACGCTGATCGATCTCGCCTACCTCGAGGAGGGCATCACGACGATCGGAAACGGTGCCGCCTCGACGCTCCACTATGAGCACGCCACCGCTCCCCGCATCGGGAGCTTCCTCCGGCATGGCGACAGCGTCACCTTCGCTTGCGAGCTCGCCCCGAACGGCGATGCCGCAGCGGCGATCACCGCCGACGGCCGCCCCGTCGACCGCGTCGAACTCGTGGCCGATGACAAGGGCGAGCCGACCGTCCTCCGCGACGGTCCGCTCTCGATCATCCTCGTCCGCCGGAACGGCCAACTCGCCCTGCGGGTCCGCGACAACGCGAGCCGCGTCCGCGTCGGCTTCCCCGGCGTCGATCGCTTCCCCTACGACCCGTCCCTCCGCGTCGAGGCCCGCGTCGAACGCCCGGCCCCCGGCACCACCATCGCCATCACCAACGTGAAGGGCTTCACCGCGCAGGAGCCGCTCGCGGCCACGCTGGTGATGACCGTGGGCGGCCACGCGGTCCGGCTCGCCGCGACGCAGGAGTCGCCCGATCGCCTCTTCGTCGTGTTCGGTGACGCCACCAACGGCTCGACCAGCTACGGCGGCGGCCGCTTCGTCGATCTCGCCGCCCCTGCCGGCGCCGACACGGTCATCGTCGACTTCAACCGCGCCTACAACCCGCCCTGCTCCTTCACCCCCTTCGCAACTTGTCCCGTGCCGACCGCCGGCAATCGCCTGACCTTCCCCATCGAGGCCGGCGAGCGAGCCGTGCCGCATCCCACGCACGCTCCATGAGCGAATTCATCCGACTCTCCCGTCATTCCCTGCGGGTTGCAGCCCTCGCCGCGCTCCTAACGCTCGGCGCGTGCGCCACCGCGCCGCGAGCCCCGGCGTCGCCGACGACTCCCTCCGCCGGGGCCACTCCCTCGACTATCCGCCACGTCGTTCTCATCCGTCTCGCCGACCCCGCCGACGCGAGCGAGCTCATCGCCGATATGGACCGCCTTCTCACTCCGATCCCCGGCGTGGCCGGCTATTGGCGAGGCGTGCGGGTCCCGGTCGACCGTTCGGAAGTGGCCCAGGACTTCACGGTCGGCCTGGTCATCGACTTCGCCGACCTCGCTGCCTACCAAGCCTACCAGACCAATCCCCGCCACCTTGAGCTGGTGAACAGTTGGAAGCCGCGTTCGCGCGGCCTCACCATCTACGACATCGGCTCCTCGGCGTCGATCGTCTCCCCGACTCCATGAGCGAGCTCCCGCTTCCCTGCTCCCGCTGCGGCTACGACCTTCGGGGCGTCGGCGACAGCGAGCGATGCCCGGAATGCGGGTTCGAGATCTCCCTGCATCGCGGCGAAGCCTCGGCCGCCCACGTGAAGTGGCGCGGCGCGATTCGCCGCGGCTCGGACGCGCTGGTCGTCGCCCTCGCCGCGAGCATCGCCACCACACTTCTCGCCTGCGCCCTCCTTCTCTTCAGCGAGCTGCTCCTTCTCGTCAGCGCTCCGCTCATCGCCTTCGCCTTCACCGACGCCCTGGCCTTGGGAGTCGCCCTCCTCGCCTTCGCCAGCACCCCGCCGGGTCGCCGACTCTCGCCACTCCTCCCGATCGCCGTCCTCGCCTTCGCCGCCCTCGCCTTCGGGCCGATCGGCCTCTGCCTCCTCCTGGCTGCGCCGCCCCTCATCCTGATCCCCTTCGCGGCGCGGGTGGCCATGCCGACCCTGCTTGTGGTCGGCATCCTGCGCGTCGATCGCATCCTTGGAGGAACCGTGCCGCGTCGCCTGTCGGTCGGACTGGTCCTCGGCTCGGTGGGAGCGAGCCTCGCCGGCATGCTCGCCGGACCGATCCTGGCTGACGCCCACCGTCCGACGATCGCGGTGATCGCGGCGATCGTCTGCCTCCTCGTCGACACCACGGCCCATGGGATCGCCGTCGCCGCCAGCCGGCGGTTCCTCCACCGCCTCGATCAGGCGGAGGATTGACTCCGACTCACGTGCCGGTCACTTCGTCGCGGGCTTGCCTTCGAGCTCGTCCGCCCGCGCCGTCTCGTCGCCCGCGTAGGTGCGGACGAGCGAGCCGATGAGGTGGTCGAGGGCCTCGCGGTCGGCGAGAACCACGGCGTCTCCGCCGCGGGCCGCCGCCGCCTGCACCGCGGCCTTCGGCATGGCAGCCACGCCGCTGGCTCGGGCAAACGCGAGCTGTTCGTCGGCAGCGGCCTGGTCGACCGACTCGGCCAGGATGGGCTGGGCGAAGTAGATCGGCGCAGCGGTCAGGTCGAGGTCGACCGAGCCGTCGGCCTTCCGGGCCGCGGGCACGATGGCCACCAAGGTGCCGCTCGCGTAGCCGACGTTCATCGGCTCGGCGGTCTGGTTGCCGACCATGAGGAGCGGCATGGCGACCTGGCGCGGGAAGAGGTAGTCGCTGTTGGCCCGGATGACGACGACGTAGCCGGCGTCGACCTGCGGCTTGTCCTTCCGCCACTCGTGGGTGTAGCCCTTGGCGAGGGTGAAGGGGCGGGCGTAGACGATCTCCCGCACCGCGGCCGGCGTGGCCGGGACGGGCGGGACGTTGTTGACCTGGACCGGCTTGCCCTGCTTCGGTTCGGCGTTGCCGCCGGCGGGTTGCGGATCGCCCGCCAGGGCAGCAGCAGCGAGGACCGAGGCAACCAGGCCGCACGAAGCGAGAAGCGTGATGCGAGAGGTGTTCATGGGTGTGGGTCGTCGTCGAGAGGCGATGGGTCGCGTCCCGTTCGTGCGTCAGTCGAGGTCGAGCATGAGGTCGTCGATGGCAACGCGGCCGACGTTCGAGCCGGCGCCTGCACCGAAGGAGAGTCGGACGGTCTGGATGTGGGCGAGGTCAAGCCCCGTGTCGCCGGCCAGGAAGTCCTGGAGCCGGATGCGCTCGACCTCGAACTCGTTCTGCCAACCGGCGCCCGTGCCGTAGCCGGTCCGCTGGTACGGCCGCTGCACGCCGCCGCCGTAGGCACCGATGTTGATGGTGCTCGAGCCGCCGTTGGCATCGATCAGCGTCACGCTGAAGGTGAGGGTCCCGTTCAGGGCCACGGTCTGGGTATGCCGCGTGCCCTGGGCCGCCCGCACAGAGAGGAACCGGAAGCCGCTGAAGTCCTGCTGCGAGCCGACCACCGTGTAGTCGATGGTCGACGGCACGGTGAAGTCGAAGACGAGGCCCTTGGTGGTGTCGGTGGTGCGGCCCCGCTCCATGCCGTTCATGGGATCGGTCGTGACCCAGTTGAACGCCGTGTTGTTGTCGTTCATCAGCCCTTCGGTGATGTTGGACACGCCGAGGACGACACTGCCGCCGGAGGAGCTGGTGGTCGCCCCGGTGCCGGTCTGGAAGTCATCGATGACCGGGTTCGACGCGCTCGGATCCTTGTAGTCGAGGTCAGCGATGAGAGTCGAGCTCACCCCGATCGGCCGCAGGCTCTCGTACTGCCGCCACACGTACTCCTTGCCCGCCTGCTGTCCCTCGATCATGTACTTGAGGAGGGAGAGGTAGACGCCCTTCGCCGCGAGCTGGGCTGCAGGCCGGCCGATCTCGGTGCCGGCCGGTCCGGCGAAATCGTTGAATCCGCAACAGTTGAAGTCGTTGTGGTCGGCGCCGTGCAGGTAGAAGCTGGCCCGCTGCCCGAGGGCTCGTTCGAAGACGTTGAACGAGTCAGCTACGTCGTTGTCCGGGCAGCCGCAGACGTCGCCGTCGGCGGCGCCGTAGATCAGGTGGTAGTTGACGCCGTGCGGATTCGCCGAGGCCGTCCCGAGGAAGTCGGTCGGGGCGATGCTCGAGACGAGCTTGATGTCGCTCAGGGTGTAGCCGGTCGGCGTGTAGCTGCCGTCGAAGATGCGGTCGTAGGCCCGGGCGACGCCTTCGCCGCCGCGGCTGTGGCCGATCCAGATGATGGTGTGCGAGTCGAGCTTGCCGTTGAAGGCACCGCCCGAGATGACGTTCTGCTGGGCGATGATCGCATCGGTGTGGGCCAGCGTCGTGGTCGACGCCGTCTCGATGCCGGGGCCCGTGTTGTTCTGGTGCGACATCACGATGTAGCCCCAGCTCGCCAGGTGCTGACCGAGGTAGTCGTACCAGGCGTAGTTGTGGCCGTTGCCGTGGCTGATGACCACGAGCGGCCGCGGCGCCATGTTCTGGATGTCGGTCGGCCAGTAGATGCGCTCGAGCTGGAAGGTCGAGGCGATCTCCGGATCGTTCGTGTCATAGGAAGCGAGCGTGGTCACCGCGTACGGACCGGCCTGGGTCAGGTCGACCACCATCCAGAAGCCGGCGTCGTCGCCGCGCCCGTCGATGAAGTCACCGTCGTCGAGGAGGCCGTTCCCGTTGGTGTCGACCACGAGGTCGTAGCCGCCACCGATGTCGAAGCCGGTGCCCGCAGCGAGTCCCGCGGTGTTCAGGGGATGGACCGCGGTCGCGGTGGTCCCTTGGAAGGTCACCGCCTCCGGCGTTCCGCGGACGTCGACCAGGCCGGGGTTCGAATCCCACTCGGCCTGCGAGCGGTTGGCGACGACGTAGACATCGGCGGTGGCCCCGGCGATGGCCGGGAAGAGGCTCGGGTCGATGGCCACGTTCACCGTGGAGCCGACGTTGTAGCTCTGGTTGAAGGCAGCGTAGGGATAGGTGGCGAGGGGCGAGGCAGCCAGATCGCGCAGGATCGGCGTGCCGCCAGCCGGGCACGGGCCCCAGGCACCGAGGACGACCGCGAGGTCGGAGGCGTCGACCACGCCATCACCGGTGAGGTCGGGGCTGGAGCCGCCCCAAGCGCCTAGGACGACGGCCAAGTCGGCGGCGTCGACGACCGAGTCGCCCGAGACGTCGGCCGGGCAGCCGCCGGCCAGGGCAGAAGACGAGGTCAGAAGGAAAGCGGCCAACGTTGCCGAGGTGGCGACGAAGCACGCACGGGTACGCGAGACAGGAGCCGAAATGGAGCACCTCCGCAGGGGACCGGTACCGGAATCGCTCCGGCCGGACCGGTTGTGGCGAGGATGACGTGGGGGTTCAGGCAAGGTAGCCCGAGAAGCACAAGAGTCCAAGCGGCCGGTGGTTGATTCACCGGCGGCTGTCCCGATTGCGAAAGGCACCCACTCGCTTGGCCGATGCGCCCGGGTCGCGGAGCGTTCGTCGCCGATGAGCTTCGAGTTCGCGGACTCGGTCCCCCCAAATTCACCCCCCTCGGGGTACCTTCCACACGTTCAACCGCCCGACCAGCCAACCGCTGCACGGGATGCACCCACCCATGGCGATCCGCACCTCGATCCAACCGCGTCAGCTCTGGAAGAACCTGATCGGTGCCATCCTGTGCGCCGCCTTCGGCGTCTGGGGCTGGTACGACTACTCCGTCACCATCCCGGCCCGCGAGCAGGCGTTCGAGGAATTCACCGCCCTCACCAAGGCCAAGGACGCCCTTGAGGCGAAGCGGGCCAAGAACGAGACGCTGACCGCCGCCGAGGTGGCCGAGTACGAGCGGATCAACAAGGAACTCGACACCCGGTTCCTCTCCGCACCGACGCCGGTGCCGGCCTACGACCGTCCGGTGCAGCTCTGGGTCTACGTCGTCGGCTGCGGCGTCCTGGGCACGCCGATGTTCCTTTGGCCCCTCTTCAGCCTCCGGCGAAAGCAGTACGCCCTCGAGGACGACGGCACCCTCCGCTTCCCGGAAGGCACCTGCCGAATGGACGAGGTCAGCTCGATCGACATGAGCCGGTGGATGGCAAAGTCCATCGCCGTGGTGACCCTCCCCTCGGGAGCCACCTCGCTCCTCGACGACTACAAGTACAAAGGACTCGATCGCATCATCGGGGCCATCGCCCATCGCCTCCACCCCGACGAGTGGACCCCCGAGGCGAAGCCGGTGAAGGCCGAGGAACCCGACGAGTCGGAGGCCGCGGCCGAGGATGCCGAAGGCCAAGAGGTCGAGGTCGACGGCGGTGACGCGGGGAGCGATTCCGCCGACCGCACCTGACCGGGCCGCGCCGCGGGCCACGGTGTCCGCATAATGCCTGCTGCGGACGCTCGTCGGGCCGGACCCGGCGTGCAGGGGCTGCGACGCCCCCCGGGGCTGGAAGGGCTCCCGTATAGTGCGCGATCCGCCTCGGCGGGCCCCTCCGAGGCCCCCGGCGTTCGAGCCTTCCGGGAGGCCCCATGCCACACGCGATCAACGAGCCGACCACCGCGATCGAGAAGCAGGACCGCTGCGCCGACCTGCCGCATCGCCCTCGCGTCCTCCTTGGCAAGATGGGCCTCGACGGCCATGACCGCGGCGTCAAGCTCATCGCCCGCGTCCTCCGCGACAGCGGCGTGCACGTCATCTACTCGGGCCTCTGGCAGACACCGCGGAGCCTAGCCATCTCGGCCCGCGACGAAGACGTCGACGTCGTCGCGGCCAGCATGATGAGTAACTCCCACCTCGTCCTCGTCCCGCGGCTCATCGAGGAGTGCGCCAAAGTGGGTCGCCCCGACCTCTTGGTGAACGTCGGCGGCATCATCCCCCAGGAAGACGTCCAGGCCCTGCTCGAGTCGGGCGTGCATCGCGTCTTCCACACCGGGACGACGATGGACCAGATCGTCGACAGCGTGCGCGAAGGCACCAAGGCCTACGGCCCGCTGGCCAGCTCGAACCCGACCGCCCAGCTGGCACGGCGCATTTCGTTGGCCCATGCCAAGGCCACCCCGAAGGACGCCCCGCGCCGCCGGCCGAAGCAAGTGGTCGGCATCACCGGCTCCCCCGGCGCCGGCAAGAGCACCTTGGTCGCCGCCATGGCCAGCGAGGCCGTCCGCCGCGGCGATCGCGTGGCCGTCGTGGCCTTCGACCCCATGAGCCCGATCACCGGCGGAGCCCTCTTGGGCGATCGCCTCCGCGTCGACTTCAACGCGGTCGACGAGGGCATCTTCTACCGCTCGCTGGCCATCGTCGGCGAGGACTACGCCACGCTGCCCGACATCATCGACCTGATCGGCGGGGCCGGCTACGACAAGCTCATCATCGAGACCGTCGGAGCCGGACAGAACGACGTGGCCATCCGTTCCTACGTCGACCGCACGGCGGTCGTGGTCGTCCCCGGCATGGGCGACGCGGTGCAGATGGACAAGGCCGGCATCCTCGAAATCGCCAACCTCTTCGTGGTCAACAAGGCCGACCACGCCGGCGAGGCCAAGCTCGTCCGCGAGCTCCTCGACATCGCCTCCGGGCGGAAGATCTTCGAGACGATCGCCACCCAGGGGAAGGGCGTGGTCGAGCTCCTCGACGGGCTCTTCACGTGAGCCGCGGGGCGAATCCATGAGCTGGTCGATCCTCGGCGGCGCCCTCCTCATCGTGGCCGCCCGCGTCGCCGACGTCTCGCTCGGCACGCTGCGGACGGTCGCCGTCATCAACGGCCGCAAGCACCTCGCTTGGGGCCTCGGCTTCGCCGAGGTGCTCATCTGGGTGCTGGTGGTGAGCCAGGTCATCACCACCGTCCGCGACAACTGGGTGAACGCGATCGCCTACGCCTTCGGCTTCGCCACCGGCAACTTCGTCGGCATCCTCATCGAGCAGTACTTCGCCTTCGGCCGCCAGATCATCCGCGTCTTCACCCGCCACGGGGCCGCCATGGCCGAGTCGATGCGGGCCGAGGGGCTGCGGGTCACCGAGTTCGAAGGCAAGGGCCGCGACGGCCCGGTGACCATGCTCTTCATCGAGACCGAGCGCCGCGGGGCCCAAGCCGTGGTCCAGGCCGCCCGGAACGTCGACCCCGACTGCTACTACACGATCGGCGACGTCCGCGAGGCCTCGACCTCCCGCCGCCGCCACCGCGAGCCGGAGCGCTGAGCGGAGACCCGTCCCGCCCGCTGAACCGCTCCCGGCCACCCCGTACAATCGCCCGTTTTCCGCACGTCCAGACCGACCATCACCCATGTCCACCGCCACCGCCATCCCGACCTCGAGCGCGACCAGCGTCTCCCTCCCCCGCAACACGAACCAGGCCCTCGGCATCGGCCAGTTCGCCGTCGACTTCATGTCCGGCAAGCTCGGCAAGCCCGACCAGGCGGTGATCGACCGCACGGTGATGTTCCACACCGATAGCGTCCTCTGCGGCCTGAGCGCGATCGCCCTCCAAACCAACGCCCCCACCATCCTGCGGGCCGAGGCCGCCGAGTACGCCCGCCCGAACGGCGCGCCGGTCTTCGGCTCGACGCAGAAGGTCGCCCCCGAGAAGGCCATCGTCGCCAACTCAAGCGCCGTGCGGGAATGGGACTCCAACGGCACCAACTTCGGCTTCCGCCCCGAGTTCGGCCACACCGCCGGCGAGTTCGGCCACAACGACTTCTATCCGGTGGCCATCGCCGCCGCCCAGCTGGCCGGGAAGGACGGGGCCTTTGCCGTTCGCGGCATGATCCTGATCGACGAGATCCGCGGCCGCCTGGCCGAGGTCTTCTCCCTCAAGACCTACAAGATCGACCACGTCGTGCACGGGGCCATCGCCAGCGCCGCCGCCTACGGGGCGATGCTGGGAGCGACGCCGGAACAGATCGAGAGCGCCATCGGCATGGTCGTCGCCCACTACATCCCGTGGCGGGCGATCCGGGCCGGCAAGCAGTTGTCGGACTCGAAGGGCGCCTCCGCCGCCATCTCGACCGAAGTGGCCGTCCTCTCCATGCAGCGCTCGATGCGCGGCTTCCTCGGGCCGCGGGACATCTTCCGCAACCCCGAGTGCATGTTCCGCCAGTTCCAGAAGACCTCGGGCGACAGCCCCTTCGACCTCGTCCTCAGCCATAGCGGCAAGGACTTCGCGGTCATGGGCATGCACTTCAAGCTCGGCCTCTACGAGCACCAGTCGGCCGGGGCCCTCCAAGGTCTGCTCACGCTGATCGAGAAGAACCCGACCATCCTGGAGCGCCCCGAGGCCATCAAGGGCATCAAGATCGTGGCCTACGAGCCGGCCTTCGGCATCATCGGCGACCCCGCCAAGCGCGACCCGAAGACCCGCCAGAGCGCCGACCACTCGATGGTCTACATCGTCGGCACCTTGCTGCGGAAGGCGATCGAGGCGGCCCGGGCCAAGAAGTCGGGGATCATCGCGGCATCGAACGACGAGTACTGGAAGTCGCTCATGCTCTCGCCCTACGACTACGACCCGAAGTCGATCAAGAACGCCGAGACGCGGGCCATCATGGAGAAGATCGCCTTCGAGCACGGCGGGGCCGAGTACGACCGGCGCTACCCGGACGGCATCCCCACCTCGATCGTCATCACCATGGCCGACGGCAAGAGCTACGACAGCCAGCTCGTCATGTACCCCGCCGGCCACGCCCGCAACACGACCGCCAACCTGAAGGACATCCTCCACCACAAGGCCAAGCTCCTCGGGGCCCTGGCCACCAAGGAGTACGAGAAGGTCATCGACCGCTTCAACCGGCTCCCGAGCCTCGGGGCTGGTGACGTTGGGATGCTCTACGACTTCTCGATCGAGCCGAAGCCCGGCTACGAGTGATCGGAACCTGATTCGCCGACCGACGAGGCCGTCCGCACGCGGGCGGCCTCGTTCTTTTCAGCCTGGAGCGACCGGGCCAGCCGGCCGAGGGCCCGGCCGATCCGGATGGCGAGCACCGACTCGGCGAGCTCGCACGCCGCGAGGGTGATCGCCAGCACGCCAGCCAAGACCTCGGGCCCCATGTTCCGGCCCGCGATCATGAGCACCATGAAGACGCCGAGCACGACGGCCATGGCGGCCCGGATCGCTGCGGAGACGACTTGGGCGACGAGTAGCCGCCGCAAGGGCTCCACCAGCGGGCCGAGCGACCAGAGCACGGCGATCGGGGCGAGGAGGTGGGCGGCGGCGCGGGTCAGCCAGAAGCCCAGGATGAAGAGGGAACCGACCGTGTCGCTTCCGATGTGGTCGAGGATCGCGCTCACCAGGACGAGGACGGCGACGAGGTGGGCGATGCTCGCCGTGACGGAGAGGCCGGAGATCGCGCTCGGCAGCATGGCGACAGGTCGCGCCCCTGCGGCCATCACCACCTGTCCGGCGACTTGGACCAGCGTGCCCAGCACGACCAGGAGGAAGAAGAAGTCCTGGGCCGAAGATCGCATCACGAAGACCTGGCTGGCGAAGACGAGCCCGATCGCAGCGAGGTAGAAGCCGGCGCCGATCGCCAAGCCGGGGGCCCCGAAGGCCATGGCCCGCAGCGCACCGCTCGAGGCGAGGAGTCGCTCATGGGCGAGGTGCGATTTCGCGACGGGCATCGCGCACTCCGGGCAGGTGCCATCGGCCGCCGCGAGCGGCAGCGGATAGCCGCAGCGGGCGCACGCGAGGTGGCCCTGCTGGGGCCCGGTCACGCTCGCCTCGCCTTGGTGGCGGGCGTCCACTTGAGCTGCAACGCGATGGCCCGCACCCGCTGCGACATCGCCCCGAGCAGGGCGATCTGGAGGACGTTGGTGATGACGAGCCGCGCCATCCCGAGCGGGGTGCTCGTGACGAGGGCGGAGGCCGGCGTGACGAAGCGGGTCACGAACGACGCCACCGCCACCAGAACGCCCAATCCGTACACCACCCAGAGGGCGTGCTGCATGCGCCGACCGATCCGAGGCGACTCGCCGAGGGCGCCGAGATAGGCGATGGTCGCGCCGCGGGCGAGGAGGACGAGGAGGGAGAGGAGGGAGAGGACCGACGCGAGGGTCATCACCCAAGGGATCGCCATGCCGCGCCATGACATGACCTGGTACGAGATGCTGGCGAGGAGTTCCAAGAGGAGCGCCCAGCGGACGAGCTTCGCCCAGCGCTCCGAGCCGCTGAACCATTGGGTCACCGTGGTCCCGGTGACCCGGAACCAGCCGATCGCCTCGACCAACCAGAGGACCGTCGAGAGGAGCCCGGCGGCGAGAAGCGGCAGGTAGATCGAGGCCACGCTGGCGAGGCTGACGAGGACGATGGCGAGCGTGGCCTGCACCACGGCCAAGACGGCCCGGGCGGTCAGGCAGCCGAAGATGAGCCAGAGCCCGCGCCGCAGGACCGGCCCGCCGCTCGCCGTCAGGAGACGAGCCGCGGCGATCGACTGCTGGACCAGCGTCGAGCACTCCGGACACCGCCCCGCCTGGTCGAGACCGGTGAGGTCGTAGTGGCAGCCGCAGCAGTAGAGCGTCCCCGAGTCCACGTCCGGGACGAGCGGCTCGAGCGGAGGAGGAGGAGGCGACGCCGTCACGATCGCGCCGCCTCTCGCTCGGCCTCGGCCCGCTCGCTTCGGCGGCGCACGACGAGGGCCATGCGCCACGCGGCCCATGCCACCGGCAGTTCGACAGCGAGCCACAGGCCGCGATCGATGTAGGCGAGCAGGCCTTGGCCGGCATCGACGATCCAACTCGTCTCCCACAAGCTCAGCAGGAGGATCACGAAGAAGGCCCGGGCCGCCAAGGCGATCCAAGCGAAGCGGAGGCCAGGCTCGATGCGCAGGTTGAGGGCCGCTGCAGTCAGGTGCATGCAGAGGAGGAAACCGACCTGCGACGAGAGCTCGGTCCAGTTGAAGGCCCACTGCGGGACCGCCGATCGGATCGGTTGGAGGACGAGGAGGTTGCGGAGGTAGAGGAGGCCGATCGCCAAGGCGACCAAGGCCCAGCGCCGCTCACCCGACAACCGCACCGCGAGGACCAGGGTGAGCGCCACGCCCAGCGGGACGACTCCCGGTAGCGGACCTAGGAGGACCTCGACGAGTCCGGTCACTAGGGCAATGACCGACCCGAGGACATCGTCCTGCCCGGCGAATCCGCGCCACGAGAGGCCGAGGTACTCAAGCGACTTCACCACCATCACCACCGCGCTCGCCGCCGCCGCCACGGCGACGGTGACCAGCAGCCACTCGATGGCGAAGATGTCGCGGCGAGCCCCGGTCAAGCCGAGGCGAGCCGACTGGGCCCGCTCGAGCCCGCACTCCGAGCAGATGCTCACGCCCGGAGCAAACGGGTACCCGCAGCGGATGCACGCTTGGTCGCTCAACACACACCTCCCGCGGGCAGTGTGACCCAAGCGGGGTCCGGGCTCAAGCGCCTGGTGCGGCCTGCCGCATCGATACCCGCAAGGCCCACGCGGTCCAGATCCCGGAGACGAGCGCGACGACGGTGAGGACGGTCGCCGCCACGGCGATGGCGGGAAGCGGCCCCCGCAGCGGATTCCCCAGCACTCCGTTGAGGCCGAGGAGGCCCCAAACAAGAAGCGACGCAGCGTTCGCCCAGCGCATGAACCGCAGCGCTCGCCGGGCGCGCTCCGGCGAGGCGATCCGCCGGTAGGAGCCGGTCAGGATGCTGCGGTGGGCCACCGCCCAGGCCATCGGCAAGGGGCTGACGAGGGCCAGGCCGATCGCAACGTTGGAGCCGACCAGGAGACCCATGCCGGCCGGCGCGAGGGCGAGGAAGCCGACCACGATCGCCGTCCCCGCGATCCGCTCCAAGCGGCGCTGGTCGGCCGGCCGATCGACTCCGGCCGGGCCGAGGAGCGCCTCCCCCGCCACGAACCCGAGCCCGAGGGCGTGCCCGCCGATGCAGACCGCGGTGAGGCCGAGGGCGAGCGGCGCCGCCACGAAGAACCGGGTGGCCCAGACCGCGGCGTCGACTGCCATGGCGAGGATCAGGGCCATCGTGATCACCACGTAGCCGAGCATGGCCAGCGTGACCCGCTGCCCGATCCCGTCGGCGTCGATCGCGTTCCGTACCGCCAGCGTCCGCGCCACGGGCTCGCCACACTCCGGGCACGACCCCTGCGGCGGCGAGCGCCGGAGGTCGTACCCGCAGGCGACGCAGACGAGGTCGTCGACCAGGGTGGGTGGCTCGGGAAGCGAGCCCTCTCCATCCGGAGTTGCTCGGTTCCGACTCACTTGGCCCGCGAGCGGTCCGGGAAGGGCGGGAGCGTCGGCCGCTGCCGCGGATGCTCAGACAAGTCCTTCATCAGGACCTCGATGCCCTTGTCGAGCTGCGGGTCCTTCTTCTCGAGGCGATCGAGCGGCGTGATGTCGATCTCGATGTCCGGGGCCACGCCGGTGTTCTCGACGCTCCAGCCGCGCAGCGGATCGAACCACGCGAACTCCGGCTGGGTGCTCACGCCGAGGTCGACATACGGCTTGTCGCCGCGGATGCCGACCACGCCGCCCCAGGTGCGGGTGCCGATGAGCGGGGCGATCTTGTTGATGCGGATCGACTCCGGGAAGATGTCGCCGTCGGAGCCGGCGTTCTGGTCGATCAGGACGACCTTCGGGCCGTCGACGACCCGCGCCGGATAGGTCTCCCAGCCCCCCTGCCGCGGGATCTGGTAGGCCCACGGCTTGCGGGCCACGCAGGCCAGGATCATCTGGCTCACCCAGCCGCCGCCGTTGTCGCGGATGTCGACCACCATCCCGTCCTTCTTGGTCTGCGGGTAGAAGAGCTTGCTGAACATGATCAGCCCGTCGGCGTCCATGTCCGGGATGTGGACGTAGCCGAGCTTGCCGCCGGAATGCTCCTCGACGTAGCGGCGGTTGTTCTCCACCCACTGGGCGTAGAGGAGGGCGTGGTCGTCGCCGAGGGCGGTCACCTCGACGGTGCGGCGGTTGTTGCCTTGGGCGTCGTCGGCGAGCTCGAGGACCACCGTCTTCCCGCCGCGATCCTGGAGCAGCTCATAGAGGTCACGCTCCGGCCGCACGGTCCGACCGTCGATCGAGAAGACCGCCATGCCGGGCTTGATCTCGAGGTGCGGCAAGGCGAGCGGGCTGACCAGGTCGGGGTCGCCCGGCATGCTGGGCATGATGCTGGCGATGCGGACGGTGTTGCCCTCGCGGACGAAGGTCGCCCCCAAGGTGCCGTTCGCGATGGGCCGCGGGCGATCGGGTTCGTCGCCGCCCATGATGTAGGTGTGGCTCGTCCCCAGCTCGCTGATGAGTTGCCCCATCACGTCGGCCGCCTCGCTGCGGGTGCCGACCAGCTCGAGGAGATGGCCGTAGCGCTCGCGCATCGCCTTCCAGTCGACCCCCGCCATGTTCGGAGCCCAGTAGAAGTCGCGTTGCAGCCGCCACGTCTCGTCGAGCATCTGCCGCCACTCGGCCGGCGGGTCGATCTGGACCTGCATGTCGCTCGCCTCGAGCGGCTCGCTCTTGTCGCCGCCGTCGTGGCTCACGAACTTGCCGTCCTTGAGCCAGGCCAGCACGGTGCCGCCCTTGTTCGCCGCGTAGGTCGAGATGCCCTCGACGATGTCCTTGGTCTCGCCCTCGAGCACGCTGAAGTGCTTGAGGGTGGCGATGGCCTCGCCGAGCGGCGGCTCCGGCCATTCGGCATCGGCGATGCCGCGGGTCGGCGAGGAGAGGAAGTAGACGCCGCCGAAGGTGGCGACCAGGTCGGAGTAGTTGCCGGGCTCGACGTCCATCCGCCAGATCCGGTCGCGGATTCCGGCCGTGTCGAGCTTCATCGGCTCTTCGTCGTTCTCGCCGGGCTCGTGGGCGGGCTTGGCGTCCTTCGCGTTCTTCGATTCCTTGGCGGGCGACTCCTTCGGAGCGTCCTTGCCCGCCTTCTCGTCGCCCTCCGCGTCGTCCTTCTCGTCCTCGTCGGAGGCCGGCTCGGCCCACCCCTTGAGGTCGAAGTCCGCCGCGGCGGCCAAGGCCAGCGAGGGCGGCGGCGTCGTCGCGGCGAGCGGGACGACGCAGATCTGGGACATCTCGGGGATGACGAACTGGAGGTCCGGGCCGGTGACCACCGGGTTGACGGCCCGATCGGAGAGGAACCAGAGGTACTCGCCCTTGGGATCCCAGCGCGGCTCCTTGTCGCTGGTGCGACCGTCGCTCAGGTCGATGGTGGTCCCATCGCGCGTGGAACGGAGGCGGATCCACGAGAAGCCGTTCGGCAGGACCTTCGACCAAGCTAACCAGGTGCCGTCGGGCGAGAAGGAGTAGTCGGTGATCTCGCCGGCCTCGCTGCGGTCGATCTCGGTCAGGGTCCGGGTGCTGACGTCCATCAGCCAGAGGCGAAGGTCCTTGTCGCCAAAGGCGATGAAGGTGCCTTCCGGGCTCGCCGCCGGGCGGAGCAGCCACTGCGAGCGGTCGGTCGTGGCCAACCGCGGCGTGGCGCTGCCGTCGGCTGGGAGCAAGGCGATCTGCTGTTCGCCGCCAGCGTCGGTGATGCAGGCGAGATCCTTGTCGTTCAGCCAGACCGCGCCCCACTCGCGGCTCTTCGAGTCATGCGTCACCTGCCGCGGACCGACCTGCACGCCCTTCCGGGGCTTGCCGATCGGCAGCGTCACCAGCTCGCCGCGGGTCTCGACCAGCAGGCGATCGCCCTTTGGAGAGAGCGAGATGGCGCTGGCGTTCTTCTGAGCGCTCACGAAGCGCGGCAAGGTGCCGACGCGGTCGCTGACCAGATCGACGTCGAGCCGACGCACCGTGTCGTTCGAGACGTCGAGGAGGGCGATCGTCCCGCCTTGGGCGAAGGCGATCACCGGCTTTCCGCCGCGGTCGGATTGCGGCCAGCGCAGCTCGTAGCTGGCCAGGTCGGTCGGCTTCGAGGGGTCGTTCGTGAAGTGCGTGTGCTGCTTGAGGCCGCTGCCGTCGATGGCCATCGACCAGATGTTCTGGGCCCCGTCGCGATCACTCAGGAAGTAGAGCCGGTCGCCGCCCGATCCAACGAACATCGGGAAGAGGTCGTTGGCGACGTTCCTCGAGAGGTTGGTGAAGCTCTTGGTGCCGAGGTCGCCGAACCAGACGTCGGGCGCCGTGCCGCCGCGGTAGCGCTTCCAGTTCCAGTTCTCGTTCGACCAGCGGCAGAATGCGAAGCGGTCAGTGGATCCGCCGCCGCCAGTTCCGGCCGACGGGAAGGCGATCTGCGAGCACTCGCCGAAGCCGGCCGGCTCGGCCAGCCCGCCGCTGACCGAGACGTAGAAGAGCTCGGCCCGTCCAAGCGGGCTGAGGCGCGGCGAGCGGATGGCGAGGCGCGTCCCGTCGGGCGACCAGGCGATCGGGGCGTCCGGTGCCGGGTGGTAGGTGAGGCGATTCGGCGTGCCGCCCCGCAAGGGGACCACGAAGACGTCGCGGTTCCCCTCGTACTCGGCGCTATAGGCGACCGAGGCGCCGTCCGGGCTGAGGATCGGGTTCGATTCGATGCCCGGGCCGTTGGTCAGGCGATAGGCCACGACCTTGGCCGCCGGATCGGCGGGCAGCGTGGCCACCCACAGGTCGCCTTCGCTGGCGAAGACGAGGGTGTTGCCGTGGATCGAGGGCTGGGCGAGGTAGCCCTGGGCGGCGAGCGTGGTGGACGCGGTGGCGCCGACGAGGGCGAGCGCCACGAGGGCAGTGCGGGTGGCCATCGGGTGTTCCGTTCGGTCGGGATGGAGGATCACGTCAGGAAGGATCGCACGCGCTCGACCTCGTCGGCGCTGCCGAGGAGGACGGGGACTCGCTGGTGCAGCCGCTGGGGCTCAATCTCGAGGGTGCGGACGTCGCCGGAATAGGCGAGCCCGCCGGCTTGCTCGACGATCATGGCCATGGGGTTCGCCTCGTAGAGGAGGCGAAGCTTCCCCTCGGGGTTCTTCTTGGTCGGCGGATAGAGGAACACGCCGCCATTCATGAGCGTGCGGTGCACGTCGGCCACCATGCTCCCGATGTAGCGGCTGGAGTAGCCGTTCTCGTGGGCATAGGTGAGGTACCGGCGGTAGCCCTCGGGGAAGGTCGCCGAGTAGGCCTCGTTGATCGAGTAGGTCTTCCCGCTCGCCGGCATGCGGATGTCCTTGGCGACGAGGAGGAACGAGCCGACCGAGTGGTCGAGGACGAACATGTCGACGCCGTGGCCGGTGGTGATGACGAAGACCGTGCTCGAGCCGTAGAGGATGTAGCCGGCAGCGACCTGGGTCGCCCCGCGCTGGCAGACGGTCCGCTCGGCGTCGTGCACCGAGTGGTCGTTCCGCAGGATCGAGAAGATGGTCCCCACGCCGACGCCGACGTCGAGGTTCGAGCTGCCGTCGAGGGGATCGAAGAGGACGCAGTAGCGCCCGCCGTCCGACCCGCGGCGCAGGATCGTCGGCTGCTCGTCCTCTTCGCTGGCGATCACCGCGATGCTGGCCCGCGTGCCGAGGATCCGCATCAGGATCGCGTTGGCGATGACATCGAGCTTCTGCTGGGCCTCGCCCTGCACGTTATCGCTGCCGGCCTGGCCGAGCACGTCCTGCAAGCGGGCGTGGCGGACCTTGTGGCCGATGGCCTTCCCGGCCAGCGAGATGGCGGACACGATCCAACTGAACTCGCCGGTCGCGCCTGGGTGCCGAGCCTCCTCGGTGAGGATGTGGCTCTGCAGGCTCATCAGGTTGTCGGACGGCTCGTAACTCCGAGCGGGGCTGCGGGGAGGTGTGGTCATCGCGAGCTCGTCGTGGGTGGATGGACCGGTCGTCGCCGACTCGGCGCGGGTCGTCGCCGCTATCATCCGACGCTTCGACGCTCCTCGACCGAGCCTCGATTCTACGGCCAGATGCGTCGCCCCGTGGCGACCCGCCGTCTCCACCCCGACCTTCCCTCGAGATCACGCGATGTCCCAGCCGAAGCCCGTCCTCCTCGCCGCCCGCCGCACCCCCATCGGCAAGTTCTTCGGCAGCCTGAGCCGCGTCCCGGCGCCGGTCCTCGGCTCCTACGTGGCGAAGGCGCTCTTCGAGGCCGTGCCCGGCGCCAAGGAGCGGATCGACGAGTGCATCATGGGCAACGTGCTGCAGGCCGGCGTGGGCCAGAACCCGGCCCGTCAAGTCGGTCTCCTCGCCGGACTGCCCGAAACGCTCAACGCCGTCACCGTCAACAAGGTCTGCGGCTCGGGCCTCCAAGCCGTGATGCAGGCCGCCCAGACCATCCGCTGCGGCGACAACAAGCTGGTCCTCGCCGGCGGCGTCGAGAACATGGACCTCGCCCCGCACATGATGCACCTCCGGAACGGCGTCAAGTTCGGCGAGGCCAAGATGCTCGACCACATGCAGGCCGACGGCCTGACCTGCGCCTTCGAGAAATGGGGCATGGGCTTCGCCGCCGACTACATCGCCTCGAAGCACGGGGTGACCCGCGAGGACCAGGACCGCTTCAGCGCCCAGAGCCACCAGCGGGCCGCCAAGGCCACCAAGGACGGCTGGTTCAAGGCCGAGATCGTGCCCCTCTCGCCCGAGCAGTGCATGCAGAAGGTCGGCTGCGACAGCGACGAGGGCTTCCGCGCCGACACCACCGTCGAGGGCCTCGCCAAGCTGAAGGCTGTCTTCGCCAAGGACGGCACGGTCACCGCCGGCAACGCCAGCCAGATCTCCGATGGCGCCGCCGCGGTCCTCGTGGCCAGCGAGGAGATGGCCGCGACCCTCGGAGCGAAGCCGATCGCCCGCATCGTCGACCAGTGCACCGCCGGCGTGGCTCCCAAGGAACTCTTCTGGGCCCCCAAGGTCGGCATCGAGATGCTGCTCGCCCGCAACAACCTGAAGGCGAGCGACGTCGACCTCTACGAGCTGAACGAGGCCTTCGCCGCCCAGGTCCTCTGCAACATCAAGCCCCTCGGCATCTCCGAGGATCGCCTCAACATCGGCGGCGGCGGCATCGCCCTCGGCCACCCCATCGGTGCCAGCGGGGCCCGTGTCCTGGTCACGCTGCTCCATCACCTCGTCCGCACCGGCGGCAAGCGCGGCATCTGCTCGCTCTGCCTCGGTGGCGGCAACGCGGTGTCGATGCTGGTCGAGCGGATGTAGCCCGCCCGCCCGCCTCAGCAGGGTCCCCACTCCCCCAACAGCAGGCCCAGGTCGCCCGCGTCGACCGCACCGCTGCCGTCGATGTCGGCGAGGGTCGACGACGTCCCCCACTGCCCGAGGAAGATGGCGAGGTCGGCTGCGTCGACTCCGCCCGATCCGTCGAGGTCGGCATCGCATGGCGGGCGGGCCACGCCAACCACGAGGTCCGGCAAGGCCAAGTCGGGCACGAAGGGCTCGGCCGTCGCCGGATCGAAGTCGGAGCGGCTCCGGGTGATCTCGCAGCGGTTGCCGCAGGGCATGCCGGTGAAGGCGCTACCCGGCCGCGGGGCCCATTCGCCCTTCGTGTTCTCGAGCTCGAGCACGGTGCGGGTTCCGGCCAGCGCGCGGGAGACGAAGAGGTGGCCCAAGTCGTCGAAGGAGATCCCCTTGGGGCCGACGATGGCGGCGTCGAAGATGCTGCCGACCGAGGGGCTGCCGAAGTCGACGCTGTAGATCCCGTTCGACGCGTCGGTCGTGAACCAGAGGAGCGGCGTGCCCGGCTCGGCGGCGATCGAGCCCTGCCCCGACATCGGCACCGAGGCCGGGACCGTGAGGTTGGTCGGCCCGCCGGCCAGGTTCTTCGGGAAGCGGGCCACGCGGTGAAGCGGGACCGACAGGACGAAGAGTTGGTCGGTCTCGTCGTCGAAGGCCATGGCGCTGATGGGCGGGGCGTTCGAGGTGGCGGCCAGGATGGCGTAGTCGTTGGTCCCGTCGAGGCAGATCAGCTTGCCCGCGGAGTCGCCGACGTAGAGCTGGTGCCCGCGGCCGACGCAGAGCGAACGGGCGTCGATGTCGTCGTTGATGACGGTCATGCCGCCGGTCGGACTCCACTGGCGGAGATGGCCCTTGCCATCCTGCTGCAGCTCGATGGCCACGAGACCACCGCCGTCCCAGGTGGGCACCGCGTCGAGGATGGTTCCGCGGCCCGGCCAAGCGACGAGATGCACCCCCGGAGTCCCGGTTCCCGGCAGGCGGAACGGCTGATGGAGGATCGCGGTCGAGAGCGTGCCGGTGTTGGTGAAGCTGTAGCCCTGCTTGGGCCCCACCACCAGCTCGTTGTAGATCATCGCCAGGGACGAGTCGCCCGGGCGGTAGTCCATGGCGTCCGCGTGGCTCGTGGGGGAGTTCCCGACCTGCACGCCCACGTGCGTGCAGGTGAACTCGCGGAGGACGAACGGCGACTGCTGGTCGGGCCCGTCGCTCGCGTCGGCCGGATCGCAAGTGGTCAGGATCGTGTTGTTGCCCTCGGAGCGGCAGCGGGCGAGGCACATGGCATGCCCGCCCGATCCCGACAGGATCGGCACCCCGTACTGGTCGTAGCCGACGACGTTGTAGCGCCGGTAGCCGATCACGACCAAGGCGCCGGCGCACGCGTGGTAGGCGATGTCAGAGAGGAACGGCCGGTAGGCGGCCGTGCCGGCGACGAAGGCGGTGGTGAGCTGGTCGCCCCCGCCCAGGATGAGCATCGCGTCGGCCCCCGCCTGCCAACCGGCGTTGGTGGTGCCGCTGCCCGGATCGGTCCCCATGTTGGCTCCGATCAGGGCGATGGCGTTCGTGGCCAGGTCGTAGTTGGCCTGGCTCTGCCAGTTGTGCGGCCCGGGGTAGACCATCGGAAAGCCGTGGTTCGCGCAGTAGCCGAGCACGTTCAGGTAGGTCGTCGGCACGCAGAAGTTGGAACCGCCGTTCGGCAAGCCCGACCGGATCTGGTCGAGGTCCGGCATGTGGATCAGCCGGTAGTCGAAGGAGTTGTGGCTCTGGTACTCGGCCTTGGTCACATCGGCCCCGACCGCCGGGCAGGCAGCGAGGGCCACGAGGCTGGCGAGATGGCGAAGCGGCAACGGTCGCGGCATGGCTACCCCCGGGACGTGGCGAGCGAGGCGCACCGTCGCCTCCACGTCGAGAGGCGCAGGCCAGCCGCGCCCTGTCCGATCGAAGAGGCGATTTCTATCCCGCGATTCACCCAGGGAAAACGCGATCGAGATCGATCCCCGCCGCGTGCTGGGCGAGGATCGGACGCAGGACCGTGCGGTAGTCGATGGCCACCGGGACGTCGCCGGGGCCGACGAGGGCGTCGGCATCGAGCGAAGTGAAGCCGGCGGTGAGGCCGCCGCCCTCGGGCAGGTCGTCGCCGATCGCGAGCATCACGCTGCCCGCCCCGTGGTCGGTGCCGAGGCTCGTGTTCTCGGCGACGCGCCGCCCGAACTCGGTCATGCAGACGAGGGTGACCCGCTGGCGGTGCTCGCCGAGGTCGTCGAGGAAGGCGGCGATCGATCCGCCGAGGTCGTCGAGCAACCCGCCGATCGCCGCCCCTTGGACGAAGTGCGTGTCCCACCCTAACGCGGCGCCGACCGCGTCGACGGTCGTGGCCACCAGCCCCACGTCAGCCTTGATGAGCTTGGCCACCTCGCGCAGCCCGCGCCCGAGGACGGTGTCGGGATAGGCGCCGAGCCCCGCGTCGGGCGCCGCCCGCAGCTCGCGCAGCCGACGCTCGGCCTCGAGCGTGGCCCGCCCGGCCGCACCGAGCGGCGTGGTGTCGCGCCCGTACAGGCCGCGCAACGCCTCGAGGATCCGCGGGTCGTCGCCGGCGAGCTCGAAGTCGGCGATGCGCTGCACGACCACCCCCGACGGCGCCCCGCGCAGCGACTCGGGCAGCGTGGTCCCGATCGCCACCGTGGCCAAGGGACCGAGCGATCCAGCCCGGGCCCGCAGATAGCGGGCCAGCCAGCCGGCGCCGGGCGAGCCGCCGTGCTCCATGAAGTCCTGGGCCTCGAAGTGGCTGTGCGTGGTGTCCCCGCTACCGGCGCCGCAAACAATTCGCATCCCGCCGCGCTCCCACGCCGGCATGAGCGGGGCCAGCCGGCGATGCAACCCGAAGCGCCCGTCGAGGTCGATCACGTCCTTGGCCGGCACCGCGATCGTCGGCCGGGCCCGGTGGTAGCCGTCGAACCCGTGGGGCACGACGATGGAGAGCCCGTCCGCCCCGCCCCGCAGGAAGACCACCACCAGCGTGCGCTCGCCGCTCGTCTTCTGGTCTAGGCAATCGGTGCGGAGGATGGGCATCGGGGAGGAAGCCGTCAACGGTTAGTGCCACTGGAAGGCCGGGCTGGCCAGGGCCGCGGCGAGCGGTTCGCCGGAGGCGAGGATCAGATCGAGCTCCTCGCCGTCTGGCTGGCGGCCGAGGAGATGGGCGATGGCCGCTTCCGGCGAGCCGGCCGTCGTCAGGAGCGCCTCGCGGTCGATGGTCGTCCCCGGCACGCGACCGCGGGCCAAGGCCACGGCGAAGTTCCAGCGCCAGAAGAGGGATCCCACCCACGGCTCCGGCTCGAGCGGATAGCCGTCGGGCGTCGGGTACTCACTCGGGGCCTGGCCCATCCGGCGGAGCGCGTCGAGGAGGGCCGGGCCGCCGTCGGTGGCCGCCGCGGTGCCGCGCAAGGCGCTCGCCAGGAAGCGGAAGGGCCGCTTCAGCAGGTTGCCACGGCTTGCGCGGAACTCCTCCTGGGCGAAGAGGGCGGCGAGCGTGGCCCGGATGTCACCCTTCGAGGCGGTGAAAGCCTCGGCCACGCTGGCGAGCGCCGCGGGCGGCGGCGGATCGGCGATGAAGGTGCGGCACAAGCGCTTGGCGACGTGGCGGGCGGTCGAGGGATGGAGGCAGACGATGTCGAGCAAGCGCTCGAGGTCGTCGGCGCCGCCGCCGGCCGGGATCTTCACGCCGAGCACTTCCTTTGCCCCGCGATCGTGCCGCTCGGGATCGAAGGCCACCACGCCGATCTTGCCCTTCCAGAAGTGGTGCCCGTAGGTCCAGCCGGAGAGGCAGCGGGCGGCCTCGAGGACGTCGCCCTGCGAGTAGCCGCCGTCGACGCCGAGGGTGTGCAGTTCCAACAGCTCGCGGGCGTAGTTCTCGTTGGGATGGTCTTCGGGGTGGACCACCTTGTTGTCGTGGCCGTCGAGATAGATGAGCATCGCCGGGCTGGTGGCGCTGGCCCGGATCAGGTCGCGGAAGCGCCCGAGGGCGTGGGGGCGGAGGACCTCGAGCTCGTCGGCGAGTCGGACCCAGCGGCACTCGCCCTTACTCCACACGATGTTGAGGTGATCGCTCCAGACCTCGACCATGACCTCGAGCAGTTGGCGCTGGAGTGGACCGCCCGCACCAGCCGCGAGGTCGCCAGGGCCTGCAGCAATTCCTCGGGCATGCGGTCGTAGAGCTCGGCCCGCGAGTCGGCCAGGGGCTCGATCGCCGAGAGCCGCCACTCGCAGCGGGTGTCGGCGATCGACTCGGGATGGAGCTGTTGGGCGAGGAAGGCGTCGACGCCGAGGGCCTCGACCGCCGAGCGGTCGCCGGGCCGGGCCCCGAAGGTCAGGCGGGCGAGGAGGTGGCCGATCTCGTCGATCGAGCCGTCCGGCGGCGCCGCGAAGGGGCCGTCTTCGGGACCGACCGCGTAGGTGGCCAGGGCGTCTTCCAACCGCTGGCAGCCGAAGAGCCCCAGCGTGGGGCTGATGGCGGCGAGGAATCCGACGCCGGCGTGGGCGGAGGTCCGCAGGAATTCACGGCGGGTCGGTGCCATGGCGCTCGCCGGTCAGGCCGCGCTGCTCGGGGCCCGTCCCACCAGGCAGCCGAGTCCGCAGGCCAAGGAAAGGGGCAGGGCCACGAACCAGCCGACGATGGGCAGCATCCAGGTCAGCGAGACGATGGCCGCCCCGCGCACGGTGGTGGTCCAGCGGGCCGGGCCGACCTCGCCGCGGGAACCGACGTGCAGGGCCACCGAGGCCAGGCCGAGCAGGGCGACCAGGACCCAGGCGATGGCTAACCCGGCGCCGACCAGGCCGACGATGCTGCCCTTGCCGCTGGCGATGAGGAGGATCGCCACCAGCATCCACGGCACGCTGAGTCCAAGCCCCACGAGGAGCGTCCGAAGCGGCCGTTGGGCCAACCGCTCGCGCCCTCGCTCGGCTGCCCGCGGCAGGAGGGCGCTCCCGCACACGGCATAGGCGACGGCGATGAGCAGGATGCCAACGTGGACCCAGAGCCAAGCGCTGACGACGGCAGAGTTGAGCATGGGAATACCTCCGGTCGGCCATTGTGCCGCGCCAGCGGGCCCGATCGACGGGCCGGTCTTGGGATTCGCGGCGCTGCTCTTTCAGGCTCGGGCGGTGGCCGGCCGGGTGAGGAGCGAGACCACGACCAAGGTGGCGAAGCCGAGCGGGATGGTGACGAGTCCGGGCTGGCTGAACGGGACGAGGGCCCGGGCCGCGGCATCCGCGGCCGGGAATCCATAGACCTTCTCGAACGTGTCGGCCGAGAGGAGCACCCAAGCGAGCGAGGAGACCATGCCGACCAGGATCGCGGCCACGATCCCCTGCTTGGTCGTCCCCCGCCAGAAGAGGAGCATGGCCAGGGAGGGCAGGTTCGCGGACGCTGCGATGTTGAAGGCCCAGCCCACGAGGAAGGTCACGTTCATCCGCTCGAAGAGGATGCCGAGGGCCATGGCCCCGGCCCCGAGGAGGACGGCGGCGGCCTTGGCCACCAGCACCTTGCTGCGGTCGTCGCGGACGACGCCGAGGACGTTGCCGAGGAGGTCGTGGGCCACCGCCCCGGCCCCGGCCATGACCAAACCGCTCACCGTGCCTAACACCGTGGTGAAGGCGATGGCCGAGATGATGGCGAAGAGCGTCTCCGAGAAGCTCCGGGCGAGGAGCGGAGCCGCCATGTTCGAGTCGGTGGGATCGAGGGCCCCCGAGGTCATGGCCCCCAGCCCGAGGTACAGCGTGAGGACGTAGAACGCCCCGATCGCAGCGATGCCGACCACCGTGCTCTTCCGGGCCGCCGCCGCGTCCTTCACCGTGTAGTAGCGGATCAGGATGTGCGGCAGGCTGGCGGTGCCGAGGAAGAGGGCCAGCATGAGCGAGAAGAAGTCGAGCTTCTTCGAGAGTTCCGGCGAGCGGATGCCCTTGAAGGTCGGGTTCGCCCCGGGCAGGAGGAGGTCGCTCCCCTGCTGCTCGCGCGGATAGAAGGTGGTCGTCTTGGTGCCGTCGGCGGCGGTCGACTCCTCCTTGCCCCAGGTGACGATCGTGCTGCCCATGAAGGTCCGCAGGAAGGCGACCGGCCCGAGCGGCCCGCTCCGCTCCGCCCCGTCGGGCAGCTTGGCCACCGTGCCGAAGCCGGTGCCGAGTTCGGCCCGGAGCGCGGTGTCGAGCGAGTTCGTGGCCGAGGCCGGCTGGCCGTTGATGCGTTTCGAGCCGTCGGGCAGCGTCTCGATGGTCTGGTTCCAGGGCGAGCGATGGGGCCCGGCCGGCTTCCCGTCGGCGCCGACCTCCTGCGTCGCAGCGGTGATGCCGCGGCCGTCGGCGGTCTTCGGCACGGTGAAGCCGCGGCCGAGGATGAGGCCGACGAGGACGGCGCAGAAGGCGACGAGGAGCGAGCCCTTGATGAACTGCACCCAGGTCGTCGACACCATGCCGGCGGTGACCACGATGGTGGTGACGGTCACGCCCACGATGAGGACGCCGGCCCAATGCGGCAGGCCGAGGAGCGGCTTGACCAGGGCTCCGGCCCCGACCATCTGCGGGATGAGGTAGAAGGCGCTGACCACGAGGGTCGAGATCGCCGCGGCGGTCTTGATGCCCTTACTCTTGAATCGGGCGTCGAGGGCGTCGGCGAAGGTGTAGGTGCCGAGGCGGCGGATCGGTTCGGCGATGACGAAGAGGGCCACGATCCAGCCGGCGAGGTAGCCGATCGAGTAGAGGAAGCCGTCGTAGCCGAAGAAGGCGATCATCCCGCAGATGCCGAGGAAGCTCGCCGCGCTCAGGTAGTCGCCGGCGAAGGCCACGCCGTTGACGAACCAGCCGATCTGCCCGTGGGCCGCGAAGTACCCGCCCGCCGAGCTGGCCCGTCGACCGAGCCAGAAGGAGAGGACGAGCACCGCCCCCACGAAGAGGCCGAAGATGGCGATCGCCGAGCCGCTGACCGAGGCGCTGGCCAAACAATTCACTCGGCCACCTCCCCGTCCCCGCCGCCGTGCCAGACCAAGGCGATCCCGGCCAGGACGATGGCGGCGAGGATGAGCCCCATGCCGTAGGCGACGGCGAGGTTCACGCCCCCCACCACCGGCTTGGCCATCAGGTCGGGGCGGAACGCCGCCAGCACCACGAAGCCGCCATAGAGGGCGCAGTACAGGCCGAACAGGGCGAGATCCCCGCCACGCACAGCCGGCCGCCGCGGGGCCGTTGGTTCCTTCATGGACGGCAGTATGCCGGAGGGCGGCGCGGGGCACCAGCGGGGGTGCGAAGCCGCGGGCCTTGCGGAGTCGCATCCGGCTGGATGCAATCCGTGGATGCTCGAGGTCCTCCAGAGCAAGCGATTCCGGCACTGGTACGCGGAACCAGGCGACGAGCGGGTGAGGGCCCGCCACATCGCCCAGGGTCTCGAGGAACCGAACCCATGACCAAGAAGCAAGCCGCCGCCCGACGCTCCAGCCCGCCCTCGCGGCGGAAGTCCGCCTCCGCGACTCGCGAGGCCAAGCTCTCCGCGTTCGACGCCACTCGCCACCTCGAAAGCGACGCTGCCATCGCGGCCTTCATCGACGAGGCGCTCGAGACCGGCGATCCCGCGGTGCTCGTCCGAGCCCTCGGCGAGGTCGCCCGGGCCCGGGGGATGGCCACCGTCGCCAGGCGATCCGGTCTTGGCCGCGAGAGCCTCTACAAGGCGCTGAGCCCGTCGTCGCATCCGCGGCTCGACACCATCCTCAAGGTGGCCAAGGCCGTGGGCGTGCGGTTCCGGGCGTCGGCGGCGTAGGTTGAGGCGATGAGGGACGCTCGCCCCGGGCACGTTCGCAGCTCGGAGCTCGACCAACAGGCCATGCCGGGCCGTACGTCCATTCGCCCTCGCCACGATTGCCTTCCGTGCCCGGCGATGCCGTGGTCAGCTTCGGTTAGCGTGTCAGCGCCACCGATCGATGCCGCCATAGCCCGTGCCCTTGCCGGCGGGAACTCCCGCCTGGAGTGATTCGACCACCGTTGTACTCGATCGTCCCTTAGCGTACGGCGCCGCTCGAACGGATCCCTGCCCTGCCCGGCCCGGCGAACGCTGATGGCTTCGCGTTCCTCCTCCCCGCCTACCCTCCATCCCATGCCCATCACCGTCCGCCTTGACGACCTCTCGTCGCCCGAGGTGCAGGCCCTCGTCGCCGAGCACCTCGCCGGCATGCAGTGCCACTCGCCGCCCGGGCATGTGCATGCATTGGCCATCGAGAAGCTGCGGGCCCCGGGCGTCACCTTCTGGACCGCGTGGCTCGACGGTGCCCTCTGCGGATGTGGGGCGTTGAAGGAGCTCGACGCGCGGTCCGGCGAGGTGAAGTCGATGCGGACCCGCTCCGCGTTCCTCCGCCAAGGCGTCGGGCAGGCGGTCCTCGACGAGATCGTCCGCACCGCCCGCGAGCGGGGCTACCTCCACCTCTTCCTCGAGACCGGCACCGGCCCCGCCTTCGAGGCCGCCCATGCCCTCTACCGCCGGAACGGGTTCGAATGGTGCGGGGCCTTCGGCGACTACACGGCCACGGACTTCAACGTCTTCATGGCCAAGCGGCTCGCCTAACGGGCCGCACCCGACGCCGTCCGCCGCCGGAAGAGCCCGCCGAGGTCGTCGAAGATCGAGTAGGCGACCGGCGTCACGATGAGGGTGAGAAGGAGCGACAGGGTCTGCCCGCCGATCACGACCAGGGCCACGGCCCGGCGTTCCTCGGCGCCCGGTCCCGTGCCTAACGCGAGCGGCAGCATGCCGCCGACCAAGGCCAGCGTGGTCATCAGGATCGGCCGCAGGCGCTCGCGGTTGCCGACGATTATCGCCTCGGCCCGCGGCATGCCCTTGGTCCGCAACTGGTTCATGTGGTCGATCTGGAGGATCGCGTTCTTCTTCACCACCCCGAAGAGGACGAGGATGCCGAGCGCCGAATAGAGGTTGAGCGAGCCGCCCGTCATCCACAGCGACAGGAAGGCGAAAGGCACCGAGAGCGGCAGCGACAGGAGGATGGTCACCGGGTGGATCAGGCTCTCGTAGTTCGCCGCCAGGATCATGTACATGAAGACGACCGAGAGGACGAAGGCCCACAGGAACTCGACGAAGGTCCGTTCGAGCTCCCGGCCGCGGCCGAGCGTGCGCAGCGTGTAGGCGGGCGGTAGGTCCATCTTGGCCACTTCGCCGCGGAGGTATTCGAGGCGGTCGCCAAGGGCGGCCCCCGGCCCGACCGAGGCCCGCACGTTGGCGGCCCGCTGACGATCAGGCCGGTCGATGCGGGCCGCGGTCGTGGCCGGTGCGACCGAGGCGATGTTGCGGAGTTCGACCACTCCCTGCCCCGTTGCGTCGGTCGCGCCGGCGCTCGCCGCTTTCGCGGCCGGAATCAGGAGCCGCGGCAGCGAGCCGCGCTCGGAGCGGTCCTTCTCCTCGAGGCGGAGTTGGACGTCGTAGTCCTCGCTGGTCCGCGGGTCGCGGAAGCGGCTCACCTCGTCGTCGCCGCCGACCAGGATGCGCAGCGCCGTCCCGATATCCTCCGGTGTCACCCCGAGATCGGCCGCCTTGTCGCGGTCGATGTGCACGCGGAGTTCGGGCGTGTTCAGCTTGAGCGTGGTGTCGGCGTCGGGGATGCCCTCGGTCGCCAGCGACGCCTTCCGCAGCCGCTCGGTGTAGTCGGCGAGCTTCTCAAGCTCCGGCCCGCGGATGGCGAGGTCGATGTCGAAGTTGCCGCCGCCGATGTTGAAGGCGGCGAAGTTGCGGACCGAGATGCGGAGATCGGGAAAGCCACCGAACGACCGGCGCAGATCGCGCATCACGTCGGCTTGCGTGTAGTTCCCGCGGAACGCCTCGCCAGGATCGAGGTGGACGAGCCCGCGCAGGAAGCGGCTGATCGAGGGATATCGCTCCGCGTGGGGAGCGATGCGGACGTAGATGTTGGCTTGGTTCACCTGTCCGAGGAACGATCCGCCCACCGACGCCTGCACGGTGCGGACCGCGGGGTTCTTCCGGATGCGCTCCTCGACCGCCTTCACCGCAGCGTCGAAGGACGCGAAGCTGGTGCCCTCGGGGCCGTTCACGTTCACCGTGAACTCCGCCTCGTCGATGTCGCTCGGCATGTAGTCCTGCTTGAGGACCTTGTAGAGCGGCACCGCCGAGAGCATCATCGCCACCGCGAGGCCAGCGGTGACCCAGCGGAAGCGGATGGCGAGGCGGAGGAGCCAGGTGTAGCCGGCGTCGATGAGGCGGTAGAAGCCGCGGCGCGACGCGGCCTCGCCCTCGTGGCCCGCACCCGCCGCGTCCAAAGCCCGTGAGCAGAGCATCGGGGTCAGGGTGAAGGAGACGAGCAGGCTGACCATGACCGCGGCGGCTGCGGTGATGCCGAACTGGTAGAGGAAGCGGCCCGAGATCGAGGACATGAAGCTGACGGGCACGAAGATGACGACCAGGGAGAGCGTCGTGGCCAGGACGGCGAGGCCGATCTCCTTGGTCCCCTGCACCGCGGCCTGCATGGGGGCCAGCTTCTTCTCCTCGATCAGGCGGTAGATGTTCTCGAGGACGACGATGGCGTCGTCGATCACGATGCCGACCATGAGGACGAGGGCCAGCATGGTCACGCTGTTGAGGGTGAAGCCGAGCACCCACATCACGCCGAAGGTGGTGATGACCGAGGTGGGGATGGCCACCCCGGCGATGAGCGTGCTGCGCCAGGAGCGCATGAAGACGAGGACGACCAGGCAGGCCAGGACCGCGCCGAGGACGAGGTGGGTCTGGATCTCGTGCAGGGCCGCGTCGATGTACTGGGATTGGTCGCGGATGATGTCGAGGCGGACCCCCGGCGGAAGCTGGAGCCGAAGTTGCTCGAGCTGCTTCTTGACCCCCTCGATGACGGCGACCGAGTTGGCCCCCGACTGGCGGCGGATCTCGAGGGAGACGGCCGGCTCGCCGTCGAGGCGGGCGCTACTCCGCCGTTCGCGGGTGCCGTCCTCGGCTCGCCCGATGTCGCGGACGCGGATGGGCGTGCCGTCCACGACCGAGATGATGAGGTCGTCGAAGTCAGCCGGGTCGTCGAGGCGGCCGAGCGTGCGCAGGACCTCCTCGGTCGAGCTGCCGGTGAGGTTGCCGCCGGGGACATCCGAGTTCTGCCGGGCGATGGCGGCCCGCACCGCGGTGATGGGGATCCCGTAGGCGGCCAGCCGGTCGGCGTCGACCCATACGTTGATGGTCCGCTCGAGGCCACCCACGATGGCCACCTCGCCCACGCCCGAGGAACGTTCGAGCGGCGGCTTGACCGTCTTGTCGGCGAGTTCGGTCAACTCGCGGATGGTGAGGTCGCCGGAAAGGGCCAGGGTGAGGATGGGCGTCGAATCGTTGTCGAACTTCGAGATGATCGGCGGCTCGGCGTCGTCGGGCAGGCGGCGCAGGGCGGCGGCGATGCGGTCGCGGACGTCCTGGGTCGCGGCGTCGATGTCCCGCTCCAGCTTGAAGGTGATGATGACGATCGAATTGCCCTGGGCCGAGATGGAGCGGAGCTCCTCGATCCCCTCGACGTTGTTCACCGCCTCCTCGAGCGGCTGCGAGACTTGGGTCTCGACCTCCTCGGGGCTCGCCCCGGGCAGCGACGTCCGCACCGAGACCTGCGGCAGGTCGACCGATGGGAGGCGATCGACGCCGAGATGGGCGAAGGCCTCGATGCCGACCACGACCATGGCCAGGATGAGCATGGTGGCGAAGATCGGGCGGCGGATGCAGACCTCGGCGATCGCTTGCATGGGTCAGCTCCGGCTCCCCGCCGACGCGGGCAGCGCGGCCTGGGCCGGCACGACCTCGGGCAGCGTGATGAAGGGCGAAGTCGGCAGCGGCCCGCGCTCGGGTGGAGGCGGCGTCGGCGGCAGATGCAGCGTGCCGTCGCTGAGCGAGCCGACGGCCCGGAGCAAGGCGAGGTAAGCGACCTTCTGCTGGGCCAGCTCGGTGGCCAAGGCAAGCTGGGCAGCGAGGAGCTGGTCCTGGGCCACCATGCGTTCGAGGTTGGTGCCGAGGCCGGCGCCGTAGGCTCCTTCCGCTTGCCGGAGGGCCTCGCCGGCGACGCCGACCAGCCGCTCGAACTCGCGGACCCGCTCGGCGTCCGCGCGCACGTCCTCGATGGCCCGCGTGACGTCCGACCGCACTTGGCGGCGGGCCAGCGAGAGGTTGAGGAGGGACTCGCGGAAAGCCGACCAGGCGAGACGCACGTCGGCCTCGATGCGGCCGGCCGAGAAGACGGGGATCGAGACCTCGAGCAAGCCGGCGAAGTCGCGCTCGCTGGGCGGCGTCTCGCGGACCACGAAGTAGTCGAGGTTCACCCGCACCGTCGGGGCGTACTGGCCGATGGCGGCGTCGACCTCGCGGCGGGCCGCCCGGACCCGCTCCTCTTGGGCCTTCAGGTCTTGCCGCGTCGCGGCGGCCTGGGCCAAGGTCGGCTCGAGGGCCGGCGGCTCGGCCGGCAGTTCGAGCCCGTCGGTGAGTTCGCTTTCGGCGATGTCGGCGTTGGTCGCGAAGGCGAGAGCCGTGCGGGCGTTGCGGGCGATGCGCTTGGCGTCGAGGAGGGCCGCCTGGGTCCGCGAGTACTGGGCCTCGACCTGCGAGACATCGAGGGGACGGGCCATGCCCACCGTCTGGCGGGCCTTCACGTCGCGAAGCCGCTCGGCCTGCACGCGGAGCGAGGACTCGAGGACGTCGACCAGTTGCTCGGCCCCTTGCGTCGTGTAGTAGGCCCGGGCCGACTCGAGGAGGAGCGATTCCCGCAGGTCGAGCGCCAGCCAACGTCTGCCTTCGGCGGTGAGCTCGAGGGCCTCGACGTTGGCGAAGTCGCTCATCCCGGTCATCAAGGTGTACTGGGCGGTCGGGCCGAAGTCGAAGCTCGTCTGCGGCGCGGTCGAGTTGCCGCCACCGACCGAGGCATTGCCCTCGTGGAAGTTGAAGGCTCCGACGAGGTCGAGGGTCGGGAGGAGCGACGCGGTGGCCCGCTGGACGGCGGCGAGGGCCTGCACGTAGCGCTCGCCTTCGATGCGGAGCTGCTCGTTCCGCTCGACGGTCAGATGGATCGCCGTCTCGAGGCTCAGGGGAGCGCTCGGGGCGAAGGCGACCGGCTCGCCAGGCGGGATGAGGAGATCGCGCGACCGCTTCACGTCGGCGTCTTGGCTGGTGCAGCCCACGGGGAACGCCACGAGGGCGACGAGGATGACGGACGCCAGGGCGACGCGGCGCGTCGGCGTCCGCTTGGGGCGCAATCCCGCAACCTCGAGGGCGGAGTGGAGGTTGGAGGAGGCGCGGCCAGCCATCGGACGGGGATCCGAGGATAGGCTACCGCGAATCGTCGAGTCGACCGGGTCCATATGCATCGACGAGGGAGCAACTTCGAAGCGATGGCTGCATTGCGATGGTGGTGTCGAGGTGCGCGGCCGGCGACGGCGCGAACGCTCCTCCTCTTGGCGCTCGCCGCGGGCGCGGGATGCGGACCGAGCGGCGCGCCGACCTCGGCGGGAAGCGGCAAGCCGAAGACCGACCTTCCGCCGGTGCACGTCACGCTGGCCCCGGTCACCACACGCGAGGCGATCCGCACCGTCGACGTGACCGGCACGTTGAACGGCGACGAGGAGGCCACCATCTCCTCGAAGCTGCCCGGGCGGGTGGCGACGATCGCGGTTGATCTCGGCGACGAGGTGGCACCCGGCGACCTCTTGGCCACAATCGAGTCCCGCGACTACCAACTGGAGCGCGCCCAGCGGGTTGCGGCCCGCCAAGCGACGTTGGCCCAACTCGGCCTCGAGGCGATTCCGCCGAGCGACTTCGACGCCAGCACCGTGCCTTCGGTGCGGCAGCGCCAGTCAGAGGCAGACAACGCCCGCGCCAAGTTCGATCGGGCCACCAAGCTCTTCGAAGCCCAGCCGCCACTCATCTCCGAGCAGGACCTGGCCGACCTCCGCACCGCCTGGCAAGTCGCCCGCGACGCGGCCCAGGCCGAACTCTTGAGCGCGAAGGCGTTGATCGCCAAGGCCAAGGCCGAGGACGCCGCCGTCGAGGCCTCCGACCAGAAGCTGCGCGACGTCGAGGTGCGGGCTCCGGCCGCCGACGCCGCTGCGAACGGCCCCAGCCGCCACTACCGCGTGGCGCAGCGACTCGTCTCGAGCGGCGAGTACATGCGCGACGGGCAAGCCATGTTCCGCGTGGTGGCCGTCGATCCCATCCGCTTCAAGGCCAGCGTGCCGGAGCGATTCGCGAGCGCTGTCGCCGTGGGGCAATCGTGCACCGTGCACGTCGAAGCCTACGACGCTCCCTTCGTGGGCCAAGTCACCCGCATCGCTCCGCGGGTCGACGATCGCAGCCGGGCCTTCGACGTCGAGATCCGCTTGCCCAACACCGACGCCCGCCTCAAGCCCGGCTCCTTCGCCCGCGGGGCGATCGCCGTGCGGCGCGAGGAGAACGTGACCTTCGTCCCCGAAGCGGCCCTCGTCACCTTCGCCGGCGTCGACCGCGTCTACAGCGTGGCCGACGGCAAGGCCCGCGAGCACCGGGTGCGGCCGGGACTTCGGATCGATGGCTTGGTCGAGGTGATCGGCAAGGTCGACGCCGCGGAGGTCATCGTCGGCGGGGTGAACGGGATCGCCCCGGGGGTGGCGGTGGTGGTGGACAAGGCGAAGGCGGAGAAGTGACCCTCTGTCGCCGAGCTCGGACCGAGGCGGGTGGATGCCACCACTCGCACGCCAGCAGCAGCAGGCGCGGCTCTCTTTTGGCCTCGAAGGCCTGAAAACGGCCTTGGTACGGCCGGAAACGCCGTTTCTGCCGTTGCGACCGAGGAACGCCCTGTGCGACAAAGACCGGCATTGACCGTTGCATGGCAAACGATCGGCCTCATACTAGTTGAGGGGTCCATAAGGAGAGGAGAGGAGACATGAGGATGAACTTGTGCGCCGCGATGGCGAGCCTGTGCATGAGCGCAGGTGCGTTCGCGGGACCGATGACACTGAGCTTTGGAGAGGGCTACTCCGTCGAGGGGCTCGGGCACTTCAGCGGCACGATGACCTGGAGCTACGTCTCCGGCACCTCTGGAACGCTGACCATCTCGCTCACCAACCTGCTGACCACTTCGGCCGGCGGAAAGATCACGGGCTTGGGCTTCAACGGCCCGAGCGGAGGCGGCTTCAGCTATGCCTTGGCCTCCGCTCCGAACGCCTCGTGGCTGCTCGACACGGCGCCGGTGACCGCATCGCCGCTCGGCAGTTTCGGGTTCGGCGCCGCGCTCGGCGGCGACTGGTCCGGCGGCGGCAGCCCCAATGGCGGCATCGTCATCGGCGACACGGGCCTCTTCGAGTTCACCGTGTCGAACTCCGACACGGCAGCGCTCGCGGCCTTGGATGCCATGTCGTTCTGGAATCCCAACGACGAAGGCTACTTCGGCGCGATCCGCTTTAAGGGCTTCGACAACGGCGGCTCCGACAAGATCACCACCGAGCTCTCGGTGGTGCCGATCCCGGCTCCCGCGTTCCTCGCCGCCGGCGGCCTCCTGTTTGCCGCTCTCCTGCGGCGACGCAGCAAGTAGCGATCACCGAGCACGACCAACCCCAGCGATCCAGCCCCAGGGCTGGGTCGCTGTGCTTTCGGGTGCAACGCTCGCTCACCGCCCCTCGGGCGCCGACTCGAACTCCGCCCCCTCGCCGGTCTGGATGCGCCAGAGCGAGGCGTAGAGGCCATCGCGGGCCACCAGCTCGTCGTGGTTGCCCTCTTCGACCACGCGGCCCTCGTCGAGGACGTAGATGCGGTCGGCGTGGCGGATCGTGCTCAACCGGTGGGCGATGGCGATGGTGGTCCGACCGCGGCAGATGGTGGCCAGGGAGCGTTGGATGGCGAGCTCGGTCTCGTTGTCGACGCTGCTCGTCGCCTCGTCGAGGACGAGGACCGGGGCGTCCTTCAGGATGGCCCGGGCCATGGCGATCCGCTGCCGCTGGCCGCCCGAGAGCTTCTGCCCGCGCTCGCCGACCAGCGTCTCGTAGCCCTGCGGCAGGCGGACGATGAACTCCTCGGCCTCGGCCAGTCGGGCCGCGGCGACGATCCGCTCGCGGTCGACGAGGCCAAGATCGTGCCGCTCGATCGAACCGACCAAGCCGTAGGCGATGTTCTCGGCGACGGTGCCATGGAAGAGGAAGACGTCCTGGCTCACCACGCCGACGGCCCGCCGCAGATCCGCGAGGCGGAACTCGCGGAGCTCGGTGCCGTCGAGGGTGATCGAGCCTTCGAGTTGGCATTGCCCCGCGCCGCGGTCGTAGAGGCGAAGGAGGAGTTTGAGCACCGTGGACTTGCCGCCGCCGGTCGAGCCGACCAGGGCCGTGGTGCGCCCCGCCTGGAAGTGGAGGTCGACGCCGCGGAGGACGGGATGGCCCGGCACGTAGGCGAAGGTCACGTGGCGAAGGGAAAGCTCGCCGCGCACCGACGCGGTGGGAAGCGGCCGCGGGCCGTCCTGCACGGCGATCGGCGTGGCCAGGAGGTCGAAGATGCGGTTCGCGCTCGCCATCCCCCGCTGGTAGAGGTCGAGCACCTGCCCGAGTCTGGTGAAGGGCCACAGCAAGCGCTGGGTGAGGAAGGTGAGGAGCGAGTAGGAGCCGACGGCGAGCTCGCCACGCATGGTGAGGATGCCGCCATAGAGGAGCGTGGTGGTGAAGCCGACCACGATGACCATCCGGATGAGCGGCGAGAAGGCCGCCGAGAGACGGATCGCCTTCCGGTTGGCGTCCACGTAGTCGAGGCTCTCGCTCCGGATCCGCTCGACCTCGAAAGGCTCGGCGGCGTAGCTCTTCACCGTGGCGATCCCCGACACGTTGCCGGCGAGCTGCGAGGCGAGGAGGCCGGCCTTCTCGCGGACATCGCGGTACTTGGGGGCGATCCGGTTCTGGAAGGCCAGCGAACCCCAGATCACGAAGGGGAGCGGCAGCATGGCGATGACCGCCAGGCGGAACTCGATGGCGAAGAAGGTGGCGATGGTCGCCGCCGCGGTCACGAAGAGCTGGAGGAGGTCGTTGGCCCCACCGTCCAAGAACCGCTCGAGCTGGTTCACGTCGTCGTTGAGGACGGCGACCAGGCCGCCGGTGGTGCGGTCCTCGAAGTAGGAGAGGTCGAGCCGCTGGACGTGCCCGTAGGCGTCCATGCGGAGCGAATGTTGGAGCCGCTGGGCCAGGTTCCGCCAGAGGACGCCGAGCCAGTACTCGAAGATGGACTCGAGGACCCAGACGAGGACGGTTATCCCGCTCAGGATCCAGAGCTGGGTCACCACGTCCGGGAAGCCCCAACGGCCGAGGAGGGACTGGTCCTTGGCCACCACCACGTCGACCGCCATCCCGATCAGGAAGGGCGGGGCGAGGTCGAGCAGCTTGTTGGTGACCGAACAGGCGACCGCCAGCCAGATCGCCCCCCGCTCCGGCCGCGCGTAGCGCAGGAGGCGGCGGAGCGGCGACATCGGCTTCGGGGCCATGGCTTGGGTTGTACCAGTATTGACGCCCTTCGCTTCCCCCTTTGGGCACCGCGTCGGGGAGCTCCCCCAGGGATGGAAGCCTCCGCAGGACGGCGGGGTGCGTCTTCCGTTGTCGGGCTTGCTTCGGGCCGGCGGTGTACTACGCTCGCTTCGGCCGGCGGCGTCCGGATACGGAGCCGCGGCGACGAGAGGAGCACGGATGGACGATCGAGCAGTTCGGCACCCC
>JBGAKK010000037.1:0-45286 GCA_044224425.1 Phycisphaerales bacterium
GGCTGAGGGGGCCGCAGGTCGACGTGACAGCAACGACGGCCTCAGCCCGTCCACGCCCCGAGCAAGACCGCCAGATCCCCTGCCCCGACCTCGCCGTCGCCGTCGAGGGCGCCCGGGCCGCTGGTACCCCAAGAATCGAGCACGAGCGCGAGGTCGGCGCCGTTCACGTGGCCGTCATGGGTGAGGTCGGCGGGGAGAGGCGCGGAGAACGTCTGAATGAAGGGCCCGACACGTCCGTAGAGCTCTGTCCCGAAGGGCAGGATCGCGAACTCGTGGGCCATGAAGAGCACGGCCTCGCCGTGCGGCGACAGCTGCACCGGCCATGGCTGGGCCAGAGCCGGCTCGCCCCAATAGCCTGTGACGGCCCAGTCGGCCTCGAGGGTCGTGCGTCGGATCCGCCGCACCGGCCAGCCGTATTCGTGGACCTCGGTGTCGTTCACGTAGGCGATGTACTCGCCGTCGTCGCTGATCGAGACCATGTTGGTCGGCTTGGTGGAATAGATGACCGGCGGGACGTCGCTCACGCAGGTCAGGGTGCCACGCGCCATGTCCCGGACGAAGACGGCCTCGTGCACATCCGGAGGAGCCCCGAGGTTCGTGACAAGGCTTGCGAAGACCACGAAGTTGCCATCCGGCGTCATCTCGGGGGCGTCCGAAACCCCAACGGGCTCGCCGGTGTCCGACCCATCGAGGGGTGTCGCGAGTCCCGTCGCGCGATCGATGAGCACCACCCGCCAGCCGGAGCCGACTTCGCCGGCGAGATTGGGGGCCAAGGTCTGGAACGCGACGCGCCGCCCGATCGCGTCGACGCACGGGAAACGGCTGGCCGCGTCGCCGTATGCGCCCGACGCGCTGACGCTCACCACGCTCACGGCGCCCGTCGCGACGTCATAGGCGAACACCTGGCTGATCGACACCGGCGTGCCGGGAACGAGGTTGTCCGCGAACGAGGCGAACACGATGGTCGAGCCATCGCGCGAGATGCGCGGCGTCCCACATTGCCCGTTCGCCGGCAGACCATCGGGGTCGTGCGACACGAGCCGCGTGGTGCGCGACCACCGATCCCGCAGCCACACCTGGTAGGAGGGCATCGTGTAGAACGTGACGTAGCGCCCGTCGGCGGAGATGTCAGGGTCTTGGATCAAGCCAGCGAACGGTTGCCCTTGCTCGTCAATGCTCACGAGCTCGATGGCACCGCTGGAACGGTCCTTCACGTAGACGCCCCAGCCGTCGGGAGGAGGCGGATCGACGAGGTTGGTCGCCTTGCACTGGAAGGCGACGTACCGCTGATCCGGCGTCCAACGGGCTGGCGCCTTGGCGCCGAATGGCGCTGGCGTGGGTTCGGCAGGCGTTCCATCGGCGGCGGCCGCCACGCGCTCGTACTCGAATGGCAGGGGCGTAGGGCGAACGGTGCGCGTCGAGGTCACGCTGTAGGTCTCGGCCTGCATCGTGACGCTGATCGAGAAGGGCGGCAAGTCCAACACGAACAGCTTGTCGAAGACAAGCTGCGCCGAGGCGCCATCGACCTGCCAATCCCACAACGCCGGATCCTCCACGGTCCAGGTTGCCCCGGAGTAGAGATACTCGACGACATCGATTTCGTACTCGAATCCCGGGTACATGAGGTCGTTGTCGAAGACGATGTCGAGGGCGACGACCGGATCGAAATCAGCGACCGTGATCCAGACCGCGTTCTGCTGGACGGGAATCTCGTACCCGCCGACGACGGGGACGACGACGTCCGCGAACGATCCGCTCATCGGGCTCCACGACTTCAGCACCCAGAGGAACGGGCTGGGCAGGGAGAGCCCAGGCTCGGCGACGAGCTCGAGCCTGCCTCCGCGGCTGAGCGAGTTGACGAACACATGGGCGTCCGGCCCGGCGACCGCTTCGATCCGCAACGTAGAGCCTGCGGAAAGGCTCACCATCCCCGCAAGCAGGCGCGATCCGTCCGCGACGTCGATCATTCCTGTCCCGCCATCCCCGCTCTGAGCGAGGCCGACGACGACGAACGCGCCGCCTCGAAGACGGAAGGATCCGTCGCCGTCACCCATCCCGACGAGGAGCCCGCCCGCCTGCAGCACGCCGCCTTGCAGGCGCAGGGCCCCAGCGGTGCCGACTCCGACACTCGCCATGCCGCCGACGGTGAGCGATCCGCCGTCGAGGACGACTTCCCCGCCAGCGACGGCGGCCCCGACCTCGAGAGCGTCGACGCTCGCTGACGCCGGCATCGCGATCGTGTAGCCGTCCGAGTCAAGCGGCGGCAACACCGCGGTGTCCGCCGCGGACGGCACGCCGTTCGACCAGTTCGATGGGTCGGCCCAGGAGCCGCCGGCCGGGTTGGTCCAGGTGGTCACGCCAGCCGAGGCGCGGCCGGTGATCGTCAGCACGAGCGCCAGCATCAGCGATCGGGTCGCGGTGAACGTCGTTCGATGCAGCATGGCAATCCTCCGGCCCCGCCCGCAGTGCGGACGCCTGGCCACCAGGGTGTGCGTGAGTCCCGGCGGGTCTTTCGGCCAGCCGGCGGGATTCCGCTGAATCTGACCCTGGAGGAAGGTGCGGCGTTCGTTGGCTCGTCCGGCACGGCCCCCTCTGCCCGCTGCGCGGGCATCTCCCCCAACGCGAAGCGCGTTGGGAGAGAGGCGCCGCTCTCCCGCGAAGCGGGGGAGCTGCCGAGCCCCCGTCTGCGGGGGCGAGGCTGAGGGGGCCGCGGGCGAGGAAATCCCCTACCGGTACCGCACGTCCCGCTGGAAGCTGATCAGATTGGCCTTCGCCTTGACCATAGCCAAGGTTGCCTCGGCCAGGTCGTTGGCCCGCTGCGAGCCTTGCTTCAGGATGTCGAGGATCGGGTCGTCGCGGCCTTCGTACTGCTTGCGGCGCTCGCGCATGGGGTCGAGGAGCTTGTTGATCGCGGCAGCGACCTCGAGCTTCACGTGGCCGTCGCCGATGTTGTCGCCGGCGGCGTAGCGGCGCTTGAGCTCGGCGACGCGCGATTCGTCGTCGATGAAGGCCTCGACGTACTGGAAGAGGGCGTTGTTGACGTCGCCCGGCTCGGTGGCGCTCTGGCGGCCGGTGAAGATCTTCTTGACCTTCTTCTCCACCTCGCTTGGCGTGTCGCTGATGAAGATCGCATTGTTGAGCGACTTCGACATCTTGTTCACGCCGTCGATCCCGACCAGGCGGCCGACCTTGCCGACCTCGGCCCGGGGGATGGGCAGGATGCCGCCGGCCTTCACGTAGTCCTCGTCCTCGGTGTGCTCGTCGACGCCGCAGAAGATCTGGTCGAAGCGGCGGGCGACTTCGCGGGTGAGTTCAAGATGCGGGACCTGGTCCTCGCCGACCGGGACGCCGACCGGGCGGAAGGCGAGGATGTCGGCGGTCTGGCCCACAGCGTAGAGCGGGAAGCCGAAGGAATAGTTGTCGCCCAGGTTCTTCACCTTGATCTCTTCCTTCAGGGTCGGGTTCCGCATGACCCGGTTGAAGGGAAGGAGCATGGCGAAGAGGAAGGTCAGCTCGGCGATGGCCGGGATCTCGCTCTGCAGGAAGATCGTCGAGATCGAGGGATCGATGCCCATGGCGAGGTAGTCGCGCACGATCTCGATGCAGTCCCGCTTGATCTGGTCGCTCTTCTCCGCCCGCGTGGTGTACGCGTGCATGTTGGCGATGATGAAGTAGCAGTCGTGGGAGTGCTGGAGCTCGACGCGGCGCTTGACGCTGCCCACCCAGTGGCCGAGGTGCAGCATGCCGGTCGGCGTGTCGCCGGTCAGGATGCGGGGCTTGCTGGAGGCGGCGGAGCGGGACGGACCGTCGTGCGTGCCGGGATGCATAGGGCCGGTGAGTGTAACGGCTGCCCTTCCCGACCGGCCCTGCGGCGCTTGGATCCCGCGGTCAGGAGCCGCCGAAGAGGCCGCCGAACGCCCCCGCGATGGCGAGGTTGGCGACGTTGAAGGCAGCGTGGGCGATGACCGAGGGCACGATGCTCCGAGACCGCTCGCGGAGGAGGCCGAGAACCAAGGCCAAGGCGGTGAGCCCGGCGAGCGCGCCGGCCATGCCGTCGCGCGGGATCGCCGGAACGTGCATGAGGACGAAGGCGGCGGTGCTCATCACGATCGAGGTCCACGGCGAGAAGCCGGCGGCGCGGAAGGCCCCTTGGAGCGCGCCGCGATAGGTCGCCTCCTCGATGAAGGGTCCGAGGACGACGACGCCGGCCATGATGGCCATGGCCCATGGGCTCGATGGTCCGGTGGCGAGTTGACGGAGGGTTTCGTGGGCTACGGCAGGCGGCGGCGTGCCCCGCAGGAGCGCCTGCACCTCGCCCGCCACGCTGCTTGCGGCGAGGATCAGCGGCGCGCCGGCGAGGAGGCCGCCGAGCCCGAGGAGAACGCGGCCGGCAAGGGTCGCGGGCCAGCGGGCAGCGTCGTCGCGCCCCGGGCGAAGGAGCCAGAGCGTGAGAGCCGCGAACGGCAGTTGGGCGACGAGGCCCGCGTAGAGCATGAGTGCCCGCTCGCGTAGCGGATCGGCGTCGGGAGTCGCGGCCGGCGCGAGGAGGCGGAGCAGGGTGAGCCCGCCGACCTGGGCGGCGAGGAAACCGAAGAAGAGCGCAGCGAGGGAGGGCAGGAGCTCGGTCCGCGGTCGAGGCGAGGCGGGGAGTGCCAGCCAGCGGGCGCGGCGGGCGAGGGCCACGACCAGGATCGCCAAGGCGGCATAACCGGCCAAGACAGCCCAGTGCACGGCCGGCGAGAACGATGCAGCGGCGGTCGCCGGGGAACTTGCCTCACCGGCCGCGGCGGCGTGGTCGATAGCGGAAGAGGCGGCTATAACCTCGCTGGTCGGGGTGAGGATCGTCCCGACAGCGCACCCGAGGATGGCGACAGGCCGAAGGATGGAGACGCTGCGACCGCGCCCGTGGTCGCCGCGTCCGACGGTCCGAGCCGAGGGTGGCATGGCTGGCGACGGGCCCGCGAAGGACTCGTCGGGCTGGAGGATCGAAGGCATGGTGTCGGCTCTCGAACGCATCGTGGTCCGCAAGCGGGAGGAAGTGGCCCGCGCCCGGACGCAGGTGCCGCTGGCGATGCTGAAGGACCGCATCGCCGAGCTCGGCCGGCCCCGGAATTTCTTTCGGGCCGTCGTCGATCCCCACGACCGCGAGAACACCCGGGTCATCGCCGAGGTGAAGCGGAAGAGCCCGTCGGCCGGCGTCATCCGCGCCGACTTCGACCCGGTCGCCATCGCCAAAGCGTATCACCAGGCCGGGGCGTCGGCGATCTCCTGCCTGACCGACGAGGCGGACTTCGGCGGGCGGCTTGAGTACCTGCACCAGATCCGCGACACGATGCCGCTGCCGGTCCTCCGCAAGGACTTCATCGTCGACGAGTACCAGGTGTGGGAGTCGCGGGCAGCGGGTGCCGACGCGATCCTCCTGATCGCCGAGGTGCTGCCGGAGAGCGCGATCATCGACTGCCAGATCCTGGCCACCGAGCTCGGGCTGACCACGCTGGTCGAGGTCCACTCCATGGAGAACCTGCTGAGGGTCAAGGACCACATCGGATTCCCGCACGAGAGCTACTCGCTGCTCGGGATCAACAACCGCGATCTGGCGTCGATGACGACCTCCCTCTCGCACACCTTCCGCCTGGCGGAGCTGGTCGAGAACCGCGATGTCCTGGTGAGCGAGTCGGGGATCACGACACGCGAGGACCTCCGCAAGCTGCGCGAGCATGGCGTGAACATCGTCCTGATCGGCGAGCACCTCATGAGACAGCCCGACCCCGGTCGGGCCCTCGGTTACCTCCTTGGCGAGAATCCCTGAGTTCGCCGTACACTGGACCGACCTTGCCTAGCTGCTTTCGCATGACCGCACCCACCACCACCACCGCCCACGGATCCGAGACCGTCACCGAAGGCATCCGCGTCCGGGTGGTGCCGAGCTACCTCGCCGCCCAGTCGGACCCGAACCAAGGCAAGTTCCTCTTCACGTACCACATCACGATCGTGAATGAGGGAACGGCCCGCTCGCAGTTGCGGGCCCGGCATTGGGTGATCGTCGACGCCGACAGCGAGCGGCACGAGGTGCACGGACCGGGTGTGGTGGGCCAGACGCCGCTGCTCGGGCCGGGCGATCGCTTCGAGTACTCCTCCTTCTGCCCGCTCGGCACGCCGTGGGGCACGATGGAGGGGAGCTACGAGTTCGAGCGCGAGGACGGCACCACCTTCCACGCCCATATTGGGCGTTTCTACCTGGTCGGCCCGCGCTGACAATCGCCGAGTCCACGGGCCCCCTGCTACGCTCGTTCCGATGGACGAGCCGCGATCGCACCTGCCTCTCACCGAGCGCCCCGCGGAGCCCGCCCGCCCCGAACCGGGCCCCGACGACGCGACGATCGAGGCGGTGATCCGCGACTTCTACGACCGCGCCGGCCGCGACCCCGACCTCGGGCCGATCTTCGCGAGCCACGTCGCCGATTGGCCGGCCCACTTCGCCCGCATGCACGACTTCTGGTCGTCGGCCCTGCGCCGCACTGGCCGCTACGCCGGTCAGCCGGTCAACGCCCATCGCGGGTTGCCGAAACTCTCTACACCGCTCTTCGACCGCTGGATGGCGATCTTTGCCCAGACCGTACGCGACCACTGCGACGACCCCGACGCGACCGCCTGGATCGACCTCGCCGGCCGCATGAGCGAGATCATGCAGAAGATGCTCGGGTTGAAGCCGAGGTAAGGCCGGAGCGTTGAGCGGATCGAGAACCGCTCAGCGGTGCGTCGCAAGCACGAGGCTGCGAGCTGCCGTCCATCCTGCGCGTGCCACCGCTGCCACCGCTCCTTCGACTCGGGAGGGCGCTCGCAGCCGGAGCGCGGCATGACACGGCCCGGCGAGCGGCGCGCCCCGATCGGCCGACACCGACCGCGGGCCGCCGCGAGAAGCAACCGCCTCCCGCGGGCCCGCGTGAGCGCATGGGACAGCTCACCCCGCCGATTGCGATCGGCGCGGGTCGGCCCTGCCGTGGCCGGCCGGTCGAATGACGAGCGACAGCGCGACGGCGCTCGCGGCGGCGAGCGGCGAGTCACACGCGGATCGCCGTCCATCGACCGACCCGGCGGGTCTGGCGGACCTGGCTGATAGGGCCGCTGCACGGGGAGACGAGACCGAGCCGCGGCTGCGGCGGCATCACGAGCGAGACACCACCGCGCTGGCGCAGCAGCATCGCACTGCAGCGGCTGGCATCACGCCCTTGCGAGGGGCGCCGCGCGAGCCACACCGCCGAGTTGAGCCGCCGACTTGCGCCGCCAAGTTGCGCCAACGAGTTGCGCCAACGAGCCGGGCCGCCGAGTCGCACCGCGCAGATGCCACTCGCCCGGCGAGCGAAGGCGCCCGCCGGGATCGCGAGCGTCGGCTCTACCGCGCCGAGTCCGTGGTCCAGAGGATGTTGGTGTCGAATTGCCGGGGGTTCCCTCCTTTCTCCGTCGTTCGACCGCGCGTCATCGCGACACGATTCGGTCGATCGAACGGCTCACGATCTCGAATACCACCGAGGAGCTGAGTCCTTGGCAGAGCTGGAGCTGGCGCACGTCCATGCCGCGAGCGACGAGTGCGGCTTCGATCGCGGCATCGGTCTCCGCTGACGCCCGCGCAAGGTCAACCTGATACGGGATTCTCCAAGACTCCTCGGCTGGGATGGAGTTCGGCTTGCGCCACCTCCCTGTGCGAAGCCAGTCACTCCAACGAACGCTGGTCGTCCGCAGCGCCTGGAGGGCGAGGAGAGGCGATGGCGCGTCGCCTGCGACCATCGCGAGGCGGCTCGGCGGCGGCGACGATCGCCGCTCGGGCGGCGGCAGGGCGAGCCCACCGGTGCGGCGAGGAGCGGCGGAAGCCGTCGCGAGGACGGGCATCGTGCACCCGCTCGTACCGTCTTCCGGTCCTTCGCGCGACCCGACGGAGCGATGCTCCCCGGCGCCGCCCCTGCTTCCGCCGCCGCCTCCGTTGGACGCTCCATCGTCATCGCCGATACTCGACTGCGAAGCGATGACGATGCAGATGGCGATGGCGTGTCCAGCCTCGCGCGGAAGCGGCGTCCCCACCTCCCGGGCAATGGCCCGCGCGTCGCGCATCGCGGAGCGATCGAATCGACCGCACCAGAGCTCCCACCGGGCAAAGATCTTCTCTTCGCGGGGCTCCGTCGGGGACGGAGGGAGACTAGCCGTCGACTTGGAGTCGGCAGTCAACGTGGCCACGGGACGTGGCCGGGGTCTCGGGCTCGCTCTCGCCGGAGGCGGCTGGTTCGCCACCGTGGCTGGTCCTGGGATGCCTCCGTCGCCGAGATCGCTCACGGCGTGCGACGACTGCCTAACGCGTGGCCCGTTCGATGATGGTGCGATGTGGTTCATGATGGCGCGACGGTACAGCGCCGCACAGGGCGTTCGTCGAAGTGCCGCAGGATTTCTGGTCGCCCGGCCGCAACCGACAGCACATCCACAAGGCCTGTCGATGGCGCCGCGGTGACGAGCCATGGCTCCGCGAGCAAGCGAGCCCTCGCGACTTCGTGTCGCGCGCCCGATCACTCCCACCCGTAGGGCGGCAACAGACGCCTCGCCCCGTGGGCCAGCACCACGCCAAGGAGCGCCATGTTCCGTGGCCAAGTTCCGTACCACGCATACGTCGGGGCGACGCCAGCGGCGCCGCTTCTCGCTGCCTTCGCCGCCCTCACTCCGAGTTCCTCCATCCACGCCACCGTGCGTGGCCATCCAAGCAGCCCCGCCAGCCAGTCAACTGGCACGCCTCCGGGGCCGACGCCAGCTCCGACGATTCCGCCCGCGATCGCTGCGGTGGTGTCGGTGTCCCCTCCGCAGCGCACCGCCGCGTCGACGGCACGGCGGAGATCCCCCTGGTGGCTGAGCCAGCAGTGGATGGCGATCGGCACCGTGTGGAGGATGAACCCCGAGACACCGTGGCGGTGCCCCTCCGACGCGGCGAACAACGTGCTCGGGTCCCCGCGTCCGACGCTCGCCGCAGCGACTGCGATCCGCTCGGCCATCTCGGTCCCCCCGAGGTCGGGACACGCATCGATCGCCGACGCGTACGACCGCGGATCGACCGTCTCGCCCTCCTTCGCCATCCGTGCAGCAAGGGCCACGGCGAGCGCCCCTTGGAAGGCCCGCGGGTCCCGATGGGTGATCAGCGTCGAAGCCTCGACGAGGGCTCGCAGCTGGTCAGGGTCGTCGATGCACGCACCGAGGATCGCCGCCCGCATCGCCGGGCCGTTGCCGGCGGACCGCACGCCGCTCCGCTCTGGGGGCGCGCCGAGCCAGAGGCGGATGCACGCCTTCGCCGTCGCCAGGCCGGTTCCCGGCGGCATCGCGGCAAACCACCAGCGGAGCCGTCGGGCGAGCGATCGGGTGAAGGCCGGCAAGCGGCCTCCGGACTCGACCACCGCCGCCGCCACGGCGCAGGCATGTTCGGTGTCGTCCGACACCATCCCCCAGCCAGGGAGCAACCGGTGTCGCGTCGGTGGACCGAGCATGCGGGCCGCACGCAGCGGCGCCAGTCCTTCGTACGGCAAGCCGATCGCGTCGCCGACCGCCGTCCCGAGCAGCGATCCGATGGCAGCGTCGACCCGCATCGCCTCGACCATTCGCTCGCCAGGCTGATCGGATCCCATGGTGCTCCGCGCTCCCTACGGCGCCGTCAGGAAGACGAACGTCTCGATCTCCGCCACGCGGCCCTCGTCGAGCCTGAAGATCGCTCGCCACTCGGTCTCGCAGGAGAAGCCGGTCGGCTCGGTGCGGCTCACGACCACCGGCTCGCTCGCGTCGGCATCGCCCGAGCCGCCCGATCGTTCCCAGATGGTGAAGCCTCGGCTCTGCATGGCGGTCGAGACCTCGGCGGCGCTCGACCCGATCGGCACCCACCTCCGAACGGCGGTGTCGAAGTCGGGCTCGGGCCGGAATCGCGCCCCGCACCCGGCCCCAAGCCCGACCATCACGCCGAGGCTGGCCCCAAGGGCGAGACGGGCAACGTGTCGGAGTCTCTCCACGGCTGTGCCTCCCCCGCCATCTCCCCGCTTACCACCCCGCTCACCACCCCACGGTGACCGTCTTCGCCTCGGTGAAGAAGTGCATCGCCTCGAGCCCGCCTTCGCGGCCGACGCCCGATTGCTTCATGCCGCCGAAGGGCGTGCGGAGGTCGCGCATCATCCAGGTGTTGATCCAGACCACGCCGGCGTCGATCTTGGCCGCCATGCGATGGCCGCGCTCGATGTCGCGGGTCCAGATCGAGCAGGCCAAGCCGTAGCGGGTGCCGTTGGCGATCTCGACCGCCTCGCCGTGCGTGTCGTAGCCGTGGATGGAGACCACCGGTCCGAAGATCTCCTCGGTCGCCGTGCGGCAAGTCGGCGAGAGCCCGACCACCACCGTCGGTTCGTGGAACCAACCGCCGCGGCAGCGCTCGGGCAGCCGCTTCGGTTCGCCGCCGCCGAGGGCGACCTTGCCGCCCTCGAGCTTGGCGAGGGCCACGTAGCTCTCGATCTTCTCGAGGTGCTGCCGGCTCACGATAGCCCCCACGTCGGTGTCGGCCTCGCTCGGGTCGCCCACCTTGAGCGAGCCGGCCATGGCGATGAACCGCTCGCTGAACTCCTTGAGGATCGAGCGGTGGACGAGGATCCGCGACCCGCACAGGCAAATTTCGCCTTGGTTCTGGAAGGCGCTCCGCACGATCGTCGGCATCGACTTCTCGAGGTCGGCGTCCTCGCAGACTATGGTGGCGTTCTTGCCGCCAAGTTCGAGCGACAGCTTCTTGAACATCGGGGCCGCCGTGGCGGCGATCGCCTGGCCCGTCGCCGTGCCGCCGGTGAAGCTGATGGTCGGGACGTCGGGATGGGCGACGAGGGCCGCTCCCACCTTGCTGCCGAGGCCGTGCACGATGTTGAGGACGCCCATCGGGAGCTTCGCCTCGCGGCAGATCTCGCCGAGGATCGAGGCGGTCATCGGCGTCAGCTCGCTCGGCTTGGCCACCACGGTGTTGCCGGTGGCGAGGGCCGGGGCGATCTTCCAGGTGAACAGGTAGAGCGGCAGGTTCCACGGCGAGATGCAGCCGGCCACCCCGCGCGGCTGCCGCAGGACGTAGTTGATGGCTCGGTCGTCGCCGCGGAAAAACTCGCTCGACTCGTGGAGGATGGCCGTCCCGAAGAAGCGGAGGTTGGTCGCCGCCCGCGGGATCTCGAGCGAGCGGGCGAGTTCATAGGGCTTGCCTTGGTCGCGCGACTCGGCCTTGGCCAGTTCGACCAGCCGGGCGTCGATCCGGTTCGCGATGTCGACCAGGAAGCGGGAACGCTCCGCGGCCGGCGTCTGCGACCATCCGGGGAACGCGGCCCGGGCCGCATGGACCGCCTTGGCCACGTCGCGCTCGTCGCCGTCCGCGACGCGGGCGTAGGCCTTGCCCGTGGCCGGCTCGAAGACGTCGAGGTACGACCCGCTGGCGGGGGCGACGTCCTGGTTGGCGATGAAGTGCTGGATGGTGGTCATTGGGCAGCGAGTCGGCCGCCGTCGACCGGCAGGTTGACGCCGTTCACGTAACTCGCCGCGTCGGAGGCGAGGAAGGCGGCGACCGCGGCGATCTCGGAGGGCGCCCCGAGCCGGTTGGCGGGGATGGTGGCGATCGCGTCGCGTTCGACCTCGTCGATCGAGGTGCCGGCCCGGGTGGCCTTCCCCTTGAAGAGGGCTTCGAGCCGAGCCGTCTTGGTGAAGCCGGGCAGGATGTTGTTGACGGTGATCCCGAAGCGGCCGAGTTCGCTGGCCAGGGTCCGCGTCCAGTTGCCGACCGCGGCCCGCACCGTGTTCGAGACGCCGAGCCCCTTGATGGGCATCACCACCGAGGTCGAGGTGATGTTGATGATGCGGCCGTAGCCTGCCTCGCGCATGCCCGGCACGCAGGCCTGGGCCAAGGCCTGGAAGCAGGCGATATGCATGGAAAGGGCGGTGACGTAGTCCTCGGGGCGGGCGTCGATGGCCAGGCCGGCCGGCGGACCGCCGGTGTTGTTGACGAGGATGTGGATCGCCCCCACCTTCCGGACGTGCTCGTGGGCCACGCGCTCGAGGGCCCGCCAGTCGCCGAAGTCGGCGATCACCGTCCCGTGCTGCTGGCCGTCCGGGGTGGGCAGCTCCTGCAGCACCTTGGTCAAGCCGTCGGCGTTGCGGGCCAAGAGGTCGACCGTGGCGCCGGCCTCGGCGAGGGCGATGGCGATGGCCTTGCCGATGCCTTGGGTGCTGCCAGAGACGAGGGCGCGGCGGCCGGCGAGCGACCAGTGCTTCGATGCCGTTGGGCTCGGGGACATGGGATCTCCTTCAGGGCCGCCCGAGGGCGGCATAGAGAAGGTACACCAATCGAGGAGGTCGCGGCCCCGCGTCGGCGCGCCCATCGCTCCCGCTAGCATGGCTGCGATGGCCATGGCGCATCGCCAACGCTGGCACTCGATCGCCCTCACGGCGGTCACGCTCGCCCTCTTCGGGCTCGCGGTGCACGTCCTTCGGAGCGAGCTCGAGGGGCACTCGCTCCGCCAGCTCCTCCTCGGCGTCACCGAGCTACCTGCCCGGGCCCTGATCACCGCCATCGCCGCGACCATCGCCGGGTACGCGGCGCTCGCTCTCTACGACGTCCCCGCGGTGCGCCTCCTCGGCAAGCCGCTGAGCCGCTTCCGCACCATGCTCGGAAGCTTCGTCAACTTCGCCTTCGTCAACAACACCGGCCACACGCTGGTGGTCGGGGCCATCGTCCGCTTCCGCATGCACAGCCGAAGCGGGCTCGGGGCGGGCGACATCGCCGAGCTGGTCGGCTTCGGCGTCCTCACCTACTGGGCCGGCATGCTGCCGCTGGCTGCGTTCGGGCTCCTCGTCGACTCCGACGACGTGTCGCGCGTCGCCGAGATCCCGCTCCTCTCGGTGCGGCTACTGGGTGCGGCCTGCGCCATCGGCCTCTTCGGCCTCATCGCCTTCTTCCGCTATGGCCCGTCAACGATCCGACTCGGCCGTTGGAACTTGAAGCTCCCCCCGGTGCGAGTGGCTCTCCTCCAGATCGCAATCAGTGCCACCGACATCGCCTGCGCCGCGTTCGCCTTGCACGCCCTCCTGCCGAGCGAGGCCCGGGCCCACGTCTCGGCCCCGGCCTTCGTCGGGCTCTTTGCCGTCGTCCAGTTCATCGGCCTCGCCAGCCAGGTGCCGGGCGGGCTCGGCGTGGTCGAGGCCATCTTCGTGAAGGTCTTCGCCCCCGAGGTGGACGCTCCGGCGATCGTGGCGTCGCTCCTCGCCTTCCGGATCATCTACGGGTGGGCCCCGTTCGCGGTCGGCGCGGCCACCTTGGCGGTCGAATCGCTTCGACCGGTGCCAAGGCGGACCGCTTCCGGACCGGAATCGTCGCTGCCGGATCCCTTAGGGGAGCCAGGCGCCGATCATGATCGCTAGATCGACCTCGTTCACGATGCCGTCGAGGTTGATGTCGCCGGGGCCCGAGGTGCCCCAGGCGCCGAGCAGGATCGAGACGTCGATGAGGTTGACGTGGCCGTCGCCGTTCAGGTCGGGCGACGACTCGCAGGCGTCGGGGATGCCGTTGTAGTTGGTGTCGACCTGCGTGCCGTCGACGATCTCCTGCCAGTCAGGCGTGCCGTCGCTGTCGCAGTCGTCGGTCATGCTCGGGAAGAGGAGGATCGAAAGGCCCGCGCTTTGGGTGGGCGAGCCGATCCCCTTCTGGGTCAGCGCGACGTGGCTCTTCACGTAGTAGGTGCCAGCGTCGAGCGTGCCGATGTACACGCCGGTCATCGGGATCCCCGGCGGCAGGATGTTGTTGTCCGCCGGCGGGAAGAAGATGTTCCAGGTGGCGTAGTAGAAGGTCGGGCCTTCAAGCGTGAAGGTGAACTCGGCGTCGGACTTGCCGCTGGCGAAGCCGCGCGGGCCGACCACCGACAGGTCGACCGTGGTGCTCAGGCTCACCGAGAGCGGCGTGTGGGTCACTTGCGCCGCAGCGAACTCGCTCCAGCCCGCCCCGGTGAACTGGCACAGGAGGTCGCAACCTCCGCTCAGAATCGCATCGCAGGTCTCGGAGCAGTCCGAGCCGATCTCCACGTGCGTGGGTGCTGCGACCGCGTTGATCCTGGTCGTATCGGCCTGCGCCGAAGCAACCAGCCCCGCCCCCCCCACCAACACAAACAGAGCGTGCACAACGCGCGACATCGATCTCCTCCTCAGTGTGTCTGACAAAAACCGCGACAACCGTGCGCGGCTCGCCGAGTCTACGCGGAAGAGGGTCGCGGATCGGCGCGAAAAATCGCCGGAAGTGCTGCCGTGACAAGCGGCAATGAAAACGCCTCCGCGAGCAGTCGCCCGCGGAGGCGTGATGTGTGTCGTCCAATAATCGACGCGCTACTCAGCCCGTCCACGCCCCGAGGAGGATGGCGAGATCGCCAGCGTCCACGGTGCCGTTGCCGTCGAGGTCGGCGGGCGATCCGCTCTGGCCCCACGCGCCGAGGAGGACCGCGAGGTCTTGGGCATCGACGTGGCCATCGCCATTGAGATCGGGGTTGGGCTGGCAGGATCCGGCGACGTCGAAGGTCTTGGTCGGACCGACGCCGACGTTGCCCATGCGATCGACCGCCCGCACGTGGTAGGCGACGCTCACGCAGGGATCGACCGCCGGGAGCACCCCGCGGTAGTTCCAGGCGCCGGCCCACTTCATCACGACCGACTGCTCCTTGCCGCCGTCGACCGAGTAGATGAGGGTCACGTCACCGGGCTTGAACTCGTAGCCGCGGTCGTTGGCCGAGTCGTCGAAGACCTCGGCCCGCACCGCGAACGGTCCCGTGCCCTTGCCGGGAACGACCTGCTCGGTCAGCTTCACGACCGGGGCCCGGTTGTCGACGGCGCCACTCACGTTGACGTAGATCTTGTTCTGGAAGCTTCCGCTCTCGCCCTGGGCGGTCACGATGTCCGGCCGGCCGTCACCAGTGAGGTCGGCCACCTTGATGTCGAGCGAGGAGTCGCTGACCGCCGGAATCACGCTGGCGGTCTGGGCGAACGAGCCGGTGCCGTTGTTCGAGTAGTACCGCTCGGTCGAACCCAGCGAGCCGACGATGAGGTCGAGGTCGCCGTCGAAATCGTTGTCGAAGAAGCGGCTGTCGTTGTCGTCGACCGCCGGGTTCGGCGAGATCTGGTTCGAGATCGTGGTCCACGACGTGCCGATCCCGTTGGCGTTCTTGAGGAGGAGCTCGGTCGAGCTGCTTCCGCTGTTGACGCCGATCAGATCCATGTCGCCGTCGCCGTCGATGTCCCCGGCGTCGTAGGAGTAGGAGCTGCCGCCGACCGGCATGCCCGAGGCCAGCTTGGTGTAGATGCCGGTGCCGTCGTTCAGCCAGAGCTGGCTGGCAGCGGCCCGCGACCCGACGTAGATGTCGAGGTCGAGGTCGTTGTCGACGTCGAAGAAGAAGATGTCCATCTGCTCGCCGATGTTGGCCTGCGGCGTCTGCGTGGTCGGTGCGTCGCTGTAGACGCCCGTGCCGTCATTCAGGTAGAGCCGCGGCCGGCCGTTCGTCGAGAAGCGGCTGGCGGTGCCCGAGTTGCAGAAGATGAGGTCGAGGTCGCCGTCGTTGTCGACGTCGCCGAACTGGGCCCGCGAGGAACTGAGGTTGATGTTCGGCAGGTTGGCCGAGGCGTTGGTGAAGACGCCGGCGCCGTTGTTGGCGAGGAGGATCGGCTTCTTGGCGAAGTCCTGGGCCAGGATGAGGTCCATGTCGCCGTCGCCGTCCATGTCGCCGGCCTCAGCGCCACGGAACCAGCCGGTGATGCCGGCCGCTCGGGCGTCGGTTTCGTCGGCGAACACGCCGGCGCCGTTGTTGATCCACATGCGCGGCTTGAGGGCCACGCCGGCCGACGAGTAGCCCTGGCCGTTGGCCCACACGATGTCGAGGTCGCCGTCCCCGTCGAGGTCGACGAAGGTGAGCTGGCTCGAGTAGTCGTTGTTGGTCGTGGTCGGGAACTTGCTGGCGGTCTGGTTCTGGAACTGTTGGGCGGACGCCGAAGAACCGGCAAACGCCACGGCGGCGACGAGAAGAGAGAGACGGACTGGCTTCACAGACTCCTCCGGAAGGGACGGGCAGACGCGATGGCGTCCAGCGGGCGACGGACTGCGGGGGGCGCGAGTCGTCCGGTAACAGGACCAGACCGCGCGCAAGGACGCGGGGAAGATACCGCCGCAGTGCGCCGAAGCACGCGAGAAATGCCCGGATTCCCGAGGTCTGTTCCGTGAGCTGCGTGGAGGCTGCTCGGTGCGATGATGACGTCAGGCGATTCGATTCCGGAGAGTGAACTCGCCAATCGGGACGCCACCCCACGCGCTCGCCATGCTGATCCGACTTTCCTTGCTCCTCCTTCTGGTCGCCCTGATCGTGCAGTGGGGTGTCGCGGCGGCGCTCTGGCCGCAGCTCCCGGCCACCATTCCGCTCCACTTCAATGGGAGCGGCATCCCCGACCGGACAGGACCGGCCACCTTCGTGACATGGTTCATGCTGCCGGCGATCGGCACCGCCTTGGGTGTCCTGCTCGGCGGGATCGGGCTTGCCCTCCCGGGCTTCGCACGACGGTATCCGGCGTGGATCAACCTCCCCAACAAGGCTGCCTTCCTCATGCGGCGGCCGGAGGAGCGAGTTTGGATCATCGAACCGATCGCCGCAGCGCTGGTCGCCGACGGCGTGGTGATGCAGGCCCTCTTCGCGACCATCGCCTACGGCACCGAGCGCGTCGCGAACGGCGCGTGGAGCAATTTCCCGGCGTGGATCCCGCTCGCCTTCGTCCTGCCGGCGGTGCTGGTCCCGCTGGCCGGAGCCATCGTCTCGATCGCCCGCAACGGCTGAACCACGCGAAGGCGGCCCCCGGTCGCCTCAGCGGATGAACCGCAAGCTCCCGAAGTCCGGCACGATCGCCTTGCCCTCGGTCCCGTCGGGGTAGACGACCGGTAGCGGCGCGGGGAAATAGACGCACCAGGCCTTGCCGAGGAGCAGGTCGCGCGGCACGACGAAGGGATCGCTCACGCCGAGTTCCTGGGTCACGATCGGATGCGGCCGCCCCCACATGCGCCCGTCGCGGCTCGCTGCGGAGTTGTCGCCCAACATGAGGAACTGGTCGGCCTTGAGCTGCGCCGGGTGGCCGATGTCGGTGGCGAAGGCGAGACCGACCACATGCTCGCCGTTGGTCTCGAACTGGTCGCCCGGGTTCAGGAATGCCGGCCGGTAGTAGAGGTCGCGATCGAGCCGCACGCGATGGAGCGAGACGGCGCTGCCGTCGAACTTCCAGGCGATCTCGGGCGGCGGCGGCTGGGTGGCGACGGGGTCCTGGGCGTACTGCTCGACGGTGCGGCCGAAGAACGAGAAGCGGATGCGGTCTTCGGGCGTCCACGAGTCGTAGGGCAGCGAGCCGAGCTCGGTGCCGTTGAGCCAGAGGCCCATGCACTGGTCGACGTGCCAGAACTCGACCTCGCACGGGGCGCCGCGGCTCGGCGTGGGGAAGGAGAACTCCTTCTGGGCCACGAGCTCCTGCGACTCCATGTGGCGAATCGACAACGTGGCCTTCCCACCGCCGATGGCCCACGTGAAGACGTGGCCGCGGGCCGTCATGCGGAACTCGGTGGTCAGGGCTTCGGGGCTGTCGGCTTCGATCATCGCCGCCACCCGCAGGTCGCTCACTGCATAGTTGATGACGTTCGGCCGCCAGAGGTTGTAGGCGTTCCAGTCGTTGATGTGCCGCTTGGCTTCCGCCCAGCGCAGCTCGGTCGCGGTCGATTGCGGCCAGCGATAGATGCGGGTGGTGAGGTCCCATCCGTCGCCGATCCACGGCGGACCCTCCCAGGCTCGCTTGAACGCCGCCTGCAGCTTCTGCATGTCGGTCGGGATGAAGTCGGAGTCGTAGACCGGCTGCCAGACCGCCCGCTGGACGTGCTCGGGCTTGCGCTCGACGTGGAAGTCCTTGAGGGGGGCCCCGAGCGGAGCGGTCCACACATCGCCGTCGATCAGGAGGAGCTGCTCGTTGGGCAGGCCGACCAGGCGCTTGATGTAGTTCTGCGTGTCGCCGACCGGATCGGTCGGGTTCTTGAAGACGACCACGTCCCAGCGCTGGGGATCGAGGAAGGCATAGAGGAACTTGAGGACGAGGACCCGGTCGCCCATTCGGATCGAGTCGTAGAGCTCGCCGGTCGAGCGGGCCAGAACCGGCTGGGTGACACTCAGCATCGGATCCCAGAGGGCCCGCGGCACGCGCATCGCGGTGCCCTGCCCTTGCGATCCCGCCATCTTGAGGTGCTCGAGGATGGGGCCGGCGTCGGCGGCGAAGCCGTAACCCGTGATCGGCGACTGCCAGCGGATGTGGGCGCCGAGCAAGGTCGGGGCCATCGACCCGGTGGGAATGACGAACCCTTCCGTCACGAAGGACCGCACCGTCATCGCCAAGGCGAAGGCGACGATGAGCGATTGGAGGGTGTCGACGACGTTGGTCTCGGAGTTGTCCGTCATGGTCGGTGAGGGGTGGGCAGCCGTCAGATCGTGCACGGTATATCGGCGGACCGACCATGCGGGCCTGTGGAGGGCTCGCTTCCCCGGAAGAGGATCCGGAGGCAGACGGGAGAGCGACCCGAGCGGGCCGTTCGGTCAGCCGGCCGGCGCGGGCGGGGCCGAGCCCTCGCCGCCTCCGCGGCGGCGGCGACGACGACGCCGACGTCGGCGAGGTTCGCCGCCCCGCTCACCGGGACCGGAATCGCCAGAAACAGCGTCCGTTGCGGGGCCTTCCGGGCCGTCATCGCCGTCCGGACCCTCCTCGCCAGCGTCCCCGTCGTCCCCGGATTGGTCGGCCGCGTCGGAGAGCGGTGCCGCCGACGGATCCCGCTCGCGGGTGCCCCCGCTGCCCTCGCCGGGCGACACCCCTTCCTCGCCCCGGCGGCGACGGCGGCGACGGCGACGACGCTTCGCCGATCCGCTCTCGCCTTCGGAAGGCTCGGCACCCGGCTCGATCGCCCCTTCGGGTTCCCCGTCGACCGGCGGCCGCTCGCTCTCGCGGGAGAGGCTCTCCGAGCGGAAGGCGTCCTGCTGTTCCGACCTTGCCCGTTCGCCTCGCTGTTCGCGTCCGCGATCGCTCGCCCGTCGAGCCGCCTCGGCCGGACTCAACCCTCGGAGCGGGTCGCCCGTCGTCGTCCCTCGCGGCGACTGCGGCCGACTGCTCGGCGCGGCGCCGCCCTGCGCTGCCCCGAGCGGCGACGGCCCGACCGGCTTGGGGCAGGTCTCGGGGTCGAGGAGTTCCTCGACCGGCACCGCGATCTCGCGGCCGTCGGCCTCGAGCCGGACCAGGACGAGTTGCACCAGGATCTTGGAGTCGACCACGAGTCCCGGGCCCTCAGCCGTGCCAACCCGGGTCTTGTTCTTCGGCAGCCGCTTCTTGAGGTCCTCGTAGGTCTCGTCCTCGTAGCGGAGGCAGCACATCAGGCGGCCGCAGCGGCCGGAAATCTTGAGCGGGTCGAGCGTGGCCTTCTGGATCTTGGCCGAGCGCATCGAGATCGGCTTGAGGACCTTGAGGAAGTTCTTGCAGCAGCAATGCTGGCCGCAGCGCTCGTAGTCGGCGACCAGCCGGGCCTCGTCGCGGGCCCCGACCTGGCGGAGTTCGATCCGGCTGTGGAATTCGCTACTCAGCCGACGGACGAGGTCGCGGAAGTCGACCCGCTCCTCGCTCATGAAGTAGACGGTGAGGAGCTCCTGGCCGAAGATCGGCTCGACCTCGACCACCTTCATCGGCAGGCCGCTCTCGGCCACGATCCGCTTCACGTCGCCGACCCGCTCGGCGACCCGGGCCTTCACCTCAGACCAGCGGTTGAGGTCGTCGATCGAGGCCACCCGCAGGATCTGTCCGTCGGTGTGGAATGGGTAGTCGCGGCCGCCCGAGTTCTCGATGTACTCGAGCATCTCTTGGCGGGAGACCGATTTCCCGCAGCCGGAGTTGCCGCAGGTCGTGGTCAGCATCTCGACCACCTCCGTCCCCCGATGGGTCCGGGCCACGAGCTTCGAGCCGCACCCCGGCTTGGCGTCCCCCGAGTAGCCGTATTCGGCGACGTGCCGCATCGACCCGAACCGCACCACGATCGAGGTCGGCGGCTTCAGCCGGGCATACGCCTCGGCATCGGTCAGGCCATCGCGCCGCGATGGATCGGCATCCGCCTCGAACATCGGGAGCGGGAAGATGGACATGGGAGCAGTGTATTGGACGGAGGGAGGGGCGGAGGGCGGCGGCGAGGCTGGGAGCGAGGACGGGAGGGGAGGACGGGAGGGGTGGGAGTCGGATTGCCGCAGAGCCGCAGAGTCCGCAGAGTCCCTCGCAGAGCGGAGAGGAGATTGGGGCTTCGGGTCAGGCCGCCGTGGACGTTCGGACCGGGGCGACCGCCGGCCGGCGCGGACGGCCACCCTGCATCCCTGCCTTCCTCTGCGAGGGACTCTGCGCACTCTGCGGCTCTGCGGCTATCCGACCTTGTGACCCCGCAGTCCTGCGGTCCTGCGACCGTCCGGTTCTCCCGAGCTCGTTCGAACTCCCGACCTCAGCCCCGGGCTCGTTCGAACTCCCGACCTCAGCCCCGGGCTCGTTCGAACTCCCAACCTCAGCCCCGGGGTCTCCCCCTCGAGTGGATCATGCGACGCACGCCGTCGCGCATGAGCGGCACCTGGAAATTCAGGATGAGCCCAACCGGCAAGCCTGAGATCCGAAGGTACGACAGCAACTGGGCCTCATGGATCGGATCAATCCCCGCGACGTGCTTGACCTCAACGACGACTTGGGACTCGACGACAAGATCAAGCCGGAAGCGACGACCCAGTTCTATCCCCTTGTAGGTGAGCGGGACGTCCGTCTGTCTCGACACCGCGACGCCTCGCCACCCAAGTTCGAGCAACAGACAGGTCTCGTAGACCGACTCGAGCAAGCCCGGGCCGAGCTCCCGGTGAACTTCGATCGCCGATCCGATGATCCTTTCGGTCAGCTCCGCGCACAGATCCTCCATGCGACATCCTCCCCGCACCTCGCGCTGAATGCCCTCTGTTAGGCGACACTCGCTCTAGCGTAGCGATCGCTGTCGCCTCGCCCGAAAATGCCGCCAAAGTTTGGCGGCGAGGACGGGAGCGAGGACGGGAGCCGGGCTGGGAGGGGTGGAGTCGGATTGCCGCAGAGCCGCAGAGTGCGCAGAGTCCCTCGCAGAGCAGAGAAGGGATTGGGGCTTCGGGTCAGGCCGCCCTTGACGTTCGGACCGAGGCGACCGCCGACCCGCGCGGACGGCCACCCTGCATCCCTGCCTTCCTCTGCGAGGGACTCTGCGCACTCTGCGGCTCTGCGGCTATCCGATGTTGCGGCCCCGGAGCCCTGCGACCCTGCGGCCGTCCAGTTCTCCCGAACTCGTTCGAACTCCCAACCTCAGCCCGACCTCACTCCTCCTCTCCGCGCCCTCGATTCCGTGCCAGGAGCTCATTCAGCTTGAGCCTCTTGCGCTCGCTGAAGAGGAGGCGGATCGGGACTTCGGAGAAGGGCAGGTGCTCGCGCAGCCGGTTGAGGAGGAACCGCTCGTACTGGCCTTCGAAGAGGTTCGGCTTGTTGACCACCATCACGACGGTCGGCGGGCGCACGTCGATCTGGCTGACGTAGTAGACCTTGGCCTTGGTGCCGAGCTTCGAGCTCGGGCCGCGCTCGGAGAGGATCTCCTGCACCACAGCGTTCAGGCGGCCGGTCGACTCGCGGTGGTTGGCCTGGCGGTAGAGGTTGAAGGCCATGCGGACCAGGTCCTGCACGCCGTTGCCGGTCTTCGCGCTGAGGAAGACGATGGGGGCGAAGCTCAGGCCGGGAAACTGCTCCTCGATGTACTCGAGGTAGTCGGCCGGCTTCAGCTCCTTCTGCACGAGGTCCCACTTGTTGATGGCGATGACCGTCGGCTTGTGCTGGTCGCAGAGCTCTTGGCCCAGCCGCTTCTCGATCTGCGTGGCCTTCTCGCGGGCGTCCATGAGGAGGATGCCCACGTCGGCCCGCTTGATGGCCTCGAGCATCCGCTGGTGGGCGTACTCCTCGATCTCGTCGGCGAAGGACTTCCGCTTGCGGACGCCGGCGGTGTCGATGGCGACGAGCGAGCGGCCCTCGATCTCGAAGCGGACGTCGATCGCGTCGCGGGTGGTGCCGGCGATCTCGCTGACGATCACCCGCGGTTGCCCGGCCAGGGCGTTGATGAGGCTCGACTTGCCAGCGTTGCGGCGGCCGACGATCGCGAACTTCATCTCCGCGTCGCGGGCGGCGTCGGTTTCCGGCGGGACGCGGGCCCAGACTGCCTCGAGGAACTGCCGGCGGCGATAGCCGCTCGCGGCGGAGACGAGGGTCGGCACGCCGAAGCCGAGCGAGGCCATGTCCTGGGCGTGGGCTTCCCAGCTCTCGTCGTCGACCTTGTTGACGACCGGCATCACCTTCGGCGAGTTGCCTTGGCGGCGGAGCATCGCGGCGATGGTGTGGTCGAGCGGGGTGAGCCCGGTGCGGGCGTCGGTCACGAAGAGGATGAGGCTCGCCTCGTCGGCCGCGGCCCGGATCTGGGCCTCGATCGCCCCGGTCAGCCGCGAGAGGTCCTCGCCGGCGTCGTCGAAGCGGCCACCCTCCGCGGTGTAGACGCCATAGCCGCCGGTGTCGATCAGTTCGGCATAGCGCGGCTCGGCCGGTCCCGCCGACGGCGGCAGGTCGGCCGGGGGCGGGACCTCGATCGTGTAGCTCACCCGGTCGCGGGTCACCCCCGGCGTGGGGTCGACGATCGAGATGCGACGGCCGGCGAGCCGGTTGAAGAGGCTCGACTTGCCGACGTTCGGCCGACCGATGATGGCGATGCGGGGCAGCATGATCGAAGGAGGGGAAGGGGGCAGATCATACCCGGGGGCTGGGCCGAGGCCGCCATGGCGGGCGATCGGGGCTCGATTCGGCCCATTTCCGCCTTCCTACGACTGGTCGCGCTCGGTGCGGCGGCGCCGCTGCCGTAGGGCGTCCGGGCCGAGACATGTTTGGGCAATCCGATCAATCTCCTGCGGCCGTGGATGTTGCTGCTCCGTACGATCGAGTGGAAGCGCCTTGGCAGCGGAGGAACGGAGTGCGACAAGTCAATCGGCGTGGGTTGTGGGCATGGGGCTGCGCGGTGGTGGTCGTGGTGCTACCGGCGCTCGCGATGGCGTACTCCGCCCAAGCCGCGGAGGCATCGACCTCGACGACCCGGACAACACCTCACGAGGTGACGGTGCGGGGCACGGTGCGGACGGAATCCGGCGCAGCGCTGCCCGGAGCCGTGGTGGTCACCTCGGCAGGCGGCAAGGCCGTGACGGCGCCTGACGGCTCCTTCTCACTCGCGGTCGCGTCCGATGGAACCTCGGCCCCGCCCCGGGTCACGGCCATCGCGACCATCGCGGGAAGGACTTGCACGGGCAGCGCGATGCCACGATCCGAAGCGCGACCGGGAGGCCTAACCGTCGGCACGATCGTCGTGGCTCCGAGCGACGCGTGCGACCCGCAGTGGCTGCCGACCTTCGGGGACCCGCCGGGCGTCAACAGCACGGTCGCGGCGCTCGCGGTGTTCGACGACGGATCGGGAGCCGGACCGGCGCTCTACGTCGGGGGAAACTTCACCATCGCCGGCAACACCTCCACCAAGGGTGTCGCGAGGTGGGACGGCGTGCGGTGGTCAGAGGTGGGGGGCGGAATCGATGGACCGAGCTACCCATCGGTCCTCGCCCTGCTCGTCTTCGACGATGGCTCGGGTGGCGGACCCGCGCTCTACGCCGCGGGGAAGTTCCAGACCGCAGGAGGCGTCGCCGCGTCGAATATCGCGAAGTGGGACGGATCGTCTTGGTCGCCCCTAGGGAGCGGAGTCGGGGGCTCCGTGTTCGCCTTGGCGGCGCACAGCGACCGCCAAGGGGTTCCGCCGGTGCTCTATGCGGCCGGCACGTTCACCTCCGCCGGCGGAGCGTCCGCCAACAGCATCGCCAGATGGGATGGGGTCGCCTGGTCCGAGGTTGGCGGCGGCGTGAACGGATGGGCCACGTCGCTCGCCGAGTTCGCCCCGAACCCACTGTCGCATCCTGCCCTTGTCGTAGGCGGTCTCTTCACCATGGCAGGCAGCACGCCGGCCGACCGCATCGCATCGTGGGATGGCTCGACGTGGTCCCCGCTGGGGACGGGTACGGACGATGCCGTCGTCGCCATGACGGTGTACGACGACGGCCGCGGAGCGGGTCCCGCGCTCTACGTCGGGGGTTCGTTCACCCACGCTGGCGGCCTCGCGGCCAATCGGGTGGCCAAGTGGGACGGTGTCGCATGGACCGCCCTTGGCGAGGGCATCGGCGACAGCTGGGTCGGCTCGCTGGCCGTGTTCGACGACGGCAGCGGCGAGGGGCCATCGCTGTTCGTCGGCGGGCACTTCTTCGTCGCCGGCGGCCAGACCGCGTACCACATCGCTCGATGGGATGGATCGGCGTGGTCGACCGTCGGCGGCGGGGTGGGGTCGTCGGTCCGCTCGATGCTCGCCCTCGACCGCGGGCTGGGCGACGGGCCGGACGAGGGCCCGATCCTCTTCCTAGGCGGCGACTTCCAAACAGCCGGGACGACGCCCGCGCTGCGGGTCGCGACATGGCGAAGTGGAACCTGGTCGCCCGTCGGCCACGGCCTGAACCACTTTGTGTGGGCGCTCGCCGTCGGTCCCGACCCCGAGGGGGCCGGGCAGTCGTTGTACGCGGCAGGGACGTTCAGCGTCGCTGGCGGGATCCCGGTGAACAGAATCGCGCGATGGGATGGCCAAGCGTGGTCGCCGCTCGGCAGCGGCATGAACGGGACAGTGATGGCTCTTGCGTTCTACGACGACGGCCTCGGTGATGGACCAGTCCTGTATGCTGGCGGGACCTTCACCACGGCCGGAGGGCTCCCGGCAATGAATATTGCCCGTTGGGACGGAACCGCCTGGATCGAAGTCGGTGGCGGGGCGCCCGGCGGGGTGGGCGCCCTCGCGGTGTTCGACGACCAGCGTGGCCTCGGGCCGGCCCTCTACGTTGCAGGCTGGTTCCTCTCGGTCGGCGGAACTCCGGCCAAGCGCATCGCCAAGTGGGATGGGCGGGTCTGGACGCCGCTCGGAAGCGGCTTCGAGATCGGGTCCAGCATCGCGGCCATGGTGGGTGTCGACGGTACGTCGCCGCTTGGGCCCGCGCTCTATGTTGGCGGGTCGTTCTACCAGGCCGGGGGCGTGCCATGCCATCACATCGCCAAGTGGGACGGGAACGCCTGGTCGCCGCTCGGATCGGGCGTCGACGCCTACCTATCGGCGCTCACCATCGCCGACCTCGGTGGCGGTCCTCGTCTCTACGCCGGGGGCAACCTCTCCACCGCAGGCGGTGTCGCCGCCCAGCGGATCGCGATGTGGGACGGAACCTCGTGGTCCCCGCTTGGACCGGGACTCGGTAGCGATGCGACATGCTTCGCCGTCATCGACGACTCCGCCGGTCCGGCCCTCTACGTCGGCGGCTACTTTCTGACCGCTGGCGGGCAACCCGCCCATCACATCGCCAAGTGGGACGGCGCGGCATGGTCGCCGCTCGGCGCCGGCACGAACGACGCGGTCCTCGCCCTCAGCGTCTTCGACCAAGGCGCCGGTCCTGGCCTGGTCGCGGGCGGGCTCTTCACCAATAGCTCGGCCGGGGACGGCTACATCGCACGATGGCAAGTTTGCCCGGCTCCTCCGACCCCCGATCTCGACAGTGACGGCGATGTCGACGCCACGGATCTCGCCCTGCTCCTGGGCGCCTGGGGAGGCAACGGCCCGGCGTTCGATCTCGATGGCGACGGGACCATCGGCAGCGGCGATCTTGCCGTGCTGCTCGACGCATGGACGGGGTGAGCGCTCAGCGGCCCGCATCCTCCCGCAGGATCGTCGACCGGCGAATTGACCAGGACCGCCAGTCCGAGAGGCGGTGGAGGAGCGCCGCGCGAAGGGCCTCGGCCCGGATCGAGGCCTCGCTGGCCACGTCGGGATCGGCGCTCGCACTGGCCAGCGTGCGCATGGCAGGCAAGGCCGGCTCGCCTAACGACTCGAGGTAGGCGAGGTCGATCGGGGCGGCCGATCCGCCGACCTCCGCGCAGTGGGCCACGTTGTAGCGGGCGATGAACCCGTCGAGGTTGGCGACGGCGCAGAGGGAGAGGATCGCGGTGCTCGCGACCAGAACCCGGGCGACGAGCCACTCGTGCCCGGCCCGGCGGCGGATGCGTTCGATGAGGATGGCCAGCCCGACCGCGACGATGGCCAGCCAGACCACCGTGGCAAGCCGCCAACGCGACAGGCTGTACTGCTCGACGTAGAGCCAGAGCCGCCACGCGGCAGTGATGGCGAGCAGCACACTCTGTCCGATCCAAAGCATCACGAGCCCGCGAGCCAGCGTGGATCGCTCGCCTTCGCCGCCTGGTCGGAAGGTGACCAGGGCAAACAGTCCCGCGAGGATCGCCGCCGCGATCAAGGGATAGGACCCGCGATGGGCGTACTCGGCGAAGGTCATCCCGTCCGGAAGGGATTTGCCGCCGGTGAGGTAGACGAGGTCGAGCCCGGATTGCACCGCGAAGACGAGGTTGCAGAGGACGAGCGTCCGCACCAGGAACGCGCGCTTGGCATGCGGAAGGTTGACGCGGGCGCCGATCTCGCTCGCGATCGCGCCGCCGCGGGCCCGTCGGCTGCGGACTCGAAGAAGGGTCCAGGCGAGGGCAGCCGCAGCAAGCCAAAGTGCCACGCGGCCGACGCCGACCTCGGCGGTGGTCCAGCGCCAGCGTGTCCCGAGCCACTCGCCGGCATCGCCGATCACCCGAGCGATGATCGGGTTCGCGGCATCGAGGAGCGTGACGAACACCGCCGCGATGGCGAGCGGGACGACCCAGGCGAGCAACGTTCCGAGCCAGCGGGCGCGGCTGAGCGTCGGATGGCGGCGGCGCCAACGCATGGCGAGGCCCTGGTCGGCGAGGGCCCGCGTCAAGAGATCGGAAGGGATGGCGAGGGCGTCCTCGAACCACGCGACCGTCCGATCCGGCCACTGCCCGGCGAGTCCGCGGGCGAGGGCCCACACGCACGCCGTGAAGAGGGCCGCCGCGATCCAACCCGGGTCAACGGCGAGTGCCGCGACCGAGAGCGCGGCGCCGCTCAGGACGAGCGTGCCGCGACGACCCCAACGAAGGCCGACCCGGCGTGCGGCAAGGAGGCGCCAGGCGAGGACGACGAGGAGGAGAACCCCGGCAAAGAGGGCGAGGTTGAGCCCGAGATCGGCCATCGACCCGCGCCCGGCGACGAAGAGGAGGTCGCCGGTCCAGGCCACCAGGCAAGCCACGAGAGCGAACGAGCGGCAGCCACGCACGCTGGGCGGCCGACCCGCGGTCGCTTCCGCCGTCCCTCGGACTTCGTCCAACGCTCGATCGACGCCACTCCCACCGTTTCGATCCCGGTCCGACGCATCGTGCATAGGCTGCCTCGCAAGGGGCGTCCTACGCCACGAGCGAAGGTGGGTTCACGAGCATTGACGATTCGCGGGCGATCGGGCCGGGTCTCCCCCGCCACCGGTCTCACTTCGCAGATCCAGCGGGTTTGGCCGCTGCTGGCTCGCCGAAGAAGCCGCCCGGCACCGGTTGCGAGGGATCGGTGAGGTAGGTCGCGGGGACCTCCGAGTGCAGTTCGGCAAGGTATGCACGAACGATCGCCGCCCCATTCGCGCCGCGAGCGTCGGCGACGCGCTCGGCGAGCCGGATGCGGGCCGGGATGCTGTCCCACGTCCCGACCGTGCCCAAAAGACCGGTCCCGACGATGACGGTGCCGTCGGGCGAGAACCCGACCGATGCCAGCGTGTCCCGATGGCCGCGGAGAACGACGTATTGGTCGCCCGTCGATGGATCCCAGACCCGAATGGTCCGGTCCCGCCCACCAGTCAGAAGCCGATCTCCGTCAGCGCTGAATCCAAGCGACGTGACTGCGCCAATGTGCCCTCGCAATTCCACCAGCATCTGCCCAGTGCTCAGATCCCAGATCCGGGCTGTCCCGTCCTCGGATGCCGTGGCGACGCGTCCAGTTGTCTCGCAGATCGCTCCAGCGGTCACAGCGCCGGTGTGGCCACGAAGCTGGCCGCGCTCTGTCCCATCCACATCCTGCACCGTCACGACGCCGGAATCTCCGGGGGTGCGAAGGAGCCGGATCTGCCCGATCGCGTAGAGGAGCCTTGGCGGGTCGGCGGGCACTTCGTCGTCGATGGGATCGACCGAGTCAGGGACCGACGCCCGCCCCACCCAGCTAGGAGAGGCCGGAGCGCCCCCTCCCACTTTCGCAGCGTCGGGGTCCATCCAATCCGGGAGCGCCGGGCTCGACGGAGCGAACCGAGCAGCGCTCGCCCAGATTGCCGCGGTGCCGTCCGCTGAGGCCGAGATGACCGCCGTTCCGCGGGGCGAGAATCGGACGGAGCGCACCTCGCCCGAATGCCCGAAGAAGACGCGGTGCTGCTCTCCCGTGCTGGCGCTCCAAGTCCGCGCCGTGCCATCGGCCGACGCGGTCACGATGCGTGATCCATCCTCGGCGAAATCGCAATCCAGGACCGCCGCGTGATGCTGCAGCACCACTGGCGTCGCTTCCAGATTCGCGAGGTCATGGACCAGCACCCGTTGGTCGCCTCCTGCCGTGGCCACCCTCCCCCGCGACAACGCTGCGGCGACCGCGTTGACTTTCCCGGCATGTCCGAGGACACGTCCGATCTCCCCGCCAGTTGCCGTCCTGAACAGAGCCCAGCCCTGATGAGGCTTCGGATCGAGCATCACATCGCCGGTCGGAGCGAGTCGGCAGTCGCCCGGCGTCGCGCCCGCGCTGGGGAGCGACACCTCCGCCCGCTCGCCGGTAGCGAGGTCCATCAACGTGATGCCGATGCCGGTGCTCCAGCCGGACCCGTGAACGGCCACGAGTGTCCTGCTTCCCGAGAGCCACGCGAGCTGCCGCAGATTCGGCCCAACCCCGGCGGTCGTGCCTGTCGCAACCCCACTCGAGGCATCCCATGCCTGGCAGTTCCCCTGCTGATCGAGGGTCACGATGCGAGTCGCGTCGGGCGCGAATAGCGCCGAGACGGTGCCCGGCGCTGCGATGGTCGTCAATCGCGAGCCAGTCGTGGCGTCCCAAACGCAGACGATGCCCGATCGGGCAAGCGTCATCGCCTTCGTCGCATCGCCGCTCCACTGCGCCGAAACCAGAGGCCCCGCATCGGGCCGCAGGCGCAGCAGGGTGGAATCGCTCTCGGCCCGGAGGTACTGCCACTCCCAACCTCGAAGCGAGGCGGGGCACTCCGCGAGGCTCGCTTTCAATCGCAGAGGTTCGCCGGTGACTATCGCTGCCTCGGCCGAGGCGATGTTCGCACGATAGAGCTGGTGCTCAAGCTCCCGAGCTCGGGATTCAGCCAAGCCGCGAGCATCCGCCGCGTCGCGAGCGCTCGTGTCGGCGAGGCTCTGCGCTTCTCGCGCCTGAGTAGCGCTCGACTCGGCCGCCAGGCGGAGGGACTCGGCCCGTGCGGCCGTTTCCGTTGCCGCCGAGCGCCGCGACTCGGCCTCAAGCGCGATTGCAAGGGCGAGGATCGCCAGGACGCTCGCTGCTCCGACCGCCAGACCGCTGATGTGCCGGACAAGGAACTTGCGCGCGAGATAGATGCTCGACTCAGGCGCCGCCTCGAGCGGCTTTCCCCCGAGGTAGCTCCGCACATCCCCCGCCAGCGACTCCGCGCTCGCGTACCGCCTCCCCCGGTCCTTCCGCAGCGCCATCAGCGGGATCCACTCAAGCTCCCGACGCAGCTCCCCGGCGATCTTCTCCCGCTCGGCCTGTCTCGCCTTGGCGATGGCCTCGCCCGTCTGATCGTCCGCAGTGCTCAGCTTCGTGCTGGGCCGCGGCGGCTCCTCCTCCCGGATGATCCGCTGGATCTCCGCGTAGCCCGCAGCCCGCAGCGTCCTCGGGTCGAAGGGGAGCGTGCCGCTCAGGAGCTCGTACAGGAGCACGCCCAGCGAGTACACGTCGCTCCTCGTGTCGATGTCAACCGCCCCCATCTCGGCCTGCTCGGGGCTCATGTACTCGGGCGTGCCGATGATCTGGCCCCGTTCGGTGAAAATCGTCTTCTCGGTCAGCGTCTGGCTGATGGCCTTGGCCACGCCGAAGTCGATGACCTTGGGGACCGCCACGCCGTCCTTCATCGCCACCAGCACGTTCGACGGCTTCAGGTCGCGGTGGATGATCCCCTTCATGTGGGCGTGCTGCACCGCGTCGCAGGCCAGGGCGAAGAGTTCGAGCCGCTGCCGCATCGTGTAGCGATGCCGATCGCAGAAGGTCGTGATCGCCTCGCCCTGGACGAGCTCCATCACGAAGTACGGGCGGCCGCTCGGCGTCACCCCGCCGTCCAGCACCTTGGCCACGTTGGGGTGGTCCATCACCGCAAGGGCCTGCCGCTCCTGCTCGAAGCGGGCCACCACCGCTCTCGAGTCCATCCCCGGCTTGATCACCTTGAGGGCGACCCGCTGCACCATCGGCTCCCGGCGCTCCGCCAGCCACACCGACCCGAAGCCACCTTCGCCGAGGAGTTCGAGCAGCTTGTAGGGCCCCACCGACTGGCCTCGCCCCTCCGCAGGGCCCGACAGCCAGCCCCCCGGCGCCTCCGCCGTGTCGCCGGTCGAGGCCTCCGGCCGGCCGGCTCCTCCCTCTTTCCCTTCCGCCATGCCCGACCCCCTACCGCACGCCGCGACGCGGCCACCGCATCCTAACCGAACGCACCGCTCACACCACCACCGGCAAGGCAATCCCTCGTCCGGCAATCAAGGCGGAATCGCCGCCTCCGCCACGGCCTTCAATTGTCGGATCTCCTGGGCCACGCTCGAGTCGGCGCCCTTCCACCGCTCCGCGACCGCCAAGCATCGAACGAGCGAGTCGCGAGCCTCGCGCGGATGCCCTGCGCTGAACAGCGCCTCGCTCCGGTTGCGCAGGAAGGTGTATCGGGCCAACTCCAGGTCGGCATCGGGGCAGCCCTCGATCTCCGCGAACGCCGCCTCGTAGTGCGACGCCGCCTCCTCGTAGCGGCCCAGGCTGATGAGGCTGCGCCCGATCAGGTCCTGCGACGAAGGCGCGGCGACCGACGTGCATGCCATGCCCGCGGCGGTCCATACCTCCGCCGACTCTCGAAGGTACGGAAGGGCCTCCTCGTAGCGTCCCAGCCAGTAGAGCCTCTCGCCCACCTGGCGCAGCTCGTCCGCGAGCTGCGTGTTGCCGGGCTTCAGGCTGCGGCGGCCCCGTGCCAGCGTCTCCAGGGCGAACTCGAGTAGGCGCTCGCCCTGCATGCCGCCGAGCGCATAGCACACCGTGGCCCTAGCATCGAGGGTGCTCGGGTGGTCCGGTCCGAGGGCCGCATCGAAGCTCTTTGCCGCAGCCAGCAGAGTGTCCACCCGCCCCGGGTCCTCCGGCGGCAGGTGGTAGGCCCGGGCCAGCCGGACGATGCAACGCTCGTACGAGTCGGGCGGGTCGGGCCTCACCTCGACCGCCTCCTCGAGCCACCTCAGGAACTCCCCTTCCCGGGGATCCTTGCCTTGGGCGAGAATTCCCGCCATCGTCGTCGCCGCCGAGCGGGCCGTCGGATCGAGCGGACCGCCGGCCCGCATCAGCCCCTTCGCGGACGCCGCGAGCCTGTCGATCGTGGCGGGATTGAAGAACCCCCCCTTCGTCAAGGCTCCGAGCAGCAGCTGGTCCCACGCGATCGTCAGGGACTGCACTGAGTCCACGCCGTACAAGCGATCCGCCAGAGGCTGGGCTTCCTGGGCCAGCGCCAGCGCCTCGACCTGCCGTCCCGTCGCCGCCTTCACCTCGGCCAAGGCCGCCAGCGCCTGGAAGTAGACCTCGGGATTCGAAGGCGGGTTTCGTCGGAGCTTCTCCTCGGCGGCATCCACGATCTCGGAGACGGTGACATCCTTGCCGCCAGCGGATCCGGAGCTGGCCCCGAGCAGCATCTCGCGCATGAACGTCGTCGTCCCGTCGCTGATCTCGCGGTGGACGTTCGCCCGCCTGAGCAGTTCCAGGCTGGTCGCCGTCGCCCCGACCAGCACCAAGGCGACGAAGCCCACGACTGCGATCGGCACTCGGTGCCGCCGCAGGAACTTCCCCAGCCGGTAGCGGCGGGACTCCGGCCCGGCGATGAGCGGCCGCCCCTCGAGGTAGTTCCGCACGTCGTCGGCGAACTCGACGGCCGAGCGGTACCGCCGACTGCGCTCCTTGCGCATGGCGTACAGCGGGATCAGCTCGAGCTCGCGACGGAGCCTCCGCGCAAGGTCCGACACGCTCGTGCCCCGGGCAGCAGCGGACAGCTCGCGGAACGGATCGGTCAGAAGCCTCTCGCTCGGCGAAGGCGGCTCCTGCTCGAGCAGCATGCGACGCAGCTCGATCCACGGTGTGCGGTCGATCGCCTCGGCATCGAAGGGCTTGGTCCCGCTGATCAGCTCGTACAGCATCACACCGAGGGAGTAGATGTCGCTCCGGGCGTCGATGTCGACCGTCCCGTCCGCCTGCTCCGGGCTCATGTACGACCATGTTCCGTGCGGGCCTCCGGTGATCGTGGCCAGGCTGCCGTCGGTGAGGGGCTCCTCGATCGCCTTCGCGAGGCCAAAATCGATCACCATCGGTTCCGGCATCCCCGTGGCCGATTCCGTCACCAGGACATTGGCTGGCTTGAGGTCGCGGTGGACGATCCCCTTCAGGTGGGCATGGTGGACCGCTTCGCACACCTTGGCGAAGAGGTTGAGCCGGGCGGTGAGGGGCAGCTTCCGTTCGTCGCAGAAGCGAGTCAGCGACTGGCCCGGGGCGTACTGCATCACGAAGAACGGCTGCCCAAGCGGAGTCGCTCCAGCGTCGAAGACCTTGGCAACGTTGGGGTGATCCATCATGGCGAGCGCCTGCCGCTCCGCCTTGAACCTCGCGAGGAGGCCGGGCGTGCAACGCACCGCCTGCAGGATCTTGATGGCGACCAAGCGTCGGACGGGCTGCTGCTGCTCGGCCAGCCAGACCAGGCCGTAGCTGCCGGCGCCGAGCTCGCGGACCAGCCGGTATGCCCCGATCTGCTCGCCGGCGTGGTTCGCCGGAGCGAAGACCTCGGCATCGCCGGCAAGCGTCTGGGTCGGAAGCGTTAGCTCCCCTTCGCCGCCGCGCCCAGCCCCAGGCGTCTCCTCGTCTGGCCGATCGGGCATGTCGCCTCCCTGCCGTCCCGCGCGCCACGGGTCGGCCCGAGGATTCTAATCATGTGCAGCCCGCAGCACGGCGCATCCGGAACGTCCCTCGACCCGACACCGGCACGTCCCGGCGTTCCTCACCCCACCAACGGCACCCCCGTCATCTCCTTCGGCTGGGAAAGCCCGAGCATCGCCAGGGCCGTCGGGGCCACGTCGGCGAGGCGTCCGCCCGGGCGGAGTTGTTTGCCGCGGAAGGCCTCGCCGATGACGAAGAGGGGCACGTCGTAGTTGGTGTGGGCGGTGTGCGGGCAGTTGCCCTTCGGGTCCCACATCTGCTCGCAGTTGCCGTGGTCGGCGAAGACGATGAGCGAGCCGCCCCGCTGGAGCGTGGCGTCGACGATCGCCCCCACGCAGGCGTCGACCACCTCGCAGGCCTTCACCGCAGCGTCGAGCTTGCCGGTGTGGCCGACCATGTCGCCGTTGGCGAAGTTGACCACGATCACCTCCTCGCAATCGGGCGCCGCCAGCCGCCGCAGCACCGCGTCGCGCACGCCGAGGGCGCTCATCTCGGGCTTGAGGTCGTAGGTCGGGACATCGCGGGGGCTCGGGATCAGCTCGCGTTTCTCGCCTTCGAACGGCTCCTCGCGGTAGTCGTTGAAGAAGAAGGTGACGTGCGGGTACTTCTCGGTCTCCGCCGAGCGGAACTGCCGGAGCCCCGCCTTGGCGATCGTCTCGCCGAGGATCATGGGCATCGTGTCGGGCCGACCGAAGATCACCTCGACCGGCAGGCCTTCCTCGTACTCGGCCATGGTGGCGAAGAAGAGGTCGGTGGGCCGCGACCCGCGGTCGAACCCGCCGCCCTTGATCGCCTTCCATGCCGCGTCGTCGTAGACGAAGGCCTTGGTGATCTCCCGCGGCCGGTCCCCGCGGTAATTGAAGAAGATCACCGTGTCGCCGGTCCGGATCCGCGAGCGGGCCACGAAGCCGGCGTCGCCCGCCGGCTCGATCTGGGTGGGGAGGATGAACTCGTCGCCCGTCCGCGAGGAATCGGACGGCGCCTGGTAGTAGCGCTCGATCGCTTCCTTCGCCGTCGGAGCCCTGCGGCTCCCTGGCGTGGTCAGGCAATCCCACGCCGCCTGGACCCGCTCCCAGCGGTGGTCGCGGTCCATGGCGTAGAAGCGGCCGATCACGCTGGCCACCCGCCCCACGCCGAGGCGCTGGCAGTGGGCCTCGAGGTGCTGGACGAACCCGAGCCCCGAGGTCGGCGGCGTGTCGCGGCCGTCGGTGATGGCGTGCACGAAGACCCGTTCGCCGGGAAAGCCCTCGGCCTTGGCGAGGTCGACCAAGGCCATGGCGTGGGCGACATCGCTGTGCACCTGCCCGTTGCTGACGAGGCCGAGGACGTGCACGTTTCCCTTGGTCCGCCGGGCGTGCTCGAAGGCCTTCTTGAGGGTGGTGTTGGCGAAGAAGCGGCCGTCGCGGATGGCCCGGGTGATCCGCATGACCTCCTGGTCGACGATCCGCCCTGCCCCGATGTTCTGGTGGCCGACCTCGGAGTTGCCCATGACCGGGCCGTCCGCCCCGACCGGGAGGCCGACGTCCTCGCCGCTCGTCTTGATCAGCGTCCAGGGCCACTCCCGCCGCAAGCGGTCGGCGACCGGCGTCTTGGCGATCTTGGTGGCGTCGTAGGCGGCCTGCTCGGGGTGTGGGTTCTCCCCCCACCCGTCGCGGATGACGAGGACGACCGGTGCGTTGCGGACGGTGGCCATGCGGAAAGGGTACAGCGCCCGAACACCGGGACGCATCCGCACGGCGCGCCGGACGCCGGGTGCCTGATACGCTTGTGGCATGTCCAGTCCGACGCCCAGCACGACGGCCAGCGCCACGAGTCCGGACGCCGGCGCCGAGCGCCCGCTCCGCGAGCGCTACGAGGACGTGAAGAGCCGCATCGCCCGCGCCGCCGAGCGCTCCGGCCGCAAGGCCAGCGACGTCGTGCTGGTCGCGGTGACCAAGACGGCGTCGGTCGACCAGATCCGCGAGCTGATCGCGTTGGGCCAAGCCGACCTCGGCGAGAACCGCGTCCAACAGCTCATGCAGCGGGCCGCCCTCGTCGACGAGTTCCTGGCCCGCCGCCGCGAGATGCCCTCGGCCGCCGCCAAGCTCCCGAGCCAGGTCCGCTGGCACATGATCGGCTCGCTGCAGCGGAACAAGATCAAGAAGGCCCTCGAGCTGGTGCGACTCATCCACTCGGTCGACAACCTGCGCCTGGCCGAGGACCTCCAGCTCGCCGCCGAACGGCGCGAGCGGCCGGTCGAAGTCCTCATCGAAGTCAACATCGCTGGCGAGAGGTCCAAGCACGGGATCGCCCCCGCCGCCGCCCGCCACCTCGTCTCCATGGTCGACACCATGCTCTCGCTCAAGCCCCGCGGCCTGATGTGCATGGCGCCCTACACCGACGACCAGGCCGAGATCCGCAGCGTCTTCACCCGCTGCCGCGAACTCTTCGACGACATCCGCCGCGCCGGCCTCGGCGGCGACCGCTTCGACATCCTCTCGATGGGCATGTCGAACGACTACGAAATCGCCATCGAGTGCGGCTCGAACATGGTCCGCGTGGGCAGCGCCATCTTCGGCAAGCCGGCGATCGAGGAACCTGCTGACGACGAGGCGTGAGTTGGGGAGCGGGGCGGCCGTCCGCGCAGGCTAGCTGTTAGCTTCCTTCGAGCGCCTACGGAAGATTGCCGCGGAGGCGCGGAGGGCGCGGAGCCGTCGCGGAGCAGAGAAGAGGATGGGGCTTCGGGTCCGGCCGCCCCGGACGTTCGAACGTTACGAACCGATCGCCCGCGCGGACGGCCACCCAGTCTTCTTGCCTTCCTCTGCGAGGACTCTGCGCACTCTGCGACTCTGCGGCAATCCGCCATAGCCGCTCGAATGAGCTAACAGCCAGCCCGCGCGGACGGCCACCCAGTCTTCCTGTCTTCCTCCGCGACGGCTCCGCGCCCTCCGCGCCTCCGCGGCCATCTGCTTCCCGAGATCGCCGGGCCGCCATCCGAGTCCTCCCGTCCTCCCGACCCTCCGCGCCCTCCCAAATCAGAAGTCGTACCTCAACCCCGCGTACACCCGGAGGTCGTTGCCCGACGAGTCGCCGGCCGGGCGGTTGTCGTAGATGTCGCGCACGCCCATGGTGAGGGCGAGGCCCTTCTTGGTGTCGTCCACCGCCAAGGCGTACTCGGCCTGGACGGTGAGCAGGAAATCGACCGGGTCGGTGACGTTGGGGGCGATGCTGGAGTCGACCGTCAGCCGCTGCCGCTTCGTGATCTGCCAGTTGAAGTCCTCGGCGAGGAGGACCTGCGGGCTCCAATCCTCGGTCCCGATCTCGTAGGTGGCACCGGCACCGAGGCGGAGCGTGAGCCTCATGGTGTCGCTGTCGATCAGCTTGTAGCCTGGTCCGCCGTACACGCTGAAGCGGTGTTCCCACGACTCCGACTGATCGTATTGATAGGTCCCTTGGGCGAACAGGAGCCACGGCGCCCCTTGGAAGAACCACTCCTGCAAGGCTTGAAGGAGAAGGTTGTTGTCGGTCGTCGCGCTGTTGAGGGTGCGAAGGTAATACTCGAGGTTGAAGTTGAAGCGCGAGCTGTCGGTCTCCTTGCGGGCCCCGAAGCCGGCCCGGACCGACAACTCGTCGTCGGTGTTCCAGGCCCCGGCGAAGGCGAGCGAGAGGAACACCTGCCAGGCCTGCTTGGCGGCCTTGGCGGCGGCCTCCTCGTCCTTCTTCTTCTCCTCCGCCGCCACCTGGTCGACGGGCATGGCGATCCCGACCTTCTCGGCGGAGCCGAACCGCACCACCTTCTCGGCGGGGATGGTGACCACGCCGAGCTGGGGGTGGTCGAGGACGACGTTGCCGTCGGTCGTCGAACGGATGGTCCCGCTCAGGACGTCCCCGTTCTTGAGGAGGATCCGGTCCGGCGGGCTGACCTCGGCCGGTGCCTCGGCTTGGCCGTCGCTGGCCAAGGCTGCGGGCGCGGCGAGCAGCACCGCGGCAAGATTGGCGGTGATCGATCCGAGAGGTACGCGCATGGACCTACTCCAAGGGTCGCGAGCGGGATAGCACGACAGGCCACCGGTCTGTTCCCAGCACCGGCCCCCCCAGCGATTCCCCCGCAACAGCGTCAGTGACGACGCCCCCCCCACGATCCGCCACGTGGGGCGGAGCGGTCACGAGGGGCGGCCATGGTAGTGGCGAGCGGCCGACCGGCGGCACCCGATCGCCGGGAAGGCGATACGCTTCCATCGGCGAGCGACTGGCGAGCAGAACGCCCCGCGCGTTGAATCCCAAGAAGCCAGCGCGAACAACCGGGAGGGTCGCGTGACGATCGATGACAAGAACGACGCCGTGAAGCCCGACGCGCCCGCCCCGCAGCCGCCGGAGCCAGCACCCGCCTCGGGGGGAGCGAGCCCCAGTCCGGCCCCCGCGCCGGCACCCGAACCGGAACGCCCCCTCAGCCCCGTCCCCACCGAACCGCTCTACATCGAGGTCGTCAACGACGACGACAACGACGAGCCCGTGGCCCCGACGCCCGCCCCGCGTCCGGCGACGCCGAAGCCCGCCGCAGCGGCCCCCACCCCGGCACCCACGCCGGATCTCCGCCCCTTGGTCCGCTCGACCCGTGTCGAGTGGCCGCTCGCCATTGCCGGCATCGCCGCCGCGGTCTTCGCCGCCGCGTGCATCGCGGGCCAGACCGGCGTGATGCAGGTCGTCGACCTCGCCAACGCCGCCCACTCGCCGCCCGTCGAGACGTCCTTCTTCGACAAGCTCGTGGTCATCCTGCGGGCCTTCGTCCTCATCCCGCTCGGGGCCGGCTGCCTCCTCTCGGGTGCGTACTTCCTGCACCTCCTCGAACGCCGCCCGCTCGGCGACCTGCGCGTGCTCGGGGCCCGCATGCTGGCCGTCGTCGCCCTCGCCATCCTGGCCCGCATGCTGCCGATGCCCGAGGCGATCACCGCAGCGAAGCCGTTCTACGACTCGCTCGTCCCCCTCGGCGTGATGTGGGCCCTCATGATCCCCACCTTCCGCCTCTCCATGCGCGAGTCGGGCATCATCATCGGGGCGGCCATGCTGACCCTGATCGTCCTCAAGTTCGGGTCGGTGATCATGGCCTTCGCGATGTGAGGTCGCGGAGGGGTTGGGGAGGTCGGGAGCCGCGGTAGCTTCAGATAGCCGCAGAGACGCAGAGTGCGCAGAGCCCTCGCAGAGGAAGACCGATCCAGGGTGGCCGTCCGCGCGGGTTGGCTGTTAGCTTCTTCCGAGCGAATACGGAAGATTGCCGCGGAGGCGCAGAGGGCGCGGAGCCGTCGCGGAGGAAGGCAAGAAGACAGGGTGGCCGTCCGCGCGGGCGAACCGTTGCCGACGTCCGGACGTCCGCTGAGGCCTGACCCGAAGCCCCATTCTTCTCTGCTCCGCGACGGCTCCGCGCCCTCCGCGCCTCCGCGGCTATCTGTGAACGACGTCCGGACGTCTCGAGAGGCGCGGTCCGCGCGGACGGCCACCCTGCATCCCCGCCTTCCTCTGCGAGGACTCTGCGCACTCTGCGTCTCTGCGGCAATCTGACTCCGATGCGGCTATCTAAAGCTACCGCGGCTCCCGACCTCCCCCAACCCCTCCGCGGCCTCACGCCCGCGATAGGGCCCGCGCCGGTGTGCCGGCCACGGTGGTCGCGGGCCCCACATCGCGGTGGACCACCGCTCCCGCCCCGGACGATGGCGTCAGCGCCGACCTTGACGAAGGGGAGGACCACGGCGCCCGCGCCGATGAGGGCGCGGTCGCCGACCTCGGCCAATCCGGCCAGCTGGCCCGCGGGGCGATGTGCACGCTGCCGCCGACCTTGGCCCCGTGCTCGACGACGGCGCCGGTGTTGATGATGGTGGCCATGCCGATCGACGCCGTAGCGTTGACCGCCACGACGGCGCCGAGGTAGGTGCCGGGGGCGATCGTCGCGCTCGGCGAGATCCACGCCCCAGGATGGATGATCGTGGCCAGCCGCTCCGGCCCAAACCGCGCCGTCCACGACTCGCGGATGCGGGCGTCACCCACCGCGGCGTGCGCACGCTCTTTCGCCTTCCGCGTTGGGCCGCTCGGGCGGGCCGAAGTAGGACGCGGAGGTCAGCTCGATCTGGCGTCGGCTCGTTGAAAAGCCGACGATGAGCAGCGGCTCTCGGCGACCACCGAAGGTGTCCACCCGCGCTGAGGATCAGCTCCACGACGGCACGGCGAGTTGTTTCTGAATCGCTGCCGGCATCGGCGGCGGCATCGCCTCGCGCTGCGGTCCCAGCGGCGGTGGTAGCGGGCGATCGCGCAGCGCGAATAGACGCTCCGGCAGCGGTAGCAGACGAGGCGCGTGCCGGCCAAACCGAGCGTGCCCACGTCGACCACGAGAAGGACCACGAGCGCCGGCAGCACCACGGGGTTGCGATCCGCGGCGCGGCGAAGGCGAGGACGACGACGAAAGGCGTCACCTGCGGCAAGACCTTGGGCGGTAGAGGCTCGAGCAGCCGCAGACCACGCAGCGCCGCAACTGCCCGGCGTCGTCGAGGGCTTCGTCCCAGTTGAGGAAATGCTCATGGGGCTCGGCAGGGCCCGTGGCGGGCGGGGCGGACAGACCCGGAGCCCCCTTCGCGTCAGGCCCTGCCTTCGCATCGAGCGTCAGCCGCACGAGGCTTGGCCGCTGCGCCGGGTCGACCTCCACCCGGCCCAGCCGCTTGCCCTCGGCGTCGCGGACATCGATGCGCATGCGAAGATCATAAGGACCGCCCCGCTGCGGGTGCGGTTGCGAGGATTCCCGCCCCCGGCGACACTCAGCCGCTCGATGCCCGCCGCCTCAAGGCCGCGCCGGTCGAACTCGCCTCGCCGACTCCGTTCCCGGATTCGCTCCGCGGGCGGTTCCTCGTCTTCGACGGCCCCGACGGCAGCGGCAAGAGAACTGCGGTTCGCCGCTTCGCCGACCGCCAGGCTCGCGGCCTGGTGGTCACCGAAGTCCGCGAGCCGGGCGGCACCTCGATCGGCGAGCACATCCGCAAGGTGCTGCTCGACCCGGCCAACGACTCGATGGCCATGCGCTGCGAGATGCTCCTCTACATGGCCAGCCGGGCCCAGCTCTTCGAGGAGCGCATCGTCCCTGCCCTCTCCCGCGGCGAACTCGCCGACCGACCGCTCGCTCGCCACCAGGCACCGCGGGCGGTCTGCCGGTCGAGGAAATCCTCGCCGTCGGCAAGGTGGCGACCGGCAACCGCTGGCCCGACCTGACCGTCATCTTCGACGTCGACGAGCGCGTCGCGGCGTCGCGCCTCTCGCCGCTCCTCGACCGCATCGAGCGCGCCGGGGCCAGTTACGCAAGGTCCGCGAGGGCTACCTCCGGCAGGTCCGCGAGTTCCCCGACCGCTACCGGGCGGTCGACGCTCCTCCGGACAGGACGAGGTCTTCCGCGACCTGCTGGCTTCCGTCGAGGCCTTCTTCACCGCGCCGACGCCCGGTTGAAGGACATCGCCCCCACCGCGAATCCGACCACGCCGCAGCCGACGAGGACACCGATCGGCGCCAGCAGCTCGCCCCAACTGAAGCCTCGCCAGAGGGCCCCTTCGACGGCGAAGATGGCCCGAAGGCGAGATCGAGCTCACCGTGGCCATGAACTTGGGCATGAAGAAGAGCGGGATGGTGCCGCCGCCGATCATGGCCAGGATGAGGACCACGGCCCGACCGGCGCCCTGGGCTGCGCCTTCGGCCTGGCAAAGGCCGGCGAGGAGCATCATCAACCCGCTGAAGGCGAAGGACACCGCGATGGTGACCACACCGAAGCGGAGCGGCTCGCTGACCGTCACGCCGAGGATGATGCGGCTGAAGAGGGTGAGGAGGACGATCACCGCGAGGCTGGCGAGGAAACAGCCAAGCCCCTTGCCGATGAGAAGGTCGCGGCGGGCGTGGAGTCCTCGCGGGCTCAGCTCGCGGGCGAACGCGCGGATTTCCCAGGCCACACCTTGCGGAAAGGAGATGGCGTAGGCGCTCCGCGGCCCGTTCGAGTCGCGACTCGGCAGCTCGGTGATGGTGACGTGGGCGGGCATGAAGCCGCCGAGCGGGCTCGAGGAGCCGCTCGCGCCGGTCGACCCGTCCGACTTGTCCGCGCCCGACACGCCGGTGGTGAGTTTCTCGGCGCTCTCGAAGAAGAGGTTGAAGAGGAGCTTGTTGGCCGGCGAGATGTCCTTGGCCTCGGCCACCGAATGGCGGGCGCTTCCCATCATCCGCGACATGCGGGCGGGATCGCCGAAGGACTTGGCCATCTGACGGAACGCGAGCTCGTTCAGCTTGCCGGTGAGGAGGCCGCTCTCCGCCCGTCGCGAGGGGTCGACGACCGCCTCGATCTCGATGCCGCCGCCGGCAAACATGTTGTCGACCGACGACTCGAAGTCCGCTCCCGCTCCCGCCAAACATCGACCCGAAGAAGAAGGCTAGGAATAGGGGGAAGAGGAAGGTGAAGAAGGCATCCGTCTTGTCCCGCAAGAGGAGCTTCAGGTCCTTGATGGCGATGGCGAGGATGGCACGCATCAGTCCCGGAGCCTCCGGCCGGTGAGGGCGAGGAAGACCGACTCGAGGTCGGCCCGTTCGACGCGCACGCCGCGCACGTCGCTGCGGCCGAGGGCGGCCCCGAGCTCCTGCAGCGGTTGGTCGGTGACGTGCCGCTCCTCCTCGGCGTCGTCGCGCTCGATGACCACCGTCGGATTGCCGCCATGGCGGCCGATGAGCTCGCTCACCGTGCCGATGTCGAGAAGCTTGCCGTGGTCGACGATGCCCACGCGGTCGCAGAGCCGCTGGGCCTCCTCCATGTAGTGGGTCGTGTAGATGATGGTGTGGCCGCGCCCGGCGAGGCTCTTCACCAGCTCGAGGATGTTGTTCCGGCTCTGCGGATCGACCCCCGCTGTCGGTTCGTCCAACATGAGGAGGGCCGGCTCGTGCAGCAGGGCCACGGCCAGGTTCAGCCGCCGCTGCATGCCGCCCGAATAGCCCTGCACGCGGTCCTTGCCGCGGGGCAGGAGGCCGACCATGTCGAGCACCTCCTCGCAGCGCCGCTTGGCGTCCGGCAATCCATAGAGCTCGGCGAAGAAGCGGAGGTTCTCCTCGCCTGTGAGGTCGTCGTAGAGGGCGATCGTCTGGGGAGCGAGGCCGAGGTGCCGGCGCACGGCGGGATCGCCTGGCGAGCCGAGTCCCTCGAGCTCGATCGAGCCCGCGTCGGGCCGGATCAGCCCCATGGCCATGGCGATGGTGGTGCTCTTCCCCGCACCGTTGGGGCCGAGCAAGCCAAACACCTCGCCGCGCCGCACCTCAAGCGACACGCCGTCGACGGCCCGCACGCTCCCGAAGGTCTTGACCACGTTGGCGAGTCGGAGCATGGGCGGGATGGTACCGGGGTTTCGGGGCGGGAGATTCAGCACAGCCCTGCGTTAGCTCCCACCGGCCGTCAGCGGACCGCGCCCTCGAGCCGCCCGCGGACCAGCGAGGTCACCTCGTCGATGGCCCGGACCAAGTCGTCGTTGGTGACGAAGGCGTCGTAGACCCCGCTCGACTTGGCGAAGGCGATCTCCTTCTTGGCCTCGGCGAAGCGGGCCTCGATCGCCGCCTCGTCGTCGCGGCCGCGGCCCCTGAGCCGCCGCTCGAGCTCGGCCTCGGAGGGCGGCAGGATGAAGATCCCGTAGGCCTCGGGCATGGCCTTCTTCACGTTGGCGGCGCCTTGGACGTCGACGTCGAGGACCACCACCTTGCCCGCCTCGAGCTGCTTCTCGACCGGCCCGCGCGGCGTGCCGTACCAGTTGCGACCAAACACCTGGGCGTACTCGAGGAAGCGGCCCTCGTCGATCCAGCGTTGGAACTCCTCGCGGGAGATGAAGAAGTAGTCGACGCCCTCGCGCTCGTTGGGCGTCCTGGCCCGCGTGGTGGCCGAGACGCTGAACGCCGCATCGAAGCGGCGCAGCAGCTCATGCACGATCGAGGTCTTCCCGACCCCGCTCGGGCCGCTCATGACGAGCAAAAGTCCGCGTGGACGCACCATGGCCGGGAGTGTAGCGGGCGGTGCGGGCCGGGGTGCGCCACCGTCCGCCAGCCCGTACCGACGCGCCTTTCCCCGTAGAATCCGCGGCTTGCCATGAGTACGACCGCCTACATCACCACGCCCATCTACTACGTGAACGACAAGCCCCACATTGGGCATGCGTACACCACGACCCTTTGCGACGTGTGGGCGCGGGCCATGCGATTCGCCGGCCGCGACGTCTTCTTCCTCACCGGCACCGACGAGCACGGGGTCAAGGTCGAGAAGTCGGCGGCGGCCCGAGGCATCACGCCCCAACAGCTCGCCGACGAGAACTCCGCCGAGTTCCGCCGCGTGCTCGGCCTCTTCGGCCTCACCAACGACCACTTCATCCGCACCACCGACCCCGACCACGTGCGGCAGGTGCAGGCCATCGTCAAGCGGCTCCTCGACACCGGGCACATCTACCTCGGCAAGTTCGAGGGCTGGTACGACGAGGGCCAGGAGGAGTACCACACCGAGACGAAGGCCAAGGAGCTCGGCTACAAGAGCCCGATCTCCGGCAAGCCGCTGGTGCGGGCCACCGAGGAGAACTACTACTTCAAGCTCAGCGCCTTCCAGAAGCGGCTGGAGGAGCTCTTCGCAGCGAATCCCGGCTTCGTGCGCCCCGAAGGCCGGCGGAACGAGGTGATCGGCCGCTTGCGCGAAGGCCTGCAGGACGTGCCGGTCACCCGCACGAACTTCACCTGGGGCATCCCCATGCCCGACGCCCCGGGCCACGTGATCTACGTCTGGATCGACGCCCTCCTCAACTACGCGACGGCCCTCGGCCGGGCCGACGGGACGAGCGGCCCGCGGGCCAAGTACTGGCCGGCGACCTACCACGTGATCGGCAAGGAGATCCTCTGGTTCCACGCCGTGATCTGGCCGGCGATGCTCATGGCCCTCGAGTGGGAGCTGCCCACGTGCATCTACGCCCACAGCTTCTGGATCTCGGAAGGCCAGAAGATGTCGAAGTCGCTCGGCAACTTCATCGACTTGCCGACCATAGAGGCCTACCACGCCAAGTACTCGCTCGACGCGTGGCGCTGGTACATGGTCACGCAAGGGCCGCTTGAGGCGACCGACGCCGACTTCAGCGCCAAGCACTTCCACGAGATCTACACCGCCGACCTGGTCAACACCTTCGCCAACTGCGCGAGCCGGGTGAGCGCCATGATCGGCAAGTACTTCGAGGGCTCCCTGCCGGCCGACGAGGTGCGCAGCGTCGCCGGCCGCGACTGGCGGGCCATCACCACCGACGCCACGGTGAAGTCGCTCGACGCCTACGAGGAGTTCCGCCTCCACGACGCGGCCACCAACGCCATGGCGATCGTGCGGGCGGTCGACCTCTTCGTCAACGACACGCAGCCCTTCAAGCTGGCCAAGGACCCCGCCAACGGCAAGGAGCTGGCGGCGATCCTCTATCAGTGCGCCGAGGCCTTGCGCATCGCCTCACTCTGCCTCTGGCCGGTCATGCCCGGCAAGGTCGAGGAGTTCTGGCGCTGCTACGGCGTCACCTGCGACCCGCGGAAGGGCGACCTCCGGACGCTGCTCGCCTGGGGCAAGCTCGCCCCGGGAACCAAGGTCGAGAAGTGCGCCCTCTTCATGCGGGTGGAGGCGGGGAGCTAAGGGCGCGGCTGCGGGGGGGGGATCGGAGCGACGGCTCGTCCGGCACCGCCCCCTCTGTCGGCTGCGCCGACATCTCCCCCAGGCTTCGCCTGGGAGAGAGGCGCTGCTTTCGATTTTCCTGTCGCATCGGCCGGCAGCGCGTCGTCTTTCGGTCGGAGGTCCCATGCTCATTGCCACCGTCATCGCCGCCGCCGCCCTCACGATTGGCCTTGCTCCGTCGCCTCAGAATGCCGCTCCGACTTCGA
>JBGAKK010000038.1:0-45172 GCA_044224425.1 Phycisphaerales bacterium
GGGCGCGTCATTTCGCCTCCCGGTACACAACGCGCGCCGGCTTCGAGGCGAAGCGCACCTGCTCGTAGGTGCCGACCAGCTTGGCCCGGTCGTCATTGTACGGGGTGTACTGGTCCTGCCGGAGGTAGGTGAGCGCCTTGTTGGTGTCCACCCGGTAGATGCAGAAGCTGTGGTAGCCGTCATGCTCCCCCTCGAGCGCGGCCTTGGCGTTGTGGTGGGCGTCCGCCTCCGCCCGGGAGACCGAGACGAGGGAGTGGCGGTAGACGCCCTCTCGGAAGACGAGGAAGAGTCTCACGCGGCCTCCTCGTGCTCGTTGAAGCCGAGCCACTTCACCGCCGCCCGGTCGATGGTCTCCTGCGCCCGGTCGAGCGCGAGGTCGCTGGCGGGGCGCTCGCTGTTGAGGAGCGCGTCCGCGTTGAGCACGGCCCGCACCTCGGTGATGGTGGCGCCGCGTTCGATCATGGTCTTCGTCAGGCACGACATGGTCTGCTCCTTGGAGCAAGAGGTGTGAGGGCGGCAGGGTGCCGCCCCCGGTGCTGCGCGCTACGCCGTGAGGCGCATGCTCGAGGCGCGGTCGGTGGTGCCACCGCCGAGCCCGCTGTTGGTGTTCGCGTTGAGCCCGGCCCGCTTGCCGGCGCCGTAGCTGGCGCCGTCCCGCGCGTTGCCCAGCCCGGCGGAGGCGCGGAGGTTGAGGCTCTCGTACATCCACCGCTCGACCGCCTTGTCGTGCTGCTCGACCCGGACCAGCGCGGTGCTGCCGGCCTCGGCCAGCGTGCTCTTCCGCTGCGCGTAGAGCTTCTCGCTCACGCCCCGGACGAAGCCGAGGAGGAAGTCGCGCTTCGACCAGCCACGAGAGAGGCGCTCGCCCTCGCGGGCCAGCACGGCGTAGAGGTACTTCACGATCTCCCGGTCCGCGCCCGAGCCGATCAGGTAGCAGGTCTTGCTCCCGGTCATGACCACGATGCGGCACGAGTTGTTGCGCGCCAGCACGGCGAGCAACTCCTGCTGCCACGCCGAGCGGTTGCGCGTGCGCTTGTCGCCCTTCAACTCGGCGGTGTTGACAAGCTCCTTGTCGATGGGGTCCGCCGCCGCCTCGTCCGCGAACTCGATGGCGTCCAGCGACAGCTTGTGCTGCAGGGCTATGTCGGCGGCCTTGGCGGCGAAGGCCTCGGCCTCCGCCACGCTGCCCAGCCCTCGGGCGCTCTCGCTGTGCGCGAGCAGCTTCTTGATCCGGTCCAGCGCGGTCTCGATGGTCGTCATGTGGTGCTCCGTTCGTTGGGGCGCTGTGCGCCGTTGGTGATCCTAATCTGGTGGGGGGTGACGGGAGTGTCAACCCCCCTTCCTGCTGGTGCCTCAGCGGGCCCCGAGGGGCTCGCATCCGATCTCTGGTCAGACCTCCACGGGGGTGAGAACGTAGTCGGCGAGCTTCGCGAACTCGCCGTCCAAGGTGAGCGAGACCGGGGTGAGGTTGCGGTCGGCGCAGGCCTGCAGCGCGCGGAGCACGGCACCCTGCTGCGCCTCGGTGCTGACGGGGCCGACCAAGTCCAGCGCCTCCTCGTACAGGCGGTCCACCTGCTCGATGACGCTGCGCTCGGCGTTGGCGAGCCGGAGGTCGCGGACGGCGCGCTGGAGCACCTTGGCGCTCTGCAGGGCGGTCGGGTGCTGCGGGTGGAAGGAGACCGCCACGCGGACCATGACGGCCCGGCCCGACAGGCTCTTGACGGTGAAGGTCTGGACCGACCTCACCTCCGGCTGCTCGCGGAGGTAGAGAAGGAAGGGCGCCACGAGGGCGCGGGAGCCGCTGGCATAGTGTCCGATGGTCTTCATGGTCGTGTCCTCGAGATTGGGTGGTGGGCCCTCGGCCCGGTGTGCCCTGCCATAATGCAACCTGCGTGCCACAGCTACATCGTTGATTTACAAGGACTTCCGTTCGATGGGCGCCGTGGTGTGTGCGCCCCTGCTACGGTGCGGGTGCCTCAGTTGCCGTCCCGGCCCTCGGCCAGCAGCCGCTGCGTCAGGCGGGGCGCCACTCGAGGGCGCACCGGCACCCGGCGCCGCAGTCGGCGCGCCGGACCTCGATGATGTTGCCGGCGAGTGTGGTGACCGGCGTCCAGCGATCCGGCACGCCATGCTCGAAGTCCTCGACCTTGGCCCACGCGGCCTTGGCGAAGGTCAGCGGCAGGTTCTTGGCGCCCTTGCGCCCGGCGCGGGAGGCGAAGCGGATGACGTAGTCGCTCGACTCGATGTCGATCTTGTGCGTCTCGCGGACGATCGCGATGGGGTTGAGCATGTCGTGCCTTTCGTTGGGGCGCTGTGCGCCGTGGTTGTGACTGAAGAGTAGCGCCCGGGGTGGGTTGACGCAAGAGTCACCGATGATCCAGCTTGGAACGTGCGCTTGCACCATTTTTCACAAGGAACGGGCCCGCTGGGGGCGAAAATGACACATCAAGCGTCAGCCTGACACATTGTTTTTCGACAATGTGTCATCCACCTAACCCCATACAGGATACTAGGTTAGCTTACTAGCCTGACACTTCTGACGCTTTTTCCAGAAAGTGGAGGAGTTATTGAAATGGAGGTAGGGACAGAGCATACAGGGAGAAGTCTGAAACAGGCGTCAGTCATGTCAGACGTGTCAGGCACCGAGGCCGGGTGTTGCCCGTCCGGTGGGTGTTTCCGGTGGAAGGAAACAGGCAACGGCCGTGGATCGACAGGTCGTGCTCCCGTGTCGATCCCATCACCAGATAACTTCGCCGTCAATGGTGAGGGGAGTTGGTAGGTTGGTAGATTGCCACCTCACACCAACGAGGAGGCCGCATGGCTGGCAGTCCAATCAAGAAGGCACGCCACATCGCCAAGCTCCGGGAGATTGGCTTAGATGTCATCCTCGAGGACGTGGCGGCCGGCATGCTCTACCGCGCCATCGCCGATAAGCATGGCGTCAGTCAGTCCGCCGTCTCCGAGTTCCTCTACCTCGATGAGAACAGGCCGCACCTCGCCGCCGCTCGCAAGGCTGGCGCTCGAGCCCATGTCGAGATCGCGTTGACCGATGCGGAGGCCGAGCAGGACCCACGCATGGCTGGGCTGCTGAAGCTGCGCGCCGACATGCGGCTGCACCTCGCTCGAGCCGATGACAGCGAGACGTGGAGCGAGAAGAAGAACGTGGCAGTTAGCGGTGAGTTGAACGTGCAGTCCCTGCACCTGCTCGCCGTGTCCAAGCGGAGCGGCGTCCTGCCGGGCCGCGTCATCCCCGAGGCGGTAGTGTCCGCACTCGAGGAGATCACCGAGCCGCTCGCGCTCGCCGCGCCGGCCGAACAGGAGGAGGAGACAGATGCGGAACCCGTTCAAGAATGAAGAGGGCAAGGTCGTGCCCGGCCGGGTCATGGCCGGCATGGTCGCGGTGATCGTGCTCGCCGGCTTCGCCGCGCAGGCGCCGGTCGCCGCCGCCGCCGTGGCGCTGGTCGTGGTGCTGGCTCTCCCGTTCATACTCAACGGCTGAGTAGACCGAGGAACGAGAGAGACCGAGGATCGTGCGCCCGCGCGCGCGATCCTATGTGTGTCACTTCGACACGCCCAACTCAGCGACAGCGTCACGACATCGGGCCATGTGTCGAAGTGACACACATCGCTAACCCCATGCTACTCAATGAGTTAGCGAGTCAATGGCGTATAAGATGTATTATGTTAAGTGCTGTTCACATTGGAACGTGAGCAGCTAAGTCGTTGCCCCGCCTGCACTTAGGCTGTGGCACGTACCTTGCAGGGGGCTGATCGACCCCCCCCCGTCTGGGGCCCCTCGAAGCCGGGCCTTTGGCTAGGGTGGTATCGAGCGCGATCCTTGGCCGTTTTCTAACCACATGCCGGGAAAGGGCTTGCCCCGATTTTTTTCTGCATGTTGGCCGGAACTTTGGCCGGATAACCAGAAGGAGAATACCCGACGATGGGCACCAAGGGCATTTTTCACCGACCGAAGGACGTCTCCGAGGAAGAGTGGGCACGGCGCTACGCCGCCGCCTTCCCGCCGAAGCCGGCCGCCGACCAACCCGAACCCGGGAGTCCCGAGTGCAGCAGCTTGCAGAAGACCAGCGACACCCCAGCCCAGCCGTAGACGGGAACCCGTTCGAGGAGTGGGTTGAGCGGTACAAGTACAACGTCATCGACTTCGCCCGCGAGGTCCTCGACTTCATCCCCGACGAGTCGACCGACCCGTCGAAGAGCCACGGGCAGGGCGACCTGATCCGGACCTACGAGAAGCTCCTGCGGGACCTTCGCGACGTGGTCCCGGCCGACGGGAGCGTGCCAGACCCGACCGCCCTCTCGGAGTTGATCCGGCAGGTCACGGCGGTCTCCGGCCACGGCGTCGGCAAGACGACCGGGCTGGCGATCATCATCATCCACCACGCCTGCATGTTCTACCCGCAGCGCGTCGTCTGCACCTCGGCCACCGAGAAGCAGTTGTTCAACGCTCTGGCCTCCGAGGTCAAGGCGTGGATGACCAAGCTCCCGGAGCCGGTGCAGCAGCTATTCACGGTCACGGCGGAGCGGATTACCCTCACCGCCCGGCCGAACCAGAGCTACATCGCGTTCCAGACCTCGAGCAAGGAGAACACCGAGTCGCTGGCCGGCATTCACTCCGACCACGTCCTGCTGATCGTCGACGAGGGCTCGGGCGTGCCTGACCCGGTTTACGAAGGCGCCTCCGGCTCTATGAGCTTCTACCACGCCCTCATGTTCGTGACCGGGAACCCGGTCCGGACCTCGGGCGAGTTCTACGAGATGCACCAGAACCCCAAGCTGGCGAAGCGGTGGGTCAGGCTGCACCTCGATTGCCGGTACTCCCCGCGCGTCTCTCCCACATGGATTCAGGAGATGGCGGAGAAGTACGGCGAGGACTCGAACGCCTTCCGCGTCCGCGTGCTCGGCCAGTTCCCGCTGCAGGACGACGAGGCCTTCATCGGCCGAAACCTCGTGGAGGCGGCGACGACCCGCGACGTCCAGATGGTCCCGGTTCCGATCCGGGCATGGGGCGTCGACTGCGCCCGCTTCGGCCGGGACAAGAGTGCCTTGGTCATGCGGGTCGGCAACATCGTCGAGGAGGACGGCATCCACGTCTGGGGCGGGCTCGATACGATGGCGGTCACGGGGCGCATCGCGCACCTGTACAACGGGCTCCCGCTCGCCCAGCGGCCAACGGAGATCAACGTCGACGTCATCGGCATTGGCGCGGGCGTCGCGGATCGGCTCCGCGAGTTGGGGCTCCCGGCCAGAGGAATCAACGTCTCCGAGAGCGCCAGCATGAGCGGCCAGTTCGCGAACCTGAAATCGGAGTTGTGGAACAAGGGCAAGGAGTGGTTCCAGCGCCGGGACTGCAAGATTCCGGCGAACAAGGACCTGATCGACGAGTTGTGCGCCCCGAGCTACGAGTTCTCGAGCGCCGGCAAGCTGGCCCTCGAGTCGAAGAAGAAGGTCCGCCAGCGCACGCACGGCCTCTCGCCTGACGTGGCGGACGCCTTCATGCTGACCTTCGCCGGCGACGCGGGCGTGGGGCTCCACGGGCGGGCCGCCGGCCCCCGGCGAGGCGCCATCCGGCGCAACATCAAGGGGATCGTCTGATGGGAGAGATTTTCACGCGGCTCCTCGACTTCATCAAGGACCTCTGGCCCTTCCGGGTGATCGAGCCGTGGGAGCAGGGCTTCTACACGACCCTCTCGAAGCCCGGCCGGAACGTCGGGCCCGGAATCTGGCCGGTCGTCCCGTACTTTCAGGACGTCCGGGGCCTCTCGGTCGCCGAGGAGCGGGTCACCAGCCCCATGCTCAACGTGATCTGGTGCGGAAAGAGGCTGGCCTTCAGCACCAGCGCCCGTGTGAAGGTCTTCGACGCCCGGAAGGCAATGATCGACGTCGGATCGTACCAAGAGACCACGGCGGAGGAGATCGCGGCCCACATGGCGGAGGCCCTCTTCGAGGCCCCGGCCGAGCGGTTCGAGACCGTCAAGAAGCGCAGGAACTGGCTCGCCGAGACAACGCGCACGCTGAACGAGCGGACTCGTTTGTACGGCGTTGAAGTGCTGGAGGTCCAGTTCACGAATTGGATCGAGGACATCCGCACCTATCGGTTGCTGAACGACTCGTCGCTGTCGCCGCCGTCGGTAACATGGTAGTCAATAGTGCGGGCCGTCAGTCTGGCGTAAGTTTGGGCGCAGAGCGAGGTAGGTCTCACCCTACGGAGGATCAGGCATGACCGAGCAGGAGCCCGAGAAGCCCTCGGCGGACGACATTCAGTCCATCGTCTCGCAGTTGGCGCAGGACGCGCGCGCGTTCATCGAGGAGGACATCAACCCGAAGCGGGTGGATGCCATCGACTACTACAACGGGCGCCCCTTCGGCAACGAGGAGGAGGGCCGCTCGAAGGTTGTGAGCACCGACGTCCGGGACGGCATTCAGGCGATGCTCCCGGGCCTGCTTCGCACCTTCTGCGGCTCCGAGCGAGCCCTCGAGGCCCGCCCCCGGTCCGCTGAGGACGAGGCGAAGGCCGAGGAGCAGACCGCCTTCGCGAATCTGGTGTATTTCAACGACAACAACGGCTTCCGCGTCACCCACGACCGGCTCCTGAACGGCCTCCGCGAGGGGTTCGGGTGCGCGAAGGTCTGGTGGGACGAGACGCCGCACGTTTCCTCCCTCAAGCATACCGGCCTCTCGGCCGAGGACATCGTCGGCTTGGCCGACGATCCGCAGGTTTCGCTCTCCGACGTGACTGAGAATGAGAACGGAACCGCCGAGGAGCCTCTCTACAACGCCACGGTGACCCGGGTGGAGCCTGACGGCCGGATTCGGGTCGAGGCCGTGCCCCCGGAGGAGATCATCGTCAACGCGACGGCCCGGAACGAGGACGACGCGCTCATTTTCGGTCATTGCACCGAGAAAATGGTCTCCGACGTCATCAAGATGGGCTACACGCAGGAGCAGATCGAGGACGCCATCGGCGAAAGCTCGATGGACTCGACCGTCGAGCAGGCCCGGAACCCGGCCGACGACGGCGTGGGCGACGATGGGGTCGTGCAGTTCGCGCTCCGGCCCGTCCTGTACTCCGAGTTGTGGGTCTACCTCGACCTCGAGGGCAACGGGCGGGCCGATCTCTACAAGGTCTGCACCGTCGGCGACAACTTCAAGGTCCTGCACATCGAGCCGGCCGACGAGCGGCCGTTCGCGTGCTTCGTGCCGCTCCCCGAGCCGCACACCATCTTCGGGCAGTCGTGGGCGGACCTGCTCATGGACACCCAGAAGGTCAAGAGCGCGATCCGGCGCGGCATGCTGGACTCGCTGGCCCTCACGCTCAACCCCCGGACCGTCATTCTGGACGGCGCGGTGGAGATCGACGACGTCCTGAACACCGAGGTGGGCGGGCTGATCCGCGAGCGGGTCGCCAACGCCGTCCGGACGCAGGAGCACCGCTTCGTCGGGGCCGATGCGATGGTCATGGTGCAGTACGAGGACGAAAACGCGGAGCAGCGCACCGGCCGGAGCAAGGCCGCGCAGGGTCTCAACGCGGACTCGCTGCAGTCGGCGACCAAGATGGCGGTCTCGGCGACCGTTTCGGCCGCCCACCAGCGGGCCGAGTTGCTCGCCTACATCTTCGCGGAGTCCCAGCGCAAGCTCTTCAAGCTGATCCTGAAGATCGCCCGCCGGCACCAGCAGCGGGCCCGCATCATCCGCCTCCGGGGCGGGTATGTGCCGGTCGATCCGGGGAATTGGGACACCGAGCTTGATTTCGAGGTCACCGTGGGCCTCGGCAGCGGCATGGTCGAGGAGCGGAAGGCCGTCCTGACCGAGATTCTGGCCGCCCAGCAGGCGACGCTCGAGTCGCTGGGCCCGACGAACCCGCTGACCAGCTTCGGGCGCCTCCGGAACACGCTCGCCAAGCTCGTCCACCTCGGCGGCTACCCGGATGACGACCAGTTCTGGAAGCAGGTCGACGATGCGGCCATCGACAAGGCCTCGGCGGAGGCTGAGAAGGACCCGCGCAACAAGATGACGGACGCCGACAAGCTGGCCGAGGCCCAGAAGGAGCTTCAGGGCATGAAGAGCCAGACAGACCTCCAGTTGGCGCAGATGGAGCAGGCCGGGAAGACCGCCGAGCTTGACATCAAGCGCGAGGAGCTTGCTTTGCGGGCGCGGGAGATCGAGGTGCAGGCCGAGTTGGACAAGCAGAAGATGATTCTCGAGTTCGAGTTGAAGTCGGCCGAGTTGCAGGCGAAATATGCGGCCGACATCGAGATGCAGCGCATCAAGGCCGAGTTCGAGCAGCAGAAGCTCATCGCCGAGACCGCTGCGAAGCGCGAGCAGGCCCAGATTCAGGCCGAATCGTCCCGCTACGCCGCCGACAAGCAGGCGGAGGCGAAAGTCACCACCGGCACGAAGAAGAAAATCTCCCTGACTCGCGATCCGGCCTCCGGCCGGCCGATTGGGGCCACCGTAGAAACCTCTGGAGGAGAGTAAGATGGCGAGTTTCAGCGCAGCGGCTCGTAACCGCATGTTGGACACCCTGAACACGGAATTGGGCGCCACGCCCAAGTTCCGGGTCTACACCGGGACGATCCCGACCAACGCGGACACGGCGCTCGGCGCCCAGACGCTCTTGGCCGACATCGACCTGCCCACCAACCCCTTCGGGGCGGCGGCCTCGGGCGCTGTGGCGCTCTCGGCAGCGGCGGAAGATGCGGCGGCGAATGCCGGCGGCACGGCCGCGTGGGGCTCCTTCACGAAGAGCGATGGGACCACCCGGGTGCTCGACGTGGCGATTCCGGCGGAAGTGGACTTCAACACCGAGACCTTCACCCTCGGTGAGTTGATCCGCCTCGCGACCTGCTCGGTGTCTCTGCCGGCGACGGTGTAGTCCGGAGTATGCGGTGAGTAATCGCTTCGGTGGGGGTTCGGACAAGCTAAGTACGGCGCTGGACTCCGCGCTGACGATTGGCACCGGGGCGTTCAGCCTCGGCGTGTGGTTGAAGCGCATGAGCGACTCGAACGACTTCGCTCAGGTGTTTGTCGTGGCTGATGCGGCCAGCGGGCCCTCCAACCGGATTGGCTTTGAGTTTGACGAGGATGGCACCACCCTCCACGGTCGATTCCCTACCGGGTACCTCGGACTCGGCGGGTACGACACGGCCGCAGATACGTGGTACTGGTGCGACATTACCCGGAGTGGCACGACGATCCGTATCCGGGTGTTCGATACGTCGGCAGCGAAAGTGCATGACGCGACCGTAACGAACTCCACGGACTATAGTGGGCTGGACACGATCATCTTCGGCAACACCGGGAACGGGCTCTCGGCTTTCGATGGTGAGGCGCAACTCGGCGTCGTGCAGACCGGCGTGGCTTGGAGCGACGCGCAGTCGTGGGCGCAGGCGCAGAAGTTCGGCATCCAACTCGCCGGGGGCACAGATAGGTTCTCTTGGGGATTGGAGACCATCACCGCCGACCAGTTCGGCCTGAACGAGTACAGCGGGAGCGGGGAAGACCTCAGCAACACAGGGGTCGTGAGCGGCGCGAGTCGCCCCAGCCCGCTTGAGTCGGCGGGTGGCTCGGCGAACGAAGGGGCCGGCACGGTCCCCTACAGCTACGCGGTGAGCGGCACCGGCGCCGGCCAGACCATCGGCAACGGCACGGTCCCTTACAGCTACGCGGTGAGCGGCACCGGCGCCGGCCAGACCATCGGCAACGGCACGGTCCCCTACAGTTACGCGGTGAGCGGCACCGGCGCCGGCCAGACCATCGGCAACGGCACCGTACCGTACAGATATGCGGTCGCCGGGTCGGGTGCGGTGGGGGTCACTAGCGCCGACGGGGTGGTGCCGTACAGCTACGCGGTGAGCGGCACCGGCTTTTCGGCGGGGGAGGCTCCGACGGGCGCCTACGCGGCCTACAGTCAGGACCTCCAGCGGCGGCTCGCGGAGTGGGCGGCCAAGCAGTCGCCCCAAGCGGAGCCCCGGAAGCGGCGGAAGCGGGCGGCCAAGGTCGCCCCGAACCCGACCTTCGACGTCTTCGTCCCCGAGGCGAAGGTGGCCCCCTTCCCCGAGCGGGCGGTCAAGCCCCCGCCGGAGATCGTCCGCTGGACCGGCAAGGGCCGGGCCGCAGGCCCCGGGGCGGTGGTGCGGGGCGCAGGGTATGTCAACCGATGGTCGCCGGACGATGACGCGGCCGCGCTGCTACTGCTGATGAACGCTGCAGCAGCCTAACCTTAACCGAAGGAGCAGGACCATGTCGCAGGTCGAAGAGCAGGACGTTGACGCAATCGCCGAAGGCGAAGAGGCAGAACGTCTCCTGAAGAGCCCGATCTTTGCAAAGGCTGTGAAGAAGACCGAAGACACCTACACCGCGCTCTGGAAGCGCAGCGATGCCAGCCCCGCCGAGCGGGAGAGCTACTGGCACCGGCTGCAGGTGCTGGGAGACGTACTGCTCAACCTCAACGCCATTCGTCAGGACGGGAAGATTCTCGCCGCGAAGAAGTTGCAGGAGGAGCGCCGCGACGCTGCGGCCGCCAAGTCCCGGAACCCCCGGGCTGGCAAGTAAGTCACTAGCAGGATAACCACAGGAGCGTGTAATATGGCCGAAGGAGAAATCTTCACCGAACCGTCCGACATCAGCCGAACGGAAGGTGAGGCAACGAAAGACCTGATCGGCATTCTGGGCCTCGGCGGAGACGACGAGGAGAACGCAGATGCCGAGACGGAGACGGGGTCCGAAGCGGAGACCCCGACCGAAGACGAGTCTGAGGAGGCCGAGGGCGACGAGTCCGAGGAGGCCGAGGAGGAGTCTGAGGAAAGTGCGGAGGAGCAGGAAGACGAGGACGAGTCCGACGAGGAACCCGAAACGACCGCTGCGACAGACCTCCACGAGGTCAAAGTCGATGGCAAGGTGGTGAAGGTCACCCTCGACGAGATGAAGGCCAGCTTCTCGTTCCAGAAGCATCTGACCCAGAAGTCGCAGAAGATCGCCGAGAAGGAGAAGTTCCTCGACGGCGAGTACCAAGCGGTTTCCGGGGAGCGGGCGAAGTACACCGACCTGATCGGCCAGTTGGAGGCCGCTCTGTCGAGCATGAGCCCGGAAGCGCCCGATTGGGACAAACTCCGTCAGGAGAACCCTCTCGAGTTCAGCATCAAGTGGGCGGAGCATGAGCAACAGCGCGAGCGGCTCGCCGGTCTCAAGGCGGAACGCGAGCATGTGACCAAGCTCCAGCAGGAGCACCTCTCGAGGGAGCGTGCGAAGGTGGTCAAGGCGGAGCAGGAGAAGCTCCGCACGTCGGTGCCCGGATGGACTGACGACAAGGTGCTCAAGCAGGAGTTGGGCGCCACCATCGAGTACGCGAAGAGCGCCTATGGCTACAGCGACGAGGACCTCCTCGACGTGACCGACAGCCGGGCAATCGTCATCCTCGACAAGGCCCGCCGCTACGATGAACTGAAGAAGGCGAAGCCGAAGGCCATCGCAAGGGCCGCCGAGGTCGTGAAGACCTCCAAGCCCGGTTCCGCCACGCTGGTCTCGAAGAAGTCGAGCGGCGTGAAGCGCCTGCAGCAGCGTGCGACCCGTACTGGAGACGTAGAAGACGTCGCCAGCCTCATTCTCGCGCGTGGTCTACTGAAGTAGCCCGCGCCAAACTCGGCCCGAATGGGCCGGAGCACTACAATGGCTTCGATCACCAATACCTTCTCCGCCCACGAGGCGAAGGGTATCCGTGAAGACCTGCAGGACATGATCTTCACCATCAGCCCGACCGACACCGACCTCCTGTCGAGCCTCAAGCGCGGGAAGGCGAAGAACCACCTGCACGAGTGGCAAACCGACTCGCTCGCGGCGGCCACCACGGCGAATGCACACGTCGAGTCGGATGACATCACGTCGTTCGGCGCGGTCGACCCGACCGTCCGGGTGGGCAACTACCTCCAGATCAGCCGGAAGCTCGTGCTGATCTCCGACTCCCTCGAGGAGACGGATCGCGCCGGTCGCGCCTCGGAAGAGGCGTATCAGGTCGCGAAGCGCGGCAAGGAACTGCGGCGCGACATGGAGACCATCATCTTCGCCAACCTCGGCGGCAACGCCGGTGGCGTGACCACGGCTCGCCAGATGGCGACCCTCGGCGCGTGGCTGAAGACCAACACCTCCGTCGGCACCGGCGGCGGCGACCCGGCGTACACCTCGGGCGTCCCGGCGGATGCGCGTACCGACGCGACCACGGGCGACCTGCGCGCCTTCACCAGCACGATCCTGAACGACATCGTGCAGCAGGGCTGGACCGCCGGCGCCGACATCGACGCCATGACCCTGTACACGGGTCCGGTCAACAAGGCCAAGGTCTCGGCCTTCACGGGTCTCGTGACCAAGAACTACGACATCTCGACGCCGAAGCCCAGCGCCGTGATCGTCGCGGCCGACGTCTACGTCTCGAACTTCGGAATCCTGAAGATCAAGGCGAACCGCTGGATGCGTGAGCGGGATGCCTACGGCATCGACAAGAAGTTCCTGTCCCTCGCCTTCCTGCGGCCGATGAAGACCGTGAAGCTGGCGAAGACGGGCGACGCCGAGAAGCGGATGCTCCTGACCGAGTGGACCCTCCGCGTCCACAACGAGTCCGCCCTCATCGGCGCGTTCGACCTCACCACCACCTGATCTTAGGTGACCAACGGCTGACCGGGGCGCTGCGCCCCGGCCGGCCACGGGGTTGAACCCCGGAGAGAAACATGAGCGCACCGGCCTACACCCTCACCGCTGCCTACGGGACGCTGACCGCCTCTGGCGTGTTCACCGATACCCAGACGGTCGTGGTCGGCGGGAAGACCTACACCACGCAGACGACGCTGACCAACGTGGACGGCAACGTCCTCATCGGCGCCTCGGCTGCTGCCACGCTGCAGAACCTGTACGACGCGATCAACCTCTCGGGCACGGCCGGCACGCAGTACGCCGCCGCCATGACCGCGAACACCCGGGTCCGGGCGACTGCCGTCACGGCGACCACGCTGGTCGTCAAGGCACTCACCCCCGGAGAGGTGGGCAACCTCATCGCCAGCACCGAGACGCAGACCAACGCGGCTTGGGGCGCGGCCACTCTGGCCTCGGGCGCCGGCAACGTGTCTGCCTACATCGACGCGCTGCTCGCCTCCTGTCAGGTCAATGCGGAAGTCATCGCGCACCTGAAGAAGCTCACCGCTGCGGCGGATTGAGCCTGACAACCCATGGGCTGTCATTTCACCCCGAAATGACAGCCTAGAGGTTGACACCTCCAACGAAAGGCGGCTCTGCCGTGCAGTTCTCGCTCCGGGATTTCTTCGCAGGAGTCCTCCTGACCTGCCTGATCGGCTCCGTCGGGTTCCTCCACCTCTCCAAGAAAATCGCTGCCTTCGAGGCCGCTGCTGCCGTCGCGGAAGACCGCGCCGTCAAGGCGGAGTCGCTCGCCGTCCACTTCATCGTGCAGAAAACGGCCTTCCGGGTCGCTTTCGACAGCGTGAGTGCATCCAATCGGGCCCTCCGGGGCCGGATCGGGGCCCTCAACACCCGCGTGCGGGCTCTCGAGGCCTCCCTGCCGGCGCTGGACAGCGCGATTCAGGACGTTCCGGCCTGCTGGACGCTCTGCGCGCCGGCGCTGGCCGCCCGGGACTCGATGATCGGCCTCACCTCGGCCGCGCGGGACTCCGCGCTGGTCGGCTGGTCCCGAGCCGACAGCCTCCTGACACGATCTACCCAGCTACTCGACACCGCCGCCACCGTGATCGCTGCGAAAGACAGCGTCATCGCGGCCTACAAGCACGCCGTCGACCTCGCACCCACCCGAACCACATTCTGGGGCCACCTAAAGCCCGACGTTGGGGTCGGTGCGTGGGCGGGGTACGACGTGCGTGTGGCCGACTTCGGCTACGGGTTCGGCCTCACCTTCGATTGGAGCATCTGGTAATGGGAGACCGCAGCCACAGTCGGCCCTTCGACTACGACCCGTTCACGGGCGTGAAATCGACGTTCCATTGGGACGCCGCCGAGGGGAAGTTCTACATCAACGAGGAGCAGGACGTCCAGCCGCTGATCGAGGTGGCGAAGGCCTCGTACAACAACTTCGACGAGCGCGCGCGGTGGGGAGACGATCTCTTCCACCACGTCGCTTCGATTCCGCCGGTCGTCTACGCCGATCTCCAGAAGAAGGGCATTCTGGATGATCCGAAGCTCTTCAAGGCGTGGCTCAACGACCGCGACAACCGCGCGTTTCGCACGCGCCCCGGGAGGATTTGATGTCTGTCATCGAGCCTGTGTCCCTCGTTCCGGCCGAAGCCGTCGAGCCGGCACCCTACGTTCCGTCGATCACCAAGCAGGAGGAGCGGCCGCCCGTGCGGGTCGTCGTCGCCCTCCCGACGCACGAAACCATGGAGGCCGGCTTCGCGTTCGACCTCCAGAAGATGATGGCCCGCCTCGGGGCCAGCGTCGTCGCCGACGGCATGATGGACATCCGGACCTTCATGATCCAAGGGACCCTCGTCCATTGCGCCCGGAACGACCTCGTCCGGGACGCGCTGAACAAGACGGACTGCACCCACGTCTTCTTCCTTGACTCCGACATGCGCTTCCCGTGGCAGAGCCTCCTCCGGCTGCTGGCGGCGAACAAGGACATCGTCGGGGTCAACTACAGCGTCCGGAAGGGCATCCCGAAGCCGGTGGCCTTCGCCGACCTCGAGGCCAAGAGCGAGTTCCAGCGGTTCCTGCAGCCGACCCGCCAGCCCTTCTCGGGTGACCAGTACGTCAAGGTCCACGGGCTCGGGATGGGCATGGTCCTGATCCGGCGGGAGGTCTTCGAGGCCCTCGAGTTCCCGTGGTTCGAGACTGTGTACGACAAAGTCAATCGCAAGTGGGTGGGCGAGGATGTAGATTTCTGCATCAAGGCAAGGGCCGCTGGGTACGATGTCTGGTGTGACACCGTCCTGTCGGAGGAGATCGGCCACGTCGGTCGCATGGAGTACACCATCGACCACATCCGCTCCGCCCTCGAGACGAGGGAGGAGATCGCGGCCCAACAGGAGGCACAGAAGGCGCCGCTGATCGTGGCGCCGGAGGGGTACTGAGATGGCGCTTGCGACCTACAGCGACCTGAAGACCGCTGTGGCAAACTGGTTGAACCGCGACGACCTCACGTCGCGGGTCCCCGAGTTCATCTCCCTCGCGCATGCCCGGATCAACCGGGACCTCGAGGGGGTGCGCGAGCGCACGACCCTCTCCATCACGGCCGGCGTCAACCCCGTGGGCGACACGCTCGGCCGCCTCTACTCCATCGCCCTCGACGGCGTGGGCCCGCTGCAGATCGTCACCTCGCAGCAGATCGAGGAGAAGCTCAACGAGTGGGGCGACACCGCCGGCCGGCCGCAGTACGCCGCCTACACCCCCGGCATCGGGGGCGGGGGCTCGCTCAAGGTCGCCCCCTCGCCTGACCAGACCTACACCGCCAACATCGTCTACCAGCCCGTCTACGCCGCCATGTCGGCCGATGCGGACTACAACGACGTGCTGACGTACCACCCCGACATCTACCTCTTCGGCGCCCTCGCTGAGTCCGCTCCCTTCCTCAAGGACGACGAGCGCATTCAGATGTGGGAGGCGAAGTTCGCGGGTGGATTGGAGTCGCTGCGGAAGGTCATGCAGCGGCGCCAGTACCCCAACACCCCTATCGTCCGCCCGCGCCGCGCGCTCGGGGAGTAGAACATGGCCGACTCCAACACCACAGTCTACGGCTTCGTGAAGCCGGAAGTGGGCGCCTCCTCGGGAACGTGGGGCACCAAGCTGAACGACGACCTCGACGACATCGACTCGGCGCTGGACGCCGCCGCCGACCTCGCCGCCGCCGCGCTGCCGAAGGCTGGCGGGACGATGACCGGGGAGTTGATCCTCAGCACGCACGGCGCCTCGGGCGCTGTCGTTGCCAAGGGCGCTGTCTCGGGCGCGCAGTCGCTCGACTTCGCCGCTGGGCGGGCCTTCACGATCACGCCGACGGCCGTCACGCTGACCTTCTCCAACCCGCCCTCGGGCGCGTTCGGCGTGGTCATCAAGACCTCCGGGTCCGGCGTCATCACTTGGCCGGCCAGCGTCGATTGGCCGAGCGGCACCGCCCCGACCCTGCTGTCGGGCACCAACTACATCGGGCTGATCTCGCTCGATGGCGGCACGAGCTACTGCGGCGTGGAGCTTGGGCTCGGGGTCTCCTGATGCTGCTGCCTATCCTCTTCATGCGGAAGAAGCAGGCGGCTGGCGGCGGGGGCCCGTTCTCGCTTACGAGCGCCACGGTCTCGGGCACCTCGATTGGAACGAGTTGCGGCTCGCCGGCGACGGCGACGCTCAATATCGCCTATTCCGGCAACGACGTGGGCGTCACGCTCAAGATCGAGCAGAACCACAACGGCACGGGGTATTTCACGCTGGCAACGGGGCTCACAACGGCGGACTTCCCATACACCGGCATCGACCTCCTGAAGTACTACCAGAAGTTCGCGGGGGACGTCACCGACGTCTTCCGGGTGACCAACGAGGCGGACGCCGGGGACACCGTCACCAGCGACACGCACACCCTCGCCGCCCACGACTGCGGAGTGTAACATGGACCCGACTCTCACTCTTCCCCTGCCGCCCGCCTCCTTGGCGATGGTGTTGGCGAGCATCATGCTCACCTTCTTGGTGGGCGGTACGACGTACCTCATGAAGCGGAGCCTCGACCAGATCGAGAAGATCACCGACCGGCTCAACTCGCATGAGGTGAACATCGAGGTCCACAAGGTGCGCCTCGACGACCACACGACCCGGCTGGAGTTGGTGGAGCGGATGCGATGAAGTTCCTCTACCGGCTTCTCTTCACCCGGGACGACGACCTCGACCTCCTGCAGATTCTCTTTCTGGGGTGGGTGGTCTTCCTCTCGCTGGTCATCTGGAAGGACTCCAGCGGCGCGTGGGACGTCTCCACCGGCGCGTGGAGCCTGATCGGGACCGTCTTCGGCTCCCTGATCCTCACCGGGACGCCCATGTGGATCGCCCGGCTGATCGCCAAGGCTCCGCAGGACGTGAAGAGCCCGGAGATCAAGACCTACCACAGCTTCGAGGAGGCCGACTCGGCCTACTACAGCGTGGATGAACCCCCGGACGGTGCCTGATGCAGGTCTACGAGCCGTGGATCGAGTTCCTGAAGCCGATGGAGAAGTTCGTGGCGACCCCCTACCGCGACTCGGGCGGGGTCTGGACAATCGGCTACGGGCACACCGGGCCTGATGTGACGGGCAAGAGCCCGCGCATCACCGAGGAGACCGCGAGGGCGCTCCTCGAGCAGGACATGGGGGAGGCGCTGGCGCAGGCCTTCGAGTTGTCGCCGATGCTCCGCCTGCAGAGCGGGCTCCGCCAGAGCGCGGTGGCCGATTTCTGCTTCAACTGCGGTCCGGGCAACTACGCGAAGAGTACCCTCCGGAAGCGCGTGGACAGCGGCCAATGGGCCCTCGCCGCGCTCGAGAACGCGAAGTGGGTGTACTGCAAGGGGAAGAAGCTGAACGGCCTCGTGAAGCGCAGGGCCGTGACCTCGAAGTGGCTCAAGGAGGGCTGATGCTCACAGACATTCGCATCCCGCCGGGCATGGCCCAGAACGGGACGAAGTACCAGAACCGGGGCCGGTGGGTCGACGGGAACCTTGTGCGCTTCGCGCAGGGCACCGTGCGCCCCATGGGCGGCTGGGCTGCGCTCGAGAACGCCTCGGGCTCCGCGCAGTCGGTCTCCGGCAAGGCGCGAGCGGCCATCTCCTACACCGGGAGCGACGGCATCGCGCAGGCGGTCTTCGGGACCCACACCAAGCTCTATAGCTGGGCAGAGCGGGTCCTGACCGACATCACCCCGGGCGACCTCGTCGCCGGCGACGCCGACTCCGCCTTCTCGGGCGGCAGCTACGGCTCCGGCACCTACGGCACGGGCCCCTTCGGCACCGGCGGGGGCACCGGCTTCAGCCCGGCCGATGTCTGGCACCTCGATACCTTCGGAGACTACCTCGTCGCCTGCCTCCCGAGCGACGGGCGCATCCTTCTCTGGGACCGGAACACGGTCAACGACGCGGCCGAGATCGACGCGGATGCGCCGACCTCCTGCTGGGGCGTGGTCGTGACCCCGGAGCGGTTCGTCGTCGCCATCGGCGCCGGCGGCAACCGCCGCAAGATCGAGTGGTGCGACATCGAGGACTACACGACGTGGGACGCAGCCTCCCCCGGCGCCGGCTCTCAGGCCGGCGACTGGATTTTCGAGGGCGACGGCGCTCTCATGGCCGGCCGGCGCGGCAACAAGGAGACCCTCTTCTGGACGACGACGGACCTCTTCGCCATGCGCTACGTCGGCGGGACGCTCGTCCACAGCTTCCACAACGTCGGAACCGCCTGCGGGCTGGTGGCACCGAACGCGGTGGCGATGTTGGGCGGCGGCAAGGCGGTCTGGATGTCGTACAACGGGTTCTTCATCTACGACGGCTACACCCGCCCGCTGCCGTGCGAGGTGCAGGACGAAATCTTCTCCGACGTCGAGGCGACGCAGGGGATCAAGGTGCAGGCCGTCCTCTTCGAGGATTGGAACGAGGTCATGTGGCTCTACCCGACCGCCGGCTCGCAGGAGTGCGACGCCTACGTCGTCTGGAATTGGGAGGAGAATCATTGGTCGACCGGCACGATGGACCGCACGGCGGGCTGCAGCAAGGGCTCCTTCGGGTACCCCATGCTGATCGACAGCGCGGGCGCCATCTACGAGCACGAGCGCGGCCGGGACCACGGCAGCTTGACGCCCTTCATCGAGAGCGCCCCGATCCAGATTGGCGACGGTGACCGGGTGGCTGATGTCGTCGGCTTCGTGCCTGACGAGAAGACGATGGGCGATGTCTCGCTCTACGTCTACACCGCCATGCACCCGACCGCCACCGAGACGCTGCGCGGCCCGTATACCATGGCGAACCCGACCTCGGTCCGATGGACCGCCCGCCAGATGCGTATCCGGCTCGTGCAGGCCCGGGAGACGGATTGGCGCTTCGGCGTCCTCCGCGCCGACGTCCAGCCCGGGAGCCGCCGGTGAGCCTCGAGATCGCACCTCTTCGCCTCCCGGAGCCCGGCCCCCGCTACGAGCGGGAGAACGAGGCCCAGACGCGGCGCGCGCTGGCCGACATCATCTCGGCCGTGGTCGCGGCGGCTTCCTCCTCGTCTGGTAGCGGGTCGAGCACGCTGGCCGGGCTGACGGACGTCAACCTGACCACCCCGGCGAACGGGGCGGCGCTGGTGTACGACAACGCCTCGAGCAAGTGGATCGACGGCGGGGTGCCGCTGTCGAGCCCGATTGACCAGAGCGACGTGACGAACCTCGTGTCGGACCTCGCAGCGAAGGCTCCGCTGGCCTCGCCGGCCTTCACCGGCACGCCGACGGCCCCGACCCCGGCCGCGTCGGACAACGACACGAGCATCGCGACCACCGCCTACGTCCAGACGGAGTTGGCCTCCTTCTCGCCTGCAGCGGCGCCGGCGATGCCGGTGGGCCACGCCGGCACGACGGGCATGGAGTGCTGGTACGCCTGCGGGCAGCTTACGAATGCGTCCCCGGCCGGCGTCTCGCTGACGGCGGGGAGCCTCTACGCCATTCCCTTTGTCCCCCCGTCCCGGGGCGGAACGATGGACAAGTTCGCGGTCCACGTCTCGTCGACGGCGGCCGCGAAAAGCATCAAGGTCGCCATCTACGACACCGACGGCGTCACCAACTTCTACCCGAACTCCAAGCTCTTCGAGGCGACCTTCAGCGTGGCCTCGGCGGCGCGGGTGGAGGCCACGCAGAGCTACACCTTCACGCCGGGGCGGGTCTATTGGGCCGCCATCCTCGTCGAGGCCAACTGCGGCATCTACGGATTCGGCGCGGCGTCGTTCAATCCGGTCTGCGGCCTCACGCCCGGCGCCGGCATCGGCGGACAGGGCTGGGTGGTCAACTCCCGGGCCTACGCCTCGGGCTTCGAGGCGACGTGGAGCGCGGCCCTGAATTGGGTCTACACCGGCAGCTACCATGCGGTGCTGATCCGGTACTCGTCGTAAGGGGGGTGACCTGTGAGTGATGACCAGAGCGTCATGATTCATTTCGACCGCTGCGCCCCGTATCTTGAGGCAGCACTCAAGTATACGAATGGCGACTTTACCCTCGAGGAGGTGCGCGAGCGGTGTGAGAACGGGGAGATGCAGTTCTGGCCGGCGGCGCGGGGGTGTGTTGTCACCAGCGTCGCGGTCTACCCGCGCACCAAGGTCCTTGTGATTTTCCTCGTCGCGGGAGACCCCGACGAGTGGCCGATCATCTGGCCGGCCATCGCATCGTGGGGCAAGTCGATTGGCTGCTCGCGAGCGACCACGCACGGACGCCCCGGTTGGCTCCGTCACCGCAAAGCCCATCTCTTGGGCTTCATTCCGCAGAACGAAGTCGTTCTGGAGGCATCTCTCGATGGGTAAGAAGGACGTCACGACTACCGAGCGCATGGACCCGGCGGCGGAGAAGTTCCGCAACATCGGGTACAATGCCACGCTCGAGCGACTCGGCATGGGCGGCATGGGCGGCTACACGCAGGGCGGCCGGCCGTACACGGCTCCCGCCCCGGGCGGGGAGAAGTTCGGCTCGAAGGGCTTCCTCGGCGAGCGGTTCGGCTTGGGCGGCGCTCCGAGCAACCCCTTCGGCGCTCCCAACGTCGATCCCGCTGGCGCCCCGGCCAGCAACGGGCAGTTCACCGGCGGCCCGATGGTCATCAACTCGATGATGCCGGGCGGCAACCCGTGGGAGCAGGACTACCAGACGGCGGGCACCGACGTGGCCGGATACGATCCGGGCATGACGGACGCCTACAGCGGGACGCAGGGCGTCGCCGACCGGAACGCCGCCATGCAGGGTCAGGGCTACGACGCTGCCGGCCGGTTCCTCGACCCCGCGCAGGCGGCGGCCGACGCGCAGGCGCGCATGAACCCGTGGATGACCGGCGTCGATCAGGCCATGACCGGGAAGTTCGAGGAGGCTCTCGCGAAGGCGCAGGCCGCCGCGAAGGGCAACGCCATCGCGCAGGGCGCCTTCGGCAGCGGCTCCCGCATGGGCGTCGCCGCTGGCGAGGCCACGCGCGGCTCGATGCTCGACTTCATGGATCAGCAGGCGAAGATGCGGAACGAGGCCTACTACAACGCGCAGGGACAGACCGAGCGCGCTGCGGGTCTCGGTGCGAACCTCGGCCTTGGCGCCGGCGGGCAGGCTCTTGAGGGCTACGGCCAGCAGGGTCAGTTCGCGGATCAGTTCCGCCAGCTTCAGCAGGACAAGTACGACACGCCGTTCCGTGACCTCGGCATCCTGCAGGGCATGGTCACCGGCGCTCCGTTCACCCGGACCACGAAGGAGAGCGGCGGCGGAGGGTTCTTCTAATGTACGGCTTCGATCCTCGCGACCCGTTCAAGAAGTTCGGACCGCAGGGCCCGGGGGGCGGCATCGGCCTCCCGCAGCGGCCCGCCCCGGTGCTCTTCCCGGGCAAGCCGACCTTCAACCCCCCGGTTCCGGGCGCCGGCGGGCTCCCGGGCGTCGGCTCCGCGCCGGCTCCGGGTGGAAGCCCGCTCCCGGGTCTCCTCGGGAAGGTGGGTGGCATCGCGAGCCTCGCCGGAGCCGCGCAGGATGCGGCCAGCGGGAGCCCGTTCAACGGTCTGGTGAAGGGCGCCACGACCGGCGCATCGGTAGGCGGCCCCGTTGGGGCGGCCGTCGGCGCTGGCGCTGGGCTCCTCCTCGGCCTCTTTGGTGGCGGACGCCGCCGTCGGAGGTAGCATGGCCGACCCCTTTGACTTCATCCCCAAGCGGGCCCCGCTCTTCCCGGCGCGGCCCGGCTTCGCCGCGTTTGGGTCTCAGGGGAACGGCGGGCTCCCGGCCTTCACGACCAGCGAGCCGTATCAGGCCCCGAGCGCCCCGGAGCGCAAGCCCTCGATCATGGACCTGATCCTCCCGGGCGGCGAAGGCCTCTCCCGCGAGGAACGGAAGAAGGCGCAGTTGGCCGGCATCATCCCCGGCGCGCTGTCGCTGCTCGCCGCCGCAGGCCCCCACGGGCCGCGCGAGTTCACGCCGAACCTCGGGCAGGCCCTGCTGGGCTCGCTCATGATCGGCCGCGAGAGCGCGGGCGCCAACTACGAGCGCGCCGGTGCGCGGCAGGAGCAGGCTCGCCAGCAGGCGATGTTCTCCCGCCTCGGCATCAACGAGGGCGACAGCGAGGAGGAGGTCACGAAGAAGCTGGAGGCCGGCTTCATGATCGCCGTGCAGAACGGCGAGGAGCAGTTGGCGACCTCCATCTCCGAGGTGCTCAAGGGGCGCGGTGCGCGGCGGAACGCCGGCCGGCCCATCGTCATCACCGACGCCGCGAGCGGGCAGGTGTCGCTCGTCGACCCTAGCACCTACGAGGTGCGGCGCACGCTGCAGATGACCCCGAAGAAGCCCACGAGCGGCGGCCAGATCGCTCGCCTCGTCGACACGCGGACCGGGCGGGTTACCTTCGTCGACCCGCGCGACATCGACCCGACGACGGGCAAGGCGCGGGTCCTCAGCACCTTTCAGGGTGCTCCGAAGGCGCTCACCGAGACGCAGTCGAAGGCCGCCAGCTTCCTCACGTTCACCGACGTGGCGACGAAGCGGCTCCTCGACGTGCTCCCCGAGGCCTCGCGCGCCGACCTCTTCTCGGCGGTGGTCGGGAGCGACGGCATGCTGTCGCAGGTCGTCCGGGGCCGGCTCTCGCAGCGGGCGGTGGAGATTCGCAACAACGCGATGCTCCTCGCCGACGCCTACCTCCGCACCACCTCCGGCGCCAACTACCGGCCCGAGGAGTTGGAGAAGGTCGCGGTCCAGTTCTCGATCCTCGAGAACGACAGCGCGAAGGTCGTGCAGCAGAAGCTCGAGAACATGCGCCTGCTCCGGAAGATGCTCCAGACGGTGGCCGGCACCCCCACGCTCTCCGAGGCGGTCGACAGCGGTCAGGGGATCGGCGAGAACGCCGGCTTCCTGAACGGGAGCGATGTCAATGGGAACGGGGGGTCCGCCCCCAATCCCGACAACATTTCGGTGATCTTGGGAGAGGACTAGCCCGTGAACGAGCTTCAGGCACTCTACGAGAAGGTCCAGCGCGCGGTCGGCAAGGGCCGCCCGCAGGACATCGACGCCTACGTCTCCCGCGCCACGCAGGGGAGGGTCCGCAGCTACGCGCAGCTTGAGATGGCCGTCAAGGCCCCCTCGCTGGGCGGCGGGATCACCATGCAGCCGGCCGACGCCACGCGGAACGTCCCGGGCACCGGCGGCAAGATGCCGTGGCAGCAGGCGGCGCTCATCGGGGCCTCGCAGGGCGCGTCGCTCCGCTTCGCCGACGAGTTGGAGGGCGCCGCCAAGGCCGTCATCCCGGGCGGGCAGGGCTACACCGAGGGCCGTGATGCGGCCCGGGAGCGGCTCAAGCGGGCCGAGGCCGAGCAGCCCGGGGTCACGCTGGCCTCCGAGCTTGCTGGCGGCTTCGCGACGCCGGGCATGGGCGCGCTGGCCGCGACCGGCCGGGGCATGGGCGTCGCTGGCGCTGGCGCGCTCGTTGGCGGCATCGCCGGCGGCCTGACGGGCATCGGCGGAGAGACTGAGGGCACGGTGGGCTCGATGGCCGCCTCCGGTGGCATCGGGCTGGGCGTGGGCACCGTCGCGGGCGCCCTCATGGCGAAGGCCGTGGAGGGGCTGGTCAAGGCCGGGGTCAAGGTCTTCGGCCCCGACAACAAGCTCACCCGTCAGGCCAAGGAGTACCTCAACACCCTCCTCAAGCGGCAGGGCATGACGCGCGAGGAGGCGCTGGCCCAGATGGCGGAGTACGAGTCGCTGGCCCTCGCCGACCGGCCTTCCGAGGTCGTCCTTGCGGACGTGATCCCGGGCGGTGGGCGCGAGCTTCGCGCGCAGGGCGACCTCGCCCCCCGTGCTGCGGCCCGCACCGCCGAGGTCATGAACGCCCGGCAGGCCAATCAGGCCGAGCGGGTTGCCGGCGGCATCGAGGAGGGCATGGGCACGCTGGGCCAGCCGATGACGGCGGGCATGGCGCGCGAGGCTGAGGTGGCTGCGGCCGGCTCCGTACCGCGCACCGGGCGGCGCATCTACGAGCCGTTCGACAATCAGGTCGTCACCGACCCCGAGATCGCCCGGGTGCTTGGCACCCGCGACGTCGCTCCTCTGGTGGAGCGCGACCCCGCCCTCCTCGCCGGCATGAAGGAGCCCGGGGCCGCACTCGCCCCGAGCCGCACGGCCACCGAGGCCGGTGTCCAGAACACCCTGCAGTACGGTGGGGCCACCATCGACCCGCGCACCGGCGCACCGGCGAGCTTCGACCGGGGCGGCATCGTCGCGGTCGTGAGCGACCGGAACCCGATCCCGAACCCGAAGAGCCTCAAGCCCGAGGTCCTGCAGGCCGAGGTCGACCGCCGGGTGCAGGCCCTCATGGGCCGCTACGGCGACGAGATGGCGAACGACCCGAGCCTCTACATCGGGTTTGACGGCGGCGACGCCGGCGAGCACCTCGGTGTGGAGCTTTCCCGCCACCTCCCCGACCTCCAGCAGGCTGTGGACCTCGGGACGAAGGCGGGTCAGCGCAGCGTCTGGGACCCGGTCAACATGACCTCGATCCCGACCGGCGGCACGACCGGCGGCGCGCTCGACGCGGCCCCGATCTTCTTCCAGCACCTGCAGGAGACGATGCGGACCCTCCGGGGCACCGCGCAGCGGCTGTTCGGGAAAGGCGAAGGGGCCCGCGCGAAGACCTTGAGCCGCGCGGCCGACGAGCTTTCGGCCAACCTCGAGGAGGCGCTCCCCGGGAAGAAGGCGGCCGACAAGGCGTACCGCACCACCGTCGCCATCGGCGGCAACCAGAACACCGAGAGCCTCTTCGAGGCCGGCCGCAAGCTGGCCGGTCGGGGCCTCTCGGCCGACGAGGTGCGGAGCGAGGTGGCTCAGATCGTCGCCGAGCACGGGCAGGAGGGCCTCTCGGCGCTCCGCATGGGCTTCATCATGGATCAGGCGACCGGGCTCCGCTCGCGCCTGACCGGCGGTGACGCCGCGCGCCAGTTCTCGGAGATGGGCTCGAACACCGAGGAGATCATGAAGCTCCTCTTCCCCTCGGCGGAGTCCTTCGAGCGGTTCGCGAAGCAGATGAAGCTCGAGCAGGTCATGTCGCGTGTGAAGGCGGCGCAGGGCGGCTCCCAGACCGGGGCCCGCGAGGCGGACCGTCTGGGCGCGATGGAGCAGGGGGCCATGAGCGGTGCGGTGGGCGGCCCCGGCTCGATGCTGCGCGGTGCGGCGCGGGCCCTCGTGGGCAACGTCGGACAGCAGAAGGCGCGGCAGACCGCCGAGATGGCCGGCAACGCCCTGCTCTCCAACCCGGAGCAGGCTCGCATGCTCCTGAGTGGCTTCAACCCGGCATTTCAGGGAGTCCTCTCCCCGATGATCGGGAGCGGCATGAGCACCGGGCTCGTCGGGAGCCTGATGCGCGGAGACCAGCAGGAGGCTCGATAGATGGCGAAGCCCAAGCCGAAGAAGCCGACGATCCCCCAGATCGCCGACCTGATTGCGCGCCCCGCTGCCGAGAGCACCCGGGCGCGTCGCGGTGCGCCCATGGCGCGGCGTACCATGTCGGCATCCCTCCCGGCCGCCAACACGGGACGCCCGAACATTCCTCTCGCCCTCCCGCAGGACCAGCCCGGCTTCGCCGAGCGCACCTCGCCCAAGGGCGTCGTGCGCGGCACGATGGAGGCGCTCGCCAACATCCCCGGCTTGGGCGACGCCGTCTCCCTCGGCATCGCCGGGGCGGAGGCTGCGCGCGGCAAGGCGGGCGGTGCCATCGCCTATGGTCTGGCTGGCTTGCCGCTGATCGGCCCGGCAGGGGGCAAGGCAGCGACTAAGGCGCTCAGTCGGGTGACCGAGTGGAGCCAGCCGCACGCGGCCGAGATGGCCCGCATCTACGAGGGTCTCCCGGCCATGCAGCCGGAGGCGCGTAGCGCCTACGAGCAGATGGCGCGCGAGGTCGACGACCAGTTCGAGCAGATGAAGCGGGCCGGCATCGACGTCGAGTTCACCGACGCCGACCCCTACAAGACCTCGAAGGAGATGATGGCCGACGTCCGCGACAACCGGCGCCTCAAGGTCTTCCGCACGCCGGAAAACTTCGAGCACCCCTTCCTCACCCGGGAGCAGAACGACCGCTTCCGGGCGGTGCATGACTACAACGGTCACTTCCTCGAGGGCCACCAGTTCGGCCCGAAGGGCGAGGAGAACGCCTTCCGCGTCCACAGCGAGATGTTCTCCCCCGAGGCCCGCCGCGCCATGGCGACGGAGACCCGGGGCCAGAACTCGTGGTTCAACGCCGGCCCCAACGCGCACCTCCCGCCGGCGCAGCGGCCGTTCGCGCAGCAGAAGGGCGCACTCTGGCCGGAGGAGTGGCTCGGCGAGTACCCGGACCTCCCGAAGAGCCCCGAGGCCAAGCTGGGCGGCGCGGCCGACCTCGTCGCCGAGCGGCGCCAGTTGCGGGACCGCACCGCGCAGGAGATTCGCCAGCGCCGCAAGATCGAGCGCGAGGCCAGCGTCAACCCGCTCACCGGGGTCGGCAACCGCCGGGCCTTCGAGCAGGCGCGCGCCCGCGTCGACGCCGATCCGAACCTCGAGTGGGCCTCGCTGGACGTCAACCACCTCAAGGCGACCAACGACAAGCTCGGGCACGACGCCGGTGACACGCTCCTCAAGCGCGCCGCCCAGACGCTCCGCGAGCAGCCGGGCGTCCAGCAGGTCTTCCATCATGGCGGCGACGAGATGGCTATCGTCACCCGCAAGGGGGAGGCCCAGCGCGTCGTCGACGAGGTGGGGAAGATGGACATCCTGCCGTCGTTCACGTACAACGGCCGCACGATTCGTCCGTCGATCTCGGGCCACGTTGGTGCAACGTACTCCGAAGCTGACGCAGGCGTGCAGGCAGTCAAGCAGGCTCGGAAGCAGAGCGAGCGGGCTGCGGCGCTGGCGGGCGAGCCGGCCCCCGTCTACGGTGGCTTCGACAAGCCGGGACCGAAGAAGGAGAGCCTCTGGGACCTCGCGAAGAAGGTCGTCAGCAACGAGCGCGGCTCGATCAAGGCCCTGCCCGAGGACCGCTCGCTGTTCGACCTCTCCAAGCTGGGGAAGGGCGGTGGGCCGCTCGACGCCGTGCCGCAGGAGAAGCTGCGCCTCGCCCGGCCGGATGACGTGAAGAACGCGAAGCGCGTGGCGAGCCGGCAGGAGACGTTCGACAACTTGGTGGATGACATCTACCGCAACATCGGCAAGTCCGAGAAGCGCGGTGCGGTGGAGCGGGGCGTGGAGATGGGCGGGCACAACTTCTACGACATGAACCCGGTCGTCGAGGACATGATCGCCGTCACCGGCGAGCCGGCGGCGCGGGCCAACTTCGACCTGCTCACCAAGCTCATCGGCGGGACCAGCCCCTCGGCCGCTGTCCCGGGCAACGTGGCGCGCTCGTTGCTGCTGCACCCCAAGGTGCGGGCCGGCCAGCTTGACCCGGCGGTGCTGCGCGACCCGGCCAAGTCCGCCGGTGGGATCAACGCCTACCTGCCGAAGGGGGTGCAGACCATCGCGAGCAAGACGCAGGGCGGCATGGTGGCCCAGATTCTCCGCGACCAGCCGTGGCGGGCCGCGAGCGGGCAGGCCAAGCTGGCGTCGTTCGACGCGAACACGGCCGGCAACTTCGCCCCCTTCACCGGGGACCGGCACGCCGCGCGGATCAGCTTCAACGACAAGAGCCGGGCCGGCTTCTCGCCGCTCGAGTACGCCGCCGCCGATGCCGCATGGACGGCGCGCGCCGAGGAGGCCGCAAAGCGTGGCGCCCTGCCGGTGCAGCCGGGCAAGTCTCCGGTGGCGCCGTATCAGGGCGTGCTCTGGATGGGCGACGCGCCGTTCACCGGGGTCACCAGCGACCCGCGCGCGCTGGCGCAGGTCGTCGACGACCAGATCGGGAGCTTCGCCTCTCAGTTGGGTTTGCCGAAGAAGGACGTGTGGCGGCGGTGGAACGAGGGCGACACCTCGCTGCTCGGGAACCTGCTCGAGGTGACAGCCCCGACCGGCCGGCCGGCCAAGCGGGGCCTCAGCGACATCTACCAGCAGAACCTCGGGCTCTAGAGTCCGAGGTCTCGCTGGAGCGGGTCCTTCGGGGACTCGCTCATGGCGATCATCCGCTCCACGATCTCCGCATCATTTTCCCCGTCCACATAGACGAGCTTGACGACGACCTCCGCCGGGGGGTAGTCGAGCATGGCGCGCTGCAGCCGCTCGCCGAGCCACATGGCCGCCCCGAGGCTCACGAGCAGGACGCCGACGACGATCAGAAGGAAGGTAATCACGGGAGAAACCTCTGGAGGAATCCGAGGGTGTGGTGGACGAGACCTCCCGGCCGGGTTGCCGGGAGGAGGTACATCGCGCGCTGGTACTGGTTGGTGTCGACGCGGCGCTCGAGGAGCGCGGCAGCGGGCGAGGCGGCAGGAATCTTACGGCGGCGGACCGGGAGCCGCAAGGTCACCGGGTCGGTCCCCCGCACCTTGCGGGGGCGACCCTTGCCATCGAGGTAGATGGTGTAGAGTGACATCAGATGCCGGCGCGCTCGAGCGAGGCGGCCATCCCGGGCAGCTTGTCGGCCACGGTGGCGATCTCGGTAAAGCCGGAGAGGATGTCCGCGATCTCCTCCTCCTTCATGTTCTCCCGCTCCCGGTCGAACATCTTCCGGGCGTGCTCCCCGAACCCGACGAGGTGCCGGCCCATGGCGGCGAGGACCTCGCTCGGCATGATACCGTTCGCCCGCATGAACTCGACGAGGTGAAGCTCGACCAGAATGGTCCGAAGCTCCCCGGAGGTGACGGTCTTGGCGTCGTTCTGTCCCATGGTCTTGTCCTTTCAGAGTGAGTGATGGAGCGCGCTCAGATGAGCGCGCCCCGCTTGACCCGGACGGGTCCCTTCCGCTTGGCCCGCTTGGCGTCAGCCGCCTGCGCCAGCAGCGCGCGCTGGTAGACTGCGCCGACGGGTACTGCTACCTCGGAGGTGCCGCCGATCCGGGTCCCCTTCGGCCGGATCAGGATGAGGGTCTCGCGCAACTCGACCACGAAGTCCTGCGGCTTGTAGCCGGAGCGGCTCTGCAGGACGCGGCGCACGGGGCGCACATCGCTGCCCCGGGTCACGCGACGGGCTGGATCGTGAAGACCTGCGGCAGCAGGACCTCGTCGCCGTGCAGGTACGTCTTCGCCTCGGCGCCGCTCGCAGCCCGGATGTACCGGGTCATGGCGGAGTGGACGCTGTAGAGGCCGTAGAAGACCTCCGGATCGCTGCCCTCCGATTGGAAGGAAACCACGGTGCCGGGGTTGAAGTGACCGCTGTTCATGCTGCCTCCAGAGAGATGAGTGGCGCCGGGCTTGTGCCCGACGCCTCCTACTACTGCAACCTGCGTGCCAGAGCTAAGTCGTTGTCAATCCTCGTCGATCTGCTCGTCGATGTGTCGCGCTGGTGCATCCCGGCCACATCCGGGCGCCACACTCGGGGGTACTGCAAGAGGCGTGCCATCCGCGATGGTGCATTGGTGCGGGCTCTTGTCGGCGTGGAGGGCCTTGAGGCGCGCGATGTCCCTCTCCAGCCCGTCGATCATGGTGGTGAGGTCCAGAGCCGGGGGCCGGTCGTCGGTGAGCTTCCCGGCCTCCTTGGAGTCGATCAGGATGGCGATGCAGGCCGCCGCCTTCCACAGGTGCGGGAGCCCGCTCTGGGCGTCGATGTCCTCCCCGTTCCACCACGAGGCCATGTGCCGGTCGAGGGCGGCCTTGTAGATCGAGGCCCGCACCCCGGCGAGGCGCCAGTTGAAGCGGCCGTACTTGAGCGCCCCCTCGAGGAAGGCCATGGAGGCGGCGACGCGGAGGGTGTCGGGCACCAACTCGAGCGGCGCCTTGCCGGCCCCGATGATGTCCTTCGGGTTGCTCGCCTTCTTCCCGTCCACCGGCGGGCCCTCGTGCTGGAAGGCCTGCAGCATCTCCGGGTTGTGCGAGTGGGTGAGGCTGTTGCCGCCGCACGTCTGGCAGCGGTGCGGGCACCCTGCGGTGTAGTGATAGCGGGAGCCGCAAATCTCGCACGCGGTGGCGTAGGGCTCCCGGTGCGCGATGAAATCAGAGCCCGCCATCTTCATACTCCTTCTTGATTTCGTCCGAGACCCAATCCCCGTCCTCGTTCTGGTGGACCGGGTGGGAGCGGACATCGTAGCTGCTGCAGGTGACGAGGTCGTCGTTTCGCGGATGACAGGTCATGTCGTAGCTGACCGGGTAGCGGTGGTGGCTCACCGGAGACGGGCCGGAGCGCGAGCCGCCGAACAGCCGCTCGAGGCCTTCGAGGATCAGGACCCCGGCTACCAGCAGGCCGATGAAGAAGGCTATGGCGAAGAGGATGCCGCTCACAGAGTGATCTCCTGCGTGGAGGGTAGCCGGAGCCCGGAGAAGCCACGCAGCTTGTCCGACCGGACGCGGCGGAAGCCGCGCTTGAGAAGCTCGCTGCCGAGCCACTTGGCAGAGAGGTGCTGGAAGGCGCCGTTCTTCCCGGCCCACTCCTTCCACGAGTTGAGGAGGTCCGAGGTGGCGACGATCACCGCCTCGGGGTCGCGGATCACGGCCTCGTCGAGCCACTTGCTCACGAGGTCCTCCTCCTCGAAGTACTCCTCGGTCTCGTGGCTGATCGCCGAGGAGAACGGGATGCCGGAGGCGAGCCACTTCTTCGTCCCCTCGAGCATCCATGCGAGGATCGCCGGGTACTCGACACGCAGCTTGTCACCAAGCTGCTTGTCGATCACCCGAGGCTTGAGCATGAAGGGCACGAGGAGCACGCGGCGGCGCATGGCGTCGTCGACGTTGCGAAGCTCGGGCCGGTGGTTCCCGGAGAAGAGGAGCTTGAAGCTGGGGCGGAACTCGAACGGCTGGCCGTAGAGCATCCGGGCGTTGACGGTGTCGCCGCCGGTGAGGCTCTTGATGCGGCTCTCGTTCCACCGCCGGCCGGCCTCGTTCTCGGTGGCGGTGACGAGCCTCGCACCGTGGAGGATCGCGACGCTGACCGGGTGGCCCTCGCTCTTGGTGCTCATGAAGGTGTCCATCTGGGCGGCGGTCTTGTAGCTGCCCATGATGTCCTCGAGCACGCGGAGGAAGACGCTCTTGCCGTTCCCGCCCGGGCCGTAGATGAACCAGAGCTTGTGCTCCTCGATGGAGCCGGTGAGCATGTAGCCGCACAGCGCCTGCAGGTGGGCGATGGCCTCGACGTCGCCGCCGGTGCTCTCGGCGAGGAACTCGAGCCAGCGGGTCGGGGTCGCGTTGAAGTCGGGGGCGACGAGGGTCTGCTTGGTGCAGAGCGCGCCCGGGTCGGCCGGGCCCACGGCGCCGGTCTTGAGGTTCACGATGCCGGCCGGGGTGTTGAGGGCCCACGGGTCCGCGTCGAGCGACTCGGGGGTGACCGCGAAGGCCGGGTCGGCGGTAATCATCCGCGCGACGTAGTCGAGGGTCTTGGTCGAGTTGATCCGCTTCGCGTCGTTCATGGCGGCCGTCTGCTGCGCGGGGGTCGTCCCCTCGCGGCTCCGGCGGTCGGCCAGCACGGTCAGGACCTCGCTGATCTCGAAGAGGGCGGCCGCCGTCGAGTCGGGGGACCAGCGCCCGCCGCGCCAGATCAGCCAGCGGGCGTTCGCGTTGACGTAGCGGATGCGGTCGGCCAGCGCGCGCCCGACCTGCTGCGCGAGCCACTTGTCGGACCAACGCGCGGCGCTCGGCGGGGCCTCGGCCTGCGGCACCACGGGGGTGAACTCGTACTGGCCGCCGTTGAAGCCGTGCGGGCGGGCCATCTCCTCGATGAAGCTCCACCCCACGCTGTAGGGGGCGTGCATGCGGCGCCAATCGCGGCGGGGGGTGTCCGGGTTGCCGGCGACGCGGTCGCTGCCCGTGTGGCGGCCGGCCCAGCCGGTGAAGATGTCGAGCGCGTGCTGCTCGTCCTCGATGCCGGCCGCCTTGATGGCGTACCCCATCTTGAGGTAGGCCTCGCGGTCGGGGAAGAGGTCGTCGTTGTTCGGGATCACCCGCACGGCGGCCTCGAGGGCCTCAAGCGAGGGAGCCTTGAGGTCCTCCTGCGCCGCAGCCTGCCCGCGCGTGGTGTTGCCGCCCACGATCTCCACCTCGCCGACGTCGGACAACTCGAGCGCGAGGGCGTCGAAGAACATCTCGATGCTCTCGGCGGTGACCTCGGTGAGCATGTCAGGACTGACATTCCACAGCGGCTCGCCCTCCCAGCGGTAGGCGACGCCCGAGGGGTGCGTGCCGCTGACGAGGTACTGGCGGCCGGAGCCGAGCATCTCGATCAGGTGGCTCGGGCCGTCCTTGGGCTTGACGATCAGGGCCCGGCGGGGGAAGGGCGAGGCGGTGCGGTAGACGAGCAGCCGCTTGGGCTCCTTGCCGAACCGGAGCGGGGCGGCGCCCAGCATCTTGCGGGCGAAGGCCTCGACGCGGCCGGCAACGGTCGGGTCGAGCGAGTCGATGTCGAGCGCGGGATAGCGGTCGCCCCGGAGGCCGATGTTGGCCCCCGCGAGCGCCCACGAGGTCACGTCGGCGTGCGTCGGGGTCTCGGTGAGCCACGAGTATCCCACCCACCCCTGCGGGGTCGGCTTCGAGGGGGCCTTCCCAAGCTGGCTCGGGTCGAGGCGCGAGCCGGGGCGAATCTGGGAGCCGGGCGGGGCAACCGACACGAGGTCGGTGTACCCACGCTCGAAGAGGCGAACTGCCGGGTAGTCGTTCACGAGTCTCCTTTACTTCCGGTAGCGGTGGCCTTCCCAGCCCTCGGCAGCGACAGGACAGTCGACAGCCCAAGCGGGAAGCGTTGTCATGATCTCGACGAACTCCTCGACCGAGCCGGTCCCCTCCGGGACCTCGGAGATGATCTCGTCGTGGACACTCAAGATAACAGGATAGTTACCCCCGTCAAGCCTCAACATGGCGTCCGCCAGAAGGTCCCGGGAGATGGCCTGCACGAGGTTCTCCGCCCAGAGGCCGCCGTACAGGTCGTAGGGCTCCCACTTCCGGGTGTACCCGTTGACGCCCCAGCATTGCAGGGAGGGCCGCTCGTCGCCCCACGGGGTCTTGCGGAGCCCGACCGAGGGCGAGGGGTAGGCCAGCGGCCGGCCCGAGGGGAGGATCGCCCAGAGGAAGCCCCCGCGCTTGGAGAACTTGACCGGGCCGACTACCTGCGTCGTCCCCGGCTGGGAGACGGCCTTGCGCGCGGCGGCCTCGAGGTTGTACCACAGGTCGACGATCTTGCTGTTCGCGGTGCGGTAGATGTCCACCACCCGCTTCGCCTCCTCGAGGGTCATGATGACCCCGAACTGCTTGGAGGCGGTGTCCACCAGCTTCGGGCCGCCCATGCCGTAGCCGCAGCCCAACTCGCCGACCTTGCCGAACTGGCGCTGGGCCTTCGTGATCTCGGCGACCGGGACGCTGTAGATGCGGGAGGCGAGGTGCTTATACTCGTCCTCACCCCGGGCGAAGCGGGCACACTTCTCCTTGTCGCCGGCCAGCCACGCGAGCACGCGGGCCTCGATGCCGGCGAAGTCGGCCGCGACGAGCTTCATGCCCGGGGCGGCCACCATCATCGGGCGGAGGAGGGAGGAGATGACCTTGAGCGGCGGCTCGAGGATGTCCAACTCGTCGTACCCGGCCGCGCCCTTCAGGACGAGGGGGATGTACTCGACAGCGTCGTCGATCTCGCCCCGGGGGAAGTTGTGCGGCTGGACGAGCTTCCCCGCCCACCGCCCGGTGCTCGCGCCGTAGAAGAGCAGGAGCCCCCGGATGCGGCCGTCGCTGCCGACACAGGCCAGCATGGCGTCGATCTTCGCGATGGAGGTCTTCGCCCCCTCGGAGCGGAGCCGGAGCGCGGCCTCGATCTTGGGCTCGAGGTCGGTGCGCTCGAGTAGCTCCCCGACGCTGTGCTTGTCGATGCTGTCCACCTCGAGGCCCTGCGCGCGGAGCCACGCGAGCAGGCGGCTGTTCTGCGACATCTTCTCCACCGCGCCGCCGGTGAGGTCGTGAATCTCGGCGGTGGACCGCTCGATGCCGACCTGCGCGAGGGCCTTGGCCTGCTTGCAGAGGTGGATGTCGAGCGTGATGCCCCGGTCGTTGATGCGCTGGTCGAGGAGGTACACCGCCCGCTCGTTCGGCACCAGCCGGCGGAGGTGCTTGGTGATGGCCCGCTCGGTGCGGACGTCCTGCTCGCAGTACTCGATGAGGCGCTGCACCTTGTCGGGCACATCCCACCACGTCACGACGCCGCCCTTCTGGGAGCGCGGGCGGCACATCCGCATCATGAGCGCATGGCCCTCGAGGTCCTTCTTCGCCTCGACGCCGAGCACCGAGGAGGCGCCGTCGAGCGAGCGCGGGAGACCCATCGAGGCGGCCTCGGCGGCGCTGCACTCGAACTGCTCCATGGTCGGCACCGGCACCCCGTAGCGGGGCGCGAGGCAGTCCCGCCAGATGATGCGCTCGAACTGCGCGTTGTGCGCGCGGATCGTGCCGCCGGCGAGGACGTGCTCGATGACGACCTCGGGGAAGGGGAGCGTGTGGAAGCCCCACTTGCCCTCGCCGTCCTGAAACGGATAGCGCGGGGCCCATGTCCGCACCTCCTCCTCGTCGGAGAAGGCGTAGCTCATGCACCAGATGTCGGTCGAGGGGTCAGCAGCGTAGGGGTAGACGCCGGTCTCCCGTAGGTCGATCAGGGAGCGGGTCTCGAAGTCGATGGACAGCGTCCGCACGTTGTTCCTTTCGCTGGGGGGTGAGACTGCAGCGGTTGAAGATGGACTCGAACCATCGACCGTCGCCTTAACAGGGCGCTGCTCTACCTACTGAGCTATTCAACCATGGAGCAGCAAGGCTCGGAATCGAACCGAGTCGAGCGGGTTTGGAGGCCGCCGTCGCCACCCGGGCGCTCCCTGCTAACATTGGACCGGCTGGGCTCGAACCAGCGCGCTGCAGATTAAGAGTCTGCTGCTCTACCAACTGAGCTACGATCCAGAGGAGGGCGGGGGCCGCCATGGGTGCCCCCTTTAAGGTCGGTGGAATGGGCCCGACCACCCACAACAGCCGGCGTTCCTTTATGGTGGGGAGCTTCACCCCACCAACCTCTCCGAGGACAGGCAATCCGGTCTCGATCTGGCAGGGGGAGCAGCGGGCTCGAATCCGGCGCGCTGCGGTTACGGCGGCCTCACCGCCCCCTGCCTTGTCTCTACTTCAGGAGATCGTCCATGTCGGCGTCGGCGCCGCTCACGGGGGCGAAGTCCTTGTCGGGCGTGCTGCGGTTGTCGAGCCGCTCGCCGTCGGCGAGCTTCTGCAGGTTCCCGAGGCTCCACGAGACGCCCTTGTTGCCCTCCTGATCGTAGCCGAAGGCGGTGACCGCAGCGCGGCACCAGACGCCGCTGTAGAACTCCTCGGTGTCGAGGATCGGCTGCATGTCGGCCCCGACCACGCTGGGGCGATGCGTGTTGCGGGCGTTGATGTAGAACGAGGCGCCCGGGTACTTCTCGTCGACGTCGGTGCGGATCAGGGCGCCCTTGCCCCCGACCAGCGAGACCGCGCCGCTCTTGACCATGGCGTCGAACTTCTCGCCGAACTTCTTCCGGCCGGCGGCGATGCCGGCGACCTGCGCGGCCTTCTTGAAGGCCTCGGTCTCGGGCGAGGGGTAGAAGACCAGCGCGATGCTGTACTTCAGGTTCCCCTTCTTGTCCGCCTGCGGCTTGAAGACGGTGGCGTAGGACGCCTTGGCCTTCGGGGTGACGACCTTCGTGCTCTGCTCGGTCATGCGTTCGCTCCTTATGCGTTGCCGTGAGATGGGTCGATGTCCGCAGGTGGCAGGGCCGCGAAATCGTGTCCCGGCGAAAGCGCCGGGCGCTTGTCGTACTCGGGAGCCAGAGTATAACCACTCGACTCCTTGACCACAAGGTCATCTGGCAGGTTCTTCTTCCCCACCAGCTTCTCCACTTGCGCGGGGCTCTTCAGCTTCCGCTCCTGATACTCCTCCGCCTCGAAGCCGTGCTCCTCGAGCCACGCCTCGGTCTGCGCCGGGTCCGCCCACTTTCGGGTGGCCCGCTTGCCGACCAGCTTGTACCCGGGTACGGTGCCACCGGAGATCAGCGTGTTCTCGATGTGCGTCCGCACGTCCTTGAGCCACGCCTCGATGACCGGCGCCTTCTCCATCACCAGCAGCATCTCAGCCATCGAGAGGGTCTCCACCGGCGGCGGGACCACGGCGGCGTCCGCGAACTCGATGCGGGCCAGCGCCTGCGCGTCGGCGTGACGGGCGGGGCAGATGGGGCTCGCCTTGCAGAAGCGGCACCACGGGCCGGTGACCAGCGGGGCGTCAGGCTTCTGCGTCGCATCGGCGGCGGCCAGCAATTCGCCGGCGAAGTCGTGCAACTCCGCGAAGGTAAGGGAGTCGAGGCGGATGATGCCGTCCGGGTGCGCGGCACGCGGCTGGACGATGATGACATCGACCTGCTCCACCTGCCTCGCCGTCCACTCGCCCTTGAGGCAGGCGCCCAGCGCGTAGTAGCGAAGCTGCGGGTTGCCCCGAGCCGCCACGGCGTAGCCCACCCCATGCTTGTAGTCCATGACCACGAGCTTCTTCAGCGTCGGGAGGTAGATCACGACGTCGCTGGTACCGAACATCGGGGCCGGCGGGTTGAACTTGTCGAGGCTGAAGCGTTCCTCGAGCCGCATCTCGGCCTTGGGGTCGAGCGAGAGGATGCTCTTGACCTCGTCGATCATCACCTGCACCGCCTCGCACATCTCCTCGGTGACGACGACGCCGTTCAACTCCGCGTCGAGGTAGACGGTGGGCTCCACGCCCTTGTCGAGACACTTCTCGATCAGCGTGTGGGCGGCCGTCCCCTCCTTCGAGTAGACGGTGTCGGTGTCGGGCAGGCCCTCGGTCATGCGGACGCTGCCGGCGCAATTCATCCAGCGGTCGGCCCCGGAGGCGCCCAGCGATGCGTGGGCCTTGACGATCTCGGTGCTCACAGCGCCATCTCCTTCCTGATCTTGTGGAGGCGGGCGTCGCCCTTGGCGATGTCGGTGTCGCCGTGGAGCGCCTTCCGCCACGGGTTCTCGGGGTCGAGGCGCGCGACCTTGCGCGCCCCCTGCATGTTGTAGTACGCGGCGTTCCGCAACCGCTTCTCCAGCCGGCGAGGCATCATCACTTGGCGGTGATCTCCAGCACCACGAGCGCCATCTGCTAGGGGGTCAGGTCGCTCCAGCGCCGGGCGCCGTACTTCCCGAGGAGCGCGGAGCCCTCGGCGAGGCCCTTGCTGCGGACGAACTTGTTGAAGGCGTCCTTCGCGAGCTTCTGCTGCGGGAGCGTGAGCGGCTCGATGCTCGGCTCGGCGGCCGAGGGCTCGGCCGGCGGGGTCTGGTCCTCCGCCCCGGTCACGACCTCGCCGCTCACCGGGGCCGTCTCCGGCTCGGGGGCGGGCTGGCGGAAGGCGCCGCGCGGCGCGTTCGGGAGCGCGTAGGTCCGCACCGCTCCGCTCATCGAGGGGAACCGCTGCAGGATGCCGGAGTAGAAGGCGCCTGCCTCCTCCACCGTGTCGAACTCCACCGCGATGTCCACCGCGAATACCCGCTGCATGTCGGGTACGCTCTTCTCCGTCTGTCCTTCGATCATGTCTGGGTCTCCTTCCGCTGCCATGCAGCGATGCGTTCGTGGTCGACGGCCGATCCGTCGCTCTTGAGCCGGTTGGCTCGGTATGAAATCACTCGAATGTTGCGCCTCGTGTAGCCCTTCGCCGGGTCGAGCCGGTCCAGCGTCGGGGAGTTGTCCGCCCACTTGCCCTTCTGCGGTACCAGCGGCAGGTCGAGCACCGGACATCTCTCTGGGATGACAATATCGTTCACCGTGATCTTAAAGTCAACCCCCTTCCTCTTGGCCCGGTCCTTGGCGTTCCGGTAGAGGGTGTGCTCGGGGTGCCAGAACTTCTTCTGCTCCCGCACCCGGTTGGCCGACCGCTTGTGACAGGCGTAGCAGCGCACCCCGGAGGGGTACTCGACCCACCAATCCTCGGCGCAGCGCCGGCACGAGCGGCCCAGCGCGCGCACCCTCACAGCCCCACCTCCGTCTGCATCTGCTCCTTCCGCACCACCACCTCGGTCACCGCCTCGTCGACGGTGTTGGCGAGGGAGAAGACGCGCACCGGCACGGTGCCCTTCTCGGTGGAGGAGGCGCGGTTCGCGACCTGCTTGTTGTCGCCCGGGGTCCAGACCATCTCCACCATCGCGACCTCGGTGGCGCTGTCGAGCGTGATCCCGGTCCCGGCCGCCATGTGCTGCCCGATCATGACCCGCTGCGCGATGCTCTGCTGGAACATCGTGACGTAGCCGTCGCGCACCGGCTTCGGCGTGGAGCCGTCGATCACCAGCGGGTGGAACTCCGCCAACTCCTCGGCCAGCACCCGCAGCACGTCGCGGTGATACGCAACGACGAACACCTTGCGGGAGGGGTCCTCGCGCAACTCCTCGCGAAGGATGGCGGCCACCAGCGGGGCCTTGATCGTGCCGATCAGCCGGCGGAGGGAGGGGAGGCTCGAGCCGGTGGGCTCCTCGCCGCGCTCGATCTGCGCGATGATGCGCGCGATGTTGACGTCCCTCTCCGCCAACTCGTCGATCAGACGGAGCGCGGTCGGGGAGGCGTCCAGCGTCTGCGTGCTCCACCAGATGGAGTCCTTGCCGGAGACCTCCTTGAAGGTCCTCCGCAGCATGATCCCCTCGAGAAGCTGGCGCACCAGCGCCGGGTCCTTGGCGCTGAAGACCTTCGGCACCCACGTCCGGGGCCCGACCTGAATGTTCTTCCAGTTGCAGGTGAGGTTGAGCCAGCCCTCGTAGTTGCGGACGCCGAGCGCCCGCAGCTTCTCCGGCCAGAAGCCGGCCAGCGGGGCGAACAACTCGCCCGGGTGGTTGGGCATCGGGGTGCCGGAGAGGAGCCACGTCCGCGTGGCGTTGCGGCCGAGGGCGATGGAGGCGCGGGTGCGCTTGGCGGTGGTGGTCTTGCAGTAGTGAGCCTCGTCGAGGATGACGAGGTCGGCGCCCATGCGGGTCACCGCGCTCATGCGGATCAGCCGGTCGTAGCTCACGACCTCGAGGGCGCCGGCGAACTCGGGCCACCAGCGGTACCACTCGTGCTGCCACGTCCCCACCATGACGGCGGGGCAGGCGACGGTGATGACCTCCGCCCCGACATCCTTGGCGGCCATGATCGCCGCTGGGGTCTTGCCAACGCGCGGCTCGTCGCCGAGATAGGCGCGGGGGTGGGTTGCGAGGAACTTCCTGCTCGTCTCCTGATGGGGACGCAGGTTCATCCGCGCGGCCCCTTGGCGCCGTCGCCGCCGAGCGTGTACTTGAAGAGGCTCTGGTTCGCGGTGTGGTAGACCACGATCCCCTCCGGGTTGGCGAAGCCCGGGGCTGCGCGGCTCCCGCCCTCGCGGAGCCCGTCGGCGATGCCCTCGATCAGGGCCGTGTTGAAGGGCCCCTGAAACAGGACGGGCACGACGTGGCAGCAGGCGGGGCGCACCTCGCCCCAGCGGTGCGTGTTGAAGAGGCTGAATCGCTTCTCAGTAAGGCCGTAGCCCCGCTGGATGCCCTGCCCCCACCACTCGCCGAAGTGCTGCCCGATACCGAGGGACATCAGGTCCGAGGCGTTCGCCCAGACCCACTTGGCGAAGCCGAAGTTGTCGCTATCGGGAGTGATCCAGCGGTTGCGCGAACCGGCGCGGATCGCCGCCCGCGTCCCGTCGGGGAGAAAGAGGTCGAGAGCACCGGCCGGGGGGCCCTCCTCCTGATCGTCGAGCGGAGTGATGCTGATCTGCGCGTTGGTGCCGTCGATCTTCTCGGTGACGATGACATCACGGAAGAGGCGGCCGATCTTGGGGAATGGCTCGAAGTTCATGTGCCCTCCGGGGCGTAATACTTCTTCACGGTGTCGTGCGCGAGGTCGAGAAAGTCACAGAGGTGCATGGTCACGAGCGGGTTGCCCTGATCCTCGCGGCTGATGACGATGGGAACGGTGTACGGCTCCTTGCGGAGGTCCACCGCGTCGACGGCCTGCTGCATCCACTTCGCGAGGAAGCCCAGCCGGCGGGTGCGCTTGCACTCGATGACGAAGGGCCCCACGTCGATGTCGTTGCCGGAGTCCCGGGCCTGCCCGAGCTTCCGCTTGAACTCCCTGCCGTAGGCGTCCGAGAAGGCCTGCGCGACCTCGATCTCGAACTTCCGGCCGCGCTCCCGCGCGAGCTTGCCGCTCACTTGCGGTTCCAGCGGTCGAGGGCCTGAAGGATCGTCACTCGGTCCGGGCAGCAGGTGCTGTAGCGGCCGGTGGTGGCGTGGGCCATGAGCCGGATCGCGCACCAGTAGACCAGCTTGCGCGGCATCCGTTGGGCGAGCCAAGGCCAGAAGTTTTCGCTCCTCATGCTTCCGTCACGCAGACCGGCGCCGTCTCTTCGACGTACTGGCCGTTGTAGTTGTCCAGCGCCTCCATCGCCCGCTGGGCGAGGGCGATGGTGACGATGAGGATGTAGGCGTAGATCGCCAGCTTCCCCAACTCCCAGACGGCGCCGAGGATGAGCGTGCCGAGCGTGTCCTTCTCTTCGATGTCCATCGGTCCTACTCCTTCTGCAGGGCCTCGAGTGCCGCCTCGAGGCGGACGATGCTGGAGAGTCGGGGGTCGGTTTCGCCCCTCATCCAGCGGGAAATCTGGGTGCTTGCGATGCCGCTCTTGAGCGCCAGCCGGTTGCACGAGATGCCTGCGTCGGCGGCGCGCTGCCGCAGGTTCTTGAAGTAGCTCTTGCCGTCGAACGCGACGGCCAAGTTGAGTTGCATATCTCCTCTGAAGAGGTTAGCGGTGCGGCCTAGTCGGTAGCTCCGAACAGGCGGGTGTACTGGTCGAGAAAGTTAGCCTCGGCCTTCTCCGGTGTCCAGCCCCAGTCGCGCGCCCGGCCGTCCGGGATGGGCTTCGGAAGCGGGGGCTCGAGCGTCAGGTACTCCGGGCCCAGCAGGTGATGCGCCTCGTTTCCGAGGATGGCGAGGTCGAGGGCCTTGGCCTTCCGGCGCACCTCGGCGCTGTCGCTGATGTCGAACTTGCGCTCGATGGTGTTCTGCACCTTGGCCTCGAACTGGACGAAGGCGGCGAACTCCGGCCGGGCCTTGTAGGGGCTCGGCACGTCGGTGAGATAGGCCTCGCTCGCGTCGTGCAGCAGCAGGTACCGCTGCAGGTCAAGTAGCTGCCGCGCCTCGATGTCCTGCACCATGGGCGACGTGTAGCGGCTCGCCGGCTGTGCGGTGCGCGCGAAGTGGGTCAGCAGCACCGAGTGCTCGGCCACGCTGTAGAACTTCTTCGTGTGCCCGCCCCAGCGGCAGGTCATCGAGAGCGCGTGCGCGATGTCGCGGATCGAGATGTCCTCCATCCGCAGGTTGAAGGGGTCGATGTAGCGCCCGGTGAAGGTGAGGATCACGACTCCACCTGATTCTGCGGCTGGCAGGCGATTTCCTTCTTCGTGAGGAAGCAGGCCTTCTCGAGCAGGCCCCCCACCTCGTGGAGTCTGAATGGGATGTAGGTCTGATCGCCGGCCAAATCATGCACCTCAGTCAGGAGCCGGTCGAACGCCTCGGCGACTTTCTGCGCCTTCTGCAGGCCCTGTTCGTTGAGCCGGTGTACCGCGAATCGCTCGTTCATCTGGACCTCCTCAGTCCTTGTATGGGTCGAACTCGTTGGCCCCCGCCATCACCACGATGCGGGGAGTGAGCACCTCTTCCACGATGATCGTGTCGCCCTGATCCTTGAGCACCTCGTCCAGCCGGCGGTAGGCCTGCGGGGACTCGTCGAGCCCGCCGCCGCGCAGCGTGACGTCCTTCTCCTTGAGCCACGCCGCCATCGCCTCCGGAGAGACGAGGCCCGGCTGGCCCTTCTTGCCCTTGGCCTGCGTCCGGGACATGACCCGGCCGGCGCCGTGGACGGTGGAGAAGAGGTTGTTGCGGGCCGCCTCGCTGGCCTCGGCCCCGCGCACGATGACCGCGTTGTCGCCCATGGAGCCGCCGATGAAGCCGCGCTGACCCGGCCACGCGGGGGTCGCCCCCTTGCGGACCACGATCAGCCGCTCCCCGAAGTGGACCTCATCCCATGCGTCGTTGTGGTGGTTCGAGACCACATCCTCGATGCGGGCCTCGAGCATGCTGGCGACGTGGCGCACGACCCACTCCCGGCCGATGTCGGCGTACTTCGAGGCGAGGCTCCGCGCGTGCCAGTAGCTGTCGCCGAGCGGGGTGTCGAGGTCCAGCAGGGCCTCCACCTCACCGCCCGGGGCGTCCCACGGCTTGTTCTGCGCGAGGTTCATGAACCCCTTGGCGATGGTGTGGCCCAGCCCCCGCGAGCCGAAGTGGACCCCGATCCAGACGATGCCGTCACGGTCCTCGAAGATGTCGACGTAGTGGTTGCCGCTCCCGATGGTGCCAAGCTGCTCCCGCGCCTTCCGGCGCAGACCCTCCCGGAACGGCTGGGGGATCGACAGCCAGCGGAGGTCGCCGAACAACTCGTGGTCGACGGGCGCGCTGTCTGCGTGGTTCTTCCGGCCCACCCCGAACGAGAGGCCGGCCTGAATCTGGTCGGCGATGATCTCCCGGTCCGGGGCAATGAGGTTCCATTGCAGGTCGGTCTTGATCGCCGTGTTGCCGCACCCGATGTCGAACCCGACGCCGGCGACGCTCACCTTGTTCTGGTAGGCGGCGACGCCGCCCACCGGCATGATGTAGCCGAGGTGGCCGTCGGCCATGAGGGCTACGACGCGCGCCCGCTCCGCAACGTCGTAGAGTTGCACCAGCGTGTTCGGCTGGTGCGTGCCCCGGACGGCGGAGATGGTGACGCGGGCGAGATCGCTCATGCGGTCAATCCTTTCGGCGGCTTGCCGTGAACGGTGTAGAAGAAGTCCAACGCGTAGGGGTCGTTCCCATACGCGGCCTCGAACTTCCGCCACTTGGCGGAGCCCGGGGTCAGCTTGACCGGGGTCTCGGTGCCCTCCCGGCGGCGGGAGAACATGATCTCCCGGGCCTTCGAGCGGAGGGTCACCCCGACCCGGCTCCCGACGCGAGGCGCTTTGTGCTCGCTCATGCCGACACACTCAGGGCGTCGAGGATGTCGCCCAGCGAGTCCTGCACCGCCACGCGCCGGCCGGCCTTGAGTTGCAGCACCACGATGCTCGGGCGCCGCTCCCCGATGATGATGGGGCCCGCGAGGGGGACGCTCTCGAAGCTCTCGATCTGGTCGCTCGCGATGTAGATGGCGCCGGCAGCGTCCCCGGTCTCGGGGTGCGCGCGGTTGAACTCCACGAAAGTCGTCCTCATGTCTCCCTCCGCTTGAAGAAGCCGAGCCCGATGGCGTTGAGCGCGTGGAGCCCGATGGCGAAGAGCACCAGCGGCCACGCAGCCGAGATGAAGACGAACATCCCGGGGTGGTAGTCGTCGGCGTCCTCCCCGTAGAAGCCCATGCCGAAGGCGGTCAGCAGCACGCCCAGCAGCCAGACGCTGAAGATCACTTGCCCCTCCCTTGCGAGAAGGCAGCGCGCGCCCGGGCACGGTCGGCCGCCCGGTCGGCGGCGCGCAGCTTCGCGATTTTCCTCAACTCCACCACAAGGCTGTGCTGGAACCCGCCCAGAATGGCGCGGCTCTTCGTGAGGTCGTCCACCCGCTCGGTGCTGGTCTCCTCGAGCGCGGTCTCCGCCATCATGGCGGCCATGTACTCCGGGAGCACGCGGGTCAGCGCCGCCGCCTGATCGTTCATCAGGGCGAGCCTGATCTCGATCACGAGCCCATCCGTTCGCGCCGCTTCACGCAGGCGAGGCAGAGGCAGGACACCGGCGCGAGCCCGGCGGCACGCATGCCCCACCCGGCCTGCTTGGCGACCAGCGAGGTCTTCCCCGCGACCTTGTCGAGGTCGGCCGGCTCGGTGAAGAAGTCGGTGTACTTCCCGACGACCTTCTCCTGCCCGGGGAAGGTGCCCCACTTCGGGGCCGAGGCCATGCGCCTGCGGACCGCGTTGTGGGCCTGATTCCTCGAGGGGAAGACGAAGGCGTTCGCCCGGGTGGGGGTGTAGTTGAAGCCCCCGTCCTCACGCACCTGCTCGACGTAGCGGAGCGCGCTGTCGCCGACCTGACGGCCGATGATCTGGGGGACCGCCTTGGCGCGCGCGGCCTCGCGAATCTTGTTGCCGATCTCCTTCTCGACAGCCTCGGTGTAGAGCCGGTCGACCTGCTCGATGTGCTTGACGGCGGCGACCTTGTATCGCTCCCTCTCCTCGTCGGGCAGGCTCGCCTCGATCATCTCGAGGAGCCCACGGGTCGTCGGCGTGTACGGTGCGGCCGCGAGGGCGCACATGAGGGGGATGACCTGATGCTCGTCGAGGTCGAGGGTCAGGCCGTTGAAGGTGGATCGCTTGCGTGGTGTGGCGCTTCCCATTGGGTTCTCCGGAAAGGGTTGAAGGTTACCTGCATGTCGTCCCCCACATACTAGCCACCATTTACGCCCTTGTCAAGCGGGTCCGGATGGAGCGGACGCGCTGGCGCAGGTGGGCAATGGGTGGGTCGTCCTTCGCGGTTGCGTGCTCGACGAGGAATGCGAGCAGCAACTCCTCGAGCCTCTTGAGATCAGCCGGTGCCATTTTCGGTCCCCCCGGTCAACGGGAATCGGCCAACGATTTGCCCGTAATTTTTTCCAACGGAATTACCCCCCACGCCACGATTTACCATGCGGGGGTGGTGCTGTCCGGTCGCTCGATGCAGTCGATGCCGGCCGGGCCGCGCGAGCCGGAGGCCACCCAGCAGGTGACACCCCGGAGGCTGTCCCGGATGACGTAGAGCCCGTCCGCGCGGCCGATGATGGTCAGCCCCTCGGTTCCCTTGCCCCCTGTAGCGTCAGGGATGGGGGTGCAAGCCCCGAGGAGCAGTAGGGCCAGTATCAGGCCGGCCCAGACCAGAGCGCGCCTCATGGGG
>JBGAKK010000039.1:0-44931 GCA_044224425.1 Phycisphaerales bacterium
TCCCGCGCCGTGGATAGCGTGGGGCCGCGGCGGCCGCCGCCCTCCGCTCCCATTCTTCCGAACTCCTGCGGCGAGCCCCGAAGACGTGTGCGGGAGGGGCCGATAGCACCATCGGAATGGTGCGATTGGAGCCTCCAACGTCGACGGGCGCGAGCCCCGACGCAGCCGCTGCCGCGCGTGGCGACGAGCGCCGCGCGTTGGTCGAGGCAGCAGGGGCGTGCGCGGTGGCGGTCCTCGTCCTCCTCATCGCTCAATGGAGCCTCTGGCGAGCCGCGGAAGAGACGAGCCTCGACGACGCCCGCCAGAGCATGGCCCGTCTTGCTGCGAGCATCGCGGCGACGGTCGACGGGGCCAAGCACGTCGAGTTGCACGACGCGGCGCTTCTTGACTCGCCGATCTACGACCAGGCGATCGCTCCGCTCCGGGCCATCCTCAAGTCGACCCCCGACGTCCGCTACATCTACACCGCGGTGGCCGACGGCCCGACGGTGCGCTTCGTCCTCGATGCAGCGGAGCCCGGAGACCACGACGGCGACGGCCGCGAGGATCGAGCCCAGGTCTGGGAGCCCTACCTCGACGCGGAGCCCGTGATCTGGGAAGCCTTGGGCGACGGCTCGCATCCCGGCCATCCGGTGGCGAGCCCCGCTCCCTACTCTGACGAGTGGGGCACCTTCATCACGGGCTACGCCCCGATCATCGCTCCCGACGGGCACCAGATCGGCATCGTCGGCGTGGACATGCTGGCGGAGCGCTTCCTGGCCGAGCAGGCCAGCCGCCGGAGCGCGGCCTATCTCGGGCTCCTGCCGGGGATCGCCCTGAGCGGCGGCATCGGTGTCGGCGCGTTCCTCCTCCGTCGCCGTCAACTCCGCGGCCGCCGCGATCTCGAGGCGAGCCGCCTCGGAGCCGTGGCCTCGGCGCGGCGCCTCGCCGAATCCGAGGTCCGCACCCGGGCCGTCATCGACACCGCCCTCGATGCCGTGGTCAGCATGGACGACCGTGGCGTCGTCACGGATTGGAATTCGCAGGCCGAAGCCACCTTCGGATGGGAGCGCAGCGAGGCCATCGGCCGGGCCATGCATGACCTGATCGTGCCGCCCGAACTCGCCGAGCGGCACCGCCACGGACTCGAGCGCTACATGAAGACAGGGGTGGGCAGCGTCCTCGGCAAGCGGATCGAAGTGCCGGCGCTGCGGAAGGACCGCTCGCGGATCCTCGTTGAACTGGCCATCACGCCCGTGCAATCGCCGACCGGCGTGACCTTCGCCGCGTTCCTCCGCGACATCTCCGAACGCAAGGCCGAGGACTCGGCCCGAGCCGCGGCCCTTGAGCTCAGCTCGCGCCTCGCCGCGGCCTCGACCATCTCCGAGGCGGCCCGCGCCGCCAACGATGCCTTGGCCGCCCTCACCGGCGTGGAGCGCTCGGCCGTCCTCCTCTTCGACGAGGAGGACCGCTGCCGCTTCGTCGGATGGCGTGGCATCAGCCTCGCCTACCGGGAGCGCATCGACGGCCACTGCCCATGGACGCGCGGTCAACTCGGGGCCGAGCCGATCGTGGTGCGCGACGTCTCGCGCGACCCGGCCATGGCCGCCTACCAGAGCGCGTTCGAAGCGGAGGGGATTGCGACGCTCGCCTTCGTGCCCGTGATCGGCGATGCCGGCGTGGTCGGCAAACTCATGCTCTACGACCGCGTGCCGGGGGCTCTCACGCCAGAGCGCATCGCGCGAGCCTGCATCGCCTCGTCAGGGTTGGCCGGCAGCGTGGCCCGCCTGCAGGCCCAGGAGGCGCTGCGGGCAGCCGAGCAGCGCATGCGGACGATCGTGGAGAGCGCCGAGGCGATCGTCGCCGAGTACGACCCGGCGGATGATCGCTTCACCTTCGTCTCTCCGCAGGCCGAGCGGCTGGGCTACGACCTCGCGGAGTGGTCCCGAGCCGGCTTCTGGCACGCCCGGATGCACCCGGAGGATCGCGACCGGGCCATGGCCTTCTCCGCGGAGCGGATCGCGGCCCGGGCCGACCATCGCTTCCAGTGCCGGCTGATCAGGGCCGACGGCAGCGTGGTCTGGGTCGAGCACATCGTCTCCGTCCGCACCGCCGAGTCGGGCGCCACGCGGCTCCTTCTCATGATGCTCGACATCACGGCGAGCAAGGATGCCGAGCGGGCGATCGCCGAGAGCGAGCGGCGCTTCCGGGTCATCGCGGACGCCTCACCGGGCCTGGTGTGGACCAGCGACGCCACCGCGGCCTGCACCTACTTCAACGCCGAATGGTCCAAGCTCACCGGGCTCGATGTCGACCAGTTGCGGAACGGCGGCTGGACCGAGTCGATCCATCCCACGGAGCGCGACGCCATCGTCGCCGCCTACACCGAGGCCTTCGCAACACGGACCATCTTCCGCGCCGAATACCGATTGCGGCGGGCCGACGGGAGCTACGCCTGGGTGCTCGACACCGGTCGGGCCAACATCGGCGACGACGGCACCTTCCACGGCTACGTGGGCATGGCGGTCGACGTGAGCGACCGCCGCGCCGCCGAGCAGTCCGTGGCCCAGAAGGCGGCCGAGCTCGCCGTGCTCGCGGCCCGCAACGAGGAGCTCGCCGCCGCCGTGGAGGCCAGCGCGGATTGCGTCATCATCACCGACCCGGCGGGCCGGATCCGCTACGTGAACCGGGCCTTCGAGCGGTTGAGCGGATGGACGCGGGCGGAGATCGCCGAGCAACTGCCGTCGGTCCTCCGCAGCGATCGCCAGCCGAAGGACGTCGACGATGAAGTCGTCGCCACGCTCCGGCAGGGCAAGCCGTGGAGCGGCCGGCTTTGCAACCGGCGACGCGTGCTCGGGCTCGACGGATCGCCTGTCGCCGGCGACGGCTGCTACTGGGTCGAGACCACGATCACCCCCATGTACGGCGAAGGAGGCGTCTGCCAAGGCCACGTCTCGGTGCAGCGCGACATCACCGAGCTGGTCGAGCGGGAGCGGCTGGAAGCGATCGACCGGGCGGGGGCGGAGGCCAAGGTCGCCGTCATGCATGCCCTGCAGACCGAGGCTCCCTTCAACGATCGCCTGGCCAGCGCCTTGGGTGCCGTCATGGTGCTCGAGGCGAAGGGCGCCAGCGACGAATCGCGGGGCTGCCTCTATCTCGTCGAGCCCGAGGGGACGTCGGTCCGGTTGGTTGCCACCTGCTGCGGCAGGGGGCCGCGCGTCGTCCATGATCCGGACGATGGCCACCTCCGGACACCACGCGATGCATTCGTGGGCCGCTCGTCGCTCTCGAGCGGCGAGCCGGAGATGATCGAACGCTGCACCTGCCCGACCTGCCTTGGCTGCACGGGCTCGCGAAGCCCCCATGGCCATTTCGCGGTGCCGCTTCGCGGGGCGGCGACGACGGTGGGGGCCATCCTCCTGCGGACGACGCCTGACGCGCGGCTCGAGGCGCCGCACGTCGCGGCGCTCCGGGCGATCGGCGAGATCATCGGCGCCGCCATCGACCGCGAACGGGCTCGGCAACTCCTGGTCGAGGCCCGAACCTCGGCCGAGGCGGCGAGCCGGGCCAAGAGCGAATTCCTGGCCAACATGAGCCACGAGATCCGCACGCCCCTGACGGCGATCCTCGGCTACGCGGATCTCCTGCAGGAGGACGGCGACCTCTCGCGAGCCCCGGAGCGGCGGAAGGAGACGATCGCCACCATCCGGCGGGCCGGCGAGCATCTCCTGACCATCGTGAACGACATCCTCGACCTCTCGAAGATCGAGGCCGGGCGGATGGAAATGGAGTCGGTCGAGTTCGAGCCGCAGGCCGTGCTGGCCTCGGTCGAGTCGCTGGTCGGAGCCCGGGCCGAGGAGAAGGGCGTCCGGCTGACGCTCTCGACCGGCACAGCGCTCCCGGAGCGAGCCCTCGGCGATCCCACTCGGCTCCGCCAGATCCTCCTCAACCTCGCCGGCAATGCGGTCAAGTTCACCGAGGAAGGGGGCGTCCGCATCTCCGCCAGCGTGGTGCCCCAGCCCGCCCCCGGACCAGGCCGCGGCCTGGGAGACGCCGCCCCCGAGCGGGCGGTGCTCGAGGTCCTCTTCGAAGACAGCGGCCTGGGGATGAGCGCCGAGCAGGCCGACCGCCTCTTCCGCCCCTTCAGCCAGGCGGACGCCAGCGTCACGCGGCGGCAGGGGGGGACGGGCCTCGGCCTCACCATCTCGCGGCGCTTGGCCCGGCTCATGGGCGGCGATGTCACGCTCGACTGGACCGAACCGGGGAAGGGTTCCCGCTTCCGCCTCCGTCTTCCCCTCGACGTTCCGGCTGGGGCCCGCTGGCTCGAGGGGCTTGGAGCAAACCAGCGATCGGCGACCGATTCCAAGGTTCGTGCCGCAATCCGCATCGGGGGTCGCGTACTCCTTGCGGAAGATGGCATCGACAACCAGCGACTCATCTCGTTCCACCTTCGCTCCGCCGGAGCGACCGTCGACATCGCCGAGAACGGGCTGGTGGCGCTCTCCATGCTGGTCCAGGCCCGCGCCGAGGGGCACCCCTACGACCTCCTGGTCAGCGACATGCAGATGCCCGAACTCGACGGCTACAGCCTGGCCCGCCGACTTCGCGAGCAGGGCGACCCGATCGCCATCGTGGCCCTCACCGCCCACGCCATGTCGGACGATCGGGCCCGCTGCATCGACGCCGGGTGCGACGACTACGCGACCAAGCCGATCGACCGCCAGGCCTTGCTCGCCACCTGCCGTGCGTGGCTGGGCCGTCGGCACGGCGAGGGCCGTCGCGACGCGGCCTGAGGCTGCCCGCGCGAGGCCCGAGCCGGCTGCCCTCATCAGCCGCGCGGGGCGACCGTCCCCGACCTCGGCTCCCCGTGCCGGGCTCGGCGGATCGCCACCCCCAACCCGACTTCTCGCCGCCGAGCGGCAACCCTCCGGGGCCGAGCCGCGGATGGTCCGTTACATTGTGGGGCAACCCCTCCGTCCCCCTGAAGGTCATCGATGCTCGACTACCTGACGCTCCTTGCGACCGCTGCCCCCGGCTCCCCGGTGGCCCAACCGTCGTCGACCGGGATCCGCCTGATCGACTACGTCCGTGACGGCGGCCTCCTCAGCTACATCCTGATCGGCCTGTCGATCGTGGCCCTGACCAGCGTCATCTACAACCTGCTCGAGATCCGCCTCACCCGGCAGTCGCCGCCCGGAGTCTTCAACCGGCTCGAGCAGCTCTTTCGCGAGGGTCGGTTTCGGGAGGCCGAGCAGTTCTGCGCCGGCACCGAGAACGACAGCTTCATGACCCGCGTGGTCGGGGCGTCGCTCGCCCGCTGCCTCGGCTCGCCCTTCGGCATGATGGAGTTCCGCTCCGCCGTCGAGAACACCGGGCCCACCGAGGTCGACCGGCTGCACCGCAACACCGACCTGATCGGCATCATCGCCGCGGTCGGCCCGATGCTCGGCCTCCTCGGCACGGTCATCGGCATGATCGGTGCGTTCCGCACCATCGGCACGTTGAGCGGCACGCAACGCTCGAACGAGCTGGCCACCTTCATGTCGATGGCCCTGGTGAACACCGCCGAAGGCCTCGTGGTCGCCATCCCGTGCACCATCGCCTTCGCCCTCTTCCGCCGGAAGATCGACGAGATGGTGGCCCGCATGGGCACCCAGATCGAAGCCCTCGCCGTCATCGCCCAAGCGGTCGTCGGCGGCCAGGCCGGCGCCGCCCCCGGCGCGGCCGGCGACGGGCGGCCGGCAGCGACCGCGTCGCCTCGGGCCACGGCCAAGGTCTGAACCCACGTGCTCGGCTCCTCACACAACCGCCCGCGCGAAGCGGGGTTCGACCTGACCCCGATGATCGACATCGTGATGTTGTTGATCGTCTTCTTCACGTTGACATCGCAGTTCGGGCGGTCCGACCTCGCCCCGCTCGATCTCCCGCAGGAGCGTGGCGAGGCGGCCGACCAGCAGGCCCCGCTGACCATCTTCCTCGACCTGGCCAAGGACGGGACCCTCTCCCAAAGCGGCCGGCCGATCGACATGGAGACCCTCGCTGCCCAGATCGCTGCGGGCGGTCGCGACGCGACGGGCGGCCCGAAGAGCGACCTCGTCCTGCGGGCCGATCGGCGCACGCCGGCGGTGCACGTGAACCGGGTCGCCGCGGCCCTCACCAAGGCCGGCGTCAAGGTGTGGCGACTGGCGACCGCCGGCGAGGGCCCCGGACCGGAGGGCGCGCCGTGAACCTGGCCCGGAAGCGAAGCACGCGTCTTGACCCGGCTGGCTTGCGCCTTCCGCTGATCGCTCTGATCGACGTGGTGCTCTTCCTCCTCTTCTACTTCATCATCGCCGGCAACATCGATGCCGAGGAAGCGGAGCTCGCCAGCACGCTCGCCATCGCCAAAGGTTCGGGCACCTCGAGCTTCCTCGAGTCGCAGCTCCTCTGGATCGAGGCCAAGGAGGGGCGGCCGGTCTACCGGATCGGCGGTCACGAGTTCAACGACCGGATGGCGCTCCTCGAACTTCTCCGCAAGCTGCCCAAGGACCCGGGCGTCGTGGTGCGGGCTGCGGACCAGGTCGAGCTTCAGAACATCGCCACCGCGATCCAGGTGGTGCGCGACGCGGGGTTCGTGAAGATCACCTACGTGCCCGGCTCCTGAGGCGAGTGGGCGGCGCAATCGACAGGCCGCCATTTTTCTTCTGGTTTCGGCGGTCGAGCTCCGGGCCTCGGTAGACTCCGCCCCGGCCTCAGGGCGTCGCATCCGTTCGAGGTGCTGCACGGCCCGAGGGGTGGTCGGCTCAGACGGAGCAGGCCGGGGGCAGGTTCGGGAAGGAGGTACGGAGTGGAACCAACGGCAGGGCCGGCGCTGTGGCATGGCCGCGTCGAACGGATCGTGGTCGGCGCGCTCATCTGGTTGGCGGCGATCCTGCGCCGGCTCTGGCGGCGAGGGCGCGCGAATCGCTCCGCTGTCGAGGCGGAGTGCCGGGTCGTCGATCCGTGCCGCTTGTCACGAAGGGAGGGGCAGGGGAGTTCGTCGCTCCTTTCCGACAAACTGGCCGAATGCCGGGAGGGGATCGCGGGGACGACCGGTAGCATGCCGGCCCGAGGGGCGCAGCATCGATCGGGAGTACCTCATGGGTCGAGCGAACTCGTCGGGGCGGCAGCGGACGGACCACCACAATCTGGAGACGCAGGAGCCACAGCGGCGGAACTCGGCGCCGCGGGCGATCGCCTGCGCCCTGCTCGCCGTCTGGGCGATCGCGGGACCTGCCGTCGCCGACGGCACGGCCTGGCAGCAGGCGACGGCGATGCCCTTTGGCTTCGGCGTCTTCGAACCATCGATCTCGGCCGATGGCCGCTTCGTCGCCTTCCGCTCGGCGTTCAACTTCACCGGACAGAACGGCGACGCGAACTTCGAGATATTCCTCTACGACCATGCCCTCGCCGCGGTGACCCAGCTGACCTTCACCGGGTCCTCCTACGGGAACTTCGAGCCGGCCATCACACCGGACGGGAGCGCCGTCGTCTTCCGGTCGCTGGTGAACTTCACGGGGGGCAACCCGGACGGCTCCTTCGAGCTCTACGAGGTCGACGTCGCCAGCCTCGCCATCACCCAGCTCACGTCGACTCCGGGCTTCGCCACGGTGAGCGCCCACTCGATGAGCGCCGACGGCTCGTCGGTCGTGTACCTCACCAACAACGACGGTACGACCGACGTGATGCGGGTCCGGCGCGGCACGGGCCGGGTGACGGTGGTGAGCTTCTCGCCGTTGGGCTACTCCGCATCGCAGCCCACGGTGAACGGCGACGGCACTCGGGTCGCCTTCCGCAGCAACAACGACTTCGACGGCTCGAACCCCGACCACAGCTTGGAGCTCTGGCGGTGGGTCGAGGGAGCCGGGATCGCGCATGTCACGCAGACCTCGTCGTCGGCGCAGATCGAGGCGCCCTCGATCGACGCGGCGGGAGTCCACATCGCGTTCCTCACACGCGCCAATCTCGCGGGGGCCAATCCGGGGCTCACCCGCGAGCTGTTCGTCGCCGACGCCGACGCGGGCACCTTCCTCCAGGCCACCCCGTCGATCGTGGTGGGCAAGCACCTCGAGCCGACCATCAGCGTCGACGGCTCCGCCGTGCTCTTCGAGTCGGACCGCGACCTGGTGGGCGACAACCCCGACAAGAACCGGGAGCTCTTCCGCTACGAGATGGCGGGCCACTCCCTGGTCCAGGTGACCGACACGATCGGCGGGGCGTCGATCGGCCAGCTCTCCGAGGCAGCAGCCTCGAACTACGTGGCCATCGCCGCGGACGGTTGGCATGTCGCCTATCGCTCGGAACACGAGCTCGATCCGGGCGCAGACGATCCGGCTCCTCAAGCGAATCTCGAACTCTTCACCGGGGCCAGCCCGAACCTCGTGGTTGGCGACCTCGATGGCGATCAGGATGTCGACCAGGCGGACCTGGCGATCCTTCTCGGCGCCTGGGGCGCGAGCGGCACGCCGGCGGACCTCGACGGGGACGGCACGGTGGGGACGTCCGATCTCGCGATCCTTCTCGGGGCCTGGATGTAGCGATCCCGTCGGGACGACGGCACGAAAACAGCCGGCCCGATCGGTTGATCGGGCCGGCTGCAATCAGGAGTCCGAAGAGGCGATGCGTCAGGTCAAGGCGATCAGTTGATGCACTCGCTGTCGATCGCGATGTTGTAGTTGCCGGCCGAGTTGGCAAAGTAGCCGGTCACGCGGATCAGGATGATGTCGTCGAAGCTGGCGTAGAAGTCGACCAGGCTGGTGGTGCCGCAGCCGGAGTCATCGTCGCAGCCCTTGAGGAAGCTCTGGCAGCCGTCGAGGCCTTCGCGCCAGACCTCGACCACGGTGTCGAAGTCGGTGCCGTTGTTGCAGGTGGTGACCGTCACGTGGGCTGCGTTGCAGGGGCAGACCCACGAGATCCACTCGCTACGGGCGGCCTGCGGAGCCGCGCCGCACTCGGCGGGGGCGCCGAACGGGTTGTCGAGCGTGGTGCCGTAGACCTCGTTGTGGGACTGGCCGTAGGCGGTCGGGATCGCGTCGTAGCAGGCGCTGCCGACGCTCTTGAAGCTGGCGGTGAGGACGCCGCTGCCGCGGCTCGATGCCAGGTAGCCGCCGACGCGGATCTTGTAGCTGGAGCCGCCTTGGACGTCGAGGACGAGCTTCGACGTGTTCAGCGTGCAGCCCGAGAAGTCGTCGTTGCACCCGGCGAGGACGACCGTGCCGATCTGCCCGTCGGCAGCGGGGCAGCCGCCGAGACCCGGGATGATCGAGGTGTAGGCCGCGATCACCGTGTCGAACTCCGCGTCGGCGCAGGTCGCGAGGGTGAGCGTGCCGTCGCCGATCGGGGTGTAGTCGAACCAGACGTCGTTGTACATCGTGGTGGCGATGCCGCAGTCGGAGAGGGAGAAGTTCGGCGTGGTGGTCGCCCCGGTGGTGCAGAAGGGGTTCTCGCCGATCACGAGCGGGATCGAGTTGCCGCACGTGTCGTTGGCCGGAGCCGCACAGGCGCCCCAGGCCCCGAGGAGGAGCGAGAGGTCCGCAGCGTTGACCGTGCCGTCGCTGTCGATGTCGGCGGTCGGGTCGTTGGTGCCCCATGCCCCGAGCATGACGCTCAGGTCGGCGGCATTCACGATGTTGTCGAAGTTGAGGTCGCCAGGGCAGGAGCAGGTGATCGAGGCGAGTCCGCCAGCGGCGTCGCGCTTGGTCGGGTTGCCGCCGGCGAAGGTCGCGGAGGCGATTCCCAGGGCCAGCATGCCGCAGGCGAGCGAGGCGAACGTACGGACGGTGGATCGAGTGGTCATGGCTATTCGTCCCGGAAGGATGTGTTGGCGAGCGGAGCGAGAGGCGTGGTCTCGACTCGTCTGGGTCGGACGCCCCGTCGACCCCAACACGCAGCCCACCCCGGGCGAGGCGCAGCGAAATCTGGCAACTTCGGAGCGGGATTCCCCCAAGTCGCCGCCCGGCAGCCGGCTGCAGGCCAGGGTCGGCTCTTCGCCTCGCGGTCGCCCCGTGGCCGCCCTGTGGTCGCCCCGTGGCCGCCTCGCTGCGGCCTCGGGCCCGGGAAGGGGCTCCCCGAGGGCCGCCTCTCAGGACTTGGGGCTGGCGGGCGCCGCGGCGGGCGGTGCCTTGCCTTCGAGCTTCGCGATCTCGGCGTCGAGCGACTCGACCCGGTTCCTCGCGGAGGGGGAGGTGTTGCCCTCGAGGGCGGCTCGGAACTCCTTGGCCACCGCCAGCTTGGTCGCTGCGTCGCGGCCCGATCCCGAGACCATGCTCCATGCCGCGTCGAGGTGCTGGTAGGCGCCTCCCGCGTTCTTCGACTCGACGCAGGCCCGGCCGGCGAGACGGTGGAGATCGATCAGGTCGTCCTGCATGGAGAGCGGCTCGTAGATGAAGATCGCCTGCTGGGCCCGCGACTGGGCCTGGGCGAGGCGATCCGCCCCGTCGCCGGCGAACTGCACTTCGGCCAGGCCGGAGAGGGCCATGCCCTGTCCCCACAGGTCTCCAAGCTTGGTGGCGATGGTGAGCGATTCCTCAAGGGATGCGAGGGCCTTCGCCCGGTCGGTCTTGGCGAGCTTCATCCCTTCGCGGAACAGGCGCTGCCCCTCGCGGAACTGCTTCTGCTCGGTCGGGCTCCAACTCGCGAACGCGTTGGCGTAGGCGGAGAAGGACTTGCTGCCCAGCGCCTCGTCGGCGAGCTTGGCGAACTTGATCCCCATCCGGAAGGACGCCTTGGCCTTGTCCGCTGCGGCATCGCCCTCCTTCTCGATCATGGCGAGGCCGCCCTCGAAATAGCTGTCGATGAAGGGGAGGACCGCGCCCGGGTAGCGCTTGAAGGTGGCCATCACCATCCCCGTGTCGCCGTCGACGAGCATCGTCTGGAGGCGTCCCCGGTCCATCGCTTCCCGCTCGGCCGAGGGCGATCCTTCCGACGCGGCGGTGGCCGTCGAGCCAGTGCCGTCACCGCTCTGGGCGGTCGGGCCCGCAACGACGATGAGGACGGCAGCTTGGCCATTCGCAGGGCCCGCTGGCAACGCGCTCCACGCCGGGCTGGCGACCAGGAGCAGCGTGCTGAGGAGGAGACCGACCGACGGACGCGTCGCGAAGAGGTGCATGCCCGGCAGTATCACCGCTCGCCCGGCCGCTGGGTAGGGTCGTCCGGACCCACTTCATGGAGGTCCTCGTCAACCACGGGGTCCCATCGGTCGCCTGCCCGGCGGGCCTCGACCGCGCGGCCGATGGCTCGGCTGATCAGCGTCCCCGCCCCTGCAAACGCAAGGACGTAGGTGACGAAGCAGGGCTGCGCCGAGTCGACCAGGGCGGAGACGACCGACCTGCCGGTCCCCGGCGTGCCCCGATAGAGGAGGACGATGTACACCACTCCGGCTGCGAGTCCCGCGAGAAACCCAAGCCACCGCCACCGCGTCGCCCCGAGCAGGAGCGCCGGTCCAGCCGCCACGCAGGCCATGACCAGGATGTTCATTGGCTCAGCACCCGATCGACCTCAGCGGCCAGCCACTCGATCGAGGCGCGATCCTCCGGGAACCGCTGGGCTCGCTCGGCGAACGCGGTCTTCAGGGCCTGGCGGAGCGCCTCGCGCTTCGGCCCGTCGGTCTCCAGCCGCTCGATCCACTTCCCGGCGAAGAAAGCCCGCATCGAGGTATCGCTGGCCACACGGCTGGCGAGCCACGCCACTGCCGCCTCGTAGCCCTCCGTCTCCCAGAGCACGACCGCCCGGTCGTTGGCGAGATGGTGGTACCCGCTCTCCCGGAGCGGATCGCCGTGCTTTCTCGTCGGGTACGCGGCCATCGCCGCGTCGAGCTCAGCGATCGCCGTCGCCGCGTCCTTCGACTCCGCCGCGAGGTGGGCGAGGAGGGCGTGGGCCCGCCAGCCGACGCAGTGTCCGCGTAGGTGTGCTGTTCCGCGCAGCGAGCCTTGGCGTTCGCGGTCGCCTTCTCGAGGGCCGTTCCAAGATCGCCGTAGGCTTCGGCTTCCTCGACGGTTGCCCGCCGCGTACTCGGCACCATGGTCGGCGTGTAGGCGAAGGCGTCGACGTTCTCCCGCCACCGCGAGCGCATGGGGGCGTTGCCGAGCGGCCTCGCCACGAACACCCCGCCGCCGAAGGTGTCGTCCCCGGCCCCTCGGAGCGGCACGATGCAGGGCCCCGTCCCCACCGAGCCGCAGACCGCCTCGATCGATCCCGGCGGCGGCTCCGGCACCGGCCCCGCCGGGCGGAACACCGAGCCGGCCTCGCCTGGTCCGGTGGTGAAGGCGATCACGTAGACCTCCTTCCCGAGGGTTAGGGACGCGACGTGACCCATCGGATGGACCCCTTGGTAGCTGAAGTTCGGCGAGCCGGTGTCGATCGTCTCGGGGTCTCGGATGCAGTGCATGCTCGCCGCCCACACCACGATCTTCCGGTCGGGATAGCGCTGACGAGCGAGCCACACCAAGGTCTCCCCGCCTTGCTCGTCCCGCGGGTTGAACTGCGCGGCGAGCGACATCCCCGGCTTCCCGAGCTGCCCCATCATGGTCCCGAACGCGGGCAGGCTCCGCAGCATCTGCTTCCAGAACGCTCGGTCGCGCTCGGCCAGCGAGGTCGCGAAGCGCGGTTCGTCGAGGGCCGCGGCGAGCTTGGCGAAGGCCGCCTCGCCATCCGCCTTGACCGGCCCTTCCGGCCCCTTGCCGTTCCGGAACGACTGGAGGTATCCGTCGATCGCCCCGAGTTCGGCCTCGTCGAGGGCCGGCGGGCCGACGCTCGTCGCCAGCTGGCGCAGGTCGGGCCCGAGGTGCTCGCGCGAGGCAGGCCCGGTGAGCTGGCAGTCGTAGCCGCACAGCTCCATCGGCCGCCCCGACTTCGCCGCCCGGTCCATGAACTCGGTCAGCGGGGCGAGCTGTCGCGACTCCATCCAGATCGGGAAGATCCCGAGCTGCATCGCGCTCCAGGCGTCGGTGCCGCTCCGGAGCGCTCGCCAGGCCCGGTCGCAGTCGTAGAGTCCGCTCTCGAAGCAGAGGACGTCGAAGCCCATCTCCTCGTGCAGGAACTCGATCAGTCGCGTCTTGCCGAGGAACGTCGCCCCGTCGCCGTGCGTCTGCTCCCCGAGCATCACCACGCGGGCCTCGCCGATGGCCGCCTTGAGCGGGGCGAGATCGCTGAAGTCGCGGTCGCTCGGCTCGAACGAGCGAAGGCGGATCGCCTGCTTGGACACCCACTCCGCCGCGTCGTCGGCGCCGGCGGGCGCGGAGGCGAGCGAGGCAGCGAGCATGGCGGCGGCGAGCCCGAGGTGGAGGCAGGTCATGGCGTCCTTCGTTGGAAGCGGCTCGGATCGTCTCGGCAGGGGGGGCGCGACGGCGATGGGTTTCGGTGAGAATACACGCCCCCCGCGCCGCCACGATGCCGCTGGCCTCGTGTCCATCGCAGAAGCGGGGGGCGTCAACGTCGGAGCGGAAGCGATGTCCGGAGACGAGGCGTTCGTCACCTTCGTCAGCGTGCTGATCGGCGTCGGCCTGGTCCTGCGCGGATGGCGCCGCGGCGCTTCCCTGCGCGGCCCGATCGGACGTCGAGCCATCCTCTGTCTCGCCCCGCTTGCCGCCGCCCTCGGGGTCGTCGTCCTCCTCGTCTCCTTCGCCGCCGACGATGTGCGGAACGACGCCCGTTACCTCGCCATGTACGGCGTCATGGGTCTGGCCTGGCTCGGTCTCTTGCGGGGCGTGGTCGGAGCCTTCGCCGTCGACGACCGCGTGGATTGGATCGAGCGTCGAAACGATGCCGCCGGCGTCCTTTCCCTCGCAGCTCTCGTCGCTGGCGCCCTGGCCTTCGCTGGCGGCAACTTCGGCGACGGGCCCGGCTGGTGGGTCGTGGTCTACGCCAGCGGGCTTGCCACCCTCACCCTCCTCGCCCTCTGGGCCATGCTCGATCTCGCCATCGACGTCACGGCCCAGGTGACCATCGAGCGCTCGCTCGCCTCCGGCGTGCGCCTCGGAGCGTTCCTTCTCGTGGTCGGCGCCGTCGCTGGCCGGGCAGCGGCGGGCACCTGGAGGTCGCTCGGGGCGACCAACGCCGACTTCGTCCGCCTCGCCTGGCCGCTCCTTCTCCTCTTCCTCGTCGAACTCGCCATCGCCCGGCTCGCTCGGCCGACGCCGAACGTGCCGCAACCCTCGCTGCTCGTCTTCGGACTCGTCCCCGCCGCCACCTACCTCGGAGTCGGCGCCGCCTACCTGGTCTCGTGCGGGTGGTGGACATGACCGCCGGCCTCCGCATCGGCCCGGCCCTCGATGCCGCGGCCGCCCGCGACTTGCGGCGGCGCATGGTGTTTGAGTGGGGAAAATGGGATCCGCAATACGAGGACGAGAGCGTCCTCGCTCCGTTCGCGTTGCAACTCTCGAGCCAGGTGTGGACGGGCCTCTGCCGGCGGGCCGAGCGGCTCTTCGACGAAGCCATGGCCGCCGAGCGCGAGTTGCTGGAACGCCCGGAACTTTGGGGTCACCTCGGCCTGCCTCGCTCGATCCGCTCCGCACTCGAGCAGTCCAGGTGGCCGAGCCGCCGGACCCTCGCCGCCCCGCGCTTCGCCCGCTTCGACTTCCATCCCACCGCCACGGGCTGGCAGGTCTCGGAGATGAACGGCGACGTCCCCGGCGGCTTCATTGAGTCCGCCGGCTTGGCGGAAGTGCTCGCCTCGCACGAATCCGGCACCCGATCGGCCGGCGACCCCGGCGCGGTCCTCGCCGAGGCCATCGCCTCCCACGCCACCACGCAGCACCCGATCGGGCTCGTCCACGCCACGGCCTATACCGACGATCGCCAGGTGATGGCGTACCTGGCCCGCCGTCTCGCCGAGTTTGGGCGGCGGAGCGTCCTCCTGTCGCCCGCCCATGTCGTGTGGGGCGGGAGGGGATTCCCAACGGGACAGCCAGCGTGCCGCTGCGCCGCCTACAGCGGTCCGCTCGAGTCGATCCTCCGCTTCTATCCCGCGGAATGGCTCCCGAACCTCGAGTCGCGCCGCCTCGTTGGCCGGTCGCCGCACGCTCCATGGCGTGGCTTCTTCGGCCCGCACGGCCGGCAGAGCAATCCGCCGTCGGCGCTGCTCACCCAGAGCAAACGTTTCCCGCTCTTGTTCGGCCGCCTTCGCACCCGCCTTCCGACGTGGGCCGAGGCCGTGCCGCCGTCCTGCTCGCCGTCTTCGCTCCTTCGGCTCGGCGGCCGCTGGCGACGTCCCGCCGACGAGGCGGAGTGGGTCCTCAAGCCAGCCCTCGGTCGGGTCGGCGAAGGCGTCGCCGTCTCCGGAGCAAGCGACACCGCGGCCATGCGCTCCGCGCGCCGTTGGGCCAGCCTCCTGCCGCACGATTGGGTGGCCCAGCGCCGCTTCGAGTCACTGCCCCTCGCCACCCCCGAACCCCTTCACTGCTGCCTCGGCGTCTTCGTCGTCGACGGCGTCGCCTGCGGAGCGTACGGGCGCGTCGCGCGCCGAGCCCTCATCGACGCCAAGGCCCGCGACGTGGCGGTGGTGGTCGATGAGCGTCACCCGCGGTCCGTCGAGGCTCGGCCCGCGTTCCCCCCAGCCCGAAGCGAGGAGGCGACCCTTGTGGCAGCACGACCTCTTTGATCGCTGGGCACCGCCCGACTCCCCATGGTCGACCTGGGCCAAACCGGTCCTCTTCGCGGAACTCGCCCGCTGCGGTCGGCCCGACGCGGTTCCCTTCGAGGTCCCCTCGCCCGCGTGGCTCGACCAACTCCCGCCAGCCGCGGCGATCGTGGTGGACCTGCCGGGTCCGGATGCGATCGCCTTCGGCGTGGCCCTCGCCTGGCGCGGCTGGCGGCCGGTTCCCCTCTTCAACACCTCGACCAACCAGGGCGAACTGGTTCCGATGCGGCGCGTCTTCGAGGCCCTCGTCGCTGCCACCGATCCGCTTCTCGAGGCTCGGGTTCCGCCCGCCGCCCCGCCCGCCTTCCTGTTGGACGCCGGCCGTCTCCGCGGGCGGCCGACGCCCGGGGCATTCGACAACCGGTGGGTCGTGGCGCCGCAGGACTTCCCCTCGGGCACCTTCCTCCGCTCCCGCGGCGTCGAGCGCGTGGTGGTGGTGCGGGAGACGGGCGAGCGTCCCGAGGACGACCTGATGCGCGTCCTCCTCCGCTACGAGGAGGCGGGCCTGCCGCTCTCGATCCTCGGCCGCAACACCGGTGAGCTGCGCTCGACGACGGCCCGGCACTCGCTCCTCGGCCGGCTACGGCTCGCCTGGCGCGTGCTCACCCGCGGCCTGCGCCGCAACGCAGCCGGTGGTTTCGGGGAGCGCGTCCCGACCGGCTCCTCGGGGCACGGCTAACCGATCGCAGCACCTAGCGGTGGTCCCACCGGCCCTTGTCCGGAAGTCCGAACAGGCCGTCGTACGGCGCCTGGCTGTGGCACTTGATGCAGGAAGCGATCTTCCCGTACTCGGTCACCACGCCTTCGACGTCGACCGTGCCGTAGACCCAGCCGTTCGCTCCGTCCTTCGAGTCCTTCCGCACGCTGATCATGATGAACAGCCCGGCCGGCTTGGTGGCCCGGTACACGGTTCCCTGGGGACCGATGGCGTAGGGATAGAACTCCTTGCCTTCGGTCGACACCGCACCACGGGTGACGGCGCCGGGGTCGTAGTGGAACTCCGGGTCGGTGACCCGCTCCGGCTTCCAAGCCTCCTTGACCACGATCTGCTGGAGGTGCGGCCCCTCCGGATAGGAGGCGTGGCTTCGGGCGAAGACCGTGTAGAGCTTTCGGCCGTGCGGCGATTCCTCTTCCGCCGCACTCACCCGGGCCAGCGGCGGCGGCGGCATGCGGCAATCCTCGGGTGCCCAGCGGGCGAGGTCGTCGACGCGACCGTAGTCCTTGTACTCGGCTGCGACCTCCTGCATCCGCTCCTTCCAGTTGACCTCCGGAGCCTCGAACTCCGCGCTCGAGGCGCAGGCCACTGGAAGGAGCGAGAGGGGGAGGAGGAGCGACCGCAGGAAGCGAGGGGCAGGGGGGCCGACGAGATGCATTCGGGAAGTATGCCCGATGGTCCGCCGGTCTGCGATCGTCGCCGCCGATTGGAAGGTTCGGTCTGTTACGGGGCGGTGACCGGGCGTAGATTGGGGCCAGAACCGACAGGTGAAGGGGGATCGCCGTGGCAGGCTGGGCCCGACCGACAGGCTCATGGGTTGGAGCAGGCGCTCGAGGCCATGGTGGCGCTGCCGCCGCCGCGATGTGGTTGGCTTCCTTCGCCGGCCCGGTCGCCGCCGACGATCTGGTCCGCTTCAGCGAGGAGGCCGGGCAGCGGGGGCTCGTCTACAGCTACTCGTTCTCGGGTGGCTCCGCTGGCTACGGACTCGCCTTCGGCGATCTCGACCTCGATGGCGATCCCGACCTCGTGGCCATCGGGCGGGTGGGGGGAGTCGTCGCCTTCTTCGAGAACGACGGCACCGGACACTTCACCGCCCACGAGATGGGCACGGGCGTGCCGCCGCTCAGCGGGACCTCGAGCCTGCTCCTCCTCGACCTCGACGCCGACGGCGATCTCGATGTCTTCTTCGGCCGCTACGCCGCGCCATCGCGCCTCTACCGGAACGACGGGGCGTTCCACTTCACGGACATCTCGGTCCCCTCGGGTCTCGGCGTCGGCACCACCGCCGTCACCGGCTGCTGCGCCGCGGACGTCGATCTCGATGGCGACATCGACCTCTTCCTGCCCCGCTATGGCCAGACCAGCCGCTACTTCCGGAACAACGGCGACGGCGTCTTCACCGAAGTCGGGGCCTTCGCGGGCGTGACGAACGGCGACTGGAACGCCTGGCAAGGCGTCTTCCTCGACTACGACCAGGATGGCGACCCCGATCTCTACGTCTCGAACGACAAGAAGGTCCCCACCGAGCTCACCATGCACAACCGCCTCTACCGCAACGACGGCGGCGGTCGGTTCACCGAGGTCTCCGGCCCCTCCGGCAGCGATGTGCACGCCTACTCCATGGGCGTCGGCGTCGGCGACGTCGATGCCAACGGCTTCGACGACCTCTATTGCGCGAACCTGGTCCTCGAGCCCTGCCCTCTCCTCCTGAACCAGGGCGACGCCACCTTCGCCGAGTCGACCGCCGCGTGGGGCACGGAGGATCTGCGCACCGCGTGGGGAACGGTCTTCTTTGACTTCGACAACGATTCCCTGCTCGACCTCTACGTCTGCAATTTCGACGCCCCCAACCGCCTCTACCGGAACGTCGGCCAGCCCCCCATGGTCGACGTGGCTCCCGAGGTGGTGGCCGACATCCCGAGCTTCTCGCATTGCATCGCGGTCGCCGACATCGACGGCGACGGGGACATCGACCTCGCCGTGCAGTGCGACGGCCAGCCGCTCAAGCTCTTGGTCAACCACGAGGGCGAGAAGCGGCCGTCGCTCCGCCTCGATATCGAGGGCTACGCCAAGAACACGCACGCCATCGGGGCCCGGGTCGCCGTCCGCACCGGCACGCTGTGGCAAAGCCGCACCGTGCTCGCCGGCGGCAACGGCTTCAAGGGCATGCACGAGACGCGGCAGACGATCGGACTGGGGGCGGCAGGCGTGGCGGACGAACTCTCCCTCCGCTGGCCGGACGGCGCGGAGCGGTCGTTCACCGGCGTGCCGGCCGGGACCGCCTGGCGCCTGCTCCGCCCCGAGTCGCTCGGCGACGGCGACCTCGATGGCGATTGCGACCCGCTCGACTTCGTGGCCTGCGAGGCGTGCCTCGGCGGGCTCGTCCCGGGCTGCGAGATGTTTGATCTCGACGGCGACTTCACGGTCGACGCCGCCGACGTCGAGCTGCTTCTCGCCCGCTGGACCTGGCCGATCCCCGACTGCGACGCGGACGGCGTGCCCGATCCGATCGAGATCGCCGACGACCCGGCGCTCGACGCCGACCACGACGGGGCGCTCGACGCCTGTCGGGCGAGCCCCGCGGACCTCGACCTCGACGGATCGGTCGGGACGACGGACCTCGGCCTCCTGCTCGAGGAATGGGGGCGCCCGCACTCGCCCGCGGACCTCGACGGCGACGGAACCGTCGGCGAGCATGACCTTGCCCTCCTGCTGGGGGCGTGGAGCGCGTGAGGGCGACCTTCACCCTCGCTCGCCGCTCGTCCCGAGCCGGGGCAGGACGACGACCGTGAACCAGTAGTCGCCGATCAGTTGCACCACCTTGAGGAACTGCTCGAAGTCGACCGGCTTCACGATGAAGGAGCTGCAACGCAGGCGATACATCTCGATGACCTCGCGCTCCTCGCTCGAGGTGGTCAGGATCACCACCGGAAAGTGGCGGAGGGCGGGGTCGCGGACGAGTTCCGCCAGCACTTCCCGGCCATCGACCCGCGGCATGTTGAGGTCGAGGAGGATGAGGTCGGGGCTCGGAGCCCCGGCGAACCGCCCTTCGCGGCGAAGGAAGGCCAGGCACTCCTCGCCGTCGCGGGCATGGTGCAGGTTCACCGCGAGCCGCGAGCGGCGGAAGCCTTCGCACATCAGGAGGACGTCGTTCTCGTTGTCCTCGACGAGCAGGATCTCGGCGGGACGGCTGCCGCGCAACTCATAGAGCGTGGTCATGGCGACTCCTCCGAGGCGATCGTGAAGCGGAAGGTGCTGCCGGAATGGCCATCCGACTCGACCCAGATCCGCCCGCGGTGCCGCTGCACGACGCGCCGGCAGATGGCGAGTCCGATGCCGCTTCCCGGGTAGGCCCTCGAATCGTGCAGCCGCCGGAAGATCTCGAAGACCCGTTCGTGGTGCCGCGGCTCGATGCCTAACCCGTTGTCGCGCACCGCGATCGTCCATCGCCCCTTGCCGCGCTCGGCGGAGACGTGGATCTCGGGCGGCAGGCTCGAGCGGTACTTGAGGGCGTTGCCAAGCAGGTTGGAGAGGACCTGGAGAAGCTGCACGCGATCCCCGAGGACGGTGGGCAGGGGGCCGCTGGTGATGGTCGCCCCGTCCTCCCGCAGCGACGGGTCGAGGATCCGGAGGGCCTCCTCGAGGAGCGGCTCGAGGGCCACCGGCTCGAAGGCCCGGGGCTTGGCGTCGAGTCGCGAGTACTCGAGGAGGTCGGCGATGAGGCGGTGCATCTCCTTGCACGAGGCGACGACGCGGGCCAGCCACTCGCGGCCCCGCTCGTCGAGCTGGCCGGCGTACTCAGCCTCCAACAGCTGGACCAGGCCGGCGATCGAGCGGAGCGGCGACTGCAGGTCGTGGGAGGCGATGTAGGCGAACTGTTGGAGATCGAGGTTCGACCGCTCCAGGCTCCGCACCGCCTGCTCGAGTTGGGCCGTCCGCTCCCGGACTCGGGCCTCGAGCTCCTCGTTCGCCGCCCGGAGGGCGCTCTCCAGGCGCTTCCGCTCGGTGAGGTCGACGATGCCGGCGAGGACGAAGGTGCCGCCCTCGGCGGCGATCGGTTGGAGCCCGATCTCGACCGGGAACTCGGTTCCGTCGCTCCGCAAGGCGAAGAGGTCGCGACCGGCTCCCATGGGCCGGGCGGCGGGCGCGGCGGCGTATCCGATCCGCAGGCCCGGGTGCCCGGAGCGGAACCGCTCGGGGACGAGGTCCTCGATGGCCAAGGCCAGGAAGGCGGCGCGGTCGTAGCCGAAGAGCCGGAGGGCCGCGGTGTTGGCGAGGACGATGCGGCCGTTGGCGTCGGCCATCACCTTGGCGGTCGGCGCCGCGTCGATGATGGCGAGGAGGTGCGGCACGCTCCGTAGCGCCTCGGGCAGGCGGGCCCCGATGGCTGTCGGCGCGGCGGAGGCGCGACTCCCCGCATGCTGCTCGCTTGGACAGGTCGGAGGTGGATCGGCGGCCATGGCGTCTCGGGCGGCGGCAGCCTAGGGGCGTGCGCCGACCCGCGCCTAGCCCCGAGCCTCGTGGGAGCGTGATGATTGTGCGGGCGTGTCGCATCGCCGCAGACCGTCGGGCTGCCGTAGACTGTCGCCCTCGCATGAACAACGGGAAGACCATCCTGGTGGTGGAAGACGAGCGCGTCCTGCGCGAATCGCTCGCCGGCCTGCTCGAGCCCGAGGGGTACCGCATCGTGCAGGCGGAGAACGGGGCCAAGGCCCGGGAGCACGTGCTGGCCCAGCCCGTCGACCTGGTGATCACCGATGTGCGGATGCCGGAGATGGACGGCCTCACCCTGTTGGGGCACTTGCGGCAGATCGCCCCGGAGACGCCGGTCATCGTGATGACCGCCTTCGGCACCGTCGACAACGCGGTGCAGGCCATGCGCTCGGGGGCCTGGGACTACCTCCTCAAGCCGGTGCAGTTCGAGGATCTCCTCGCCAAGATCGAGCGGGCCCTCGAGTTCAGCTCGCTCTCCAAGAACCAAAAGGTCATCACCGACCAGCTCGCCGAAGGCGGCTCCTTCCAGAACATCGTCAGCGAGTCGCCGATCATGAAGCGGCTCTTCGAGCAGGTCCGCAAGCTCTCGACGGTGAAGAGCAGCGTCCTGATCATCGGCGAGTCGGGCACCGGCAAGGAGCTCTTCGCCCGGGCCATCCACTACAACGGCCCGACCCGCACCAAGCCCTTCGTGGCCGTCAACTGCGGGGCCATCCCGGAGAGCCTGATCGAGTCCGAGCTCTTCGGGCACCGCAAGGGTTCGTTCACCGGGGCCCTCCGCGACAAGACCGGCTACTTCGAGGCGGCCAACGGCGGGACGCTCTTCCTCGACGAGATCTCGACCCTGCCCAAGAACGTGCAGGCCACGCTGCTCCGGGTCCTCGAGGACCGCACCGTGGTGCCGGTGGGCGACACCCGCTCCCGTCCGGTCGACGTGCGGGTGGTCGCGGCGAGCAACGTCGACCTCGAGGAACTGGTCAGGAAGGGCGAGTTCCGCGAGGACCTCCTCTTCCGCCTGAACGTCGTCAAGCTGATCCTGCCGCCGCTCCGCCAACGGCAGAGCGACATCCCGCTCCTCGTCCACCACTTCCTGGCCCGCTACTCGGCGGAGATGAACCGCGAGGTGCGGGGCATCTCGAACGGGGCGATGCGGGCCCTCCTCGACCACGAGTGGCGGGGCAACATCCGCGAGCTCAAGAACATCATCGAGCGGGCGGTGATCTTCGCCGACGGCCGGGAGATCCGCGTCGAGGACCTGCCCTTCGGCGGCGAGCGGAGCGACGACGACTTCGGCGAGGACCTCAAGGAGTCGCTCCGCCAGTTCGAGCGGCAGCACATCCTGCACAGCCTCCGCCGCCACAACTTCGACAAGGCGGAGACGGCCGAGCACCTCGGGATCGGCGTCTCGAGCCTCTATCGCAAGATGGACGAGCTCGGCATCCCCAAGAACCCCGAAGGCGAGCCGGGCCCGGCCAAGCCCTGACCGGCAGTTCGCACTTCGACCTCGGCTCGGCCTCGCCGCCTGCATTGCGTTAGAGGCCCGCGCTCTCCTTCCGGCGCCACCGCTCGAGCAGCCAGTGCACGGGGATCCCGCTGGCGACGAGGCCGAGACCGGCCAGGGCCCGCCCCGGCGTGGCCAGCACGGTGTTCACCAGGAGGGCAGCGACGACGAGGACGAAGATCGCCGGCACCGCCGGATAGCCTGGCACGCGATAGGGTCGCTCGGCGCTCGGCATCTGGCGGCGCAGGACGAACAGGGCTGCGCCGCTGAGCCCGTAGAAGAGCCAGAGGACGATGACGTAGATGTCGGTCAGGACGTCGAAGGTCGCGGTCAGCGTTCCTAACACCGACCAGGCGCCGACCAGGAGGACGGTGACGTAGGGGACGCCGCGGCGGGAGACGATCGCCAGCGGGGCCGGGAGGAGCCCGTCGCGAGCCAAGGCATAGGGGAGTCGCGGGCCGGCCAGGATGCCGACGTGGATCGTGCCGTACGCCGAGAGGAGGAGGCCGGCGGCCATGAGGGTCGCGGCAGCGGGCCCGAGGAAGCGGCGGGCGGCCTCGGTGGCGACCGCCGTGGAGGCCGGCAGGTCGACGATCTCGCGGGGCGTGAGGACGTGGAAATAGCCGGCGTTGGCGAGGACGTAGAGTCCGATCGCGATGCCCGTCGCCCCGAGCAGGCTGCGGGGCAGGGTGAGGCCGGGCCGCCGCACCTCGCCTGCCAGGTTGGTGATGATGTTCCAGCCGTTATAGGCGAAGAGGGCTCCGAGCATGGCCGCTCCGAACCCGCGCAAGCCGCCCCGCGCCGACTCCGGGACGTCGCTCGCTCCGCCCGGGCCCGCCGCCATCGAGAGGTGCGACCACGAGCCATCGGCAGCGAGGCAGGCCCCGACGCCGACCGAGAGGACGAGGCCGATCTTCACCCCAGCCAAGGCCATGGCCAACCTGCCGTTCGCTTCGACCGAGGCGAGGTTGAGGCCCACGGCGAGGAGGAGGACCGCGCCCGGCAAGAGCCGGAGGGCGGTCGGCGGCAGCTGGTGGCCGGTGAGGTCGTCGAGGAAAGTGACCACCGCGATGGCCACCGCCGCGCTCGAGACGCCCATCACGAGAAGCCGCGACCAGCCGTAGAGGAATCCGATCGGGCGGCCGTAGGCGGCAGCGAGGTAGTTGTATTCGCCTCCGGCCCGAGGCAGGAGGGCCCCGAGCTCGGCGTAGACCAAGGCCCCCAGGAAGGAGAGGGCGCCGGCCGCCAGCCAAGCGAGGAGGACGAGCCGCGGGTCGCCGACGTTCGCCGTCATCACCCGAGCCTTGAGGAAGACGCCGGTGCCGATGATGTTGGCGAGGATGATGGCCATCGCCGGCAGCGTCCCCAGCGAGCGGACGAGCGGCGAATCGACGGGCGGGCGCGGCGGGGCCGGCATGCTGGGCAGGAGTCTAACGGCGAGATCGGGGCCAGGTTCCGCGGGCGGGCTCGTCTGGCTCGCCGAACCCCCTGCACGACGCGGCATGGCGGGGCAGGGCAGCGGAGCGAGGCCGCCTGCCGTACGCTGTTCGTCATGGGCGAGCCGCGCCTGCCACGGGGGCCACGATGAACGACGACGCACGACGTCCGCTCGCGGTGACCGGCCCGGTCCGCGAGGCCCGCTTGCGAAGCGAGGAGCGCCGCGTCTACGCGGTGCTCGTGGTGCTGGCCCTGATCGCCCTCTTCGCCCTCTCCCGCGAGCATTGGTCGAACGTCGGCGGGGCCGTCGATCCGCGATTGCCGCGGGCCGGCCTGACCGCCGTCGGGTTCCTCGCCCTGGTGCAGGTGGCGATCCTCCTCGTGGTCCGCTGGACCCGTCGCAGCGGCGGGGCCATCCCGCTCTGGTTCGCCGTGGCGACGGTGGTCGTCGAGGCGCTCGTACCCGGAGTGCTCCTCCTCCTGCAGGTCCTCTACCGGTCGATCCCGCCGCAAGTCGCCCTCGGGGCTCCGCCCATCCTCGCCTACGGGATCCTGATGGCCCTGACCACGCTGCGGCTGGTGCCGCTCTATTGCCTCGTCGCCGGCGGCGTCGCGGCGGGCTCCTATGTCGTCCTCCTGGTCGTCGCCGAGCGCGTCGCCGGCCCCGGCGCCAACTCCTTGCCGCGGGGGATCTACGTCAGCTTCCCGGTCCTCCTGGCGATCAACGGGCTGGCCACGGCGTGGGTGGCCCACGAGCTGCGCCAATTGTTTGGAATCGCCCAGCGCGAAGCCGAGACGCGGCGGCAGATGGACCGCGTGGAGGCCGACCTAGCCGTGGCCCGGGCCATCCAGCAGGCCCTCCTCCCTCGCTCGCGGCCCGAGATCGCCGGCTTCGACATCGCGGGGTGGAACCGTCCAGCCGACCAGACCGGGGGCGACTACTACGACTGGCAGGAACTTCCCGACGGACGGTGGATCGTCTCCCTCGCCGACGTGAGCGGGCACGGCATCGGTCCGGCCTTGGTCACCGCGGCCTGCCGGGCCTACATGCGGGCCAGCAGCCAATACGACGGCGACCTCTGCTCGATCGCCTCGCGGATGAACCGACTGCTGGCCCACGACCTGCCCGAGGGTCGGTTCGTGACCATGGCCAGCATCCTGATCGATCCGCGCGGCGGTCCGCTCGCCCTCCTCTCGGCGGGGCACGGTCCGAGCTTCCTGTGGCTGCACGCCTCGGGCAGCGTCGAGGAACTGGTCCCCGACGACCTTCCGCTGGCCGTCCTCTCCGACGCCACCTTCGGCCCGGCCCGCTCGGTCGAGCTCCGGCCTGGCGACATGCTGGTCCTGGTCACCGACGGCTTCTTCGAGTGGGCCAAGGCCAGCCCGGCGGGAGGGCGCGACCACGAACGGTTCGGGCTCGATCGGCTGCGGGCCTCGCTTGCCTCCCATGCCGACAAGCCGCCCGCGGCCTTGATCGAGGCGGTGGCCGCCGACGTCGCCGCGTTCGCCGGGGGCGAGCCGCCACAGGACGATCTCACCATGGTGGTGGTGCGGCGGGCCGGCTAACGAGTGGCAGCGGTGGTCCGCTCGATGTGCAGGGCAGCGCCGCTGCCGCCGTCGTCGGCCGCGACCCGCGGGGCCAAGGCCGCCGCGGCCGCCGCGAAGCGGGGTTCGGCGAGCAGCGGGCCTAACTGCTCGAGGAGGCGGCGGGCGGTGACCCGGGAGAAGCGGAGGGTCAGGCCTGCCCCGAGGCGCCGCACCCGGGCCGCGTTGTCGAACTGGTCGTGGGCCATCGGGGTGATGAGGGTCGGCCGCCCGGCCATGAGGCCTTGGGCCGTGGTGCCGGCTCCCCCGTGGTGCACGATGACCCTGGCTCGCGGGAAGACGGTCGAGTAGGGGGCGTAGGCCACGGCCTTGATCGAACCGTCGGGTCCGAGGTTCGGCGGCGGGCCTTGGTCCCGGCCGATCACGAGGAGGGCTCGGGCTCCGAGGGTGCGGCTGGCCTCGACGGCGTGGCGGTAGAACGCGCCGGCGGCATGCACGCCGGTCGAACCGAGGGCGAAGACGATCGGCGGCGGACCGGCGTCGAGGAAGGCCGCGACCTCGTGGTCCGGCGCCTCCTGGGTGTGGTCGCGATCATGCTGGGCAAAGCCGACCACCGCCGAACGAGGCGGATCGCCGGGCAGGGGCGGGCGGAAGACCGGCGACCAGACGGCCAGGTTGAGATCCGCGTCGCGGGCGTGCCGGACGAGGTGGTCGCGCTGAGCGGGGAGGCCGAGCTGGCGGCGGATCCGGTTCAGCCCGGGGTCGAGGGCCAAGCGAAGCACCCAGCGCGAGAGGAAGCGGGCGAAGGCTGCCGAACCGGGGCTCGGGGCATCCGACTGGAATGGGAGGAGGGCGAGCGGATCCCCGGGCGAGGCCCAGAGCGTGGGCGACGGCGAGACGGAGACGGTGGGGACGCCGCCTTCGAGCTGGCAGGCCCACGGCGTTCCGAGGACGATCGGGTGGTAGACGACGACGTCGGGGCGCTCGCTTCGAATGAGCTCGCGGGTCCGGGCCACGAACTCCGGCACCATGGGCAGCGTGACCTTGCGGAGGACGTTGAGCGGACCCCGCGTGGGGTGCATCACATCGAACTCCTCGATGATCTGCTTAAGCTCGGCCCGTTCGGTGAAGGGGAGGACCGGCAGCCCGGCGGCCTCGATCTGGGCCGCGAAATAGGGGTTGGTGGCGATGGTCGGCTGATGCCCGCGTTCGAAGAGGGCGCGGCCGATGGCGATGAAGGGGTGGATGTCGCCGTGGGAGCCGAGCGTGACGAGGAGCGGTCGCATAGGGCTCGCGGCCGGCAGGATGGATGGCGGGCCGGCGGCGAGGCGGGACTATACCGCGAGCTGTTTGGCGTCGTTCAGCGAGCCGGTGCTGCCGTGTACTTCTGGGTCGGGGCAAGCGGCGGCGAGTAGACGTGGATGGTGACCAGGATGTCCCGCGGCGAGGCGGGCGCGGGCACGGCGTTGCCGAAGTCGTGGATGTCGCGGTCGAAGGCCGCGGTCGTCCCGCCCGGCTCGAGGAATCGCTCCACGGTGGGTTCGGCGTGGCCGTCGCCTCGCAGGCGGTAGAGTTGCTCGCGGGCCCGTCCCGCGACCACCTTCACCCCGCACGCCGAGCCGGCGTGGTCGTGGATCGGGCTGCGCTGGCCAGGGAGCCAGGCCATCACCAGCACCTCGAAGTGGGCGTTCTCGAAGACCAGGGTGCGGACATAGCCGCCGGAGTCGATGCTGATCGCGTCGCCGAGGTCGTCGCCACCGACATGGAGTTCGCGGAGGAGCGTCTCGAGACGGGCGAGCGGCATCGGGCCGGTCGCGTCGGCGAACGTGGCGAGGAGCGAGCGGAGTGCCGCGGGCGGCCGGTCGCGGGCATCGCGGCGCGGCAGGCGGACAGGCGGGGGCAGGGGCTGGCGGGACATGGGGCGGTTCCTTCTTGGAGGGCAGACAGCGGGAGCCGGAGCGTCCCGGTGTGTGGCGGTCACCTGCTCGGCGAGCGGGAGGTGTCGAGGGCCAGGAGGGCGGCGACGCTGCGGCCGGCCTGCTCGGTCTGCAGCCGGAGCTCGGGCACCGCGGTCGACTCCCAGAGGTCGGCCCGACGAAGGGCGCCGACCACGAAGAGCCGCTCCTGCGCCGAGCCGTCGGCGGCGAGGAGCCGTCCGTCCGGCGCGGAGCGAAGGCCGAGCCCCGCCGGATCGGCGACCGCCGTACCGGCGTCGAGGAGCGATCGGAGGAGAGGATCGGAGGTCGACCCGATCGCCGTGGTGGGACCGATGCAGTTGTAGACGCGGTCGACGAGAAGTTCGGCACGGCCCTCGCGGCCCTCGACCACGGCCCGCACCGCGTCATCGCCGTGCGGCGCCGCCCGGACCAGGCGTCCCCGCTCAAGACGCAGGAGCCCCGCCTTCTGGTCGGCGGCGAGGGCAGCGAGGAGATGGGCCGGGGCCCGATGGCGATGGACTTCCCACTGCGGGCGGATGTGCCGGAGGAACGCGGCCCGTTGGCCCGCGCTCCACGCGTGCCAGATGGTCGCCACGTGAGGCCGGATGGCGTCGACCGCGGGCTGCCAGGTGCGCCCCGCGGCGATCTCCTGCTGCGCCAGCCGGCGCAGGGTGCGCAGGACTTCGAGCGGCGACTGGCTGGCCACGCTCGACGCGAGCGCCGCGGGCGGCGTCGAGGGATCGGCATGCGGAAGCGGAAGTCGGCCATTCCGCGAGACGAGGCGGATCGGTCCGCGGTGGCCTTGGCGTCGGAGCCATCCCACCACGTCGATCGCGGTGAGCCCGCTGCCGACGATGAGGATCTCGCGATCGGGGCGCGGCGGCGGAAGCTGTCGCGTGCCGCCCATCTCCGACCAAGGATCGTCGACCAGCCGCTGGTGCTCGATGGCGGGGCCCTCGCCCGCCCACGGAGCGCGGCCCGGCGTGATGCCCGGGGCGAGCACGAGGGCCCGTCCCGCGATCCGTCGGCCGGAGGCGAGAAGGACCACCACGCCGTCAGGCCTGGCCTCGAGGGCGACCGTCGTGTCGCGGACGAACGAAAGGCCAGCGCGGCGGCCGGCGAGGGCGGCGGCGACGAGTCCCGAGAGGTACTCGCCATAGAGGACGCGGGGCACGAACTCGTTCGGGGCGAAGCGTCCGGGCTCGCGTCCTTCGAGCCAGCGATGGAAGCCGGCCGGATCGTCGGGCCAGGCCCCCATGCGATTGGCCGGGACGTTCAACAGGTGATGCGGATCGCAGCTTCCGTAGGCGATCCCCGGCCAGCGTCGCGGCGACCGTTCGATCACCGCGACGCTGAGGTCCGGGGACGTCCGGCGGAGATGAAGGAGCGTCAGGAGGCCGCTGAATCCGCCCCCGACCACCAGCACGTCGGCCCGCTCCGGGGCGTGGTTCTCCCATCGGATCGGATCGCCGCCGCCCTCGCCGATCGCGGCGGGGCGGGAAGGGGCGAGCGATCGGGCGGCGTCGTGCTGCGGGTCGGCAGGGGTCATGCGTCCTCGGCGGTCCCCTACGCATCAGGCGTGCCCGGGCCACGACCGGCCCTGGGCCGCTCCCAGGGCGACCTGCCGCGATGTCGCTATGGAATATCACGGGATTGCCCGTGGCATGTCACGGGACCCGTGATATGTTCTGGCGTGGCCAGCAGCGACCGTGCTCCCTCCAACCTCACCCATGACATGTGGGAGGCCGCTGCGCGGAAACGCCGCCTCGGCGAATTCACCGCCGAACTCCTTCGCCTCTTGGCCCGCCACGGGCCGGCCGGGGCGGTACGGTTCATGACCCTCGGCGACGAGGCGGACGGCGGCTGGCTCGAATGCGTGGCCGCAGCCGCCACGGGCGGCGCCGCCCTTCCCATGCACGAGCGTCGGGCCTTGCTCCCCGGGGGACGGCGACGGCTCCTGGCTTGGATCGAACACGGTTCGATCGAGATCGAGCGGCGGACGGGATCGGGGCGGGAGCGATTCCCGCTCTCCCTCCTCGGGCTTGACGGGACCAAGGGGCAGGTGCTCGCGGCGCCACTCGTCGACGGTCCGTGGCGGGGGGCGCTCCTGGTCGCGGCCCGGCCAGGCGAGCACTGGACGCCACCCGCTCGCCGCCAGGTGGAGTCGATCCTCCCCGCCTGCGGCGCGGCCTTGGCCAGCGAGGCCCAGTGGAGACTCGCCGAACGCATGCGGGCCGCGGCGGACGCGGAGCGACAGGCCCTCCTCCGCAAGCTCGGGCGCGACGACCTCGGCAGCGAGGTGATCGGGTCCGAGGGAGGCCTTCGGCCGGTGATGGAGCGGGTCGACTTGGTGGCCCGAGCCGACGTGCCGGTGCTCATTCTGGGGGAGACCGGCTCGGGGAAGGAGGTCGTCGCCCGGTCCGTGCATCAGCGGTCGCTCCGGGCCGACGGGCCGTTCATTCGGGTCAACTGCGGGGCCATCGCCCCCGAACTCATCGACTCCGAGCTCTTCGGCCACGAGCGAGGTGCGTTCACCGGGGCCACCGGGACGCGCCGCGGCTGGTTCGAGCGGGCCGACAAGGGCACGCTCTTCCTCGACGAGGTCGGCGAGCTTCCGCCCGCGGCCCAGGTCCGCCTGCTTCGCGTGCTCCAGGACGGGAGCATCGATCGCGTCGGCGGCGAGGCCCCCGTCCAGGTCGACGTCCGCGTCATCGCGGCGACCCATCGCGACTTGCCGCAGCTGGTCAAGGAGCACCGCTTCCGCGAGGACCTGTGGTATCGCCTCGCCGTCTTCCCGATCCTCCTGCCGCCGCTCCGCGATCGTCCCGAGGACATCGCCCCGCTGGCGCGACGATTTGTCCACCGGGCGGCCCAACGCTTCGGCCTCGCCGAGGTCGCCCCGAGCGACGCGGATCTCGAACTCCTCCGTCGCTACCCGTGGCCAGGCAACGTGCGCGAGCTGGTGAGCGTGATCGACCGGGCCGTCATTCTCGGCGAGGGCGAGCGGCTCGACCTCGCGGTGGCCATCGGTTCCGCCGACATCGCCAGCGGCCGGGGGCGACCCGTGGGCCAGGATCCGGCGGGGCGCCAACCGGCCGAGTCGGTCCCTCTCACCATCGACGAAGCGATGCGCCTCCACATCGACGCCGTCGTGGCCTCGACCGGCGGCCGAATCGAAGGCCCCGACGGGGCGGCCCGGCTCCTCGCCATCAACCCGCACACGCTCCGCTCCCGCATGCGGAAGCTCGGGCTTGACTGGAGCCAGCACCGACGCGGCCCGGAACCGAGCGCGGGGCCCGCGTTCCGGCGGTGAGAGGCAAGGAATCGGCGGGACCTTGGCCTATGGCTTTCGGAAGGGGCGGCCCCCGGGGATCACCTCCGGTCGTTCCCGAATTCGGGAATCCGCATCCCCTCGTTTCCCGCTCCCGGAAGGGAACCAGAGGGGCGGCTAGGGGAACGAGCGCCCGCAGGGCCTCGCAAGTCGCCTGCGAAGCGATTGAGGCCCCTATGAAGGATGCTCCTGGGCCAATCCGTCCCTGGAGATGGGGGCGTCACCGAGGGGCGGGACTGGCCCGGCGTTTGTTCCGTGAGCGTCGTGCTGCGCAAACGCCTCCTCCTCCTCTTCGGGTGCATGGTCACCCTCCTCTTGGTGATGGGAGTCGGGGTGGTCCTCCTCCTCCAGGGAGTGGTGGGACAGCTCAACGAGGTCGGGGCCGACACCATGGGTGGCGTCTCGGCCGCCAATGCCATGCAGGTGAGCGTCGGCACGGCCAAGGTCGAGGTCGATCGGGCCGCCGAGATGGACCTCCCGCTCGACCCCGGCCGATGGGACCAGCTCAACGCCGGTCTCGAGAACGACCTCGCTGGCCTGACCGCGGTGCCCGATCTTGGCCCGACGGTGATGGCCGACCGCTCGGAGCTGCCGGTCCTGGTCGCCCAGTTCAAGACCACCCGCGAGGGCCTGATCGGCGAGAACGTGAACGAGCGGATCGCCGCCCACGCCATCGCGGCCAAGTCCCTCGAGGGGCTCCGCAACCACCTCGACGCGATCCAGTCGGCGATGCGGAGCGCGACCCAGGACAAGCTCCAGGCGGCGATCGGGGGGCTCCAGACCCTTGCCCTCTGGCTCGGGCTCGGCTTCGTCGTCGTCCTCAACGTCAGCGTGATCTTCCTCTCCCGGATCGCCGGGATGATCCTGAAGCCCATCGATCGCCTGGTCGACGCCAGCCGCCGGCTGGCCCGCGAGGAGTTCGACCACCGCGTCGAACTCGAGGGCCGTGACGAGTTCAGCGAGTTGGCCCGTGCCTACAACGGCCTCGCCGAGCAGCTCCAAGCCAACGAGGCCCGCAAGATCGAAACGCTCTACCAGGTCGCGCGGACCCTCACCCACGAACTGAACAACGCGATCGCCATCATCCAGTTCCAGTTGGCGCTCGCGGCCCGGGGCTCGGCCAACGGGGCCCTCGAGGCCTCGCGGCTCCGCGAGATCCAGCAGGCCCTGTCGCGCATGTCGGGCACCGTCTCGGCCCTGACGCGGGTCCGCCGCATCGTCTTGACCGACTACTTGAGCGGGGTCAAGATGCTCGACTTGGAGGCATCGGTTGCCGAGGCCCCGCGGGGTGAGCAACCGGCGGCGGCCGGGGCGGCCGTCCGATCCAGAGTGACATGACCCAACGCGTCGATCCAGCCGGCGACAGCATCCTCCTCGTTCGGGAGATGCGCCGCGTGATTCAGCTGCGCTGGCTGGCCGGGATCGCCGTCGCGATCGCCGCGATCGCCGGTCGCGCCGTGTGGCCCAACCCCGGCGCTTGGAAGATCGGCCTCGCCTTGGGACTGGCGGTCCTGGCCTACAACGCCCTCTTCCTTGTGGCCCTCCGAGGGGCGACGACTTCCCCCCGGGCGGGTGGCGAGACCGGGCGGAAGGCCAATCCCCGCACGCTCGGGGCGCTGGCCTGGCTCCAGATCGCCCTCGACATCGCGGCCCTCTCGATCGCCACGGTGGGGACGGGCGGGCTGAGCGGCCCGATCGCCGGGTTCTTCGTCCTCCACATCGTCTTGACCAGCCTGCTGCTCTCGGCTCCCCAGGCCTACGTCGCGGTCCTCCTCTCGCTCGCCTCGCTCCTCGTCGCCCTCGGCTTGGCCGGACAGTGGCCGCGGCACGCGGATGAGTTCCTCCTCCTCGGCGGCTGGTTGGCCGTCCTCCTCCTGACCGCGTTCCTGACTGGACGGATCACCAACGACCTGCGCGAGCAACAGGGTTCGGCCCGCCACCAGGCGAGCCAACTCCAAGCGGTCCTCGAGACCGCGGTCGAGGGGATCGTGACCATCGACATCGCCGGCACCATGCTCTCGGCGAATCCCGCGGCGGAGCGGATCTTCGGGTACGGCCGCGGCGAACTGGTCGGGCGGCGAGTCAACGAGCTCATGCCCGAGCCGGACCGCTCGCGGCACGACGGCTACATCGAGGCGTATCGCACGACCGGCCGACCCAGGATCATCGGGATCGGCCGCGAGGTGATCGGCATGCGTCGTGATGGCTCGCTGGTGCCGATCGACCTCTCGATCAGCGAGGTGCGGCTTGGCGACCGGATCCTGTTCACCGGCATCCTCCGCGACATCACGGAGCGCAAGCGGGCCGAGGAGAAGATCCTGAGCATGAACGAGGCCCTGCAGCGCCACCAGCAGGCCCTGATCCAGACCGAGAAGATGGTCGCCATGGGCCAGATGGCAGCCGGCGTGGTGCACGAGATCGGCAACCCGCTGGCGAGCATGGACAGCCTGCTCCAGTTGATCGAGCGGCACCCGAGCCGGCTCACCGACGAGACGGCCGGCGTCCTGCGCGAGCAGGTCGCCCGCATCCAGCGGATTGTCCGGCAGCTGACGGACTTCGCCCATCCCAACGAGACGGCGTGGGAGGTCCGCCCGGTGAACCAACTCGTCGACTCGACCCTCGAGATGATGCGCTTCGACCGCCGCCTCAAGAGCGTGGAGGTCGAGCGGCAACTCGCCCCCGACGCCGGCTCGGCGCGGGTCATGCCGCACGCCTTCCAGCAGGTCCTCGTCAACATGATCGTCAACGCCGTCGATGCCATGGGTGAGACGACGACGCCGCGGCTCGTCCTGGCCACCGGACGCCGGGGTGCGATGTGCATGATCGAGGTCCGCGACAACGGCCACGGGATCGCCGCCGACCACCTGCCGCACGTCTTCGAGCCCTTCTTCACCACCAAGCCGATCGGGCGGGGCACTGGCCTCGGCCTCTCGATCAGCTACTCGGTGATCCAGCGGCATGGGGGCGATTGCGAAATCGAGAGCCAGCTCGGGGTCGGGACGACCTTCCGGATCCTGCTCCCCGTGGCCGAGGCGAGGGCCTAATCCCGAATCCGTTTCCGGACTCGGGAATGATCAACGCCATCGATTCCATAATTTGAGAAGTCCTGCTGCGGTAAGGGCTTTTCACCCCAGCGGAGATGCCTTGCATGAGGCTCCCGCAACCCCCGGCTCATGGCACAATCCGTGCTTTCGTGGGGCCCGCCATCGGACGGCGGTTCCCGACCGACTGATCGACCGGCCCGTCGCGTTCGACGGTGCAAGAGGCTCGCCAGCGGCGTGACGGAGGCAGTATCGGAATGTTCAAGGCCGCCTGGCGATTCTTCCGGAAGCACCCTAAGCGCAACACTGCCATCCTGCTCCTCCTCTTCGGGGCCGTCTCCGTTGCAGGGGTCGAGTGGACGGCGACGCCCACCTTCTGTGGCAAGACCTGCCACATCATGGACTCGTATTACGTCTCGTGGAAGAAGTCGACGCACCGCGAGGTGGCGTGCGTCGAGTGCCACATCCCGCCGGGGGCGACGAGCTACATCGAGGCCAAGCTCAACGGCCTCGGCCAGGTCGTGGACGATCTGCTGGAGCGCACCTCGACCAAGCCATCGGCGTCGGTCAGCGACTTCGCCTGCCTCCGCTCCGGCTGCCACATCCAGGAGAACCTCCCGGAGCTGGGCCAGACCGAGAAGCGGGCCTTCAAGTTCAACCACGCCAAGCACCTCGACTTCGAATACAAGGGAATCGCCCTGCACTGCACGACGTGCCACTCGCACGTCAAGGGTGAGAACCACTTCGAGGTGAACACCAACATCTGCGTCAACTGCCACTTGCTGGCGACGCCGACCCCCAAGGTGGCTTCGGGCACGCCGCCCGATCCGCTGCAGGTCAGCGGCTCCGCATCGAGCCTCGCCAGCGGCGTGATGGCGTCCGCCACCGCGGCCATCGACGACGAGAAGGTCACCCACCCCGAAGCGAAGGCCGCCCCGTCAAAGGATGGGACCGCGGCCCCCGCCGCCGGGAAGACGCTGGCGGCCCCGACGGCGTGCACCACCTGCCACGACGCTCCGAGCAAGCCCTTCAAGTACCAAGGGCTCACCATCGACCACACCGAGTACCTCCGCTTCGGTTCGCAGTGCAGCTCCTGCCACAAGAACGCGACGCTCCAGCCGCGGCCCATCGAGAACACCCAGTGCTTCGAGTGCCACGAGTTCGGCAAGGAGCGATTCACCACCGTCGATGAGATGCACCGGACCCACACCGAGGGCAAGCACAAGGTCGAGTGCTTCAGCTGCCACGGCGTGATCCAGCACGGCCCGCAGGCCCAACTTCGAGTGCCACGAGTTCGGCAAGGAGCGATTCACAACCGACGATGAGATGCACCGGACCCACAACGAGGGCAAGCACCAGGTCGAGTGCTTCAGCTGCCACGGCGTGATACAGCACGGCCCGCAGGCCCAAGCCGCGGTCCTCAACCAGTTCGACTGCCAGAAGTGCCACCAAGGGCAGCACATGGTCCAGCGGCGTGCCTACACCTCGAACGTGCCCGATGGCGCCGACGGGGCCGACGACGACGCGGTGAGCCCGATGTTCCTGGTCCACGTCGACTGCACCGGCTGCCACATCAAGCCGAGCCCGCTGAACGCCAAGCCGACCAGCGGAGCGACGGTGAACAAGGCCGTGCCCGAGGCGTGCGACGCCTGCCACCAGCCGGGCTTCGGGGCTCGCCTCGTCCCCACCTGGCAGAAGGCCACGCACAACATGTTCGACGCCATCGCGGCCTTGCTCCCGACCAAGGAGAAGCCGTGGGCGGACGCCGATCCGGCCGCGGCCAGGCTGGTCGACGAGGCTCGCAAGCTTCTCGAGCTGGTGCGTGTCGACGGGAGCTGGGGCGTGCATAATCCCCGCTACACGGAACAGCTCCTCGAGCAAGCCCGCGAGAAGATCATGAAGGCCCGCGAGATCGCCAAGGTGAAGGAGACGGCGTAGAAGTGCGAGCCAAGGCCCTGATCGCGCTCCTCGCCGGAGTCGCTTCCGCCGTGGCCATCGCCGCTTCGGCGCTGTCCTCGCCGCAGTCGGATCCACCGCCACCGGCGGCGCCGGCCGAGCAGGTCGCCACGAACCCCCTGGAGCGTCCGACCACCCGCGTCCACGACTGCACCACCAGCGGGTGCCACGCCAAGGAATCGAACTACCGATTCGTGCACGCCCCGGTCGCCGCCGGAGCGTGCGACGTCTGCCACAAGTACGCCGACGACGCCAAGCACACCTTCAGCCTTCGCCACGAGGGGGCGGCGCTCTGCGCCTTCTGCCACATCGGAAAAGCCGACACGGGCGGGCTCCACACCCACAAGCCGGTCGAGGAAGGGAAGTGCACCGAGTGCCACAACCCGCACGGCTCCGACCAGCGCCGCATGCTGGCCGGGGCGACGGTGAGCGAGACCTGCCTGAGCTGCCATAAGGCCGTGCTCGAGGGCAGGCCGCACGTCCACTCGCCGATCGCCAAGGGCGATTGCCTCGGCTGCCACAAGGCCCACTCCTCGGTGCTGCCGAAGCTCATGGTCGAGGAAGGCCGGGCCCTGTGCCTGCGCTGCCACTCGAACGTGGAGCACGCCGGAGCGCCGGCCGTCCTGGCGAGCGAGAACCACGCAGCCGGCGAGTCCTCGCCCGCAGCGATCTCGCCGGAGCCGCCGCCCACCACGCTCACCGTCCACAAGCCGCTTCTGGGCGATTGCACGCAGTGCCACGAGCAGCACGCGTCGAAGGAGCCGGGGCTCCTGAAGTCGGATGTCCGGGGCCTTTGCAGCTCCTGCCACGAACCGATCGCCGAGGCGATCGCCGGGGCCAAGGTCCAGCACTCGGCGGTCACCGCCGACCGGGCCTGCCTCAATTGCCATACGCCGCACACCAGTATCGACAGCAAGCTCCTTCGCTCGACCTCGACCAAGCTGTGCCTCGAATGCCACAACAAGCCCGTCAAGCGGGCCGACGGCACCATGGTCGAGAGCGTGGCGTCGATGACCGCAAAGGGCCAGCAGCTCCACGGGCCGGTGAAGGACGGCGACTGCAGCGGTTGCCACGAGGTCCACGGCAGCGCCCACCGGGCCTTGCTCACCAAGCCCTACTCCGAGACCTTCTACCAGCCGTTCACGAACGACGCCTACGCCCTGTGCTTCTCCTGCCACAAGCGGGAATTGGCGACGGAGCAGCGGACCACGACCATGACCGGCTTCCGCAACGGCGACGAGAACCTGCACTACGTGCACGTCATCGCCCAAGGCGACGCCGGTCGCAGTTGCCGGGTCTGCCACGCGAACCACTCGGCGAAGAACGACCGCCAGGTGCGGGAGACGACCAAGTTCGGGCAGTGGGAGATCCCGCTCCGCTTCACCAAGCTCGACAACGGCGGCACCTGCGCCGCCGGGTGCCACCAGGCCCGGACCTACGACCGGATCAAGGCGATCCCCAAGCCCGAGCCGGTGGCTCGGCCGGGAGCGGACCAGCCCGCTGCGGCGTCGGCCGCCCCTGCGAAGTGACCGTTCTGCGGCTCAGTAGCCGAGGTTGTCGTGCACCACGCCGTGGCAGGTGAGGGTGCACGAACCGCGGAAGAGTCCGGTGTCGAGCCACTGTCGACGGCCGTTGAAGGGCCGGACGATCGAGGAGTCGAAGTTGATCAGGTTCGAGTTGTTGGCGAGCGTGCCTTGGACGCTGGCCACGCCGTGGGCGTCGTGGCACGCGGAGCAGGGCGTATTGGCGTCGACGACGTGCTGCCGGTGCCCTTGGAAGGACGCGTTGTCGAGGATGCCTTGGCCCCCGGTCCGGTAGTGGCAGCGGTAGCAGAGGGCGTAGGAGGACGCGCTCTCCGTCGTGAAGTCGCCGGTGTCGTAGCGGGCGATCAAGAGCGGCTGCTCGTCCGAGCCGTGCACGCCGTTGGGGCCGGCGCCGCCCGCCTTCCGCCCGATGCTCGAGTTGTGGCAGTCGGAGCAGAACATCATGCTCGCCGTCGTCCACGGCGACCGCAGGCTCGGCACGTTCGAGTTCACGCCGGCCCCCTGGACCGGGTGGAAGCTCACCGAGTTGAGGGCGAACTCGAGCCGCGTGTTGAGCTGGGTGATGGCCCGCGGGACCGTGGCCGTGCGGAGGGCGTTGTTCTCCGCGTGGCACTTGTAGCAAACTTCGTATTCGTACTGGGCCTTGGTCACCGGAGCGCCCGAGGCGTTGACTCCGCTGACCGCGCCGAAGCTCGGCCGGATCCCGGGTGCCCGCGCCTCGCCCGTGCCCATGGAGTGCGGCTCGTGGCAATCGGAGCAGGTCACATGGCCGTAGATCGGCTCCATCGGATCGACATCGCTCCCCGTGTCGTGGACGCTGATCCGGTTCAGGTCGGCCGCGATGTTGGCGGCTCCGGGGTGCGTTCCGTCGTGGCAACCGGTGCAGGTGGTGGCGACCCGCTCGCCGCGCAGGAGATACGGTCCGCTGGGAGCGCTGTGCGAACGGTGGCACGCGTTGCACGCGGTGTGCGAGGTGAGCGTGGTGGTCGAGATCCGGTGGCAACTCACGCACAGCTCGGAGTTGAGGTTCGACATGGTCAGGAAGTCGCCATAGACGTTGTTGTGGGCGTCATGGCAGGTGGTGCACTGGAGCTCGCTGTTGGCGTCGAGGTGGAGGGCGCTCGGGAGCGCCGCCGGCTGGGTCAGCTTCCGGTCCTTCTGGGCCAGGGCCGAGTCGTAGCGGAAGGAGATGGGATGGTCGTCGGAGAGGTCGGTCCCGAGGTTGCTCGCTCCGGGCGGGAGGACCGTCACGCCTGCCGCCATGCGGATGACCTGGTCACGCGAGAAGACCGAGCCGAGGGCGATCGTCCCGTCGTGGCAGGAGAGGCAGAGCTTCGATGAACCGGTCGGTTGGCCCGGTTGGGCGTCGAGCGAACGGCTGGTGTAGACCGTGTAGGAACTGGTCGGAAGCTGGCGGTTCCAGAGCGGCCGGATGGGGGTCGCGTTGTGCGGGGTGTGGCAGAAGATGCAGACTTCCTGCTCGCTGCTCGCCCGGATCCTGCCGGGGCCGGTCGAGGAGAGGTTGTGCGGGCTGTCGAGGATGCTCTGCATCTGGCCCACGGCCGAGGCGCCAAGGGCCATGCTGGCCACGGTCGCTGCGATGATCGAGAGCTTGCTCATGGCCTGGTCTCTAGGTTCGATGGCGTCGGCTGGGGGGCGACTTCGTCGACGGGCGTGTCGACCGGGCCGCGCTGCGCCGGCCGGAGGTAGTCGAAGACCTGCACCCGTCGGTTGTAGGAATCGGCGATCCAGATGCGATCGTTGAGGTCGATGGTGATCCCGGCCGGAAGCCAGAACTGCCCCGGCCCGCTGCCCTCGTCCCCGAAGGTCATGAGGAGGCGACCCTCGCTGTCGAAGACCTGCACTGCCTCGAAGTGCGAGTCGACCACGTAGAGGTGGTCTTCGCTATCGAGGGCGATCCCCTTCGGTTGCGAGAAGTAGCCCGGCATGTCGCCCTGGCGGCCGATCTGGCGCAGCGGCTTGAGGTCGCTGTCGAACACCTGCACGCGGAAGTTGAGGGTGTCGCTCACGTAGAGCCGGCCGGCCGAGTCGAGGGCGACGTTGGTCGGGAAGTTGAACTGCCCAAGCTGCGACCCTCGCTCGCCGACTCGGGCCAGGAGCGTGCCGTCCGGAGAGAGGACGAGCACTTGGTGCAGGCCGGTGTCGGCGACGAAGAGCCGCCCGTTGGCAGCGTCGTAGCGGATACCGGTCGGGCGCTGGACGGTCCCCTCCCCAATCGCCCCGAGATAGGTTCCGCGGGGGTCGAAGAAGTGGATCCGTCCGGCCACCGAATCGGAGACCCAGAGGCGTCCGTCGGGGTCGGAGGTGATCCCGACCGGCTGGTTGAACTCGCCTTTGCCGTCGATGGTCGGCCGGAGCTGGCGGTAGGCCCGGGTCTCGAGATCGAAGACATGCACCACTTGGGCGTTGGTGTCGCAGACGTAGAGCTTGCTGCCCACCGTGCAGATGGCGAAGGGCGAGAGCATCGAGTTGATCGACGAAGCCCCGAAGATCGCCTCGCCCAAGCTGTCGAGCGGGGACTTGCCGGCCTTGAGGTCGGCATCGGTGCCGATGGCGCCGACGTAGGCAATGCGCGGTTCGTCGGGTGGCGGCGGGAAGAGGAGCGGAGTCGCCAGCGGCGTGAAGACGGGCCCGGCGGGGGAGGCGCAGCCCACGAGGCAGGTGGCGGCGCCGGCCACGAGCGAGGCACGGGCCAGGCGTCCGAGCCAGATCGGCCGACCGATGCGGGTAAGGGAGTTGGCTGGCTCGGTGGGCATCTCAGAATTGCCGGCGGACGCCGACCTGGAAGGTCAGGTAGTCCGTGTTGCTGGTGTCGGAGTTGACGAAGGAGGTGTGCAGGTTGGCCGAGATGGTGGTCTGCCGGTAGCTCCAGACGACGTCGATTCCTTGCTGGAACGCGTCGACGCTTCCGCCGGGATCGTCCTGCTCGTTCCGGTAGAGGAGGTTGATCGCGAAGGTCAGCTGCCGGTCGATTCGCTGGGCCCAACGGCCGCGGACGTTGAGGACGTTCGACGTGCTCCCGACATCGGTCCGGTCCAGCATGTCATATCCGGCGTACGCGTCGATGAAGCTGCCGATGCCGAGGGGGAACTTGTAGGTGGCGACGAGTCGCGTGGCATCGTATGGCGACAGCGAGCTGTCGTGCCACTGCTGCTCGGCGGAGGCGAAGAAGTTGCCGATCCGGTAGTCGGCGCCGACCACGAGGTCGTCGACGTCGGCCGGCAGGAGGACGCCAGGATCGGTGGTGCTGATGTCCTGGTTCTGGTGGAAGTACCGCATGTAGACGCCGAGGCCGCGGACGAAGCTCTCGTCGAAGTCGTAGCGGACCGAGGCGTTGGCGGCGAGGGTCGTCGTGTCGCTCGCCGGCTCCGGACCGATCTGGTAGTCGACGAGGATGGTCTGCCCGTCGACGATGCTGCCGCCGGTGATGCGGGTGATCTCGACGCGACCGGGAAACTGGGTGACGGTGTAGTCGACGCCCTCGACGTAGGTGATGAAACCGGTGGCATCGGTGACCACGATCGAGCTGGTCACGATGTTCTGCTGTTGGAGCATCACGATGCCGCTCGAGGGGACGACGTGCGGCTGGTTGGCGATGTCGAAGGGCTCGCCGCGCTCGCTGTCCATGCGGTAGTCGAAGGCTCCGCCCACGGCCGCCTCCAAGCGCCCGAGGGGGACCTTCTTGTGGTAGTTGAAGGCCAGGTCGCTGAATACGTTGCTGCTCGTGAAGTTCGGATCGGAGACGTTGAGGTTGGTGCCGCCGAGGTTGAAGTTCGTGTCGAGACTCTCGTAGAGCTTGTGGCGGAAGCCGCCCTTCGCCGCTTGGAAGAGCTGCTCTTGGTCCTGCACCTTCGTCCAGTCGACCAGGTAGTCCCAGATCGTCTCGAAGCGGGGCGTGTGCCGCAGGTCGAGGAGCTCCTCGAGGCGCAGCCGGGTCAGGGCCCCGTCCCCGGTCTGGTCGAAGCCGAAGAAGTTCGAGCGGAGCCGGTTCTGGTCGCTCTCGCCAAAGCGGAGCTCGTGCGTGCCGACCGCGTGCTGGCGGACGAAGGTGTTGGTCGGCCGCAGGTCGCCGGACTGGGCGACGTTGTCAAGGGTGTACTCCCAGGTGACGTCCTGGTTGTCGGCCGGGCGCCATTGCGACAGCCACTCGAGGGTGTCCTGCGTGATGTTGAAGTCGGATTGCTGGAGCTGGCTGGTCTGCTCCTCGGTGCGGTGGAAGACGTGGAGCGTGGTGGGCACCACCGGCGAGCGGATCTCGGTCTGGATGCCGGTCTCGGTGACGTTCGTGTCCAGCGTGTCGCTGAACTGTTGGGTCAAGTACTCCTGCGTGGCCCGCGAGTAGATCGTGGTCGGGAGGTCGGACTTCTGGAGTATGACCGCGCTGACATCCCACTCGTCGAACGTGTTGAGAGGTTGCTCGTTGCGCCCGGTCGTGTCGCTCTCGATCCACTGCTGGGCCAGCCCGAAGGTGCCGAGCAGGTTCAGCTCGATAAGGTTCGGGTGCCCGATGTAGCCGCGGGTCCAGCCGGTGACCGAGCCCCGGATCTCGTTGAAGCTATCGCGGCTGGTGGTGCCCGCCGACTTGATGCGGTTCTCCTCGACGTGGCCAACGAGGTCGAGGGCGAAGTGCAGCCCCTCGAACTGGATGCCTTCCCACTTGTCCTCGGTCCCCACCACGACCGGCTCGTCGGACTGCGGAGCGGCCTGCAGGCAGGGGGCCGCGAACGCGACAGGCAGCCAAGCCGTCAAGGCCGTCGCTGCTCGTCGTCGTGGCTGTCCGTTGCTCGGCCGCATGCTCGCTTATGCGCCGGGAGGTGACTCGGGGGGTGGCGATGGGGTGGGGCCGACGACCGATTGGCGTTCCTCGCCGTAGATGGGCGTGGGGATCGGCGTGGGGGTCGGCGTCGGGGGCGCTGCGGTTCCCGTTCCATCCCAGCCCGGGCGAAGGAAGTAGCGTTCCGGCCCGCCATGCCCGTAGTGGCAATCGAGGCAACGCCGCTTCATGTCGGCATGCGGCCCGGACGGGGGGTTGCCGAAGGTCGCGACCGCGTGGCACTGCGTGCAGAGGTCGGGGCTGTTCGAGCGGAGGAGATGCTCGATGGTCGACTCATGCGGCGTATGGCAGTAGATGCACGCCCCGGCGGCGACCGCCCCGTGCATCTTGGCGTACTCGTTGGTGACAGCGGTGTGGCAGCGGAGACAAACCTCGGCGTTCACCTCGCGGGCCTGCTCGCCGGCAAGGTTGGTGTGGCATTCCCCGCACTTGTTGTTGGCGTAGGGGTTGTGCGTGTAGACCTTGCCGCCGGTCTCCTTGGCGAAGCGGACCGCATCGGCGTTCGTCTTCACCAAGCTCGGGTCGGGCACACCGTCGAAGAAGAAGCTCAGGATCTTGTAGTCGCGCTCGACGCTGCACCCCGCCCAGGCGAGGGCGAGGCCGAGGAGCACCGCCGTAGCTCCGGCGGCTCTGGCCAACGTGCTGCGACGGACAGCAGGTTCGCGGGCGATGTCCGAACTCCTCGGTTACTGCTTCGGAGCGGGAGTGGGGGCAGGGGCCGGGCTCGCCTCGGCAGGGGGCTGCTCGGGTGGCGGAGTCTCGTTGAGAGGCTGGTTCTCGAGGCCGGAGAGCGGGTTGGGCTTCTCGCCGGGGGTGTCGACCGGGATCGGGACGAGCGACGCCGCAAGGTCCTTCCCGGTGTGGCCGGGCTTGAGGTCGCCGATCGCGTAGGCGGCGATCTTCTCCGAGCCGAACTGGTTGGTGACCAGGATGACGTGCTTGGCCTCGAAGAAGGGGTGGGCGGTGTCGGTGAACATCGCGTCGTTGCCATCGAAGATGGCGATGCCAGCGGGCAGGTCCAAGGCCCCGAGGAAGCGGCCGCCGCCGCCGAACGAGGTCAGGAGCTGGTACTCCTTGTTGAAGACCTGGACGTTTTGGAACGCGGCATCGACGACGTAGATGTCGCCCTCGGGGTCGATGGCGATGTGCTTGGGCTTGACGAAGTTGCCGGCGGTGTCGGAGGACGTGCCGGTGCCGAGGAGGAACTTCCCGTCGGGCGAGAACTTCTGGACGCGGCAGCGCATGAAGTCGACCACGTGCACATTGCCCTCCTGGTCGACGGCGACGCCGAGCGGGAGGCGGAACTGGCCGTCCTCGTCGCCGACCGTGCCGATCGTCGCGATGAACGAGCCGTCGGTCCGGTTGAGCACCTCGACCAGCTGGGAGGCGCGATTGCAGGCATAGATCCGGTCGCCGTAGACCGCCACGCCGATCGGCTCGAACTTCTCACGGGCAAAGGTGGCCGCGAACCGCTCGTTGGCGTCGTAGACGACGATGCCGCGGCGGCTGTCGGCCACGTAGATCATGCCGTCCGCGGCGACGTCGACGTCGACCGGTTGGACCAGCTTGTTCTGGCCGGTCGTGCCGATCAGGCGGGTCTGCCGTTTGGGGAGATCGAGGGCGGTCAGGCCGGTGTTTCGGATGTCGCAGACGTAGATACGGCCCTTCGTACTGGCGATGCCGTAGGGCTTGTTGATGTCGGCGGCCTTCTCCCGCTCGTCGCCGAAGACCAGCTTGTCGAGGTCCGACTGCTGCTTGGCAGAGATGTCGGTGCTGCTTGAGAAGGATCGCAGGTACTGGACTCGCGGCTCGGCCGGAGGCGGAGGCCAGAAGGCGTAGGGGCGGTTCTCGACTGGAGCGGTCTTGGCGGTCTTGGCACCGCCTCCCGAGCACCCGGCAAGGAGAGCGAGGCAGGTCAGGGAAGCGGTGAGGAGGGTTCGGAGGGTCGGGTTAAGACGGTTCACACGCGTCGAGTGAGCGGACATGCCACGTTCCTCTGGGATGGCTGACGCCGGGCAAAGAGACGGATCTGATTCCCCGACTCGTGGTCGGCGGAATCGACCTCCGAACTGGAGGCGAACCCGGATCCGGTCATCAGCTGGACCTACTCACCGACCTAGGGGAGGGGGCGGCGGCAGGGGCAGAAAGAAACGGGGCCGGACGCATTGCATCGTTGGTACGAGCGTCGATGCGTCCGGCCCCACCATGCGCCCGTCAAGATAGACGAGCGCGACTGGCGTTGCGAGTTGCGATTACTTGATGTGGCAGCTCAGGCAGATCGCGGACGAATCGTTGCTCATCGTCTGGAGGTGCGGGAAGCCCTTGTTGTGCGGGTTGTGGCAGGTGCCGCAGCCGACGACCTTGTAGGCGGTGCCGGTGGTCGGGTCGGTCCAGTCAGCCAGCTTCAGAGCGCTGGGCAGAGCGGAGGCGGCCTTGAAGGAGCCAGCCCACCAAGAGGGCTGCGGGATCGGCGGATACTTGGCGTCAGCGCCGACCGGGTGGTCGTTGGTCAGGTCCTGGCCCAGGTTCGCGCCCGTCGGGATGAAGCTGGTGCCGTTCTGGCCACCGAAGCTATCCAGGGCGACCGTGCCGTCGTGGCAGGACAGGCACATGCGGCTCTTGTAGTCGAAGTCGGTGTAGTCGCCGGAGCCTTCGTGCATCGTGTAGGTGGCCACGGTCAGTTCGTGGTTCCACAGGCGGGGCTGGCCGACGATCGCGTTGTGCGGGGTGTGGCAGGGCTTGCAAATCTGGTGGTCAGACCAGGCCATGCTGCCGAAGTCGTGGGCGCTGCCGACGATCTGGGCCGAGCTCGTCGCGGTGACCATGCCGACGGTCGCCACTGCCAGGCCGAAGAAGATCTTGGTGTTACGGGTCATTGCTGTCGTCCTTTTGAACACGTGGTGCGGCGGCGACGAGAACCTCATGCTCAGCTCTGCCATTCGTC
>JBGAKK010000129.1:0-5924 GCA_044224425.1 Phycisphaerales bacterium
CCTCGGCCACGCCGACATCGGGACGACCCAGATCTACACCCACGTCGACCGGAGCCGCCTGCGGGACGTGGTCCAGAAGCACCATCCGCGGCCGTGAGACGCGTCCCCGCACTCCGCGAGCCGTTGGCGTCATCCGGTCGATGAAGGACCGGGGCCGCTTTCGACGACTCCTCCGGTGAAACCCGCATGAACCAAGCTGAACCGTGCGTCCTCGTGATCTATGGCGCTTCCGGCGACCTCACCTCGCGGAAGCTCATCCCGGCGATGTACGAGATGGCGAAGTCGGGGGCCCTCCCCGAGCGGACCTGCATCCTCGGAGTCAGCCGCTCGGCCAAGACCGACGAGCAATGGCGGACCGAGCTCGAGCCATGGGTCCGCCAGCAGGTGGGGAGCTTCGACCCCGCCGTCTGGCAGAAGCTCGCCCAGCGGATCCACTACTTCGCGGGCGACGCGGTGAAGCCGGACTGCTACCCGGCCCTCAAGACGCGGCTCGACGAGCTGGCCACGACGTACGACACGCACGGCAACCTGCTCATGTTCCTCTCGGTGGCCGAGACGCTCTACGAGCCGATCGTGGCCCAAATCGAACACTTCGGCCTGGTGACCGAAGGCAAGCGGTGGTGCAGCCTCGACCCCAACACCAAGTCGTGGCAGCGGATCATCGTGGAGAAGCCCTTCGGGCGCGACTCGGAGAGCGCCGCCAGCCTGAACCGGGCCCTCGGCCGGGCCTTCGAGGAAGAGTCGATCTACCGGATCGACCACTACCTCGGCAAGGAAGTGGTCCAGAGCCTGCTCGTCTTCCGCTTCGCCAACACCATCTTCGAGCCGCTCTGGAACTGGCAGTACGTCGACCACGTGCAGATCACCGCGGCGGAGACGGTGAGCGTCGGGCAGCGGCTCGCCTTCTACGACCAGACCGGGGCGATCCGCGACATGATCCAGTCGCACCTCTTCCAGGTGCTGGCCTTCGTGGCCATGGAGCCGCCGACCAGCTTCACCCCCGACTCGGTGCGGGCGGAGAAGGTCAAGATCATCGATGCGATCCGCATCCCGACGGCGGCCGAGATCGCCGACTTCGGAGCCCTTGGCCAGTATGCGAGCGACGGCAAGGAGCCGGCCTACCACGAATCGGAGGGGGTGGCCAAGGGGACGACGACCGAGACCTACGCGGCCATCAAGGTCCTCTTCGACAACTGGCGCTGGGCCGGCACGCCCTTCTTCATCCGGACCGGCAAGAAGATGAAGGCCAAGCGGACCGAGGTGGTGGTGCAATTCAAGCAGCCGGCCGCCAACCTCTTCCGCACCGTCGACACCGTGATGAAGGACTGGCCGCAGCCCCCCAACCGAATGGTGATCGAGATCGCCCCGCGCGGGGCGTTCTCCCTGCGCTTCGAGTGCAAGGTCCCGGGCACCGGCATCCGCATCTCGCCCATCGAGATGAGCGTCGACTACGACAAGCAGTTCAACGCCCCGCCGGTCGAGGCCTACGGGCCGCTCATCATCGACGCCATGCGCGGCGACCAGACCCTCTTCAAGCACCGCGTCGAGGTGGAAGGCGCCTGGAACGCGGTGATGCCCTTCCTCGACGATCGGTCGGCGGCGATCCGCAAGGACATCCACGCCAACTACGCCTGCGGCTCGTGGGGACCGGCTGCGGCCGACGCCCTCCTCGCCAAGGGCGGGCGGGCGTGGCACAACGACTGACCCCGGCTCCGGGCGGGGCGACCGCTCGCAGCGGGCACGGCGATCTGCCATGATGCGGAAGCCATGGCCGCGGACGAGCGACCCGACACCTACGACCTCGACGACGGACCGGCGCCGGCCCCACCGCTGCCGGGGCAGGTCGAGGTCGAGAGCGAGCTCAACGACCTGATCGACGTCGTCGCCGCCGAGCTCATGGTCCACGCCCAGAATTGCGTGCGGGCCTTCGGCGATTTCCACCTCGCCCTCTCCGGCGGCTCGACGCCGATCCCGCTCTACGAGCGGTTGATGTACGACCCCGTGCTTCGCTCGTTCCCGTGGACCCGCACGCACCTCTGGATCGTCGACGAGCCGCTGCGTCCCCCTTCGACCACGAGAAGTCGAACTACCGGCACATCCGGGAGATCATCGTCGACCACTCGGGCATCCCGCCCGAGCAGGTCCATCCCATGCGGGTGATGGAGCCGGATGCCGACCTCGCCTACGAGACGGAACTCCGCGAACACCTCGAGTGGCGCGAGAAGGGCTAAGATCGGCTCGACTACGTCCTCCTCGGCATGGGCGACGACGGCCACACGGCGAGCCTCTTCCCGCGACATCCGGCCCTCGACGAGCCGAACCGGCTCGTCCTCCGCTGCACCGGCCCCCTGGTGACGCCGCCTGATCGAGTGACCATGACCTATCCGCTCCTCAACGCAGCCCGCTTCGTCGCGGTGCTGGTGGCCGGAGCGAAGAAGTACCGACCATCGCCCGCGTCTCCCGCGGCGACGACGACCTCTACACCCTGCCGATCAAGGGGATCCATCCTTTGGCCGGCACGATGAAGTGGTACCTCGACCGGGCCGCGGCGACGCCGCGCGAAATCTAGCGCCCCGCTCGCCCGCGCAGTGTTGGCCTCGACAACCGAGTCCCCAGGTCTCTTGCTCGATGTCGGACTACCACGCGCGGAAGGGGCCAGCGCGATCGGCGACCGGCGAGGAAACGGCCGCGAGCGTGGACACCATCCCGAGCTCCCTCCGATCGGAAGCTGAGAAGCTCCCCGTCCAGCGGAGGTGCGAGGCTGTGTCGTGGGCCCTGCGCCGCTTTATTATCTGACTGCCCGAACGCCCGCGGCGAATGCATGAACATGCTCTGCCTTCGTGCGCGAGCCGTCGCGAAGATGCGCGTCAGGCGCGTCGGTCGGTGGGTGCCGCAGGGAGGACCGCCAACCTCGACGCTCAGGAGGATGCCATGCGGCAATCGACCGTCCATGCCTGCGGCGTCGGGTTGGCCATGACCGTTGCGATCACCGCTGAGGCCCGCGATGACCTCGTCGCCGACTGGTGGCAGGCCGGACCACAGATCTATCGCTACACCTACGAACTCAAGAACAGCCCCGACTTCGACCAAGTCCGCTTTGGGCTTCCGGGATGCGGGCGCATGTACTGCGTGCCCACGGCCACGGCGAATCTCTTGGCTTGGATCTCCAACCACGGCTTCGACGACGTCGGCCCCGGCCTGAACGATTGGAGCTCGCCCGCGAACTACGCGGCCATGACCGACTACCTGGCATACCTCGGTCAACGCATGTCCACGAATGCCAGCTCCGGCACGAAGAAGTCCAACTGGTACACCTCGCTGGCCTGCCCCACTCCGTGGCTCTGCGGGCAGCCGCTGCTTCCGCCGAAGACCTTCACCGTGACAGCCATGTTCAAGACCGACGACTACCAGCCGCGCATCTACACGGCGGTCAAGTCGGCCGCCCTGAACGATGGGCTCCTCGCCCTCATCCACGGCTGGTACGACAATCTCAACTGCCCAGCATGGGCGCCGAGCGTCCGCATGGGCGGCCACTGCCTGAGCCTCGTCTCAGCGGAAGGCTACTGGGTGCCCGGCGCGTACCAGTACCAGGCCGACGTCGGCCTGCACGATCCGGGGAGCGATGAAGGCTATTGGCCAAACCCCCCATCCGGCGCGGTGTGCTCCGGAGCGAAGAAGCCGTACACGCAATCGCCCTTCACGGAGAACGCGTACGACCTGTGGCTCGCCGATCTCTACGCCCCGCTCTTCTGCGTGAACATTGCCAAGCTCGATCGCGTGTACGTTTCGGGCGATAGCCCCGACACGTTCCGGCTCGTCGACGCCTATCTCATGATCGCCCTCAAGTCGGGCTACTCGTTCACGGCGAACGAGATCAAGCAGATCTGGGTTGCCGCGTATCTTCCCGCGACTTCACCGCCACCACCGAAGACCGTCGCAGCGTCGAACGGCATCGCTGCAGCGGCCTTGGCGCCCGATCTTGGATCGATCGTGGTCGTCGCGGATTCCGCGCTCAACGTGCTCGACCCGCTGACCGAGACCCTCACGCCCTTCCCCGAGGGCGACTACATGGTCAAGAACCCAGTCGCCGTGACCTTCGGCCGAGGCGGCGGCCTCTACGTCGCCCACGGGGGTGGAATCGCCTGCATCGCATTCCACGATTTCGTGCCCATCCAAAACGCGACGGCCTATCCGCCCAACCCATGCGTGGCGCTTGGGTATTGCGACTTGACCGATTCGGTCTACGCGCTCGCGCCGATCGCCGAGGGGACGCAACTCCTTCGCTATCCGGCCGACCTGGCGGGGGACCCCAACACGTTCACGCTGCCCGCGGTGCAGCTTGGGGCGCACCCAGCGGTCGTCACCGATCCGACGGACGGCTCGCTGTGGATCGGAAGCGGTGGCTCAGCGCTGACCCGCGTCCTCCTCGATGGCATGGTGCCGGTGATCCAGACCTGGACGCTCGCCGGAAGCGCGACGCCAATCCAAGGGTTCGATGTCGACAGCGCCGGCCACCTGATCGCCTCACTCGGTGGCATGCTGCAGGAGTTCGAGCGCCATCCGACAGCGAACCAGTGGCTACCCGTCGCTAGCTCGGCCTTCAACGGCAAGCCTGGTGGAGACGTCTTCCTCGTCACCCGCAGCCGCACGAACCTCGATCCCGCCATCCACGACACGCCGGAGTGGGACGACGACTTCCCGCCGACGCTGCCGCCGCCATCGCTCTCTTGCACCGGTGATCTCGACGGCTCCGGGGATGTCGGGGCGCCCGACCTCGCCATCCTCCTCGGTGCGTGGGGGAGCGCGCCGAGCGGAGACGACAACGACCTCGACGGCGACGGGCAAGTCGGGCCGACCGACATCGCGATCTTGCTTGGAGCGTGGGGACTCTGCCCGCCCATCGTCGAGCCAGAGCCGATCCTCTCCGTCGACACGTGCGAAACCGCCACGTTCGTCGAGGAGGGTACGCACCTTTTCTCGACGCTCGAAGCGGCCGGTGGACGGCCCTGACCTCCCCGCGTCCTGCAACGAGGGCTCCGGGCTCAGTTTCGGCCCCGACATCTGGGCGCTCTACGTGCCGGCGACGAGCGGCACAGCAACCGTCTCCACATGCGGCACGGCTGACTACGACACGCGCCTCGCCGCCTACTCGGGCCTGTGCGCGACACCCGTCCTCATCGCCTGCAACGACGACGCCCTTGGTTGCCCCGGCTTCTCATCGCACATGAGTTTCCCCGTGGCCGCGGGCGATCCGATCCTCATCCGGATCGGCGGGTACGGAAGCGCTCTCGGAAGCGGCAGCATGTCGATCACCCTCGATCCGACCATCGCCGCCGACTCCTGCGAGGACGCCCTTCCCATCAGTGAAGGCGCCGTCGCCTTCAGCACGTTGGCGGCCACCGCCGCCGGACCGGCTCTCCCCGCCGAATGCGACGAAGGCTACGGCCTCGCCTTCGCCCCGGACGTGTGGGCGCTGTACGTGCCGACGAACAGTGGAGTCGCCACCATCTCGACGTGCGGGTCCGCCAACTATGACACGCGTCTCGCCGCGTACCGATTCGATTGCCCCAACCTGGCGCTCCTCGCCTGCAACGACGACGCAGCCGGCTGCCCCGGGCTCACGTCGTCGGTGACCATCCCGGTCACGGCCGGCGTGCCCGTCCGCGTGCGGATCGGGGGATTCGGAAGCGCCGTGGGGAGCGGCACGCTGACCATCACGCAGCCATGAACGGCGAGGAAGGAGCGTGTGCGGCCTCATCCGTCCACGCGCCGATGAGGATCGCCATGTCGCTCGGCTCCGACGACGCCATCGCCGTCGAGGTCGCCGGGGCTTTCTCGTGCCCCAGCGCCCAGCAGCGCCGCGAGGTCGCTCCCGTTCACATGGCCGTCGTTGTTGAGGTCGCCCACGGGGCAGGGTCGAACTC
>JBGAKK010000040.1:0-46288 GCA_044224425.1 Phycisphaerales bacterium
CGGGCTGATCGCCGGTCTTCTTGGCGTGGGAGGCGGGACGATTGCCGTGCCCTTGATGCGGACCCTGGCCCGACTGCCGCTACGTCAGGCGATCGGGACGAGCTCGGCAGTGATGACGGTCGCCTCGGCGATCGGGGCGGTGGTGAAGAACGCAGCCCTGCCGACCCTGAAGGGGGCGGACGGTTCGCCGCTCACGATCCTGGCCAGCCTGACCATCGCCGGAGCCCTCTCCATGCCGGCACTCGTCGGCGCTGGACTCGGAGCGCGGCTGACCTATGCTTTGCCGCTCCCTATCGTCCGGCTGGCATTGGTCCTGCTCCTGGTCGCCGCCGGCGTGCGGATGACCGGGATCCTCGGATCCGGCTGACCTCCGCACGTGAGGCGGGACTGGTTGGAAACGGAGGCCTCGGCCTCCCCAACGATGTCGTGCCCCGCCCGCCGTCGCCTCGCCTTCTTTTCCCTCCTGTCATGATTCGCTTCGTCAACAACGTCAAGACCGCGGCCCTTCTCGGGCTCCTCTTCGGCCTGCTCGTCTTTGTTGGCTCCTTCTGGGGCGTCCAAGGGATGGTGGTGGGCGGGGTCCTCGCCCTGGCCATGAACTTGGGCGCTTGGTTCTTCTCCGACCGGATCGCCGTCGCCAGCATGCAGGGCCGCGAGGTCGACGAGCGGACCGCGCCCGAACTCGTCGCCATGGTGCGTCGGCTGGCCGACCGGGCCGGTCTCCCCATGCCCCGGGTGTATGTCTGTCCCCACGAGGCCCCGAACGCCTTCGCCACGGGCCGCAACCCGCGTCACGCCGCGGTGGCGGTCACCGAGGGGGCCCTTCGGCTCCTCGACCGGCGGGAGCTCGAGGGCGTCATGGCCCACGAGCTGGCCCATATCAAGAACCGCGACACGCTCACCTCCTGCATCGCCGCGACGGTCGCCGGGCTCTTCTCCATGCTGGCCCAGATGTCCCTCTTCTTCGGGGGGAGCCAGCATCGAGAGGGCGGGCACCCGCTCGCCTCGCTCGCCGTGATCCTGCTCGGTGCGTTTGGTGCCGCCCTGATCAAGGCGACCATCAGCCGCTCCCGCGAGTTCGTGGCCGACGCCGATGGCGCCGCCATCGCCGGCACCCCGGACGGCCTGGTCTCCGCGCTCCAGAAGCTCGACGCCTACGCTCGCCGCATCCCGCTCGTCCAGCCCAACCCGGCCATGAACAACCTGTTCATCGTGGAACCCTTCTCCGGGCTCGACACGCTCACCAACCTTTTCGCCTCGCACCCGCCGACCGCCCAGCGGGTCGCTGCTCTCCGCTCCGAGCGGCGCTGAGCGGCCGATCCACCAAAGAAGAACGCGGGGCGCCGCTGCGGCGCCCCGCGTTGTCATATCGAGCGGAAGCCCTGATGCTGGGCTCGGTGGCTTACGGCGTCGCCGATTTGGCGGGCGCAGCCGGAGCGACGGGCGCCGCCGGGGCAGCGGGAGCGGCCGGCGTCGCGGGAGCGGCGGCGGTGGCTGGCTTGCCGGTGAACCGCATGGCGGGCGTCCCCGGGATCTGCTCCATCACGCCCAGGCAACCCGTGTGGCCCTTCGGCGTGTACATGCCCCACACCCACATCTCCTGCTGACGACGCGTGGTGTAGAGGGTGATCGGAGCGTAGAGAAGACCGGCGAAATCGGGCGGCGGGGTGACCTTGCAGCGATACTTGGTGGTCACGCCTTCCTTCTCCGGCTCGCCGATGAGCTCGAGGCGCAGGCCCGGGAAGGGACTGGCCACGCTCACCAACGGCTCCTCGGGAGGAAGCTCGCCGATCTCGAGGTGGATCTCGCCCGACTCTCCCTGCTCCTTCTTGCCCAAGGTCAGGCGGTACTCCTGCATCTTGAGGACGGGCTTGGGGAAGGTGTACTCGTGGCGGAGACGGACGTCGACGATCGGGCAGGCCGGGTGATCGGTCTCGACGAGGAGGAAGAGCGGCATCTCCCCCTGCTTGAATTCGTTCACGTCATAGGCGATGAGGTACTGGTTCCGCGGGGCGTCCTTGGCCGGGTCGAAGCCCACGAACTTCGGCGCCCGCCCGTGGACCGAGCACACGGAGAAGGGCTGCTTGTCGAGGCTCTCGACCACGAAGCGACCTTCCTGCGGCTGACCCTTCACGGCGTTGATGTAGCCGGGGATCACGCGAACCGGGAGGGTCACCTCCATGACCAGCTGGATGTTGATGACGCGGGTGAACCCGTCGATCAGCACCTTGATCTCGGCCTTCTTGCCGCCGGGCGAGGACTGCGCCTTCATGCTCGCCTCGAGATCGACCGAGCCGTGCGGCGGGATGTCCGTCCCGACGATGTCGTTGATGGTCGTGCACTTGCAGCTTGGCTGCACGGCCAGGATCGTGAGCGGCTGATCGCTCGTGTTGATCAGCTTGACCACCCGCTTCGGGGTGGCGCTCGGCTCGACGAAGCCGAAATCACAGACCGGCGGGTCGAGCTGGATCGGTGGTGGCGGATCCTCTGCCTCGTCCTGGCCGGGCTGCGTGCCCTGCTGAGGGGCGTTCTCCGCGCCCTGGCGATCGGGCGAGAGAGTCAGGTTTGGGTTGCGGGCCGGCGGGTTGCCACGGCCAGCCGGGTTGGCACCGGGCGACGGGGCTGCCCCTGTCCCGGGATTGGGCCGCTGGGGATTGGCTCGCGGAGCGGCTGGCGGCGCAGGGCGAGCCGGCGGCGTGGCGGGCTGGGTAGGCGGTGGCGGCTGGGTGGGAGGGGCCTGTTGGGCAGCAGCGCTCAGCGTGGAGCCTGCGCCGATCGAGGCGACGAGGAGGGCGGCGGCGGCGCCCCGGACGACGAGTGTGATGAGTGGCGACATCATGGGTGGAGCCTAACGGTACCGGACGGTTCGGATTGTCGGCGAAAGTGTAGTTGCGATGCAGCCACCGATCGGCGATCTGCGAACCTTCTCGCACGCGCCTGTTCCCCTTGGGCGCCCCTTTGGCGTCGCCCCCCGGCGACTCCTTCCGACCTTTGCTCCCCGAACCGCGCGGCGCGAGTTATGTGCCTGTGGGCTCGGGAGCTGTGTGACGGATTTTCGGGCCTTTTGGACCGAGAGGTTGTTGCACGCGCGCAGCGCTGGGTTATAGTGGGGTCGTCTAAGTGATTCCGGGTGAATCAGGAGTCGCTCCTCGCGATCTTCGTCAAAGCCGGGCCCATCTGTGCCTATCTTGACTGGGGATCGCGAGTCCGAGCCAAGCGGGAGAGAGCCCATGGTTCTCATTGCGCCCTGACTTATCCGGTCACCACGACGGTATGGCTGTCTTGCCGGGCCCGCCCCTTGGGAAAGTCCGGTCAGCGCCAGACCCTTCCGGAGCCCTTTTCCCTCCCTCCGCCCCCGGCCTTGTGCCGGGGGTATTTTTTCCGCTGTCGCCCCCAGTCGGAGCGGCGGCTGAGCAGGGCGCCCCGCGAAACGGGATCACGATTGGCGCGAGGAGCGGGCCATCGCGACGAGGTGTCGTCGCTACACTCCCGCCCCCTGCGGCCACCCTGGCCGCCCCGGCCGACGAACCCGCCGCCCGGTCCGCCATCGCCTCCCTCCCATCCACGCCCACCGCGTGGCCTACTGCCATGAGCACCGTCGCCCACCGTCTCGTGCCCCCCGTCCAGACCGACGACCCCCTCACGCGCTGGGCCTACGAGCCGCAGCCGAAGGCCCAGGCCCTGGTGAACGACCTGGTCGCCGAGCTCGTCGCCAACCTGCCCTTCGCCAAGGACCTCGCGGAGCGCATGCGGGCGGAGACCGGAACGCGCTTCGTCGATTGGATCGACTCGATCGAGTTGCCGGGGAACGCGACCGGTACCGGGAGCATTCGGGCCCGCATTGCGGCGACCGGCTGGGCTCGGACGCCGGTCGCCGGGGCGCCGGACTGCCATACCAACTTCCTGGGTGTCTTCCCGCGCATCGTCCTGACCACCGGGACCACGACCCGCTTCTACATCAAGGTCGATTCGGTGGTCGCCCTCATGCGGCTCCACGACCTCGAGGGCCAGGAGCACATCGTCGGCCGCGCCGGCGAGCAGTTCCGCGCCGTGTGCGCCGATCGCCGCGGCAACTACGAGCTCTGGGCCATCGAACGCCACGGGTATGCCGGCTTCCTCGCCAAGCCGATGTCCGCAGAGCGCCTCCAGCAGGCCCTGCACCACGCCGACGCCTTCCAGACCCGCCGTCGCGAGTTCGAGGACGATGCGGTCGGCCTTGACTACACCGAATCGCTGGTGGATGCCGCCGTGGCCGACCTCGGCCCCGATCTCGCCTGCGACCTCTTCTTCGAGGCGGAGCGCCAATACTGGATGGCCCGCAACCACGCCGGTGCGGTGCAGAAGGCTCGGCAGGATCGGCTCGGCTTGGGGTGGGCCAACCACGACCACCACACCTACCGCTGCTCGCGGCACAACTTCCGCCAGCACATCCGCATCCTTGAGAGGCTCGGGCTCGTCTGCCGCGAGCGCTTCTACGCCGGCAGCGAAGCAGGCTGGGGAGCCCAGGTCATGGAGCAACCCGTGACCGGCATCGTGACCTTCAACGATGTCGACCTCTCCCCTGCCGAGCTGATGACCGACTTCGCCCACGAGCTGCTCGCTCCGCGCGACGAGCTCGGCACGGTCGGGCTCTGGTGCGGCTTGCATGGCGACTCGATCCTCGAGGCCGGCATGCACCACCTCGAGGCGATGTTCGACCACGAGTCGCTGCGCGTGCAGCTTGAGAAGGACCACGCGGTCCGGACCATGGTGCCGTTCACCACATTCCCCTACCTTCGCCAGGCCTTCACCGAGGGCGAACGTTGGGCGGTGAAGGGGTGGCGGATCGATCGCCTGCTGGCTCGCAAGCAGATCACCCTCGAGCAGGGCGAGACCTTCCGCCACAACGGAGCCATCGGCAGCCACCTCGAGAACCTCGAACGGAACGACGGCTTCAAGGGCTTCAACCAGGCGGGGGTGAGCGACATCATCAGCCGGACCGACCCGCGCCGGGCCAGCCGCTCCCACACCCAGCCGGCCAGCGCCTGACCAGCGTCACCGTCCGCAGCAGGCCTTCGGAGCGTCTCCCTGCTGCGGGGGAGCGGGTTCTCGGCCTCCCCCACCACGCGTCGTCTTGTGGTTGGGCGGGGTCGCCTGTAGAGTGCGGGACTCCCCCGACCCTAGCCCGGAGACCGTCGTGAACAGCACCGATCTGCGCCCCGGCATGGCCATCAAGCTGGATGGCAACCTCTTCCTGATCACCGAATACACGCACGTCACCCCCGGCAACCTGCGGGCCTTCGTGCAAGTCAAGATCCGCAACCTCAAGAGCGGATCGATCATCGAGAAGCGGCTCCGCTCGGGCGAAGACGTCGAGCAGGTCGATCTCGACCGCCGCGGCATGGAGTACCTCTACCAGCAGGGCGAGAAGTTCGTCTTCATGGACAGCGAGAACTACGAGCAGGTCGAGCTGCCCGCCGAGTTCCTCGGGGACTTCCCGCTCTACATCCTGCCCAACACGCCGGTGGTCGTCCTATGGTGCGACGGCAAGCCGATCTCGATCGAGCTTCCCAAGACGGTCATCCTCGAAATCACCGACACCGCCCCGGGCATCAAGGGAGCGACCGCCACCAACCAGTTGAAGGAAGCGACCTGCGAAACGGGCCTCAAGACCCGCGTGCCGCCCTTCATCTCGCAGGGCGAGAAGATCATCGTGTCGACCGACGACGGCTCGTACAAGAGCCGGGCCTGACCGCGACGGTCTTCGACCAGGACACCGCACGACGCCGGAGGCTCAGGCCTTCGGCGTCGTCGTTCCCTGGTCGAGCCCGGCCCGCCGGAGAGCGGCCTTGGCCACCGCGCCGAGGATGCCGGCGACGACCAGAATCGCCACCAGGCCGATCACGAAGCTGAGCGGATTCTTGGCGGCGAGCGACTGGAAGTCCTTCTCGCCGTGGCTCGCGGCTTGGGCGGCGACGTACGTCGCGAGCAGCGTGCGGGGAGCCATGCCGATCGCCGTGCCCACCAAGTAGGGCAACCAATGCACCCCGCTCGCGGCCATGGCGAGATTGGTCAGGGCAAAGGGCGAATTGGGCGGGAAGCGCAGCAGGGAAACGGTCAGGAAGGAGCGCCAAAATCCCTGCCCGACGAAGGCCTGGCGGATGACCGCAGACTTGGGCTTGGCGTCGAGCCAGCGGACGAAGCCGTCGCCTGCCACGAGACGGGAGATGGCGTAGCCGATCGCCGCCCCCCCGACGAAGCCCCCGATCGCGCCAGCGAAACCGAGCCAAGCCCCGAACACCCACCCGCCGACGAGCGCCTGGGCATAGGTCGGGAAGATGCCGACACCCGCACAGAGGGCGAAGGCGACGGCATAGACCACGAGCGCCCCGTCGCCATGGGAATGGAGCCACTCGTCGGCCCAAGCCACATTCGCCAGAAGCAGGAACCCGAGGAGCGGCGGGGCCGTCACCCACACGATGCCCAAGGCACCGCCGCCGAACTTGGCCCGCAGGTCGAGCGGGGCACTGTCAGCGGCTGGCTGGCTTGGGGGGAGCTCCGGGTCGCTCATGTGCGGGGCGAGTATACGGGGGGGACCCGACTCGCTCAGCCCGGCAGGTCAACCGGTGGCTCCTGAGCAGGCTTCTCGGCGGGCGCGGCGGGGGACCCGTCTGGTGCGGGCGGTGACGGATCCGGTGCCTCCGCCCCGGAGGCCGACCGCTTCGCCTCGCGCTCGGCCGCTGCTGGCTTCCCGCCAAGGAAGGACCAGACGCGGTCGAAATAGGCCTCCTGCTCGGGCCAAGCGTGGGAGGGGATATGCCAACCCCGGGCGCTGAAGCTCACCGTCGGCGGCTCCAACTCCTCGAGGACGGCGACGAAACGCCAATCCCGATCCTCAAGCCGCGGGTACTGCGACTGCGGATCGACGTATCGCCGCAGGAGCCGGTAGACCTCGATTCGCCGCCCAGCGTCGTCCACCCAGACGTCGTTCTCGACCACGTGCCAGTCGGGGTAGGACGGGTTCTCGGCAGCCTTCACCATGGCCGTCCAGACCTGGTCGGAGGTCCGCCCGGTAAAGGTCTCGGTGTCCTGCGAGCAGCCGCTCGACGTGGCAATCGCCGTGAGGAGCGCAGTTCCCGTGGCAAGACGGGCAAGCCAGGCGGGGTCGACTCGAAGGTGGGCAAGGCGGAGCATCGGATTAGGGATCGGCACGGCAGAGGATTTTGATCGAGGAAAGAGGTTCCTTCGGGCGCGAGAGGCGCGGAACGCGCTTTCCCCTCGGACCGTCCGGGGAGACCCGGTGCCGGCGGCAGCCCCCGGGCAGCCCTCCGCACCGCTGGCCCGCCTCGCGGCGGCCTGCCTTCCCGTGGGGCCCCAAACCCCTCAGCGCCAACCCGTCGCTATCAGGAGACTGCCGATGACCCGTCGTTTCGGTCGCGCCCCGCTGTGGCTTGCTGCCTTGACCGCCGCTCTCGCCCTCGGGACGGCTGCCCATGCCGCCGTGATCACTTGGGACGGTGGCGGCGGCAACCTGAACTGGCTGACGGCCGCGAACTGGTCGGGGGATGTCCTGCCTGGTCCCGGTGACGACGTGGTCATCGATGCCGCCGGCAGCGTGACCATCACCTTGGCCGGGAACGCGTCGATCAATAGCCTCACCTGCGCCGACGCCCTGACCTGCACCAGCGGGACGCTCACCCTGGCCACCACGGCCTCGATCGACGGGCTGGTGACCCTGAACGGCGGCTCGCTGTCAGGTGGCGCTTGGACGCTTCCGGCGGGCCTGACCGCTTCAACCAGCAGCTCGAACACGCTCACCGCGACGACCATCAACGGGAACATCGCCCTCAGCTCGAACGCCTCCACCCTCCACCTCAAGAACGGCTTCACCCTCAACGGCGTCGCCAGCCTCACCAACTTCAACGCCCGCATCGTGGTCGACAACACCTTGACCATCTCCGCGGGCACCTTCCAGCTCGACGGGCCCTCCCCGAGCAGCCCGCCCCAGCTCGCCGTCGACGGCACCTCCACCCTCACCCTCGCCCCGGGCGTCCTCGTCGAGGCCAGCCACGGCACGATCGGCGAGGCCGTCTTCACCAACGGCGTCTCCGCCGTCGTCAACCAAGGCACCATCCGCGAGGACACCGCCGGCGCCACCCTCTCGATCGTGGGCGAGGGCTTCGTCAATCAAGGGACGACCGAAGCCACCGCAGGCACCCTCGCCGTCGGCGCCAGCACCTCCTGGTCGAACACCGGGCTCATCCGGGCCCTCACCACCGGCGCCGTCAACCTCGACGGCACCGTCGCCCTCGCCGGCATCGGCGACGTCCGCAACGTCTCCGGCACCGTCCGCCTCCAGTCGGACGTCGCCTTCGGAGGCGGCAGCCTCGACCTCAACGCCACCACCGGCATCTGGACCTTCGACGGCGCCCTCTGCACCGGCGGCACCATCAACGTCGCGGCAGGCGCCACCCCCCTCTTCTCGACCTCCTCGAGCAACATCTTCGACGGCATGACCGTCAACGGGAACCTCGCCCTCAGCTCGAACGCCTCCACCCTCCGCCTCAAGAACGGCTTCACCTTGAACGGCGTGGCCAGCCTCACCGCCTTCAACGCCCGCATCGTGGTCGACAACACCATGACCATCTCCGCGGGCACCTTCCAGCTCGACGGGCCCTCCCCGAGCAGCCCGCCCCAGCTAGCCGTCGACGGTGCCTCCACCCTCACCCTCGCCCCCGGCGTCCTCGTCGAGGCCAGCCACGGCACGATCGGCGACGCCATCTTCACCGGGGGCGTCTCCGCTGTCGTCAACCAAGGCACCATCCGCGAAGACACCGCCGGTGCCACCCTCTCGATCGTGGGCGAGAGCTTCGTCAATCAAGGGACGGTCGAAGCGACCGCAGGGACGCTCATCGTCCAGGCGACGAACTGGACGAACTCGAGCAGCATGAAGTCGCTTGGCGGCACACTTCGCCTCGCCGGCAGCACCACGTTGGCCAGCATCGCTGGTGTCACCAATGGCGGCGGCGTGGTGCAGATCGCCTTTAGCGTCGACATGGCCAACCAGTCCCTCTCCATCACGCCGGCCAACGGCATCTTCACCTTCGACGGCGGCACGTGGAAGAACGGCACGGTGACGATCGATCCGGCGGCCACCCCGCTGTTCACCAGTTCCTCGAGCAATGTCTTCGACGGGATGACCGTCAACGGCAACATCGCCCTCAGCTCGAACGCCTCCACCCTCCGCCTCAAGAACGGCTTCACCCTCAACGGAGTGGCCAGCCTCACCAACTTCAACGCCCGCATCGTGGTCGACAACACCATGACCATCTTCGCGGGCACCTTCCAGCTCGACGGACCCTCCCCGAGCAGCCCGCCCCAGCTCGCCGTCGACGGCGCCTCCACCCTCACCCTCGCCCCCGGCGTCTTGGTCGAGGCCAGCCACGCCACGATCGGCGACGCCATCTTCACCGGGGGCGTCTCCGCCGTCGTCAACCAGGGCACCATCCGCGAGGACACCGCCGGCGCCACCCTCTCGATCGTGGGCGAGGGCTTCGTCAATCAAGGGACGACCGAAGCCACCGCAGGCACCCTCGCCGTCGGGGCCAGCACCTCCTGGTCGAACACCGGGCTCATCCGGGCCCTCACCACCGGCGCCGTCAACCTCGACGGCAGCGTCGCCCTCGCCGACCTCGGCGACGTCCGCAACGTCTCCGGCACCGTCCGCCTCCAGTCGAACCTCGCCTTCGCCGGCGGGGACATCGACCTCAACGCCACCACCGGCATCTGGACCTTCGACGGGGCCGTCTGCACCGGCGGCACCATCAACGTCGCCAGCGGCCACCCCCTCTTCTCGACCTCCTCGAGCAACATCTTCGACGGCATGACCGTCAACGGAACCCCGCCCTCGGCTCGAACGCCTCCACCCTCCGCCTCAAGAACGGCTTCACCCTTGAACGGAGTGGCCAGCCTCTACCAACTCCTCAACGCCCGCATCATCGTCGACAACACCATGACCATCTTCGCGGCACCTTCAGCTCGACGCTCCTCCCGAGCAGCTCGCCTGGCTCGTGCCGTCGACGGGCGCGTTCACCTCACCTCGCCCCTGGCGTCTTGGTCGAGGCCAGCTACGGCACGATCGGCGAGGCCGTCTTCATCAACGGCGCGCTCCGCCGTCGTCAACCAGGGCACCATCCGCGAGGACACCGCCGGCGCCACCCTCTCGATCGTGGGCGAGGGCTTCGTCAATCGAGGACGACCGAAGCGACCGCCGGCACCCTCGCCGTCGGCGCCAGCACCCCGTGGTCGAACACCGGGCTCATCCGCCCTCACCACCAGCGCCGTCAACCTCGACGGCACCGTCGCCCTCGCCGGCATCGGCGACGTCCGCAACGTCTCCGGCACCGTCGCCTTCAGTCGGACGTCGCCTTCGGAGGCGGCAGCTCGACCTCAACGCCACCACCGGCATCTGGACCTTCGACGCGCCGTCTGCACCGGCGGCACCATCAACGTCGCGGCAGGCGCCACCCCCCTCTTCTCGACCTCCTCGAGCAACATCTTCGACGGCATGACCGTCAACGGGAACCTCGCCCTCAGCTCGAACGCCTCGACCCTCCGCCTCAAGAACGGCTTCACCTTGAACGGCGTGGCCAACCTCACCAACTTCAACGCCCGCATCATCGTCGACAACACCATGACCATCTTCGCGGGCACCTTCCAGCTCGACGGGCCCTCCCCGAGCAGCCCGCCCCAGCTCGCCGTCGACGGCGCCTCCACTCTCACCCTCGCCCCGGGCGTCCTCGTCGAGGCCAGCTACGGCACGATCGGCGAGGCCGTCTTCAACAACGGCGTCTCCGCCGTCGTCAGCCAAGCCACCATCCGATCCGACCTCGGCGGCGGAACCCTGACCATCGCCGGCGAGAGCTTCACCAACAACGGCGTGGTCGAGGCCATCAACGGCTCCACGACCGTCGCCATGGCCGCCAGCAACCTGAACGCCTCCGGGGTCCTGACCGGTGGCATCTGGCGGGCCCTCAACTCGACCATCCGCTTCGGCGGCCTCGCCGCCGGCACGCCGATCAAGACCCTCGCCGCGGAGTGCAAGATCAACGGCCGCAACGGCAAGATCCTCGACCTCGCCAAGCTGGAGTCGATCGCTCCGACCGGCATCCTCCGCATCGAGGACGGGGCCACCCTCGCCGCCGCACCGGTCTCTGGCATGCTGACCCAGAACGGCTTCCTCTCCCTGGTCGGGAGCGGCAAGCTCACCGTGGCCGGCGGCTTCACCCACGCCAACACCGCCATCACCAACGTCCTGGTCGGGGCCGCCAACGCCATCGAAATCAACGCCACCGGCGCCGTCTCCCTGACCGGGATCCTTCAGGTCGGCAACGCTCCGGGCTTCAGCCCGACCGCCGGCGACCAAGTCACCATCGTGAAGGGCTCGAGCCTGACCGGCACCTTCGACACCCTGACCAGTTGCGACCTCGTCGACCTCTTCTACACCCCGACGTCGGTCCTCTATGTCTACGGCGAGGACACCGGCATCACCGGCGACCTGAACGGCGACGGCCTCGTCGGACCGGCCGATCTGGCCCTCCTCCTCGGGGCGTGGGGAACCTGCAGCGACTTCTGCTGCAACGCCGACCTCGACCTCGACAAGCAGGTCGGGCCGTCGGACCTCGCCCTCCTCCTCGGCGGTTGGGGTTGACCGGGAGCGAGGCCCGGTGCCTCGCCACAAGCTCCTGATTGACCACGGCCGTCGGCGTCCCTGGACTTCGTTCCAGGCCGCCGGCGGCCGTGTGTCATCCGTCGCGGCTCAGCGCCGAATGGTGAAGCCGTCGAACTCGCCGCTGGCGACGGAGCGTGTCGACTCCATGGCCGCGATGTTGCAGGCCATCGCCTCGGCCACCGCCTCGAGGAACCGCTCGATCTCGCTGGCCTCGCCCTCCGCCACGCAGAGCACCGACCCGTCCGCCTCGTTCTGCACGAACCCGCTCACCAGGAAGCGGCGGGCGACGTCCTTCGTCGTGTAGCGGAAGCCGACCCCCTGCACCCTGCCGCGGAAGACGGTCGTGATCCGGATGGCGAGCATGGGCAGTGCCTACTCGAAGGCTTCTTCCGGCAGATCGGCGTTGTGGTAGACCTTCTGGACGTCGTCGTGGTCCTCGAGGGCATCGACCAGCTGGAGGAGCTTGCGGGCGCTGTCGGCGTCGAGCGACACGGTCGACTGCGGCTGCCAGGAGATCTCGGCGTTCTCGATGGGCAGCTTGGCCGCTTCGAGCCCCGAGCGCACCTTCTCGAAGTCGGTCGGCTTGCAGGTGACCTGCACGAAGTCGTCGTCCGACTTGACGTCCTCGGCGTCGCTTCCGAGGGCCACCTCCATCACCTGCTCCTCGTCGACCGAGGACTTCGGCAGGAGGAGCACGCCCTGCTGGGTGAACCCGAAGGCCACCGAGCCCGGCACCCCGATCTTCCCGCCGTTCTTGTCCATGATGGTGCGGATCTCAGCCGCGGTGCGGTTCGAGTTCGAGATGAGGAGGTCGATCAGGATGGCCACCCCGCCCGGGCCGTAGCCTTCGTAGCGGACGTTCTCGAAACGCTCGGTCGACCCTTCGCCGGTCCCCTTCTTGATCGCCTTCTCGATGGTGTCGCGGGGCATGTTCGCCGCCTTGGCCTCGTCGACGGCGAGGCGCAGCGTGGCGTTGAACTTGGGGTCACCGCCGCCGCGCTGGGCAGCGACGATGATCGCCCGGCTCACCTTGCTCCAGATCTTGCCGCGCTTGGCGTCGACGGCAGCCTTGCGACGCTTGATGTTCTTCCATGCACTGTGGCCAGCCATATCGCTCGGTACGGAAGGGTTGGGGAAATGGGTGAGGACGACGGCCCGCCTACCGCCCGGCGGAGGCCGGACCGGAGGGGGCGATGGACGGTACTTCCTTGCGGTTCACCTGGTCGAGCTTGGCCCGGACCCGGTCGCGGATCGAGCCGTAGCTCCGCTTCCACCACGCCTCGCCGTCGGTCACCGAGAGTCCGTACTCGCGGCGCTCGTAGTTGGCGAGCGTGGGGACCATCTGGTTCGCGGGGTACTTGGCGTCGGCGAGGCGTACGGCGTCGAGCCATGCCTTCATGGCCCCGGACTTGTCGCCGACCCGCCATAGCGTGTCGCCGAGATGGTCGAGAGGCTCGATCCCTGGATCGTCGCCCGCCGCGGCGATGGCCTTCCGGATCAGCGTCTCCGCGCCGGGTCCCTCAGGGCCATCGGCAAGCCGACCCTGGCGGTAGCGGAGCCAGCCCAAGGTGTCGAGGATGGCCATGTCGTCGGGCTTCACCGACGCCGCCCGCTCGATGAGCTCGGCGGCCCGCTGCGTCGGCCCGTCGCGCTCCAGCAGCTCGTAGCCGAGGTTGTTGAGGGCCATCGGGTGGCGGGGATCGATCTCCACGGTCCGCTCGAGGATGGCGGTCGAGCCATCGCGGTCGCCGACGATCGAATACAGGTTGGCCAGGAGCTGGAGGGCGTCGGCCTCGGTCTCCTCGGGCCGGTCGTTGCGGGCGAAGGGCCGCACGCCGCGCGAGCGGAGGAGTTCGAGGAGGGCGATGGAGCGCTCCGCCCGGCCGCCGGCGGCGGCGTCGAGGGCAAAGGTGGCCATGCCGAGCCGAGCCGCCGAGGCGGCGTCGATCCGGTGTTCGGAGCGGAGGAGGGCGGCGATGAACTCCGAGCCCTCGTCGGCCCGTTCCCGATCGGCAAACACCTGGCCGATGGCGAGCCAGGTCGGCACGTCGGCGGCGCCGACGCCGTCCTTGGTGGTGGCCACGGCCCGCTCGACGAGGAGCGTCCGCTCCGCGTCGTGCTCGGGGCCCGGGTCGGACTCGAGGACGAGGAGCGCCGCGGCCCGGGCCACGAAGATGCCGGGCGTCGACGGATCGCGATCGGCCCCGGCGAGGACCGATTCGGAGAAGACGCGGACGAGGCGGGAGCGAGCCGCAGGGTCGCCCTTGAGCCGCAAGGCCAACTCGGCGCCGGCCAGGGCGTCGCGCGGGGCGAGTTCCTTGGCGGCGCGGGCCCCGGCGTCGAGGGCGGCGATCCCGGCTTCCATCTCGCCGCGGGCGATGGCCTGCGCTCCGCGCTCGAGGTCGCGGCGCGGGGAGGCAGGAAGGCTGGCGATCCGCGCTGCCGCGATGGCGTCGGCCTCGGCGGTGCGGTTGGCCGCCCGCAAGGCGAGCTCGCGGAGCGGCAGGACGATCGGGTTGCCCCCCTCTCGCTCGGCCTGGGCCTCGAGCCGGGCGATCGCCTCGTCGGGTCGGCCCGCCGCGACGGTCGTCTCGGTCCAGAGCTGCCAGACCGCGGGATCGGCGGGGGTCACCGCTAACCGCTCGTCGAGGATGGCCAGCCCCATGTCGATCTTGCCGAGCCGCTGCAGCAACTGGACCAAGGTCTGCAAGGCCGAGGCATCGCCCAGGTCGGCGGCGACTTGGGCGTTGAGGGCGTTCGCCGCGTCGACGCTGGCCCCTTCGGCGAGCAGGCGCTCGAGCTCGAGCTGCCGGGCCAGCGAGGAGGCGGGGATCGCGGCAACCGCGTCATGCCTCGCCTGGCGAGCCTGGTTGCGGACCTGCTCGTCGCGATCGCCAGCGGCGAGCGCATCGAGCAGGCCGATCAAGAGGCGCCACGCCGACTCGTTGGAGCGGTCCGCGGCGACCGCCGCCTTGGCCAGGCCGAAAGCCTCGACCGCCACTTGCCGGCTCGCTCCGCGGGCCGCCCGATCGCCGGTGGCCTGGGCGGCAAGGACGAAAGCCTGCGATTCGACGCGCTCGAGCTTCGCCTCGCGGGCGACCTTGGCCGCCTCCTGGGCCAGGAGCGCCGCCCGTTCCGCCTCGCCGATCCGCCGCCAAGCCCGAGCCACCTCGAGGAGACCGAACGCGTCGTCCGCTCGGATTCCGTCGGCAGCGGCGGTGAGACGGCTCGATTCGTCGAGCCGCCCCGCGATGTCGACGAGGGCCTGCCGCTCGAGCGGATCGGCAGGAAGCGAACCGTCGGCGGCGACCAGGGCCTTCCATGCCGCTCCGGGATCGTTGAGGGCGGTCAGGACGCGAGCCCGCAAGGCGATCGCCGCGGGGTCGTCTCCGTAAGGTCCGGCGGCGGCGAGGGCCCCGGCCTCGAGTCCAGAGCGGAGGAGGCTCTCGACGATCGTGTCGACCTCCCAGGGCCGCTCCCGCAGGAGACCGGTCGCGGCGCGGGCCGCCGAGGCGACCGACTCCGCAGCATGGGCGGCGAGAAGGTCCCGCACCAGTCGCCGGTCGGGCGGACCGGCCTCGGCCGCCCGATCGAGGATGGCAACGGCGCTCGCCGGGTCGAGGGCCGCTGCCAGCCGGGCCGTCGCGCCGAGGCGGTGGCCGCTCGAAAGCTCCTTGCCCCACGCCGACAACGGGCTCGAATCGGCCATCGCCGCGTGCATCCAGCGGGCGAGGGCGATGTCCTCGTCGCGGATCGCCCCCGGTTCGATCGACTGGAGCAGCGGCTCCATCACCTCGCGGAAGCGGAGCGCCGCGTCGCGATCGCGTCCGCTGGCCACCAAAGCCCACGCCACGCGCGGCTCGAGGAGCGGCCGTTCCCATTCCGCGGGCTCGTGCTGGCCATCCCCGGTCCAGGCCGCCACGGCCTTGCCGAGGGCGGTGGCCAAGTCCGTCTCGTCGGCTAACCGCACGTAGGCGTCGCCGAGCGAGCGGCGGGCCTCGGCCATGGGCCGCGAATCGGGATCGGGGTCGCCGCGCTCGACGGTTCGGCTGAGCACCTCGACCACCGCGGCATCGGCCCCCGCCGTGCGGAGGGCTCGGGCCAAGGCCAGCTCGGCCGCCGTCTCGGCTCCGGGGCGGAAGATGCCGAAGCCGTCGCGGCGCCGCTCGGGCGGGAGGAGGAAGACGGCCCCTAACCGTTGGATGGCGGAGCGGTCGCCCAGCTCGATGGCCCGCATGCCGAGCGTGATCAGGGCCTCGGGGTGGTCGGGGGCGTAGCGGAGCAGGCGTTCGAACAGCTCGCAGGCCTTGGTGGGGTTGCCGACCCGGGCGTAGGCTCGGGCCAGTTCCTCGAGCACCGCCGGCGATTCGGGGTCGATGGCCTGGGCTTCCTCGAGGGCCCGCACCGCGATCAGGTTCTTGCCGTCGGCGAGGGCGGTGCGGCCGTCGATGTAGCGTTCGAGGGCCCGCCGGCGATCCTCGGGCGAGAGGTTGGGACGGACGGGCTCGACGGCCGGCGGAAGCGGTTGGACAAGCTCGCGAAGCGGACGACGGGCGTCGGCCCCGCGCGAGGAATCGAAGAGGCCCGGGAGAAGAAGCGCGGGAGGAGGCGGCGGCCCGTCACCGGTCCGCCCCACATCGGCCAGGACAAGCGATGCGGGAGCCGTCGCTGCGGCCAAGGCCGGAGAGGCCAGCGCGACCGCGCTGGCCAGACCGATGCATGCCAGCGAGGTCGGCACGCGACGCGGATCGCCAAACCATCGGCGGCCCGCAGGCACGGTCACTTCCCGCCCTTCTTGTTTGGCTTGTTTGGCTTGCTTGGCTTGCTTGGCTTGCCCGGCTTGCCCGGCGACTTGCCGCCCGAGCGGGCCGCCGGCTTCACGGCCGGCTTCACGGCCGGCTTCGCGGCCTTGCCGCCCTTCGATGGCTTGGCCGCCTTCTTTGCCATTGCCTTGGCGTTCTGGGCCTTGAGCTGGGCTGCCTTTTGTTGGGCCTTCAGTTGGGCTGCCTTCTCGGCCGCGGCCTTCGCCGCGTCTGCCTTCCGCTTCGCGGCCAGCTTCTCGGCGTCGCGGGCTGCCTTGGCCGCAGCGGCGGCCTTGGCCTTCTCCGCCTTGGCGAGCGCCGCGACCTTTGCCTTCTCCGCCTTGACCAACGCCGCTGCCTTGGCCTTCTCGGCCTTGGCCATGGCGATCGCCTTGGCCTTGTCCGCCTTGACCTTGGCTTCGGCGTCGGCCTTGGCCTTGGCCTCCGCCTTGATCTTCGCCTCGGCTTCCGCCTTGGCCTTGGCCTCCGCGTCGGCCTTGGCCTTGGCCTCGGCGCGGAGCTTCGACTCGAGCACCTTCTGGGCTTCGCGCCGGGCGGCCTCGATGGCCTGATGGCGGGCGACCTTCAGCTTGTGCACGCCCTTCGGATCGTCGGTCCACTCCTGGTCGGCGAAGGCCACCAGGGCATGGTGCAGGCGGATCGACTCCTCGAGCGAGGCATGCAGCTTGGCGAGGGCATGCGAAAGCTCGACGGCGGGCATCTCCTTGGCCAGCACCTTCGCCTTGACCAAGAGGTCGACAAGCTGGTCGTCGACCGGCACGCCGGGCTGCTCGAAATGGAGGAGAAGGACCCGCGAGGCCACGAAGGGCAGCATGCCGTCGAGGTTCTCGATGTAGGTCCGCTGCTCGCGTTTGCCGGCGCTCGCCACGTGGGCCAGGCTGAGCTTGTGCTCGCGGCGATAGAGGTCGTTGAGCGTGCGGCGGAGCCGATCCACGCGCTCCTCGAGGGCCGGGTAGCGCATGCCGAGGAAGACCTGGATCTCCTCCGGCAGGCAGACCCGGAGCTCGTTGAAGTCCACGCAGTCTTTCGAGATCCGCTCGAGGGCCGTGCTGGCGTGCCCGGTCGAGGCCTCCCAGAGGAGGAACGACTGGACGAGCGTCCCGATCGGGTCGCTCGGGGCGGGCGGCAAGTCGGCCGGGGCGTGCTTCTTGACGAGCGCTGCGAGCTTCGTCGAGGAGATCAGGGTTGCGGGGTCGGTCTTCACGGACGCCAGTTCTTTCTGATCCCGTCGGGTTCCTCGGCGGCTCGGCGCGGGAGGCGAGTCGGCAAGGCCGGGATCGGTCACGGAAGCGAGTCGCGGGGCCCGAAGGCCTCGCTGCCGAGAAGGCTCGGCGGTCTGGTCACGGCATCGGAGGCGGGGTCTCCGGGGCCGTGGGCTGGTCGACGGAACGGTCAGAGGTGCCTTGGGCAGCGGACGGCGGCGTCGGGGCGGACGGCGTCGCCTCGGCTTCGCCCTCGGCCGGAGTGGCGGAGGCCCCGGCTTCGTGCAGCGCCGCCATCAGGCGCGTCTCGCGCTTGACCGACTCGTCGAGCTCGAAGCGGAGTTGCGGGACGATGCGGAGCCGGGTCGCCTTGCGGACCAGCCCTTCGAGGTGCTTGGTCGCGCTACGAAGCCCGGAGAGGGTCAATCGGGAGCGATCCTCGGGAAGGACGGAGACCTTGACGATGGCCTGGCTCAGGTCGCTCGTGACCTCGACCGCGATGATCGAGACCATCCCTTGGACCCGCGGGTCGTTGAGCCCGCGCACCAGCCGCTCGCGGAGGACGCGATCGATGAGCGACGCCACCTGGGCGGCCCGCCCCTGCCCTGCCGGCCGGCCAGCGGAGCGTGCCGCGCCCTCGGGCACGCTCCAGGCGTGAGCCGGAAGGGCACGGTCCGATTCGTCGCGGGGGGTCGTTCCGTCGGAGGCTTGCATCGCGAGGGCGTGGTCCGATCTCCGCCCGCGGCCGAGCGGCCGCGGGCGGCATTCCGTCAGGGGAGTCACAGGGTGCGGGCGACCTGCACGGTCTTGTAGCACTCGAGGATGTCGCCGACCTTGATGTCGTCGTAGCCGGCGATCTTCATGCCGCACTCCTGGCCGGCACGGACTTCCTTGGCGTCGTCCTTGAACCGCTTGAGCTGCTCCAGGCGGCGATCCTTCTCGATGACGATGCCCCCGCGGGTGACGCGGATCTGGGCATTGCGCTCGATGGTGCCGTCGGTGACGTAGCAGCCGGCGATCATGCCGACCTTCGAGATCTTGAAGGCCTGGCGAACCTCGGCATGGCCCAGCACCTCGAGCTTGAGCTCGGGCGAGAGGAGGCCGGAGGCGGCTCGGGTGACGTCGTCCTTCAGGTCGTAGATCACGTCGTAGAGGCGGATCTCGATCTTCTTGACTTCGGCCACCGTGCGGGCCTTCGAGGAGCTGGTGACGTTGAAGCCGACGATGAAGGCGTTGGTCGCCTCGGCGAGGGCCACGTCGGTCTCGGTGATCCCGCCGACCGCGCAGTGCTTGACGACCACCTGGATCTCGTCGGTGCCGATCTTCGAGAGCTCGGCCCGCAGGGCCTCGACCGAACCTTGCGAATCGGCCTTGACCACCAGGGCCAATTCCTTCTTCTTCCCCTTCTCGAGGCTGGCGAAGAAGGTGTCGAGGGTGACCTTGGGAGCGGCGAGTTCGCGCTCGCGATCGAGGCGGCGACGCTCCTCGGCCGCCTCCTCGGCTGCCTTCAGGCTGTCGACGACGAAGAACTTGTCGCCCGCGTCGGGCAGGAGGTCGATGCCGGAGATGGCCACCGGGACCGACGGCCCGGCCTCGAGGATGCGGGCCGCGCGATCGTTCACGATGTCGCGGACACGGCCGAAGCCGCGGCCGACGACGATGAAGTCGCCCTTGCGGACGGTGCCGTCCTGGACGATGACGCTGGCCACCGGGCCGCGGCCTTCCTCCATCTTGGCTTCGAGGACGGTGCCGCGGGCCGAGCCGCCGTACGCCGCCTGGAGGCCGAGAAGCTCGGCTTGGTAGTCGAGGATCTCGAGCAGTTCCTGGATCCCGGTGCCCTTGGCGGCGCTGGTCCGGATCACTTCGGTCTGCCCGCCCCACTCGACCGGGTTCAGCTCATGCTCGGCGAGCTGGCCGAGGATGCGGCGGATGTTGGACTCGGTGGCCTCGGGCTTGTCGATCTTGTTGAGGGCCACGACGATCGGCACGCCGGCCGACTTGGCGTGGGCAATCGACTCGACCGTCTGCGGCATCACGCCGTCGTCGGCGGCGACGACCAGCACCGCGATGTCGGTGACCTTGGCACCGCGAGCCCGCATGTTGGTGAAGGCCTCGTGGCCCGGGGTATCGATGAAGGTGACCACCCGCTCGTGGTCGCCGGCGGTGACCGGGACCTGGAAGGCGCTCGTCTTCTGGGTGATGCCGCCGGCTTCGCCAGAGGCCACGTTGGTGTTGCGGATCTTGTCGAGCAGGCTGGTCTTGCCGTGGTCGACGTGGCCGAGGATGGTGACCACCGGGGCCCGCGGCCGGACGTCGACCTGCTCGCGGTCCTGGAAGCGCTCCTCGATGATCTCGGCCGCCGACTTCGACTCCTCGACCTGGAGTTCGATGTCGAACTCCATCATGACCTCGATCGCCTTCTCCCGATCGATGGCCGAGTTGATGGTGGTCGGGGCCCCGGCAAGGAAGAGCTTGCGGAGGATGTCCGCGGCCTTCACGCCGGTGGCAGCGGAGAGGTCCTTGATCGTGATCGGCTCGGTGACCACCACCGGCCCGCCGGATTCGCGGCCGCCGCCGCGCGCCGCGGACCCGGGGCCGCCGGGTCCAGACTTGCGGAGCGTGTCCTGCTTGTGGGTCTTGAAGAAGCCGCCGCTTCGCGAAAGGCGATCCTCTCGCTCGCGGAGGTCTTGGGCCCGCCACGGCTCGGGTCCCCCGCCGGTCCCGCGGTTGGCTCGGGCCAGGCGTCCGCTGCGTCCGGTGTCGCCGCGACCGGGGCCTCCGCGACCGGAGCGATCGTCGGGACGGCCGGTCGCGCCCCCGGTGTGGCCGCGCACGGCAGGACCGCCGGTGCCGGCGCCGGCCGAGCGGGGCCGAGGCGCGGGCAGTTGCTCGGGGGCCTCGATACGGATGACCTTGGGACCGGAGAGCGTGCTCTTGACCGGAGCCTCGAGCTTCGGACCGACCGGCTTCACGATCTCGGGCCGCTTCGGGATGTTCATCACCGGCGGCCGGGTGGGCTCGAAGCTCGGGAGCGGTTCCCCGGCGGGCGGGGCGCCGCCCTCTGGCGGACGAGCCGGGCGAGCAGGTGCCGCAGCGGCCGGGCGGGCGTGAGCCGGGGCCGACGTCGGCGCCGCAGTCGGCGCGGGCGCTGCGGCCGCGGGCCGGGCGATGACCGGGCGCACCGGGGCGGGTGCGGGGACGACCGGCGCCGGAGTAGGCGCGGGCGCGGCCGGGCGGACGGGCTCCGCGTGGACCGCAGGAGCGACCACCTTGGGGGCGGGCGGCGGCGCGACGACCGGCTCGGCGACGACTTTCTCGACCCGCTCGACAGGCTTGGCCGCGGGGGCCGGCGGAGCAACCGGCGGCGGTGCGATGGCGGGGGCCGATGCGGCGACAGGCGCCACGGGTGGAGGAGCGGCTGGGGACGGGGCGGCGACGGGTGCCGCGACGGCGGCGGTCGGAGTGGGCGTCGTGACCACCTCAGCGGCGGGCCTCTTCGCCGTCTTGCGGACGGCCTTGCCCGGCTCGGCTTCGCTCGAGGCCGCGGGCTTCTTGGCGACGGGCGCGGCCTCGGCTTCGGTCTCGCTGGCGACCGCCACCGCGGTGCCACCGCCATGGCGGAACCACTCGCGGATCGTCTCCGCAAGGCCCATCGAGACGGGCGAGAGGTGGTCCTTGATGCCCTCAATCTCCTCAGCCTTGCAGCGCGCGACGATGTCCTTCGAGTTGACCCCGAGTTCCTTCGCCAGCTGATGGACCTTGAGCGTCGCCTTCTTCGTCGTCAAGCAGTGCTCCTCGACCGTGCGCCTGTGGCGCCCTTCCGTCCGGCTTCGCGCCACGCGGCGCGAGGCCCCTGTCCCGTCGTTGCTATCAGCCTCGTCCGGCGGACGATCCGCCTCCACCGAGGATGTTGTCCGCCGCCGCCTCGGCCGCGGAGTCGGTCTCGACTGCCGGAGCCGTGTATCCGCCCAGGATGGAGTCGGTCGCCGCCCGATCGGCGGCGGCCCGGGCTTCCGCCTCGGCCTTGTCCTTGGCCTGCTGCTCGGCCACCTCGCGGGCCTTGGTCCCGCAGATGTTCACCACGGTGTCGGCCAGCTCCTCGCTCATGCCGAGCTCCTGGACCAGCACCGCGATGCCGACTTCCTCGACATCGAAGACGCTGATGATGCCCAAGGCGCCCATGCGGTCGAGCATCTCGTCGGTGACGCCCTCGATGGAGCGAGCCGTCGCCTCGAGGATCTCGAGGCCCTTGGCGAACTCCGCCGGGGTCAGGATGTCGACGTCCCAGCCGGTGAGCCGGGCAGCCAGGCGGACGTTCTGCCCGCGGCGGCCGATGGCCAGCGAGAGCTGGTCCTCGCGGACGATGATGGTGGCCCGCCCGAGCTCGAAGCAGAGGCTGACTTCCTCCACCTCGGCCGGCTTGAGGGCGTTGGCGATGAGCACCTGGCTCGACTCGTTCCAGCGGACGATGTCGATCTTCTCGCCGCCGAGCTCGTCGACGATGTTCCGGATGCGGCTGCCGCGGACACCGACGCACGCTCCGACCGCGTCGACCTTGGAGTCGATGCTGGCGACCGCGATCTTGGTGCGGAAACCCGGCTCGCGGGCCATGGCCTTGATCTCGATGACCCGCTCGGCGACCTCGGGGACTTCGGTCTCGAAGAGCTTGCGGATGAAGTCGGGGTGGGACCGCGAAAGGACGATCTTGACCTGGTTGACGGCGTCTCGGACGTCGAGGATCAGGCAGCGGACGCGATCGCCGGGCTGGAACTGCTCGCCGGGGATCTGCTCGGAACGCGGCATGAAGCCTTCGGCCCGGTCGATCTGGACGATGAGGGCCCCGCCTTCGTAGCGCTGGGCGACGCCGGTGACCAACTCCCCCTGCCGCTTGGCGAACTCGTCGAGCAGGCTGTTCCGCTCGTCCTCGCGGAACCGCTGGATCATCACCTGCTTCGCGGTCTGGGCCGGGATGCGGCCGAGCTTCTCGAGCGGGATCTCCTCGCGGGCCCCTTCCGGCACGTTGCGCCACACGGTCAAGCGACCGGTGAGGCGGTCCATCTCGCAGCCGAACTCCTCGGTGTCGAGGGAGTTGAAGTGCTTGCGGGCCGCACTGATCATGGCCTGCTCGAGATCGTGGATCAGGAGCTCGCGATCGATGTTCCGGTCGCGGGCGATCGAGTCGAGGATGCGCAGGGTTTCAGAGTTCATGGGGAGAGCCGATCCGAGTCGGGTTGTCAGGATGTGCGGACGGGTTGCCGGGTTGTGCGGTCGAGCCTAGGGCCGGCTCGCAGGGGCGGAAACGAAAAGGCCACGCTGGCGCCGATGCCCGCGTGGCCTGCCGGACGGAAGGTCGGATCGGACTCATCGCATGGGCGACGGCTCCGAACCACCTCGGAGGACCGAGGGGCGGTCTGCCTTGCTGCGGCGGCTTCCCTGCCCGTTGCCGGGAAGGAAGCGCTCCCGTCCCGAGGAATCGCCTCGGGAGCGAGTGCGCGGTGCGCCGCACGTGCCAGCATGGACGCGCCATCGCGTCATGGCTGGACGACGGCGGGAACGACGCGTCCGATGGCCCCTGAAGGCCGACGGACAATGCCGTTCCCGGCAAAGCTGGGTGCGAGGTCGTACATGGACCGCGACGCCACGAGCAAAGACCGAACCCCGGCTCGGAGTAGCCACGCGACTGGCGGGGCCACACCCTCCGAACTGCAGGCTTTCCGGACAGCCGGAGGACGCCCTCCGGAGCCGGAACGCGGAGTGTACGGGAGAGCCGCAGAGGGCGTCAATGATCGGACCGGTCGCGAGTCGCCCCGGGAGGCCGTCGACGGCGCGGACCTAGGGCTTGGCTCGGGCTATCACCGATCAACTGGCGGGATTGACCTCGGCCGCGACGGCGCGACCGCACGACGGGAACGAACCCGGTCGAGCCGAGCCCCGCCAGCCGGGCGGGTCCGGACCTAGAACCGGTCGTCGCCCGTGACGGCCCGGGTGATCCGGAGGGCCCGCATGCCCCGGCTCTGCCCCATGGCGGCCAGGAACTTGGGCCGGCCCTCGACCTCGAGGACGAGCGGGTCGGAGGCGGACTTGCCGGTCAGGATCAGGTCCCCCGGCTCAAGGGAACGAAGCTCTTGCAGGGTCATCGTGGTTTCGGCCAGGGTGGCCTGGAGGTCGATCTTCGACGCAGCGAGTTCGCGCTGGATCCGTTCGCCCCACTTCACCTGCTCCTCGCGGGACCGGCTCACCGTCCAGTTCTGGGCGCTCAGCTTGTCGAGGATGGGTTCGATCGTGTTCGAGGGGATGCAGAGGTTCATGGTGCCGGCCCGGTTGCCGAGGCGAACCTCGAAGCCGATGGCGACCACCACCTCGTTGGGCGGCACGATCTGGACGAGCTGCGGGTTCGACTCCATGTCGCCGAGGGCGAATTCGATCTTCAGGACGCTGGCCCAGGCTTCCTGCAGGGCCTGCATGCCGCGGAAGAGGATCTTCTGCACCAGGCGCTGCTCGATCAGGGTCGGCGGCCGCTGCGGGATGAAGAGCTCCTTGCCGTTCCCCCCCAGCAGGCGATCGATGATCGGATAGATGGTGAGCGGGCTCACCTCGAGGCAGATGTGCCCGTTGAGCGGCGGGCAGTTCACCAGGCTGAAGGAGGTCGGGTTGGGGACGCTCGAGATGAACTCGGCATAGGTCACCTGCTCGACCTTCGAGACCCGCACTTCGACGATCGATCGCAGGAAGCCCGAGGCCGCCGCCCCGAAGTTCCGGGCGAAGGTCTCGTGCATGGTCTGGATGGCCCGCATCTGGTCCTTCGAGATGCGTTCGGGCCGCTTGAAATCGTAGTTCTTGATCTCGACCGGATCGTGGTCGCGGCGGAAGCGGGAGAAGATCTCGACCGGCTTCCCTTCCTCTTCGATCTCGCCGCTGTCGACGGCATTGAGGAGCGCGTCGATGTCGGCCTGGTCGAGGACTTCGTCACCCATGGCGTGCGCCTCCTGCGCCGGCGCCCCCGTCGACCGACCGGCCGAGGGGACCGGAGGCATATCGGAATGGGCCGCACCCGGCCTTGATTGCCGCCGCCCGGGCGAGCTCCGACGGGGCGGGCCGGGCAGGCGGCCCGGCGGGCGGTCGTCCGGAGGGCGGTGGTAGAGTTGCCGGCCTTGGAGGTCCGGCATGCATCGGGTGACAACGCCTCTCCGTCGACTGGCCTTTCTGGCCGCCTTCCTCTCGCTGGCCGTGGGCCGCCCGGCGAGCGCCGACCCCGCTCCGCAGGACGACTCCCGCGGGGTGGCCACGATCTCCCTCGTCCCGGCGGTGACCGCCGCCCGGCCCGGACAATGGGTCCCGGTGGCGGTGGTCATCGACCTCAAGCCCCACTGGCACATCCACACCAACGATCCCAAGGTCCCGCCGGCCCTGGGGACCGCGGACGACTACATCAAGACCTCGCTCAGCGCCGCTCCCACCGCGGACGGCCGGCTCCGGCCTGACCTCGGCCGGATCCAATGGCCTGCCCCGGTCATGGTGAAGGTCGGGTTCGGCGGTCCGCCGGTCGACTACGGCGTCTTCGAGGGTCGCACCGTCGTCTTTGTGCCGGTTGAGGTCCCGGCCAACGCCTCGGCGGGGAATGCCACCCTCCCCATCAGCCTCTCGTTCCAAGCTTGCGACGACAAGATCTGCCTCCCGCCCGCCGAGGGCGTGTCGCAGTCGGTGACCATTGCCGTCGACCCCAACGCCGTGGGCTGGCCCGATGGAGCAGCCAACGCCGACCTGTTCAAGAGCTTCGACCGTAGCCAGTTGCCGTCCGCGGCACCGACCCCAGCCCCCTCCAGCGATGCCCCCCGCTCCGGCGGCAGTTCCACCATGATGATCAGCATCATCGCCGCGGTGGCAGCGTTGGTGGCCCTGGCCATCGGCATCGTCGTGATCAAGAAGGTGACCTGAGCCCGCCATGCAGCCCGCCCCGACCCGACTCAAGCCCCTGACCCGCGCCCTCCTCTCGCTGCTCACGATCCTCGTCGTCGCCATCGGAGGCATCGCGAGTCCCGCCCGCGCCCAGTTCTCCCTTCCCAAGGGGAACAAGCCCGCCGGGCAGGAGGCGGCCCCGGCCCGGGAGCTCTTCCACGACTCCCGCGATCGAGTGGCGGTGAGCGCCGTGCGCAGCGCCCCGAGCGTGGCCCAAGGCGGCGACCTCGCCATCACCATCGTCCTCGACATCGACCACGGCTGGCACATCTGGCCGCAGCGGGCGAACGTCCTCCCCGGCACGGCCACCTTCAAGACCGCCCAGTACATGAAGGTGGCCCTGAAGGCCGGCCCCGACGGCAAGCCGCTGCCACTGCCCCCCGGGGTGCGCCTCGACCTCGGGTTCGCCCAGTATCCCGAGGCCCACAAGGTCAAGGCCGACGTGGGCGACGGGCCCCAGGACTACGCCGTCTTCGAGGGGATCGCCCCGGTCTTCGTGCCGCTCACCATCGATCGCGAGGCGCCGGTCGGCACCGTGTCGCTGGCCTTCGAGGTGTCGATCCAAGCCTGCGACGACAGCAGCTGCCTTGCCCCCGCGACGATCGAGCTCGCCGTGCCGATCGAGATCGTGGCCATGGGCGCGGCGGGAGCGAATGCCGCCCCCAGTCCGGATGCGATGATCTTCCGGACCTTCGACACCAAGGTCTTCGCCGACATCCGAAGCGGCATGCGGGCTCCCTCGCTCGTCGAGTTCAACGTCTTCCAATACAACTTCTCGATCGACGCCCGCGGCGCCGGGTTCTTCCTCCTCCTCCTGGTCGCTGCGGTGGGCGGGTTCCTCCTCAACCTCACGCCCTGCGTCCTGCCGGTCATCCCGCTCAAGATCATGGGGCTCTCCGCCGCCGCCGGCACGCGCGGCCGGACCTTCTTCCTCGGGGCCATGATGTCCTTCGGCGTCATCGCCTTCTGGATGGCCCTCGGCGTCGCGGTGAGCTCAATCAAGGGCTTCACCAGCGCGAACCAGCTTTTCCAGTACCCGGCCTTCGTGATCGGCGTCGGGACGTTCGTGGCCATCATGGCGGTCGGCATGATGGGCCTCTTCAGCGTCGGCCTGCCGCAGTGGGTCTACATGATCAACCCGAAGCAGGAGTCGGCGCCCGGCGCCATCGGCTTCGGCGTGATGACCGCGGTGCTCTCGACGCCCTGCACCGCGCCCTTGATGGGGGCGGCCATCGCCTGGGCCACCACCCAGTCGCAGGTCACCGTCCTCCTCGTCTTCATGGCGGTCGGCGTGGGCATGGCCATCCCCTATCTCGTCCTGGCCGCGTTCCCCCAGCTCACCAAGTCGATGCCGCGTTCGGGTCCGGCGAGCGAACTCATCAAGCAGGTGATGGGCCTTCTCCTCCTCTCGGCCGCGATGTACTTCATCGGGGCCGGGGTGAGCGGGCTCATCGTCACCCCGCCCGACCCGCCCACCAAGCTCTACTGGTGGGCGGTGGCCCTACCCGGCTTCACGGCCGGCCTCTGGCTCCTCGTCCGCACCCTCCAGATCGCGAAGTCGGCCGGCAACCGCCTCGTCTTCTGCACCCTCGGCCTGGTCATCGCGGCGGCCGCTGGCCTGGTCGGCATCACGCAAACCGCGAAGGGCCCGGTGCACTGGACGTACTACACGCCGGAGCGGCTGGCCGAGGCCAAGAAGCGCGGGGACACCATCGTCCTCGACTTCACCGCCGAGTGGTGCCTCAACTGCAAGACGCTCGAAGCGGCGGTCCTCAACCAGCCGCACGTCTCGACCATCCTCAACGGGACGGGCGTCGCCCCGATCAAGATCGACCTCACCGGCAACAACACCGACGGCAACGCCCTGCTCAAGTCGCTCGACCGGATCACCATCCCGCTCCTCGTGGTGATGGCTCCGGACGGGACGGTGGTCTTCAAGAGCGACACCTACGCTTCGGACCAGGTGCTCGAGGCGATCGACAAGGCCCGCGGCCAGACCGCTCGCGAGGGCGGCCAGCCGCCCGCCGCAGCCGAAGCCTCGGCGGCCCGCGAATGAGCGCGTTTCGCTACACGGTCATCGCCACCTTCGACCAGCCGGCGGTGGCCGAGGAGTGGATCGCGTGGATGACGGGCGGGCACCTGGCCGACGTGCGGGCAGGCGGCGCCTTGGCAGCCGAGGTGGTCCGACTCGACGGCGAACCGCTGAGTTGCGAGGCCCGCTACGTCTTCGCCTCGCGGGCCGACTTCGAGCGCTACGAGCGGGAGCACGCTCCGCGGCTGCGGGCCGAGGGGTTGCAGCGATTCCCGCCGGAGCGCGGCGTCCGCTACCGACGGACCACGGGCGAGTGCGTGGCCACAGCCTGATGGCCTAACGATTGAACGGCCAGCCGTGGGGCGGCGGCGCCTCGCCGCGGCTCGCCGCCTCGGCCGTGCGGAGCCGCTCCTCGACGCTGGCCTTGAGGCGCGGATCGAACTGGGCGAGCGGATCGAGCTCGAGGTCGGCGTCGATCGCCAAGGCCCGCCGGTACGCTTCCGCTGCCGCAGCGAAGTCGCCCTTCGCGGCGAGGAGATCCCCGCGGTCGGCGTGCCGGGCGGCGGCCCGCGGCTGGCGCTCGAGCATGCGGTCGAGGCTGCCCAGGGCGACGCCGACCGTGGCCTCGTCGGATTGGGCCCGCACGCGCTCGAGCCAGAGGTCGCTGAGCATGGCCCAGGCCCGGGCCGTGTCGTGCACCGTGGCGTGCTCCGCAGCCAAGTCGATGGCCGCGGCGTGGAGCACCGGGTCGACGATCTCCGCCCGCCGGGCCCCGAAGGTGCGGCGACCGGCGATCGCCAATTGTTTGATCGCGGCCTCGATGGCCGCCTGGTTGGCCGGGTAGATCTCGTCGGCGACCCGCAGCTCGTCCGCCGCCCGGGCCCGCTGCCCGGCGTCGAACCGCTGCAAGGCCTTGCCCACCGCCGCCACCCGGGCTTGGGCCGAATCGCCTGCGCTCAGGGCCGAGCGCAAGCCGGCCTCGAGCTCGACCCCGCCGTAGCGATGGACGATGGCCTGGACTGCTTCGGTCTTCGGTCCCTTCTTCCCCGCGGCGACCTCCTGGGCCATGCCGCCCGACCACATCTCGCGCACCGCGGCGAGCGGGGTGACCAGCTCGGCGGCCCGGTCCATGGCCATGTCCTGCCGCATCTGGGGCACGACGCCCAGCCCGATCACCACCAAGGCGAGGGCGCCGGGCAAGGCGACCGGGATGGTGTCGAGCCAGTGGTGAGGATGCTCCTCGTCCTTTCTCGCCCGGCTCGCAAGGAGCGGTCCACCGATGGCGCCGAGGGCGAGGAAGGCCCAGGCGGGAAGGCCGGGCTGGAAGAAGATCATCTCGATCTGGGCCTGGGCCATCACCGCGACGAGGGCCCCGAAGAGGACCGGCCACCAGCGATCGCCGACCGCGCGGAGAGCTCGGTCGGCACCCACGAAGGCGATGCCCAAGGCCACCGCCGCGACGCCGCGGCTCCCCACCCAAACCAGATCGGCGATCGGCTCCTCGACCACCGACTGCACCGCGAACACAGCGAGCGATACGAGCACCGCGGCGCGGATGGCGGGATCGCCCAAGCCTTCCTCCGCGGGTGACGGCTCGATGCTCGGCCCGGCCGGGCGAGGCAGGAGGAAGCGCCCGACGAGGACGAGCCAAGCGAGAGCCAGCGGCCCGAGGAGAATGAGCCAATCGACCGCCATGGCGTGGGCGCTGGTCACGTCCTCCGGACTGCGGGTCGGCTTATGGCGGAGGTACGCCGCTTGGAAGCCGTCGGGGCCGAGGCCGAGCGGGATCGCCTCGGGGACCGAGCGGATCGCCCCCTCGAGGTATTGCGAGCGGAAGAGAAGGCTCTTCTCGCCATGCCACGCTTCGGGCAGGAAGCCGCGCACCACGGGCGCGGCGGCGGCGAGGAGGACGAACGCGACGGCAGCGTAGGGAGCGAGCCTCCGCCCGCGGGTGGTGCTGGCAAGGACCGCGATCGCGGCCCCGAGCGCCGTGGCGACCAAGGCTCCCTTCGATCCATTCAGTCCCACCAGGACGAGGGCCGCCAGCCCGAGGATGGCGCAGAGGACGCCGGCCGGGCCGCGCGACTCCCGCCGCCCGAGGGCGACCGCGGCGAGCCCGCTGAAGCCGACCGCGGCGAACGCCATCACCGCCGAGTAGAGGTTGGCGAGCCCGAACCAACCGGTGGCCTCGACCTGCCGCAAGCGCCGCTCGAACATCTCGGCGGCGGGCGTGCCTTCGGCCCAGCCGCGGTCGGCGAACATGGCGGCCTTGTTCTTCTCGAAGAACTCGACGGTCTGGGCGTGCTCGACCGTCACCTGCTCGATGCCGCGGACGAGGAGCGGCGCCGCCACGGCGAGGACGCCCGCCACGAGCAGCCGACGATCGACCGGGTCGCGGGCCCGATGGGCGGCTGCCACGCCGGCGCACGCGGCGGCCAGCCAGGTCGTCCCGCGGAAGAGGTCGAGGGCGTTGCCCGCCCCGTGATAGATGATGGCGAGCGACGGGAGGGCGGCGAGGACCACCGCCCAGGTCGCGACTCGGCGACCGGCGAGCCGCTCCGCGGCGAGGGCGAGGACGCACGCCGCAAGGAGCCCGACGTCGAGCAGCATGCTGCCCGCCGGCCCCACGCCCGCGTAGCCCTCGGGGTTCGAGGCCGGGTCCACGTCGAAGCGGACCTGCGGCACGATGCTGATCGTGCAGCGGATGGCGGCGATGGCGACCAGGGCGATCGTCGCCCAGCGGCCCAGGCTGCGACCGCGCTCGGGGAAGAGGGCAGGCTCAGCCATCGGGGCGCTCCCGCGACTGGCCGACGGCCCGCTCGAGGACGCCGATGACGACGAGGACGAGGAGGGTCTGCAGGCCGACCAGCACCGCCTGCCAAGGCCGCAGCGTGCCTAACACGATGCCGGAGACGCCGGTCACCACGCCCAGCATCCACAGGACGCCGACCGCCTGCGGGCGGCTCAGGCCGAGGCGGACCAGGCGATGCGAGAAGTGCTGTTCGCTGGCCACGAAGGGACTTCGCCCTTGGGCCATCCGGATGGCCGAGACGGTGACGATGTCGTAGAGCGGGATGGCCAGCACCGCGACCGGCATGAAGACGCCGTACCAGGCGCTGCCCAGGGCGAAGGAGGCGTCCTTGGTGTCGACGAAGGTGGTGCGGCAGACGAGCGTGGCGAGCAGGAACCCGATGGCGAGCGAGCCCCCGTCGCCCATGAAGATGCGGGCGGGCGGGCGGTTGTAGACCAGGAATCCGAAGAGGGAGCCGGCGAGGAGGGCGAGCGTGGCGGCCACGAACCACTGCTCGTTCACCACGGTGGCGGTCATCAGGACCAGCGAGGCGATCGCCCCCAGCCCGCCCGAGAGGCCGTCCATGTTGTCGATGAAGTTCATGGCGTTGGTGACGAGGACGATCCACGCCACGGTCACCGCCACGCTGAGGATCTCCCCGCCCACGAACCAGGTGCCGAGGACCGAGAGGAGCCGGACGTCGAAGAGGATGGCGACGGCCAAGGCCACGCCGAGCTGGACGACGAGCTTGAGGCCCGGCCCGAGGGCCCGGCGGTCGTCGATCAGGCCGAGCAGGTGGAGGACGAAGGTCCCACCGAGGATCGCAGCGAAGGCCGGCAGCGAGTCGTGCAGGCGATCGGCGAAGCGATGGGCCGGCGGCACCAGCGAGAAGAGCGCCTTCGGGGCGAAGGCGACCAGCCCGAGGCCGATCGCAAGCGGGGCCGCCACGCTCCAGAAGATGGCGATGCCGCCGATGTTGGGGATCCTGCGCAGGACCTTGACGTGGCCCTTCGAGCCGGCCGAATCGAGGGCACCGACGCGATGCCCGGCCCGCACCAGGAAGGCAGTGAAGGGACAGGAGAGCAGGAAGCCCAAGACGAGGCACCCGAGGACGTACGGCGTCACGCGGGGCAAGGTACCGCAAGGCCGGCCGGCTCGGCATCGGCCGGGCACCTACCTCTTCGACTGCCAGCACCAGACGGGCGCCGCCTCAGAGCGGAGGGCGAGCGACTACCCTCTGCTCCATGCGTGCCGTCACCGTCTATTGCGCTTCCTCCACGGCCCTCGAACCGCACTTCGCGAGCGCAGCCCGCACCGTCGGCGCGGAACTCGCCCGCCGCGGCCTGGCCCTCGTCTATGGCGGCGGCTCGATCGGCCTGATGGGCGAGGTGGCCCGGGCCACCAAGGCCGCCGGCGGACGGGTCGAGGGCGTGATCACCCGGCAGCTCCTCGACCTCGAACAAGGCTGGGACGGCTGCGACGAGATGGTCGTCGTCGAATCCATGCGGGAGCGGAAGCGGCTCCTCGAGGAGCGCGGCGATGCGTTCCTCGTCCTCCCCGGCGGGCTCGGCACCTACGAGGAGTTCTTCGAGATCCTGGTCGGCCGCTACCTCGCCAACCACCGGAAGCCGATCGGCGTGGTCAACGACCGCGGCTACTACGACCCGATGATGGCGATGATCGACCACGGCATCGAGCACCGCTTCATCCGCCCGGCGGTGCGCGACCTCCTCCACTTCCACGGCGATCCGATCGACGCCATCGAGGCCCTGGTCCGGCCCCAAACGGCAAGCGACGACCTCGGCGACTACCTGCCGATGGGCCGCCGGCCCGCGTAGTCTCGGACCGGGCGCCGCGGAGGTGCTGCGGGTTGACCGGGTCCCGGCCCTCGCCGACACTCGCGTCGTGGCCGACCGTCCCATCGTCGGGTTGATCGCCGGTCAGGGGCAACTGCCCGTCCTCGTCGCCCGCGGCATGCGGGCGGCCGGGCGGCGCGTGGCCTGCGTCGGGCTGCGCGACCAGTTCGTGCCCGAACTGCCGGCCGAATGCGACGCCTTCGCCGTGGCCGGCATCATCCAGATCGGGAAGTGGCTGCGGCTCTCGCGGCGGCTCGGCTTCGACCAGGCGGTGATGATCGGGCGGGTCAGCAAGGCCCGCATGCACGATCCCTTCCGCCTCCTCCGCCAGCTCCCCGATTGGCGGGCGGCCCGGCTTTGGTATCGTCGCCTGCGCCACGACCACCGCTCGGCCACCCTGCTCACCGCCCTGGCCGAGGACCTCCTCGAAGGCGGGTTGCGCCTCATCGACTCGACGACCTACATCCCCGACCACCTGGCGAGCGAGGGCACCATCGGCTCGGTGCAGCCGAGCCCCGCCCAGCGGGCCGACATCGCCTTCGCCTGGCCCCTCTTCGCCCAGGCCCTCGAACTCGACATCGGCCAGGCCATGAGCGTGCGCGACAAGGACGTCATCGCCGTCGAGGCCGTCGAAGGCACCGACCGGATGATCGACCGGACTGGCGAACTCTGCCGAGCCAAGGGCTGGGTCCTCCTCAAGAGCGCCCGACCCGGACACGACATGCGGGCCGACGTGCCGACCATCGGCGTGGCCACCGTGGAGCGCCTGGCCAAGGCGGGCGGCGGCTGCATCGCGGTCGGCGCCGGCCGCGTGATCCTGGTCGACCGCCCCGCCGTGGTGCAGGCCGCCGACCGCCTCGGCGTGGCCTTGGTCGGAGTGCGGTGAGATGTCGGCCTCGGAGCGGCGATTTGTCTCCCGCGCTGGCGAGAAGCTCGACCACGCCTTGGCCGCCTTCCGCTTCGACGTGACCGGCCTCGTCTGCGCCGACTTCGGATGCAACGTGGGCGGCTTCGTCGACTGCCTCTTGCAGCGCGGCGCGGAGCGCGTGGTGGCGGTCGACACCGGCTACGGCACCTTGGCTTGGACCCTCCGCAACGATCCGCGGGTCGAGGTCCGCGAGCGCACCAACGCCCTGCACGCCGCCCCGCCCGAGGGCGGCGTCGACCTCGTCTCGATCGACCTGGCGTGGACGCCGCAGCGCTTGGCGATCCCCGCCGCGCTTCGCTGGCTGCGGGCCGGCGGCAGCGGCCGCATCGCGACCCTGGTCAAGCCGCACTACGAGGTGGAGGGCGAAGAGAAGGCTTGGCTCGACCGCGGATTCCTTGAGCAAGAGAAGGCCCCGCTCGTCCTCGAGCGCGTGCTCGCCGCCATGCCCGCTCTCGGCGTCCGCGTCCTCGGCTGCGAGCGTTCGCCGCTCGTCGGCGGCAAGTCGAGCCGGACCTTGGGCGTCCCCGGCAACATCGAGTTCGTGGCCCTCCTCGCACCAGCCTGACGCGACGCGCTGCGGGGGCCCGTCGCGGGGCGATCAGTATACTCGGGCCCTCGCCGACGACGGCCCCGGAGCCTGCTTTCAGGTCCGATCGCGAGTCGATCCCCTCCCCGCGACCCCCGCGCATGGCCGACGAGACCCGCCCCCCGCAGCCGCCCCCGCCGACTCCGCCACCCAGCCCCGCTGCTGGCGGCGAGCCGCCCGCCGACCGCATCTCGAGCATCGAGATCGAGCGCGAGCTGCACGACTCCTACCTGACGTACGCCATGAGCACGATCACCGATCGTGCCCTGCCAGACGTGCGACGGCCTCAAGCCCAGCCAGCGGCGCATTCTGGTCGCCATGAACGACCTCCGCCTGTACCCGGGCAAGAAGCACATCAAGTGCGCTTGGGTCTGCGGCGACACCAGCGGCAACTACCACCCGCACGGCGAGGCGGTCATCTACCCGACCCTCGTCAACATGGGCCAGGAGTGGAAGACGCGGGCCCTCCTCGTCGACAAGCAAGGCAACTTCGGCTCGATCGAAGGCGACCCCCCCGCCGCGATGCGCTACACCGAGGCCCGCATGACCGCCCCTGCGGTGGCCATGCTCGAGGACCTCGACAAGGACACCGTCGACTTCAAGCCCAACTACGACGATCGACTCACCGAGCCGACCGTCCTGCCGGGCAAGCTCCCGAACCTCCTGGTCAACGGCTCGGCGGGCATCGCCGTCGGCATGGCCAGCTCGATGCCGCCCCACAATCTCCGCGAGGTGTGCAAGGCGATCGTGGCCACCATCGACGACCCGGGGATCGCCCTCGAGCGGCTCTTGGAGATCATGCCAGGCCCGGACTTCCCGACCGGCGGGGCGATCTGCGGTCGTCGCGGCATCGTCGAGGCCTACGCCACCGGCCGCGGCCGGGTCGTGGTGCGGGGCAGCGTGCACCACGAGCGGACCGGCGACAAGTCGGGCGAGAAGTCGGGCCGCGACATCATCGTCATCGACGAGATCCCCTACCAGGTGGTGCAGAGCTCGCTGATCGAGAAGATCGTCGAGGCCAGCAAGTCGGGCCGCATCGAGGACATCGCCGACGTCCGCAACCACTCCGGCCGCGATGCCCGGACCCGGATCCAGGTGGTCCTCAAGAAGGGCGCCGATCCGGCCATCGTCGAGAAGCAGCTCTACGAGTTCACCCCGCTCCAGTCGACCTTCTCGATCATCAACATCGCCTTGGTGAACGGGCAGCCGCGGACCCTCACCCTGCGGCAGCTCATCCAGTGCTACATCGACCACCGTCGCGAGGTGGTCCGCCGGCGGACGCAGTTCCTCCTCCGCCAGGCCAAGCAGCAGGCCCACAAGCTGGAAGGCCTCATCTACGCCGTCTGCGACATCGACGAGGTCATCAAGATCATCCGCTCCTCGCGGAGCCGCGAGGAGGCGATCGAGCGCCTGCAGCAGCGGGCCTTCCGCATCGCCCCCGACCACCCGCGGGCCGGGATCGTCCCCCGGGCCCTCCTCGAACGGGCCTCGGCCGACGACGGCGTGGTCCTGACCCGGGTGCAGGCCGAGGCGATCGGCGCTCTCCGCCTGATCCAACTGGTCGGCCTCGAGATCGAGCGGCTGGCCGGCGAGCTGTCGGCACTCCTCGACGAGATCGAGGGCTACGAGCGCATCCTGGCCGACGAGCGGCTCGTCCTCGACATCATCCGCGAGGACTGCCTGGAGATCGCCGAACGCTTCGGCGACGATCGGAAGACGACCATCGAGGAAGGCGAAGTCGACGACTTCGCCCTCGAAGAGCTCATCCAGGAGCACCAGGTCGTCGTCACCATCTCGCACCAGGGCTACGTCAAGCGCTTGCCGGCCGACACCTACCGCTCGCAAGGCCGCGGCGGCACCGGCATCAAGGGCTCGGAGACGACCGACGACGACTTCGTCGAGCAGCTCTTCGTGAGCTCGACCCACGACGACCTCCTCGCCTTCACCAACACCGGCCGCGTCTTCCGCATGAAGGTGTGGCAGATCCCCGAGCTCTCGCGGACGAGCCGCGGCCGGGCCATCGTCAACCTCCTCGACCTGAAGGAAGGCGAGAAGGTGCGGGCCTTCCTGCCCATCACCGACTTCGAGAAGAGCGAGGACTACCTCCTCTTCGCGACGGCCGAGGGCAAGGTGAAGCGGACCAGCCTCAAGGACTACCGGAACGTCAACCGGGCCGGCATCATCGCCCTCAACCTGAACCAGGGCGATCGGCTGGTCGGCGTCCTGCAGACGAGCGGCGAGGACCACGTCCTCTTGGCCACCGCGTCGGGCAAGGCCATCCGCTTCGAGGAGAACGACGCCCGCGTGATGGGCCGCGCCGCCGCCGGCGTGAAGGGCATCGAACTCTCCGAAGGCGACGAGGTGGTGGGCGTGGTCCGCTGCGTGGAGGGGTCCGATCTCCTGACCGTGACCAAGAACGGCTACGGCAAGCGGACCGCCCTCGACGAATACCTTGTCCAGTGCGAGGACGGCACCAAGCGGCCGCAGGGCCGCGGTGGCCAAGGGCGCATCGACATCCAGACCACCGAGCGGAACGGCACGGTGGTCGATGTCCGCGTGGTCACCGATCGCGACAGCCTGATGTTCATCAGCGCCAACGGCATGTTGGTCCGCACCCCCGCCGCGGAGATCTCCCGCATTGGCCGCAACACGCAGGGCGTGCGCGTGGTCCGGCTCCGGGAGGGCGACACCCTCATCGCGGCGGCCACCGCGGCGGACAGTGAAGGCGACGCGGTGGGCGGTGACTCCCCCGACACGCCGCCCGCCGGCCAGGGCGATGCGGCGCCAGACGCTGGAAGTCCCGCCGCGTGACGGGCTTCCGGCCCGAGCCGGGGCCGATTCGGAGGATCGCCGCACGCCTGCTATCCTGCAGCGTGGATCGCTTCCATGCCCATCCAACGTTGGTCCGACCACATCGCGATCGTCGAGTTTGGCGACGAACCGCAGTTCTCCGAGGACGCTGCGAACTTCGCCCGGATGCTGGACGACGAACAGGGCCTCGAGCCTTGCGCCGTCTTCGACTTCCGGCGGGTCAGCTACCTCAACTCCACCAACATCGCCCAGATGCTGCAACTCCGGAAGCGGCTCTTGGCGGGCGGGAAGACGCTGCGCCTCTGTTCGGTGCGCGACAAGGTCTGGGGGCTCCTGATGGTGGCCGGGCTCGACAAGTTGTTCGAGTGCACCCCGGACGTCGCCACCGCCTTGGCGTCCCTTCAGCTCGAGGAGTAGGCGGATGACGCCGAGCCTCGCCCAATACCCGGCCGAACCCCGGGCCGAACGCCGGGAAGCCGCCGCTTCGCTCTACCTGGCGGTGGCGTTGTCGCTCGCCATCCATGCCGGCATCTACTTCGTCGGGGCCCACACCGTCCTGCACGGACCGATCGACGCTGCGACGCTCGGCGCTGCCTCGATGGACGCGAGTTGGCTGGTCGCGGTGCCGCCCGAAGAACTCGAGAAGCTTCCGCTGAGCGAGCCACCGCCGGACCAACCTCCTCCGCCCGAGCCGAAGCCCGAGCCGCAGCCAGAGCCACCGCCGCCTCCTCCCGTGCCGCCCTCGGTCGTCCTTGGCATCGAGGAGAGCCCGTGGCAGACCGACAACTGGATCGGCTTCCAGGAGTACCTCGAGCACCTCGCCAGACAGGCCGAGCAGGACCAGGCGGCGCTTCGGCTTGCGGCGGGCGGCGATCGCGGCAAAGGCGACAAGCCGAGCGACGACGCCAGCCTGCCCGACCCGAGTTCGGCGAGTGGCGCTCAGAGCGCCACCCAGCGAATCAACGCCCCGCCCGGTCCGCCGACGCCGCTCGACCCGGTGAACGAGCCGACGCCGAACGAGAAGCCGGCTCCGAAGGCCGACGACCCGCGGCCGAGCGAGGAGCCGGACCCGACTCCGAAGCCGACGCCAACCCCGAAGCCGACTCCGACGCCAACACCGGCGCCAGCACCCGCGACCCCCGAGTCGCATCCTGCTGAGCCGACCCCGCCGCAGCCCGAGCAGCCCAAGCCGGTGACCGATCCGGTCAAGCCGTCGACGGATCCGCCCAAGCCAGCCGACGCCCCCAAGCCGCCGGACACGCCACCCGAGCCGACGCCGACGCCGCCTACCGACCACCCTGCTGAGCCCATGCCGCCGGCCCAACCGGGCGACCAGCCGGTCGCTCCGCCGCCGGGTGGGACGCCCCCGACTCCGGCCCCGCCGCCCGAGCCTCCGCCTCCCCCGCCTTCGACCCCGCCGACACCACCAACGCCGCCCGCCGAGCCACCAAACCATTCCACTGACGGCGGCAAGCCGAGCCCGCCGGCCGAGCCGACGCCGCCACCTCCGGCCCCGCCGGCCACCGCGCCTCCACCCGCTGCCGAGCCGCTGCCGGAACTTCCGCCGGGACAGCCCGGTCGCTCCAGCATGTCCGGCGCGCCTGGCGAGGACAACGTCGGCGAAGGCGAGATCAGCGACTCCGAAGCCGACGCGATGTCGGTCAAGAACGTGCCGGCCAACTTGTGGAAGAACGGCCGGCCGATCGCCGCCCAAGGTCTCCAGATCAAGACCCGCAAGCCGAAGTTCACGATCCTGACCATGGTCACCGCGAACCCGCGGAACCCGATCGTCGAGATCCACTTCGACCGCGACGGGAAGCCGGCCCGCTACTTCTTCCTGCGGAAGGCCGGGCATCCCGACATCGACGGCCCGATCCTCGACGCCATCGCCGGCTGGCGGGCCAGCGGCAAGCCGCTCGAGAAGCTCGCCGTCGGCGAGGACGTCACGGTCCGCCTGCGGCTCGTCCTCGTCCAATAGTCGGTCGTCCCGCGACCGGGCTCAGCCTTCGACCCGCTCGCGCCATGCGGCCAGGCGGCCGTGGTCGGTGAGGTCGTAGGAGAGCGGCGTGACGGTGACGCAGTGTTCGGCGAGGGCCTCGACATCGGTGCCGGGTCGGGCGTAGACGAACTCCATGCCGTTGCCACAGGGCCAGTAGTAGACCTGCCCCGCCGGCCCCACGCGACGCTCGAAGCCGTCGACGCCGGCAGCGGTGTTCATCCCCACCACGCGAAGCGGCGGCATGGGGGCATCGGCCGACTCGGTGCGCGGGATGTTCAGGTTGACCACGCCATGCGGATCGAGCTCGTGCCGGAGGACGCGATCGATCGCGTGGCGGGCGATCCACGCGGCCCGTCCGAAGTCGCTCTTCGCGGCTCGGCCGTAGTGCAGGCTGACCGCGATGGCCGGCACGCCCAGGAAGGCGCTCTCGACCGCCGCTGCGACGGTGCCCGAGTAGATCACGTTGATGCCGACGTTGGCTCCGTCGTTCATCCCGCTGATCACAAGGTCGGGCCGCGAGCCGGCCCCGTAACGCTCCGGCCAGATGGCCCGCAGGGCGATCTTCACGCAGTCGGCGGGCGATCCCTCGACCGCGATCCCCCGCATGGTCGGGTTCACCTGCACCTCACGGGCGAGGAGCGGCTGATGGAAGGTGATCTTGTGGCTCATCGCGCTCTGGGCGGTGGCCGGGGCGACGGTCACGATCTCGCCGAGGCCGGCGAGCGCCGCGTGGAGGTGCTGGATGCCGGTCGCCGTGATGCCGTCGTCGTTGGTGAGCAGGATGCGCATGGTGTTCACGGCCGCGGAGCGAGGACGTACTCGCGTCCTCCCCAGCGGACCGGCTTGCCGGAACGGAGATCGCTCGCCGCCTGCCACAGGAAGGACGCGACGTAGGCGACGCCGAGGGGATAGAGGAAGATGCCGCGGAGCGGCGTGCGGCTGGCCGAGTAGATGATGGCGAGGGCGAGGAGTTGGGCCAGCCAGCCGCCGGCCACCGCGATCATGGCCACCGTCGCCGTGGCCCCGCCCGCCCAGAGCCCGAGCGCGAGGGCGATGCACTGGAGGATGGGTCCGACAACGCCCAAGGCGAGGAGGCGGACGGCATAGCCTCGCAGCCGGTCGGTGCGGCGATGGCAGGCCTCGATGAAGATCCGCTTCCAGCCCGAGCGGAGGGCGTCGAAGCTCGGGTACATGTGGACCTCGAGCAACTCCTCGGCGATGGCCAGGCCGCAGCGGCGATCAGCCGCGTCGACCAGCCGGGCGAAGGCGATGTCCTCGAGGAGGTCGTCCTTCACCGCGGCATGTCCGCCGACCGCCTCGTAGACCGCGCGGTCGAAGAGGAGGAACTGCCCGTTGGCGAAGGGCCGGCGACGTCGGTCCCGGTTCACCTTGTCGATCGGGTACATGCGGAGGAGAAGGATCGCCGCTGCGGGCTGCACCACCACCTCGTACCACGCCTCGGCGACCAGGGTCGGGAGCAGCGAGAGCAGGCCGCGGCGGTCGCGGATGGCCGTCCCCATCGCCGCCTTCACGAGTTGCGGATGGAACGCGGCGTCGGCGTCGGTGAAGAGGAGGTGCCGACCGGTGGCCCGCTCGGCCCCGAGCCGGGCTGCGTTGCACTTGCCGGCCCAATCGCTCGGGCACGAGCTGTTCTCGACGATGGTCAGCCGGCGGTCGCTGGCGGCGATCGGCTGGAGGATGGCCAAGGTCCGGTCGGTGCAGCGGTCGAGGACGATGATGACCTCGAGGTTCGGGTAGTCGCTGGCCAGGAGGCTGCGGGCGCAGCGCTCGATCACCCGCTCCTCGTTGTGGGCGGGGACCACCACCGACACAGACGGCCAACCACCCTCCGGCATCGGCACGTCGAGGCCGCTGCGCACGGTCGGCACGCGAACGGTGAGATAGCGCACGCGGCCGGCCACGAAGGCCCAGTAGACGCCGAGCAGGATCACCGCGGCATTCAGGATCGACGGCCAGAGGTCGGTCATCCCCTCCCATCCTAAGTGACCGGCGATTTCGAGGAAGTCGCCCGAAAGGGGCGGTCGACGGCGGTCCGGGGCACCGCACGGAGCCCGGCCTCGGTATCGTCGCCGCATGCAGATCCTGACCACCGCTGCTTCGCGGGCCCTCGATCGCGCTGCCCAGGAGCGTTACGCGATCCCGGGAATCGTCCTGATGGAGAATGCGGCACGGGGCATGGCGGAGGTGGCAGCAGCGCTCCTTCGGCCGATCGGCCGGAAGGTCGCGGTGGTCTGTGGTCCCGGCAACAACGGCGGCGACGGCTACGGGGTGGCTCGCCACCTCGCCAACGGCGGAGCGTCGGTCACCATCATCCCGGTCGGCCACCCGCGGGAGGGGACCGACGCGGCGACCCAAGCTCGGATCGCCAAGGCCATGGGCATCCCCGAGGGCACCTTGGCCGACCTCGAGGGCGGCGTCGACCTGGTCGTCGATGCCCTCTTCGGCACCGGCCTCGACCGCGAGGTGAGCGGCGAGCCGAGGAAGGCCATCGAGGCCATGAACCGCTGTGCGGATCGGCGGGTGCCGATCCTCGCCCTCGACCTTCCCTCCGGCTTGGACGGCGACACCGGCGAACCGCTGGGCGAAGCGGTGCGGGCCACGGTCACCGCGGTCACCACCGCCGCCCGCCCGGCCATGGCACGCAGCGCCTCCCGCCGCTGGATCGGGCGGTACGCGGTGGTCCCGATCGGGACGCCGGCTTCGCTCCTCCAGGAGTTCGCCAAGTCCTGAGCGCCTCGACCGAGCCCGTCGCTCGGGGCGATATCATCCCGCCCTCTTCGACGCATGTACCAGGCGCTCCTCGTCCTTCGCTACCTGTCCACGCGGATCATCCCGCTCATCGCGGTGGCCGCGGTCGCCTTGTGCGTCATGTTGGTCATCGTCGTGGTCAGCGTGATGACCGGGTTCCTCGACATGCTGCGGAACTCCGGGCGCACCCTGATCGGCGACGTCATCGTCTCCTTCGACATCGTCGGCATCCCCTACTACGAGGAACTCATCGCCGACATCGAGGCCCTGCCCGAGGCCCAAGCCGCCACGCCCGTGGTCGAGAGCTTCGGCCTGCTCCGAATGCCCTACGGGGTCAAGGGCGGCAACCGCATCGAGACGGTGCAGGTGTGGGGCATCGATCCGGAGAGCCTCGACAAAGTCATCGACTTCAAGCGGATCGTCTACTGGAAGCCGCCCGCCGACGAGGCCGCGAGGCAGGCCATGGCCGCAGACGACCCGCGCCTCGATGCCCGCTTCGACCGCTTCGACGACGCCATGGCCATGCGGAACCTGGTGACCGGCGAGCCGGGCATGATCATCGGCATCGAGATCTCTCCCTTCAACCACCGCCAGCGCGACGGCTCGTATCGCACCGGGGCGAAGCCATGGGCGCCGTGGGACGCGAACCACTGGATGCCGATGACGGAAGGCACGCTCCTCACGCTCGTCCCGGTGAGCGAATCGGGGAGCGTCGACCTGAAGGGCGAGCGGAAGCGGCCGTTCCGGATCGTCAACGAGTTCCAGACCGGCGTCTACCAGATCGACAGCCAGCGGACCCTGATCCCGCTCAAGGAAGCCCAGGCGATGCTCCGCCTCGACGAGGCGCCGGTCTACGACATGACCCAAGGGCTCGACGCGACCGGCCAGCCGACCAAGCTGATCGGGACGGCGCCGGCCCGGGCCACCACCATCCTCATCAAGGCCAAGCCAGGCGTCTCGCCCACCACCCTGCGTGACGCGGTCGAGGGCGCCTACCTCAGGTTCCAGGAGCGGAAGGCAGCCGACCCGTTGGCCAAGGCCCTGCGCAGCGTGCCGCCGCAGGTGGTCGAGGTGAAGACTTGGGAGCAACGACTCAAGGACCTGATCGGTCCGGTGGAGAAGGAGCGGGCCCTCATGCGGGTCCTCTTCTCCCTCGTCTATGTGGTATGCGCCGGACTCGTCCTCGCCATCTTCTGGGCCATCGTCCAGGAGAAGACGCGGGACATCGGCATCCTCCGCTCGGTGGGGGCCAGCCGCCTCGGCATCCTCGCCATCTTCCTCGCCTACGGCCTCGTCATCGGCGTGCTCGGCTCGACGCTCGGGCTCGGCCTGGCCTGGGTCGTGGTCGACCGGATCAACGACATCCACACCGCCATGGGCCAGCCGGCCCCGACCGCGCTCTGGATCGGTGCCTACGTCGTGGCCGGGGCCTGCGCCGCGGTCGCCCTCTTCAGCAGCCTGCGCGGCTCGGTCCTTTACGGGCTCCTGTGGAGCATCGCCACCCTGGTCGTGGTCGGCGTCGCGATTCTCCTCACCTTCCACCACGGGATCGTGATCTGGGACCCGAGCGTCTACTACTTCAGCAAGATCCCCAACGCCATCGACCTCGACAATGCCTGGATGACCATGGCCTTCGCCATCGTCTTCAGCGTCTTCGGGGCCGCCATCCCCGCGGCGAAGGCGGCCGACACCGATCCGGTGCGCAGCCTTCGCTACGAGTGAACCCCCTCCCTCCCCCCCGATCATGCCACTCCTCGCCGGCGAGCACCTCAAGAAGACCTACCGCATGGGGCGGGTCGATGTGCCCGTCCTGCGCGATGCGTCGCTGAGCGTCGAGGCAGGCGAGTGGGTTGCGGTGGTCGGTTCGTCGGGCTCGGGGAAGAGCACGCTTCTCCATCTCCTCGGCGGTCTCGACCGTCCCGACCCGGGCAGCGGTGCGATCCGCTTCGAGAACACCGCCGTCCACGCCCTCTCCGCCCGCGGCCTCAACCGCTACCGGAACGAGCGGGTGGGCTTCGTCTTCCAGTTCTATCACCTCTTGCCCGAGCTGAACGTCCTCGAGAACGCGCTCCTCCCGGCCATGGTGGGACGCTCGCCGCTTGAGTGGCTCTCGACCGCGGCCCTGCGGGGCAAGGCGATCGAACTCCTCGACTCCTTCGGCCTCTCGCACCGCTTGCGGCATCGCCCGGCCGAGCTCTCGGGCGGCGAACGCCAGCGGGTGGCCATCGCCCGGGCCCTCGTCAACCAGCCGCGGGTCCTCCTCGCCGACGAGCCGACCGGCAACCTCGACGCCCGCACCGGTGGCGAGATCCTCTCCGTGGTGCGGACCCTGCATCAGAAGGGGCTGACCATCGTGATGGTCACCCACGATCCGAGCATCGCCGCCCTCGCCGATCGCCGCGTCCATCTCGTGGACGGGACCCTCCAGCCCGCCTGACGCAGCCGGTGCTCAGTCGTTGAAGCGGTAGTGGCGACGCACGCTGTCGAGGAGCGCTGCGGGCTTCGAGCCGAAGTCTTCCTCGAGGGCTTGCTTCCAAGGCTTGCCGGCCTTCACCGCGGCCAGAAACTTCTGGAAGCGCTGCGGAGCCTGCTCCATCATCAGGCCGACCACGAGGTAGCCCGCCGCCCGCGCCGAGAGGTCGGGGCCGGGCCAGGTGCCTTCCTCGTAGGTCAGGCCGAGCACCTTCTCGAGCGAGCCGCCGTTTCGGATGAAGGCGAGCCCCGGCGGACGGAGCTCCTTGTCGATCGACGCGGTGTGGGCCCAGGAGAGGACCAGCCAGTCGACAAGGCCTTCGTGGGCCCAGGGCGGCAGGCGAACCGGGCTCGCCAGGCGATGCAACACGCCGCGGGCGGTGGCTCGCAGCGTCTCGATCTGGGTGGCGATCGGATCCCCTTGCTTCAGGATGACCGCGATCGCGTCGGGCCCTTCGTAGTGGACCATGCCCACCTCGTCCTTCGCGGCCTGATGCCCGAAGGCAGACGCTTCGAGCAGACGGTAGCGATCCGCCGACTCGGCCAGGATGAAGGCGACCTTGCCCGTTCGCAGGGAGAGGTTCGCCTGGTCCTCGGCGACCCCGAGCTGCTTGAGGACGGAGCGGACGAAGAGATCGATCTCGACCGCCTGCTTGGCGGCATCGGCCGTGCCGAGGTCCGACCAGACGATGCAGAAGTCACCCTCGACGCCGGTCAGCTCCTTGCCCGCCTTGGCCAGCCGTTCGGTGACCCGCTGCCGAAGCGCGAGGAGTTGCCGCTCCTGGTCGGCCTGGGTGAAGGGCGGCCAAGCCCCCTGGGGGAAAGGCCCCGCCTCGGGCGATGCGGTGCTCAGCTTGGCTCGCGCCGCCGCCCGCTCGCGCTCGGCCCGGGCCTGCTTCAGCTCGGCCGCCTTCCCTTGGGCTTGGGTGATTTCCTCCGCCGTCGCTCCGAGTGATTTGCACTCCTTCTCCGCCCGCTCGACCAGACTGTCCTTGTCATCCGGCTTGTCGCGGAAGGACGCCACGTAGGTCAAGAGGTCGAGCATCCGAGCCTTGCGGTCGCCGCTCGGGAGGGCCTCGATCAGCTTCTTCCGCACCCGAAAGGCTTCGAGAGGCTTCAGCTCCTCCCAGCGGTGCCGGCCGATCGGACCGTCGAAGCCATCGTCGTCCCATCGTGCCACCTGGCCGCCAAGCGTGGTCCCGTCGGCCAGCGTGAGGCGCATGGGCTGCGGCTTGTCGAGGACGACCGGGTCGCCCGCTTCGGCGGCTGCCGCCATGAGGACCGCCAACACGGCAGCAACAACGCGACCGATTCGGCCCGGCGCGGGTCGCGCACCCTCAAGACTTGAACGGCTCGGAGGCATTTGGTGGGACTGGGGGAACTCTGTCGACGATCGGCGCGAAGACTACGTCGGAATCTCGTCGCGTGATGCCGCCTTTCGGTGTGCCGGTGCGCGAAACACGCCGACGAAGGACCGATGACGGCCAGGGCTCGGGGGCTCGTCGGGGACTGGTACACATCTTGCCCCTCGGGGACCCGACAGATCGCAAGCCGGTGACGTGAGCCGGGTACCATTACCGGACCGCTCGCCGGAACCTGCTCCTCCCCAGTCGGGGGAGCAAGAAGGGGAATGCCATGTTTGAACGGCTGACCGATCGCGCTCGCAAGGTGATGGCCCTGGCCAACCAGGAGGCCCAGCGCTTCAACCACGAATACATCGGGACCGAGCACATCCTGCTCGGCCTGGTGAAGGAAGGGTCGGGCGTCGGCGCCAACGTCCTTAAGAACCTGGAGATCGATCTCCGCAAGGTTCGCCTCGAGGTGGAGAAGCTCGTCAAGAGCGGCCCCGAGATGGTGACCATGGGCAAGCTGCCGCAGACGCCGCGGGCCAAGAAGGTCATCGAGTACGCGATCGAGGAAGCCCGCAACCTGAACCACAACTACGTGGGCACCGAGCACTTGCTGCTCGGCCTCCTGCGCGAGCATGACGGCGTCGCCGCCCAGGTCCTGATGAACCTCGGCCTTAAGCTCGAGGAAGTCCGCGAGGAAGTCTTGAACCTCCTCGGTGCTGGCGTCCAGAACGAGCAGGAAGAGACCCCGCAGGAGCCGCAGGAGCCGCCGCCAGCGGCCGAGCCCGGCGCCGGTCCCGCCCGCCGCCAAGGGAAGAGTAAGACCCCCGCCCGCGACTCCTTCGGCCGCGACCTCACCGAACTCGCCAAGGCGGGCGAGCTCGACCCGGTGATCGGCCGCCACGACGAGATCGAGCGTCTGGTCCAGGTCCTTTGCCGGCGCACCAAGAACAACCCCGTCCTCCTCGGCGAGGCCGGCGTGGGCAAGACCGCCATCGTGGAAG